>NZ_JAYLVN010000006.1:0-286026 GCF_046156345.1 Variovorax sp. H27-G14
CCGAACAGGACAGTGAAACGACTCAGCGCCGATGATAGTGCGGGTTCCCGTGTGAAAGTAGGTCATCGTCAGGCTCTTACAGCCCAGAAAACCCCAGTCAGCAATGACTGGGGTTTTTTGCTTTGCAGAAATGGGAATTAGATGCCGAAGAAAATCCAGCCGGATTTAAACGCGCAAATAAACACCCCCCAACAAGACGAAAAAAAGCCCGATGAATCCATCGGGCTTTTTAATTGCACGCCGAGTTGAATATCAGTGCTTCAGCCAGTCCTTCAACTCGTCCGCATGCTCTTCTTCATCCGAAAGGATGTCTTCGAGCATCCGACGCGTTGTCGGGTCCTTGTCGCCGATCAGGGCGATCATCTGACGGTACGACTCCACGGCGATACGCTCCGCAATCAGGTTTGCGCGGACCATCGATTGCAGATCGGTCGAGTCGTCATACGCTGCATGGCTGCGGTCTTGAAGATGGTTCGGCGCGAAGTCCGGCTCACCGCCGAGTTGCACGATGCGCTCTGCAATGCGATCGGCATGGCCTGACTCTTCGTTGGCATGCACCAGGAATTCGTCTGCAATTGCAGGCGATTCGACGCCGTTGGCGGTGAAGTGGTGGCGCTTGTAGCGCAGCACGCACACCAGCTCAGTGGCCAGCGCATCGTTCAGCAGCTTGACCACGTCGTCGCGCCATGGCCCATAGCTGGGCGTGACGGCGCCGTCATCGAGGCTCTGGCGGGCAGCGTCCAACCCGCTTTGATCGAGCACCAGACGCTCGTGGCCGGCGCCCTGGGCAGCAGAAGAAGCATTGGCTTTCATGGAAGGTCCTTTCGTGAGGGGCTTTGGTTCTTTTGCATCAACGTGCTGACAACGTCAGCCATGTCGGATGTTTTCAGTACCGCTGCGAGCACGGCCGTAACCGACAGCAATCGCCACGGTTTGACGAGCACCACCACGGCGCCCGTGGCTGCGGCAATCGCCATCAACTTCGCGGGCTTTTTGCGCGCATAGCGTTCCAGCAGCGGCCGCGCCAATTGCCCGACCGCGTGTGCAGGGTGACGCCGCCACCAGCGTTGAGCAACGCTGCGCCCCATCGAAAACCAAACGTTGGCACCGATGCCGGGTGCATGCCCGTCGTGTTCGCCAAGCGGAGGTAGCGCCATCGAGGCGTCTCGCTGCGCGTATTCCAGCGCGTCGTCGGCGTTTTGCGCAGAAGTCCGCTGATTGTCGTCGTAAGCCTCTGAACCGCCATGAAGTTGGCGGACCAAAGCGCGCCGAGACAGCGCAAGGCGCTGTTTGGGCGTCAGGGCAGAAGAGCGGTCAGTGCTGGTCATGGTGCGCTCCTGCTTCATGCAAGGCCTGCAGATCGGCATTGACCTGTGAGCGCAGGTCATCGAATCCGTGGGTCGGGCTGGGTCGTGTCGCATACCAGGCGCTGAGGCCCGCAATGACGATCGCCACACCAGGCACCGCGACCAGCACCCAGTGAAAACTACCGTGCAGAACACCGAGGAGCACGGCAACGCCGATCAGCCCCAGTGCCAACATGGCGCTGGCGGCTGCCAGCACCCCCGCGACGATGCGCTTGACCAAGCCACGGCCTGCCTGAGAGGTTTCCTCTCGAATCAGAGCCGCGTAGTTGGCAATGTGATCGGCGACGAGTTCGGGATGCCCGAGCACCGTGGAAAAAATGGGATGAAGCATGGTGCCGGGGATCAGTGGAACAACGGTGACTCAGCGGATCAGTAGTCGTCCCGTGTGCGGCGGCTGGCCAGCACGATCAGCGCGGTGATGGCCGCGCCGGCTGCGGCTGCCAGCAGCACCGAACGCACCGGCTGGTCGGAGATGTAGCGGCCGGTCACGTCTGCGGCGGCTTCCAGGCGGCGCTGTGCGCGTGCGCTGGTGGTCGACGCTGCGTCCAGGCCGCGCTGCACGGCTTGCTGCACGCGGGCTGCGAGTTGTTCGACAGCGGGTTCCGCGTCGCGGCGCAGGTCGCGGACCTTTTCGCCGGCTGCGTTCACAGCGTTCTGTGCGTAAGCGCGGGTGGATTCCACCGCGTCGTTGGCGGTCTGGCGTGCGTCGTCTGCGAGTTGCGAGGCGGTCTTGTTCGTGTTCATGTGAAAGTCCTTTTCGGGAAGATGAAATGCGGGAGCCTGTGGATCGTAACGACGCTACTTGCGTCGGAGCAAGCCGGCAACAAAGCTGGCAATGGCAAGGATGGCGAAGATCACGAAAAGGATCTTTGCAATCCCGACAGCGCCGGCAGCGATGCCGCTGAATCCGAGCAATGCGGCGATCAGCGCGATGACCAGAAATACCACGGTGTAGTGCAACATGCGGAACTCCTTCGAGGGTTGCCTCGTTGTCTTTGAAACGGCGCATTCGGGATCTCTTGGGAGAAATTCCTCAGCACAGGAGCAACCTTAAATGCGACCCCGCCGGGGACCTGTCAGCGGTCGGTGGCGGGGTGCGTAGGAGGAGGCCGAGTGGCCCGGGCGGCGCGGCGTGAAGCAGTTCCGCCGCGTTCCGACAAAGCGTGCGGCGTGATGAAGAGGCTTGAAGATCAGGCGCCCGCGGCCGCCTTGACCACGGGCAGCATGGCGCTCAGCAGCGTGCCCTTGCCGGGCGTGGAAGATACCGAGAGCTTGCCGCGTGCCGCTTCCACGCGGTGGCGCATGCCTGCCAGGCCGTGCGTCGACGGGCGCATGCGCTGCGTATCGAAGCCTTTGCCGTTGTCGGCGACTTCCACGATCACATGGTTCTCGTAGTTCTTCATCACGATGGTGGCCTCGCTGGCCTCCGCGTACTTGCCGATGTTGGTCAGGCTCTCCTGCACCATGCGGTAGATGGTGAGCTGGCGCGACTCGTCCATCGTCACCGGCTCCAGCGCCATTTCTATCTGCAGGCCCGAACGCTCGGCGAATTCGCGACCCAGGATTTCCAGCGACGCCACCAGCCCCAGGTTCGACAGCGACGAAGGGCGCAGGTCCTCGATGATGCGGCGCTTCAGCGCAATGCCGCTGTTGAGCAACTCGGTCAGATGCTGCAGGCGCTGAATGGCGTCGGGTGCATCTGCCAGCCGCGACTTCAGTCGTGCCACGTCGAGCTTGGCCGCCGTCAGCAGCGAGCCCAGTTCGTCGTGCAGTTCGCGCGCGAGAAAGCCGCGCTCGGTTTCGCGCACGTCCTGCAAGTGGGTGGCCAACTCGGCCAGAGAGGCGGTGCGCTCGCGCACCTCGTCTTCCAGGGCGTTGCGTTCGCGCTGCAAGGTTTCCTTCTGGCGCTCGCCGATCAAGCGCAGCGCATGGGTCTGCCGCAGGTACAGAAAGAAGGCGATCAACGCGGCCAGCGCCACGATGGCGGTGCCCGCGCGCGCCAGCCGCAGCGACTTCAGCACCTGCGCCTGGCTCTGGTGCAGGGTGGTGTTGCTGATCTTCACCAGCTCTCCGGCGGTGTTGCGGATGGCGTCCATTTCCTCGCGGCCGACGTCCGTGGTCATGACGAACTTCCAGGCGTCCTCCTTGCCGTCCTGGCGCAGCCGCACGCTCATGTCCATCTCGGCCACCTTGCGCAGCACGTGCTTCGACAGTTCGGTGAGCTGGGCGAGCTCGGTCTGGCGCCCGGCATACAGCTGGCGCAGCGCGGCGATGTGGCCGTCGACCTCCTTCACCGCCGTGTCGTAGGGTTGTCGGTAGCTGGGTTCACCGGTGAGCAGATAGCCTCGCTGACCGGTCTCGGCGTCCAGCATGTTCTGCAGGATCTGGTTCAGCGTGCCGTGCACCTGCTGCGCCTCTTCGATGTCGGCCAGGGCGCGGCTGGACTGCCGATAGCCCGCCTCGTTGATGCCGACGAGGGCCAGCGCGGCAAGTGCCGCGAGCAGCAGGCTCACGGCCATTTTTTGAGGGGCTAACCAGTGCATGAAACTTTCGAGGCTGCTTGTGACGCAAGTTCGTGAATAATTGACAACTATCAGGGACCCGGAATGTTGCCGCCCGGATGTCCGCAACACAACGACGAAAGTAACAGATGATCAAAATTGGAATTGTGGACGACCACGCCATCGTGCGATCGGGCCTCCGGCAGTTCTTCTCCGAGCACGTGGACCTGCGCGTGGCGGGCGAAGCTGCCAGCGGGCGCGAAGCCATCGAGTTGGTGCGTACCACGGAGCTGGATGTGCTGGTCATGGACCTTTCGATGCCCGGGCAAAGCGGTATCGACGCGCTCGCCATGATTCGCGCCAAGGCGCCGGACGTGGGCATTCTCATCCTGAGCGGCTACCCGGAAGAACATTACGCGATGAACCTGATTCGTCAGGGCGCGAGCGGCTACCTGAACAAGGAGTGCGATCCCATCGAGATCGTGAACGCCATTCGCACCATTTCGTTGGGCCGTCGCTACATCACGCCCGCCGTGGCTGAACTGCTGGCCCGCCAGCTCGACCGCAAGGACGACGCCGCGCCGCACGAGCAGCTGTCCGAACGCGAGTTTCAGGTTTTCCTGAAGCTGGCCAAGGGCGAGACCGCCGGCGACATTGCCAAGACGCTGTCGCTGTCCGTGAAGACCGTGAGCACGTACCGCACGCGCCTGATGGAAAAGATGAACCTTTCTTCCAACAGCGACCTGACGTACTACGCGCTGAAAAACAAGCTGATCGACTGAAGCGGACGCTGGGAGCGGGAAGGGGCCCTCAGCGGCATGCACTCGGGCCCGGTCGGTGCGCCGGCCGCGGTGCGAGTCGAAAATCCAGCAGCCCATCGATTTCGCGCGCCGCGTGGTCGGTCTCGGCATGGTCGACGACCGCGCTGTGCGTGCGCTCTTACGGGTGGGCAATAGGGGTTTCACGGATCTTGAGCTTGTCTTCGACAGCGTATGTCTGCAATCTGAAATCCATGCCGAACCGCGCTTCTTCTGACGTTGGCTGGTGCCTCCGCAGCTTTCCACCGCGGGAAATGACTGCCGGCGAAGCTTGCATTCATTCCGTCGCGCATCATGCAAGCTTCGTGGGCTGGGCGCTGTAGGCGGGTTCCGACGTTTGCACCTGAATTGCATTGCAGCCCTGTCCGTAGGCAATGCCCCACGGCCCGTGCGGTCGATGGACGACCCTGATGGCGCCTATCGTGGGTTAACAAGCACACCATGGCAACGAACCTATTCCGCACCCGGCCGCTTTGGCAAAAACTGCTTGGCTCCGTCGTGCTGCTGTTCGCGGCGCTGGTCCTCGTATTGATGTTTTTTCCGTGGGACGTGCTGCGCGAGCCGCTCAACCGCTATGTGAGCGAGAAGACCGGGCGCAAGTTCGAGATCACGCGTCGCCTGGACGTCGGCCTGGGTTGGCGTCAAGCCACCGTCAAATTCGATGGCATCGAGTTCGCCAACCCCGACTGGGCACGCGACCCCTATCTGGTGAAGGCCGATCGCGCGGAATTCGACATCCGCATCTGGCCGCTGCTGGCCAGCAAGATCGTGATTCCGCGCCTGGCGTTGTTTTCGCCCGCTGTGGGCCTGCAGATGGAAGCCGATGGCCGCCGCACCTGGGCGCTTGGCAAGGACACGTCCGACTCGGGAACAGTGCCCGACATCGGCCTGATCCAGATCGACACCGGCGTGGTCGATTTTCTGGCCAAGCATCTTGGCGTGGACATCCATGCCGACCTGAGCTACGACACCAACCGCGGCGAGATGCCGCTCAACTACCGCATCAAGGGCCGCTACAAGGGCCAGCCGCTGACCGCCAATGGGCGCACCGGCAACGTGCTGCAGATCAACGCAGTCGGCGCGCCGCCGTTCCCCATAGAGATCAACGCCGCGGCAGGGCAGACCCAGCTGAAGGCCGCAGGCACCGTGGCCCAGTTGTCGGACCTTGATGGCATCGATGCCAAGTTCGACATCAAGGGGCAGACGCTGGGCGCCTTGTTCCCGTTGCTCGGCATTGCGCTGCCACAGACCTCGCCTTACGCGCTGAGTGGAAAGCTGGACAAGCGCGGCAAGCTGTGGGAGGCCACGGCCCTCAAGGGCAAGCTGGGCCTGTCCGACATTTCCGGCGACATGCGCTTCGACCAGGCCGGCCAACTGCCGCGCCTGGCAGGCGACCTGCGCTCGCGCGTGATGAACATGGACGACTTGGGCCCGCTGATCGGCCTGCCGCCCACGGCGCGCACCGCCAACACCGTGGAGGGCGTTGCCCCGCCGCCCACCGTCACGCAAGTCAAGCGCCCGGGCGGCAAGGTGCTGCCCACCGCGCCGCTCGACTTCGAACGCCTGCGCGCCATGAATGCCGACGTGAAATACACGGCTGACAAGATTCAGAACGTGCGGGACATTCCGCTCGACCGGGGCAGCGTGCAGGTCAAGCTCGCCGACGGCGTGCTCACGCTCGACCCGCTCGACCTGGGCGTGGCCGGCGGCAAGCTGGCCGGTGCAATCCGTATCGATGCTTCAAAGAATCCGGCAGACATCCGGGCCTCGCTCGATGTGCGCGCCATGCAGCTGGCGCGCCTCATTCCCAAGCTGGAGACCACCGGAAACAGCGTGGGGCGGCTGGACGGGCGCATCAACCTTTCGGGCTCGGGCACCACGGTGGCCAACTGGCTGGGTGGTGTGTCGGGCGATGTGGCGGTCATTTCGGGGAGCGGTCAGTTTGGCAACCTGTTGCCGGTGTTCGCCACGCTCGTGGGCGGCGACATCATCAAATTCCTGCTGCGCGGCGACCGCAATGTCGAGCTGCGTTGCGCGGCGATTGCCTTCGACGTCAACAAGGGTCTGATGACGGGGCGCACCCTGGTGGTAGATACGACCAATGCGCTGTTCACCGCCACCGGGCAGGCTAACCTGGCCACCGAGGGGCTGGACTTCGTGGTTCGGCCTGAGCCCAAGAGCAAGAGCATCCTGTCGATTCGCACGCCGCTGGTGGTGAGTGGGACTTTTGGCGCGCCCCGGGGCGGTGTGCAGGTCGGGCCGCTGGCCGAGCGCGGGCTCGCTGCGTTGGCACTGGGCGCCATCAACCCCTTGCTGGCGCTGGCCGCAACCATCGAAACCGGTCCCGGCGCCGATGCCGATTGCACGGGCGTGCTGGCGGGCGCGAACAAGCCGACCGCCGGCGCGGCCGCCAACGGCGCTGCCCGGGCCAAGGGCGCCAAGCAGGCTGCCAAGCCTTAAGCGGCAGCTGCTGAAAGGGACGCGGGCAAAGAAGGGCGCTGTGCGCAAACCCCGCACTGCGGGTCGCGCGCCACGCGCAACGTGTCGAACGAGGTGCTGCGCCCGTCGAACATCAACAGCTTGCCCGCCAGCGACGGGCCGATGCCCGCCAGCAGCTTGAGCGCTTCGCTCGCCTGCAAGGTGCCGATGGTGCCGACCACCGGCCCGAAGACCCCCAGCACCGCGCAGCGCGTTTCCTCGAAGGCCGCATCGGGCGGGAACAGGCAGGCGTAGCAGGGCGAAACGGCGTCGCGGGTGTCGTAAACGCTCAACTGCCCATCGAAGCGGATTGCTGCGCCCGCCACCAGCGCCTTGGCATGCATCACGCAAACGCGATTCACCGCGTGGCGGGTCGAAAAGTTGTCGCAGCAATCGACCACCACATCGGCCTTTGCGACCAGGCGTGACAGCAGTGCCTCGTCCGCCCGCACGGCGTGGGTTTCGATGGAAATACCGGGATTGATGTCGCGCATGGCCTGCGCGGCAGATTCGACCTTGGAGTGCCCGACCCGCGCATGCGTGTGCGCGACCTGTCGCTGGAGATTGGTGAGATCGACCTCGTCGTCGTCGACCAGCGTGATGTGGCCGACACCCGCTGCCGCGAGGTACAGGGCCACCGGCGAGCCCAGCCCGCCGGCGCCAATGACAAGAACCCGCCCGGCACTGACGCGCTCCTGGCCGTCGATGCCGAACTCTTCCAGAAGGATGTGGCGCGAGTAGCGCAGCAGCTCGCTATCTTCCATGCGCCACCGGATCAGTTTTCCTTCTTCTCTTCCTTGTTCTCGACGATCACCTGCGTCTTGCTGACCAGCACCGGCTGGCCCTTCAGGCGGTTGATGGCCTGCACCAGCGGAAAGTCCTTGTCGGTGCCGAACTCAGGCGTCTTGCGGTCCTGTGGCGGCTTCTTGGCCTCTTCCTCGAGGCGTTTGCGGGCTTCGTCACGGGCCTTTTCGCGTTCCGGGTCCTTCACTTCGGGGCCCTGGCCGCTGGCCAGGTGCTTCTCGAGGTCGGCCTCGCGCATGCGCAGGGCGGCAAACGGGCTGCCTTCGGCGCTTTCGTCGACCAGCACGTTGGGCACGATGCCCTTGGCCTGGATCGAGGTGCCGCTCGGCGTGTAGTAGCGCGCCGTGGTGATTTTCAGGCCGGTGTCGGGGCCGAGCGGGCGCACCGTCTGCACCGAGCCCTTGCCGAAGGTCTGGCTGCCCATGATCACGCCACGCTTGTGGTCCTGCAGCGCGCCGGCCACGATTTCGCTGGCCGAGGCCGAGCCTTCGTTCACCAGCACCACCAGCGGCACGGTCTTCAGCGCGGCCGGCAGGCTGCGCAGCGGGTCGCTGCCCGAACGGCGCTGGTAGAACTCCGGCGCCGCCTTGTAGACCGACTTGCTTTCGGCCAGCTGGCCATCGGTGGTGACCACCGTGACGTTCTCGGGCAGGAAGGCCGAAGACACCGCCACCGCCGCGTCGAGCAGGCCGCCCGGGTCGTTGCGCAGGTCGAGCACCAGGCCCTTGAGGTTCGGGTCTTCCTTGTAGAGCTCGTCGATCTTCTTGACGAAGTCGTCGACGGTGCGCTCCTGGAACTGCGACAGGCGAATCCAGCCGTAGCCGGGTTCGATCATCTTGCCGCGCACCGACTGCGTGCGAATTTCTTCGCGCGTGATCGTCACCGGGAAGGTGCGGCTCTCGTCCTTGCGGAAGATGGTCAGCAGCACCTTGGTGTTGACTTCGCCGCGCATGCGCTTGACCGCCTCGTTCAGCGACAGGCCGCGCACGGCGGTGTCGTCGATCTTGGTGATCAGGTCATTGGGCTTCAGGCCGGCGCGAAACGCCGGGGAGCCTTCGATGGGAGAAACAACCTTGATCAGGCCGTCTTCCTGCGAAATCTCGATGCCCACGCCGACGAATCGGCCGGTGGTGCCTTCGCGGAATTCCTTGAAGGACTTCTTGTCGAAGTACTGGGAATGCGGGTCGAGCCCGGCAACCATGCCGGAGATGGCGTCGGAGATGAGCTTTTTCTCATCGACCGGCTCCACGTAGTCGCTCTTGACCATGCCGAAGACGGCAGCGAGTTGCTGCAATTCCTCGAGCGGCAGTGGCGCAAGCGATCCGCGTGCGACTGTCTGCAACGAGACGGTGGTCAGGACGCCAGCTACGGCGCCGGCGGCGACCCAGCCGGTGATCTTCAATTTCTTGCCCATCATGAGTGGTTGTCCTTGTCGGCGGCTGTCGAACCAATATACACAGCTTGGAAGCAAATTGCCTGCCGGGGTTCCACGAAGTGGCCGGCAGAAAGGGGTTTCTTCAGCCTTTACCTTGCGAAGCCACCGCGGCGGCGGCCCGTTCGGCGGCCGCGGCATCGCCGAGGTAGTAGTGGCGAAGCGGCTTCAGGTCGTCGTCGAGCTCGTAGACCAGCGGAATACCGTTCGGAATGTTCAGGCCGACGATGGCGTCGTCCGAGATGCCGTCGAGGTACTTCACCAGCGCGCGGATCGAGTTGCCGTGGGCCGCCACCACCAGGCGGCGCCCGGTGCGGATGGCCGGCGCCATCGATTCGTTCCAGAACGGCAGCACGCGGGCGACCGTGTCCTTCAGGCATTCGGTGAGCGGAATCTGCTCGGGCGACAGCTTGGCGTAGCGCACGTCACCGCGCTCGCTGCGCGGGTCGGTGGTTTCCAGCGGCGGGGGTGGGGTGCCGTAGCTGCGGCGCCACACCAGCACCTGCTCGTCGCCGTACTTCTTGGCGGTCTCGGCCTTGTTCAGGCCCTGCAGGCCGCCGTAGTGGCGCTCGTTCAGGCGCCAGGAGTGCACCACGGGCAGCCAGGTGCGGTCGAGCTCGTCTAGCGTGTGCCACAGGGTGCGGGTGGCGCGCTTGAGCACGCTGGTGTAGGCGACGTCGAAGTCGTAGCCCTCGGCCTTGAGCAGCCGGCCGGCCTGCTTGGCCTGCTCCACGCCGGTCTCGGTCAGGTCGACGTCGGTCCATCCAGTGAAGCGGTTTTCGAGATTCCAGGTGGATTCGCCGTGACGGATCAGTACCAGTTTGTGCATGTGGGAGGCCTTTGGCTGCGCTTGCGAAACCTCGCATTCTAAAATCCCCGGTTTGCCATTCAAGGAACCCTCGTGAAATTGATCGAATTCGTCACCGCGAACTGGATGTTGATCCTGATCGCGCTCAGCTCGGGCGCCATGCTCGCCTGGCCGCTGGTGCGGGGCGCGGGCGGCGGAACGCTCACCGCGCAGGGCGCCGTGCAGCTCATCAACCGCGAGCGCGCCGTGCTGGTCGACGTGCGCGAGCCGGAAGAGTTCGCCACCGGCCACATGATCGGCGCGAAGAACGTTCCGCTGAAGCAGCTCGAAGAAAAGCTCGCCGCCGCCGTCAAGAACAAGAACGTGCCGCTGCTGCTTGTGTGCGCCACCGGCGCGCGCGCCCAGCGCGCCGTGGCCACCGCCAAGAAGCTCGGTTATGAGCAGGCCCAAGCGGTCGCTGGCGGGCTGAAGGCCTGGAAAGACGCTAACCTGCCGGTTGAAAAAGCCTGAGTCTTCCCAAGGTAAAGAGCATGCAAGCCGTCAAGATGTACACCACCGCCGTCTGCCCGTACTGCACCCGTGCAAAGCAGATCCTGAAGTCCAAGGGCGTCGAGCAGATCGAAGAGATCCGCATCGACACCGACCCGCAGGCCCGCGCCGCCATGATGGAAATCACCCAGCGCCGCACGGTGCCGCAGATCTTCATTGGCGAGACGCACGTCGGCGGCTGCGACGAACTGATGGCGCTGGACAGCCGTGGCGGCCTGGTTCCGCTGCTGCAAGGTTCCTGAAACACAAAGCAACCGGCGTCACGGAAGTGGCCCGGTCACCGGGCGATAATCGCCCGCTCTTCCATCTGCAGCCCGCTGCGGGAACCTCTCCCCGGCGGGCATTGTTTTGATCCTCGAAAGTTCAGCCATGGCCGACCAGCAAGCCCAAGATCCCATTTTTCAGATCCAGCGCGTCTACCTCAAGGACCTGTCGCTCGAGCAACCCAATTCGCCCGCGATCCTGCTGGAACAAGAGCAACCCACCGTCGACATCCAGCTCGGCGTGGACGCCCAGCCCGTGGCTGACGGCATCTTCGAGATCACCGTGTCGGCCACCGTGCAGACCAAGATCGGCGACAAGACCGTGTTTCTGGTCGAAGCCAAGCAAGCCGGCATCTTCGAGATCCGCCACCTGCCCGAAGACCAGATGGGCGCCATCCTGGGCATCGCCTGCCCGCAAATCGTGTACCCGTACCTGCGCGGCAACGTGGCCGACGTGATCCAGCGCGGCGGCTTCCCGCCCGTGCACCTCGCCGAAATCAACTTCCAGGCGATGTACGAGCAGCAGCAAGCGCAGGCCGCCGGCCAAGCCGCCGCGCCGACCCTGACGCAGTAAACCGGCACAACGCCGCCAACGCACGATGAAGATCTGCGTTCATGGCGCCGGTGCCTGGGGCACGGCCGTCGCAGTCAACGCGGCGGCCCGCCACGAGGTCACGCTCTGGGCGCGCAACGCCGCCCAGGCCGACGCCATGTCGGCCGCGCGTGAAAACACCCGCTACCTGCCCGGGCTGGCCCTGCCGGCCTCGCTGGCCGTGCGCGCGGGCGACATCGCCTTGGCGCAGGTCGGCGCCGACCTTGTCATCGTCGCCACCCCCATGGCGGCCTTGCGCGAACAGCTGGTCGCACTGCGTGGCACCGCCGCGCAGGTGGCGTGGCTGTGCAAGGGCGTCGAGCCCGCGCTGGACACTTCCCCCGCATCCTTCGGCCTGCTTGCCCACGAAATATGGGCGCAGGTTGCGCCCGGCTTGAGAGCCGGCGTGCTCAGCGGCCCCAGCTTCGCGCAAGAGGTCGCCGAAGGCCGCCCCACCGCATTGGTTGCCGCCAGCCCGCATGCCAGCGTGCGCGATGCGCTGGTCGACGCCTTCCACGGACCCGCATTGCGCGTGTACGCCAACGAAGACATCGTGGGCGTCGAAGTGGGCGGCGCGGTGAAGAACGTGCTGGCCATCGCCACCGGCCTGTGCGACGGCCTTGCGCTGGGCCTGAACGCCCGCGCGGCGCTCATCACCCGCGGCCTGGCCGAAATGACACGCTTCGGCCTTGCGCTGGGCGCGCGCGCCGAGACCTTCATGGGCCTCTCGGGCCTGGGCGACCTGGTGCTGACTTCCACCGGCGACCTGTCGCGCAACCGCAAGGTCGGCCTGCTGCTGGCCCAGGGCCGCACGTTGGCGCAGGCCGTCGATTCCCTGGGCCATGTCGCCGAAGGCGTGTACTGCGCCCGCACCGTGGTGCAGCGCGCGCGCGGCCTCGGCATCGAGATGCCGATTGCCGAAGGCGTGGTCGCCTTGCTCGACGGCCGCGTGAGCCCGCAGGACGCCGTGGCCGCGCTGACCGGGCGCGACCCGGTGCCGGAGTCGGTCCAGCCCGGCGCCTCGGCTTCTCCCCGCCAATCCCCCTAAAAAAAACGCAGAGACAAAGAGAACCATGAGCCCTCGCTTCGATTTTTCAGCGTCGGCCGTGGCCGCGCTGGCCCAGTCCGACGCCGCGCGCGCCTTGCAGGAAGACGTTGCCGACGGCGACCTTACCGCCTCGCTGGTCGACCCCACGCGCACCGCGCGCGCCCGTGTGCTGGCACGCGAAGCCGCCGTGGTGTGCGGCGCGCCATGGGTCGAGGCCACGCTGCGGCAACTCGACCCGAACGTGCGCATCCGGTGGCTCTGTGCCGAAGGCGAGCGCTGCACCGCCGAGCAGACCGTGCTGGAGATCGAAGGCGCCGCCCGCGCACTGCTGACGGCCGAGCGCACGTCGCTCAACTTTCTGCAGTTGCTGAGCGCGGTCGCCACCAAGACCGCGCTGTATGCCGACGCCATTCGCAGCACCCGCGCGCGCATCGTCGACACGCGCAAGACCATTCCGGGCCTGCGCCTGGCGCAGAAGTACGCGGTGCGCACCGGCGGTGGGCTGAACCACCGCATCGGCCTGTACGACGCGGTGCTCATCAAGGAAAACCACATTGCCGCAGCCGGCGGCGTGGCGGCCGCCTTGCGCGCCGTGGCGCCGGTGGCTTCGCAGGCCGCCTTCGTCGAGGTCGAGGTCGAAACCCTGGCCCAGCTGCACGAGGCGCTGGAGGCTGGCGCGCGCATGGTGCTGCTCGACAACATGGACCTGCCCACGCTGCGCGAGGCCGTGCGCATCAACGACGCGGCGGGCGACGCACGCAAGGCCGTGCTCGAAATCTCAGGCGGCGTGACGCTCGACGGCTTGCGCGCCCTGGCCGAGACCGGTGTCGATCGCATCTCGGTCGGCGCGCTGACCAAGGATGTGAAAGCCATCGACTATTCGATGCGCTTTCAGTAGCCAGAAAACGAGAAGAACACGCCCCATGACGACCGCTGCAGTCATCGACGTCGACTACGAACAACCCGCCGAGCAAGGCACCACGTGCGACACCCGCCACGCCTGGGCCCGCGTGCCGCCCGCGCCGTCGCCCGACGAGCGCGCCGCGCTGAAAGAGCGCATTCGCCGTCTACTGCGCGAGCACAACGCGGTGAAGGTGTCGCACTTCTACGTGCACCCCGACCTGCAGGACCTGGCCGAGGAAACCGGCGGCATCGTGAGCGACTCGCTGGAGATGGCGCGCTTCGGCCGCGACCATGCCGCGCAAACGCTGGTGGTGTCGGGTGTGCGCTTCATGGGCGAGACCTCGAAGATCCTGTCGCCCGAAAAGCGCGTGCTGATGCCCGATCTGGACGCGAACTGCTCGCTCGACCTGGGCTGCCCTGTCGAACAGTTCAGCGCCTTCTGCGACCGGCATCCGGACCGCACCGTGGTGGTCTACGCCAACACCAGCGCGGCCGTGAAGGCGCGCGCCGACTGGCTCGTCACCTCCAGCTGCGCGCTCGACGTGGTGAACGCGCTGCATGCGGCAGGGCAGAAGATTCTGTGGGGGCCTGACCGCCACCTGGGCGACTACATCCAGCGCCAGACCGGCGCGGACATGGTCAGCTGGAACGGCGCCTGCATCGTGCACGACGAGTTCAAGGCGCTGGAGCTCGAACTGCTCATGAAGCAACACCCGCAGGCCAAGGTGCTGGTGCACCCGGAGTCCCCGTCGGACGTGATTGCGCTGGCCGACGCGGTGGGCTCCACCTCGGCCATTCTGAACGCCGCGCAGCGCCTGGACGCGAGCGAATTCATCGTGGCCACCGACACAGGCATGCTGCACAAGCTGCGCACCCTGAACCCCGGCAAGACCTTCATCGCCGCGCCCACGGCGGGCAACGGCGGCACCTGCAAGAGCTGCGCGCATTGCCCGTGGATGGCGATGAACGGGTTGGTGGAACTGGCGAATGCGCTGGAGACGGGGGCGGGAGAAATCCACGTCGATCCGGCGCTGGGGCTGCGGGCAAGGGTGCCGATCGACCGCATGCTGGCGTTCACGGCAGGGTTGAAGAATGGGCAGGCGGCTGGGAGCTTGGTAGCGGGCATCGGCGCGGCCTGACCCCGTGTTGCTCCCTCCCCCGGAAGGGGAGGGAGCAACCTCAGAACTCCACCGTGCAACTGTCCCCCAGCGCCTCCCGCCACACCCGCACCCGCGCCAGCGACCCCCGCAGATCCGGCAGCGCATCGGCAATGAACACGCACAGGTTTTCCAGCGTCGGCGGGTGCAGCCCCGGCACATCGTCCAGCAGGTGATGGTCGAGCTGCTCGCGCACGTCGTCCAGCCGGCGGCGCAGCAGGCCCAGGTCGATCACCATGCCCGTTTCGGGATCGCGTTCGCCCGCGAGCCACACCTCCGCGTGGTACGTGTGGCCGTGAACACGGCGGCTGCCTTCGACTTCGATCTCGCGCTTCAGCGTGTGAGCGGCGTCGAAGAAAAAGCGTTGGCTGATGGTGAATCGCATCGTCGAAAAACTCAGGAAAAAAGGGGTGGCCGCTTCAGCGGATTCCAGTGATCTTGTGGGTCTGCACGCTCAGGCGCCATGCGGGTTGCCGCATGCATTCGGCAATGCACAGTTCGGTATTGGCCAGCCGGTCGGGTCCGTCCATCGGCTGCAAAAAGCGGTGGGTGAACTCGCCGGTGCGCGCCACCGTGTCCAGGTCGAACGCGGTCTGCGGCCACACCAGCTTGAGCTCCTGCCCGCGCTGCTGCACCCACGGCGCGCCGGCCTTGGGGCTGATGCACAGCCAGTCGATGCCTTCGGGCGCCTCGACGGTGCCGTTGCTTTCCACCGCAATGCGAAAGCGCCGCGCATGCAGCGCGTCGACCAGCGCCGTGTCCACCTGCAGCAGGGGTTCACCGCCGGTCAGCACCACCAGCCGGTGGTCGGCGTCGCCCGCCGGCCATTGCGCGGCGATGGTGTCGGCCAGCAGGTCGGCGGTCTTGAACTTGCCGCCCAACGTGCCGTCGGTGCCGACGAAATCGGTGTCGCAGAAGCGGCAGACGGCGGTGTCGCGGTCGGCCTCGCGGCCGCTCCACAGGTTGCAGCCGGCAAAACGGCAGAACACGGCCGGCATGCCGGCCTGGCCGCCTTCGCCTTGCAGGGTGTAGAAAATTTCCTTGACGCTGTAGCTCATAAAAATGTCACGACGCCGTGGGCGCCTCGATCTCCAGGTTGTCGATCAGCCGCGTGCTGCCCAGGCGCGCCGCGGCCAGTGCCACGAGCGGCTCGCCGCGCAAACCGGGGGAGGGCTCCCGCAGGTCGGCGCGGCGCCGCAGCACAAGATAGTCCGGTTGCCAGCCGCGCTGCGCCAGCGTCTGCATTGCCCGCGCTTCGATCGCGGCCAAATCGGTCTCGCCCGCACGCACCGCCTCGGCCATGGCCTTGAGCGCCTTGGACAACTGCACCGCCTCGGCGCGCTCGTCCCGGCTCAGGTAGCCGTTGCGCGACGACAGCGCCAGGCCGTCGTCGGCGCGAAAGGTCTCGCCGCCGACGATCTCGATGGGCATCGCAAACTGCCGCACCATGTGGCGGATTGCCATGAGCTGCTGGTAGTCCTTCTTGCCGAACACGGCCACGCGCGGCTGCACGCATTGAAAGAGCTTCATCACCACCGTGCACACGCCGACGAAGAAGCCCGGCCGGAAGTGCCCTTCCAAAATGTCGGCCAGCGCCGGGTCGGGGTGCACCTTGCAGGTCTGGGGCTCGGGGTAGAGCACCTTCTCGGTGGGCGCGAACAGCACGTCGCAGCCGGCGGCGCGCAGCTTTTCGCAGTCGCTGTCCCAGGTGCGCGGGTAGGTGTCGAAGTCTTCGTGCGGCAAGAACTGCAGCCGGTTCACGAAGATGCTCGCTACCGTGGCGTCGCCCAGCGGCTTGGCCTGTTTGACGAGCGCGATGTGCCCGTCATGCAGGTTGCCCATGGTGGGCACGAAGGCCGGACGCTTGCTGGCGGACAGGCGACCGCGCAGTTCTTCGACGGTGGTGGCGATGTACATGGGAGTGGGTTCCTTTGATCCTTACCAGGCATGAAGCCGGTCGTCGGGAAAGCTGCCGTCCTTGACGGCGCGCACATAGGCCTGCAGCGCGGGCAGCACGCCCGGCGCGTCGGCCATGAAGTTGCGCACGAACTTCGGCATCTTCCCAAGGTTGATGCCCAGCATGTCGTGCAACACCAGCACCTGGCCGGCGGTGGCCCGGCCGGCGCCAATGCCGATGGTGGCGCAGTGCTTCAGTTCGGCCGTGAGCTCGGCGGCCAGCGCGGCCGGCACCATCTCCAGCACCAGCATGGCCGCGCCCGCGTCCTGCAGCGCGTGGGCCTGCTGCTTGAGCAGCGCGCCGGCTTCGTCGCCCTTGCCCTGCACGCGGTAGCCGCCCAGCGCATGCACCGTCTGCGGCGTCAGGCCGAGGTGGGCGCACACCGGAATGCCACGCGCCACCAGAAAGCGCACGGTGTCGGTGGTCCAGCCGCCGCCTTCCAGCTTCACCATGTGCGCGCCGGCCTGCATCAGCACCGTGGCGCTGCGCAACGCCTGCTCGCGCGACTCCTGGTAGCTGCCGAAGGGCAGGTCGGCAATGAGCCAGGCCGTGCCCTGCACGCGGCGCAGACCGCGCGAGACGCTGTCGGTGTGATAGCGCATGGCCTCCAGGCTCACGCCCACCGTGCTGTTCAGGCCCTGGCAGACCATGCCGAGCGAGTCGCCCACCAGCAGGCAGTCGATGCCCGCCGCGTCTGCCATGGCCGCGAAGGTGGCGTCGTAGGCCGTGAGCATGGCGATCTTCTCGCCGCGTGCATGCATCTCCGCCAGGCGCGGCAGGCTCACGGGCTTGCGCGAGGCGGGCAGGGAGGCCGGCGGCAGCGTGCCATAGGGCGACGCACCGGACGTGCTTGACGTGCTGGCGTTGGGGCTTGTGTTCGACATGGTTGGGTTTCTCCCTGCGGGCGTCGGTGGCCGGGCATCCTTGAGTGACAAAACGAAAGCGGGTGGGTCGTCAGCCGCCGGGCGGCACCAGCACCGTGGGTGCCAGCGGTGACAGCACCGTCGGTGCCGTGGGCTCGGCAAGCGAGGGATAGTCGCGGCTGAAATGCAGGCCCCGGCTCTCGTGGCGGGCCTGGGCGCAGCGCACGATCAGCTCGGCCACCTGCACCAGGTTGCGCAGTTCGAGCAGGTCGCGCGTGACATGGAAGTTCGCATAGAACTCCTGAATCTCCGCCTGCAGCAGCGCGATGCGATGGCTCGCGCGCTCCAGGCGCTTGTTGGTACGCACGATGCCCACGTAGTCCCACATGAAGCGGCGCAGCTCGTCCCAGTTGTGCGAGATCACCACTGCCTCGTCGGCGTCCGTCACTCGGCTGTCGTCCCAGGCGGGCAGCACGGCGGGTTCGCGCGCAGGCGCTTCGGCAATGGCGCTGGACGCCGCGCGCGCGAAAACCATGCACTCGACCAGCGAGTTGCTGGCCAGCCGGTTGGCGCCGTGCAGGCCGGTGCAGGCGGTCTCGCCGATGGCGTACAGGCCCGGAATGTCGGTGCGCCCGCTCAAGTCGCTGAGCACGCCGCCGCAGGTGTAGTGCGCGGCCGGCACCACGGGAATGGGCTCGCGCGTGATGTCGATGCCCAGCTCGGCGCAGCGCGCCAGGATGTTGGGAAAGTGTTCCTGCAGAAACGCGGCCGGCTGGTGCGAGATGTCGAGGTACACGCAGTCGAGCCCGTGCTTCTTCATCTCGAAGTCGATGGCGCGCGCCACCACGTCGCGCGGCGCGAGTTCGGCGCGCGCGTCGTGTGCGGGCATGAAGCGCGTGCCCCCCGCCGATTCAGGCAATTTCAGCAGCCCGCCTTCGCCGCGCACCGCTTCGCTGATCAGGAACGACTTGGCATGCGGGTGGTACAGGCAGGTCGGGTGGAACTGGATGAACTCCATGTTCGACACCCGGCAGCCCGCGCGCCACGCCGCGGCAATGCCGTCGCCGGTGGCGGTGTCGGGGTTGGTGGTGTACAGGTAGACCTTGCCCGCGCCGCCCGTCGCCAGAATGGTGTGCGGCGCGCGAAACGCCAGCACCTCGTCGGTGTCGCCGTCCAGCGCGTACAGGCCCACGCAGGCCGGGTCTGCCAGCCCGAGCTTGGTGCCGGTGATGAGGTCGACCAGCGTGTGGTGCTCGAACAGCGTGATGTTCGGTGTGCGGCGCACCCGCTCGATCAGCACCTGCTGCACGGCGGCACCCGTGGCGTCGGTCACGTGCACGATGCGGCGCTGGCTGTGGCCGCCTTCGCGCGTCAGGTGCAGGTTGCCGCCTTCTTCGGAAAACGGCACGCCCAGTTCGCGCAGCCAGCCGATGGCCTCGGGCGCATGCTCGACCACGAAGCGCGTGGCCTCGGGGTCGCACAGGCCGGCGCCGGCCACCAGCGTGTCCTGCACATGCGCGTCGAAGCTGTCGCCCGCGGCCAGCACCGCCGCAATGCCGCCCTGCGCCCAGGCGCTGGAGCCGTCGTTCAGCGCGCGCTTGGTCAGCACGGCCACGCGGTGCGTGGGGGCCAGGTGCAGCGCGGCCGACAGGCCGGCCAGGCCGCTGCCGACGATGAGAACGTCGAAGTCGCGCACGGCGGAGTTCACGGGCGGGCAGGAACCGGTTGAATCAGGTCGGCGCGTAGGCCAGCCGGACGTAGATGGGGGCGAAGGCTTCCGCCTGCGTGATGTCGATCAGCGTCTCTTTCGCGAGTTCGAGCATCGCAATGAAGGTGACGATCAGCACCTGCGAGCCGCGCGAGGGGTCGAACAGCTTTTCGAACTCCACGAAGCGCTGCCCCTGCAGGTGGCGCAGCACGATGCTCATGTGCTCGCGCACGTTGAGCTCTTCGCGCGAAATCTTGTGGTGCTGCACGAGCTTGGCGCGCTTCATGATGTCGGCCCACGCGTCGCGCAACTCGACCACGTCCACCTCCGGGAAGCGCGGCTTGAGCGACTGCTCGATGTACACCTGCGCCTTCCAGAAGTCGCGCCCGTAAGTCGGCAGGGCGCTGATGGCGGCGGCCTGCAGCTTGGTCTGCTCGTACTCCATCAGGCGGCGCACGAGCTCCGCGCGCGGGTCTTCCGCCTCTTCGCCGTCGGCCACCTTCTTGGGCGGCAGCAGCATGCGCGACTTGATCTCGATCAGCATCGCGGCCATCAGCAGGTATTCAGCCGCCAGCTCCAGATTGGTCTGGCGAATTTCGTCGACGTAGCTCAGGTACTGCCGCGTGAGCCCCGCCATCGGAATGTCGAGAATGTTGAAGTTCTGCTTGCGGATCAGGTAGAGCAGCAAGTCCAGCGGGCCTTCGAAGGCCTCCAGAAACACCTGCAGCGCCTCGGGCGGGATGTACAGGTCCTTCGGCATCGCGAACAGCGGCTCGCCATACAGCCTGGCAAGCGCGACCTGGTCGACCACGTCGGGCATGGCGACCACCAGCGCGCCGGTGTCCTCGTTTCTGCTCATTGGGCGGCCGCTATCAATTCAATAGCGAGTTGCGCAATGTGGACGTGCGTGTCCTGCCAATTCGGCATCGACAATTACTTGGATTGCGTCTGGTAGACGTACGGCTGCATGGGCACGCTGCCTTCGCTGTACTCGTTCAGCAGGCTGCGGTCGAGGTGCTTGTCCCACAGAAGGGCGCGGCCGGCGCGTTGTTCGGCTTCCAGCGTGGGCTTCTTTTCCTTCATCTCTTCGATGAAGTTGGTGATCTCGGAGGAGTAGTGGGGGCGACGGAAGATGGACATAGACTGGACCTTTATGGCGCGAATTTTACCGGGGACGGCATGACGCAACGGCGAGGGTGGCAGATTGGCATGGCAACGGCGTTGCTGGCGGTGGTCTTGGGGCTTGCCGCATGCGATTCCAGGAACATCAGCGAGCTCGAAGAAGGCGTGGCCACCGAGGCCGATGTGCGCGCCCGTTTCGGCCAGCCCGAGAACATCTGGGACGCGCCCGGTGGCCGTGTCTTCGAGTACAACCGCCAGCCCGCGGGCCAGAAGAACTACATGATCACCATCGGTGCCGACGGCAAGATGAGCGCGCTGCGCCAAGTGCTCACGCCCGAGAACTTCGCCAAGGTGAAGCCCGGTCTGATGATGGAAGACTTGCGCAAGCTGCTCGGCAAGCCCGCCAAGGTCACGCCCTATGCGCTGAAGCGCGAGACCGAATGGGAATGGCGCTGGGTGCAGCCGCCCAACTCGCCGATGGTCTTCACCGCCACGCTGAACGACGACCAGCGCGTGGTGCGCAGCGGCTCTTCGCCCGACCGGGGCACCGAGGCGCCCTGAACGGGCGACAACGCGGCTACTGGCTGTCGGGAATTACCGCGTCGGCCGCCGCGCCCACCGCCTTGCCGGTGATGCGCACGGTGCCGATGGCCGCATCGGCCGCCAGGCCGACCGCACTGGCGCCCACGCTCACCGCGGTGCTCGCCACGGTCACGACCGCGCAGCCGCCCAGCAGGGCGAACACGCCGGACAGAGACAGCATCAAAAGGGCGCGGTGCGGCGTGGTCATGGCGGGTGTCCTTGCAGGTCAGCGAACGCACATGCCCGGCGTGGCGCCCGGCCAGGGTTCGAGCACGTGGATGCCCGGGTGGGCCTTTTCGTCGCCATGGCTGGCGGCCAGCACCATGCCTTCGCTCACGCCGAACTTCATCTTGCGCGGCGCGAGGTTGGCGACCAGCACGGTGAGCTTGCCCACGAGCTGCTCGGGCTGGTAGGCGGAGGCGATGCCGCTGAACACATTGCGGGTCTTTCCTTCACCCGCGTCCAGCGTCAAACGCAGCAGCTTGGTCGAGCCCTCGACCTTCTCGCAGGCCACGATCTGCGCGATGCGCAGGTCGATCTTGGCGAAGTCGTCGATGGTGATGGGGGGCGCGATGGCTTCGCCGCCCGGCAGCACTTGAGCTTCAGCGGAAGCAGGCGCGACTGCTGCGGGTTCGGGCGTGTCGAACAGCTTGTCGACCAGCTTGGCGTCCGCACGCTGCATCAGGTGCTTGTAGTCGCCGATGGCGTGGCCGGCCGGCAGCGCCTGTGCCGCGTCGCTCCAGTGCAGCGGCGCGATCTTCAGGAAAGCCTCCACGTTCACCGCCAGCGCCGGCAGCACCGGCTTCAGGTACAGCGTGAGCAGGCGGAAGGCTTCGATGCACACGGTGCACACATCGTGCAGCCGCGCCTCGGCGCCTTCTTTCTTGGCCAGCTCCCAAGGCTTGTTCTGGTCGACGTACTCGTTCACCTTGTCGGCCAGCGCCATCACTTCGCGCAGCGCGCGAGCGTAGTCGCGGCTGTCGTACAGCGAATGGACCTGGGCCGAGGCATCGCGCAGGGCGGCCAGCAGCGCCGCGCCGTCGGCCGACACTTGGCCCAGCTTGCCTTCGAAGCGCTTGCCGATGAAGCCCGCCGCGCGGCTCGCGATGTTGATGTACTTGCCCACGAGGTCGCTGTTGACGCGCGCCACAAAGTCCTCGGGGTTGAAGTCGATGTCCTCGTTGCGGCCGTTGAGCTTGGCCGCGATGTAGTAGCGCAGCCACTCCGGGTCCAGCCCGATCGACAGGTACTTGAGCGGGTCGATGCCGGTGCCGCGGCTCTTGCTCATCTTCTCCCCGCTCACCGTGAGGTGGCCGTGCACGTACACCGCGTCGGGCGCCTTGCGGCCGCTGAAATGCAGCATCGCGGGCCAGAACAGCGTGTGGAAGGTGATGATGTCCTTGCCGATGAAGTGCACCTGCTCCAGGTCTGGGTCGGCCATGTACTCGGTGTACGAAATGCCGTCGCCGCCCAGCTCGATGCAGCGCTTGTCCAGCAGGTTCTTCAGCGACGCCAGGTAGCCCACGGGCGCGTCCAGCCACACGTAGAAGTACTTGCCCGGCGCATCGGGGATCTCGATGCCGAAGTAGGGCGCGTCGCGGCTGATGTCCCAGTCGCCCAGGCCGCCCTTGCCTTCGTCGTCCTTGTAGAGCCACTCGCGGATCTTGTTCTGCACCTCGCTCTGCACGTGGCCGGGGGCGGCGGTCCATTCCTTCAGGAAGGCCTCGCAGCGCGGGTCCGACAGCTTGAAGAAGAAGTGGTCCGAGCTGCGCAGCTCGGGCTTGGCGCCCGACAGGGCCGAGTAGGGGTTGATGAGCTCGGTGGGCGCGTACACGGCGCCGCACACCTCGCAGTTGTCGCCGTACTGGTCCTTGGCGTGGCAGTTGGGGCACTCGCCCTTGATGAAGCGGTCGGCCAGGAACATGCCCTTTTCAGGGTCGTAGAACTGCTCGACGCTCTTGGTGCTGATCAGGCCGTTGGCGCGCAGGTCGCGGTAGATGTCTTGCGCCAGCTGGTGGTTCTCGGGTGCGTCGGTCGAGTGCCAGTTGTCGAAGGAGATGAAGTAGCCGTCCAGGTAGGGCTTGCGGCCCGCGGCAATCTCGGCCACGAAGGCCTGCGGCGTCACGCCGGCCTTGTCGGCGGCAATGGTGATGGCGGCGCCGTGGGCGTCATCGGCGCACACGAAGTTGACCTCGGCGCCATTCATTCGCTGGTTCCGCACCCAGATGTCGGCCTGGATGTATTCCATCATGTGGCCGATGTGGAACTTGCCGTTGGCGTACGGCAGGGCGGTGGTAACGAAGAGCTTGCGCGGGGCGGACATCGGGGAGGGCGCTTTCGGGAGTGGAGCTGACGGAACCGCGCATTTTAGGTGGCCCGCCCGGCGTGCGGGTTTGCTGGCAGCATCGCCCCCATGCCGCATGCCATCGACCTTGCCGACTACATCGCCGGATTTGCCGGCTCGCCCCTGGCGCCATGGGCCGCCTCGCTGCCCTGGGAACTGCCGCTGCATGCACCCGACATCGTGCGCCGCTTGCTGGCCGGGCTGCCGGCCGATGACTACCTTGTCGACGGCGAGGTGGCCGTGCACCGCAGCACGCGCGTCGAGCCCGGCGCGGTGCTGAAGGGCCCGCTGATCCTCGGGCCCGGCTGCTTCGTGGCCGCGGGCGCCTATCTGCGCGGCGGCAACTGGGTCGATGCGCACTGCAGCATCGGCCCGGGCGTGGAGCTGAAATCGTCCTTCGTGTTTGCCGGCACGGCGCTTGCGCACTTCAACTTCGTCGGCGACTCGGTGCTGGGCGCGGGCGTCAACATGGAGGCCGGCAGCATCGTGTGCAACCACCGCAACGAGCGCGCCGACAAAGAGATCTTCGTGCGCAGTGGAGCGCGTGGCGCGCTGCAGCCCACGGGCTGCGAGAAGTTCGGTGCGCTGATCGGCGATGGGGCGCGGATTGGTGCCAATGCAGTGATCGCGCCCGGTGCGTTGCTCGCGCCGGGCCGCGTCGTGAGCCGCGCTTCGCTGCTCGATCAGGAGATGCCCGACGACCTGCCATGAGCCGGAAAAACAGCGAAATTCACATGGCATGATTTCCGCCTCAAACAACAAGGAGGACTCCATGCACAGCACCAAGTCATTTGGTTTCAAGGCCATTCTGGGCGCGGCCATCGCGGCCGCGGCAACCACCAGCGCCATTGCCGCTGCACCCTCTTTTGCCGACTGCTTCCAGCTCAAGCCCGGTGTGGCCTACACGCTGAGCGATCGCTCGAAGATCCAGATCGTCAAGGCCCGGTTCGCGGGCAAGGCCGCCATGGGCGTGGTGAGCACCGATGGCGGCGTCAAGACCACGAAGTTCTTCGACGAAACCGGCCGGCAGCGGCTGGGCTCCGAGCAGTACGGTGTCGCGGCGCTGGGCGGCAACGCCGGCAAGGTGGTCATCAAGGAAGTCTTCGCGGCGCCGTTCCCCGAAGTGCCGGCCGATGTGAAGCCGGGCGCCACGTTCAAGCTGGCCGGCAAGGGCGTGAAGACGACGAGCGCAGGCAAGGAGGCCTTCGATTTCGACAAGAAGTACCAGTCGGAGCACGTTTTCGTGGGCTTCGAAAACCTGGAGCTGAACCCGAACTACAACGCTCGCACCTTCGAAAACGTCTGCCATGTGCGCTCGCGCGGCGACGACAACTCGGTCGACTCCTGGTACGCGCCGCAGTACGGTGTCATCAAGATGCAGGTGAAGACCGCCAAGGGCGAGTCGCTCTACAGCTACGAACTCGACGGTCTCGAAGAACGTTGAGGCTTGGGCGGAACGCCGGCCGGAAATCGGCCGCTTCGCCGGGCGCATAAGGTCTTGATCCCGCCGCGCTGGCACGCCGTGGGATGATTCCCGGCGGAGACCGCTCGGCGAGTGTTCGCTGCGCTTGCCGTACGTGATGCACATGACGCAGGACGACGGGTCCCCACAAGTTCTTTCGCCAACCGACCTGAGCGCCCAACCCATGACCACTCCCATTCCCGCAACACTGATACCCGGTGACGGCATCGGCCCGGAAATCGTCGACGCCACGCTGGCCGCGCTCGACGCGCTGAAGGCCCCCTTCACCTGGGACACCCAGATCGCCGGTCTCGGCGGCGTCAAGGCCTCGGGTGACCCGCTGCCGGCCGCCACGCTCGACAGCATCCGCCGCACGCGCCTCGCGCTGAAGGGCCCGCTGGAGACGCCCTCGGGCGGCGGCTACCGCTCCTCTAACGTGCGGCTGCGTGAAGAGTTTCAGCTCTACGCCAACCTGCGCCCCGCGCGCACCATCATTCCGGGCGGCCGCTTCGAGAAGATCGACCTGATGATCGTGCGCGAGAACCTCGAGGGCCTGTACATCGGCCACGAGCACTACGTGCGCATCGACGACGACCCGCATGCCGTGGGCATGGCCACCGGCATCAACACGCGCCAGGGCTGCCGCCGGGTGCTCGAGTACGCGTTCGAGACCGCCATTGCCACCGGCCGCAAGAAGGTCACGCTGGTGCACAAGGCCAACATCATGAAGGTGCTGACCGGCCTCTTCCTGGAAACCGGCCTGCAGCTCTACGAAGAAAAGTACAAGGGCAAGTTCGAGCTCGACTCGATCATCGTGGACGCCTGCGCCATGAAGCTGGTGCTCAACCCCTGGCAGTTCGACATGCTGGTGACGACCAACCTGTTCGGCGACATCCTCTCCGACCTGGTGGCCGGCCTGGTCGGCGGCCTGGGCATGGCGCCCGGCGCCAACATCGGCACCGACGCGGCCATCTTCGAAGCCGTGCACGGCTCGGCGCCCGACATTGCCGGCAAGGGCATCGCCAACCCCACCGCGCTGCTGCTGGCCGCCGCGATGATGCTCGACCACACCAAGATGCCCGAGCTGGCCACGCGCCTGCGCACGGCCATCGACCAGACGCTCAATGTCGACAAGGTGCGCACCGGCGACCTGGGTGGCACGGCGAACACGGCGGCTTTCACCAAGGCGTTGGTCGGCCGCATCAACGGCGGCTGAGGCACAGGGGAACCCGCTGCGGGGCTGAAAATTTTCAGCACAGCGGAAGCGAAAAGGGCGACGCGCGCGGCTACAGTGCTGGCCGCGCACGCGCCTGATTTGATGAGTCGGGCGGTGCAGAAAAATCAATCAAATCAATGCAAGCCTGGAGGGGTTTCCCAATGAAGAAGTTTCTTGTTGCCACCGTGGTGGCCGTTGCCGCGCTCAATCTCGTCGGTTGCGCGTCCGTGAGCATGGGCAATGCCGAACAGGACGCGGCCGTGAAGAAGTTCACCGCGCCCGCCGCAGACAAGTCGGCCCTGTACATCTATCGCAACGAGTCGATGGGCGGCTCGGTGAAGATGGATGTGAACGTCGATGGCAAGCCCATCGGCCAGACCGCCTCGAAGACCTTCCTGTACAAGGAAGTCGCGCCGGGCAAGCACACCATCACCTCGACGGCCGAGAACACCGACACCCTGGTGGTCGACACCCAGCCGGGCATGTCGTACTACATCTGGCAGGAAGTGAAGATGGGCGTCATGTACGCGCGCAACAAGCTTCAGCTGGTGGACGCAACCACCGGCAAGAAGGGTGTGCAGGAAACCAGCCTGGCCGTGACCAAGTAACGGCTGTCGAATGACACCGGTGGCGCAAGGCCATCGCTGAACACGTGTACGCTGCCGGGGCCATGCTCCGGTGGCGTTTCTTTTTTCAGCTGCCATGTCCTCGACCTCCCTTCCCGTTCTGTCCCTTGTCGAAACCCGTGTCCTCGGCGTGCTGGCCGAAAAGCAGCGCACCGTGCCCGACAGCTACCCGCTCACGCTCAATTCGCTGGTGTCGGGCTGCAACCAGAAGACCAGCCGCAACCCGGTGCTCGAGCTCACCGAGTCGCAGGTGCAGGCCACCATCGACAGCCTGAAGGGCTATAGCCTCGTGGCCGAGACCAGCGGCGGGCGCGCCTTTCGCTACGAGCACAACATCGACCGCGTGCTGCGCATTCCGTCGCAGTCGGTCATCCTGCTCACCGTGCTGATGCTGCGCGGCCCGCAGACCGCGGGCGAGCTGCGCATCGCCTGCGACCGCATGCACAACTTTGCCGACATCTCGTCGGTCGAGGGCTTTCTGAACGAGCTGGCCGAGCGCCAGGCCGGCGCGCTGGTGGTCCGGCTGGCCCGCTTGCCCGGCGCGCGCGAAAGCCGCTGGGCGCATCTGCTGAGCGGCGCACCGGCGGAAGAGGTCGCGGGGCCGGGCGGTGCTTCGTCCGATGCGCCATATGCCGCGCACGACGTGTCGCTGGGCGAGGTCGCGGCGCTGAAGGCCAATGTGGCGCGGCTCGAGACCGAGGTCGCGTCGCTCAAGGCCTTGCTGGGCCGCGTCTGCTCGGAGCTGGGGATTTCGGCGGAAGACTGAAGACCCGCTCTTGGCTGGTTGCCAGCCGGGGGCGCGCTGCGGTATCTTGCGCGGCATATGACGCACACCTGCCCGCGCTGCAAGCAACCCGGCATCAGCAACCTCGCCAAGCGCTGGTCCAGCCGCGCCGTGCCGGCCCAGTGCACGGTTTGCAGCGGTCTGTCGCATGTGCTGAAGAGCACGGACAACGGCATCTGGGCGGCCGGTGTCGTGATTCTGGTGGTGTCGCTGATAGGCGCGCTCGGGCTGAATTCGGCGCTGTTTTTCGTGAGCGGACTGGTGCTTGCGGTGGCGCTCAACATCCGGGCATGGCGGCGCGCAAAGATGTACCCGATCTCACAGGAAGCCGTGGCGAACGCCAGCAAGGTGGGTTTGGCCATGCTGGGCGTCTACGCTTTTCTCGGGCTCTTTCAGTAGCGACAGCGCCCGCGCGCTGGCATGTGCTCGCACCACTTCACACGGTCTTCACGCTGACCGCACAGTGCGCGCCTACCTTCGGACCCCATTGCAGACTCAATGGAGCACCGAGCATGGACAACGGACACACCGCAGCGTGGAGCGACCACGCGCCCTTCGACGACATCACCCGGCGCGCACTCGCGTGTCTTGCGGCGCTGGCCGGCACAGCCAGCCTGTATGCCTTCTTCTGGTGGGCCGCTTCGGCCACCGGCTTCTTTCTGTTCGACGGCTACCGCCACACCTGGCAAGGCCTGGGCACGGCGATCGCGTTTCGCGACATGGGCACCGTCTACTACCTGGCAAGCTGGGTCGTCTCGGTGTTCGGTGGCCTGTTCGGCTGGGCCGCGCTCATCGGGTTCGCGGTGACGCACCGCCGCGGCTGGGATGCCGTGGCGCCGTGGATCAAGGTCGGCTGCGCCGTCGGCTTGGCCGCCGGGCTGGCGTTCGAGCCCGGCCGGCTGATGGCGCTGGGCCCCATCGTCTGCGCATTCGCGCTGCTGTTGCGTTCGATGCTGGTGCCCGCGGGCGACCCTGCGGTCAGCCCGCAGGCGCGAGCCACCGGTACAGGCGCACCAGCAGCCCACCGCCCACATTGAGCGCAAAGGCCCACAGCGCCTGCCCCGGCACCACAAAGCTCAGTGCCATGGTGAGCAGGCAGGACGCCAGCAGCAACAGCAGCGACACGCGCCGGTCCAGCCAGTGGGCGTCGCGCACCGGGTCGGGCAGCAGCGACATCAGCACGAACGCGATCAGCGCAATGGCGCCGATGTTGGCCGCGTACAGCACAGTGGCCGTGGCATGCGAGGTGAACCGGCCCATCAGCACCGTGGAGAACGGCACCAGCGTCACGAACAGCAGATAGAACAGGCTCCACTTGGCATAGGGCTCGCCCACGGTTTCGCCGCGCGAGCGCGCCTTGATGAGCGACAGCCAGCTCACGCCCAGCACGTAGAAGCTCAGCAGGTACGGCAGCAGCTTGGGGCTCAGCGCGGCCAGGGCGCGCAGCAGCGAGGCTTCGTCCGCGCCCACCGCGGTTTCCTCCGGAATGTGCAGGTCGAGCACGAGGAGGGTCATGGCCACGGCAAAGATGCCATCGGTCAGTGCGTCGAGGCGGTTCTTGGGGTACATGTCGGGTGCTCAGGCGGGGGGTGAAACGGGCACGTCGAGGCCGAGCTTCACCGGGTCCATGGTGACCAGCGTGCGAAAGCGCTTGACGTTGTTGCTCTGAAAGAAAAGCTGCCGCGTGAGGGCCGTGTACTGCGCCATGTCGCGCACCACGAAGACCAGAATGAAGTCCCACTCGCCGGTCACGTAGTAGCACTGCTGCACCTGCGGGCAGGCCTTGAAGCTGCGCTTCATGGCGTCGAGCAGGTCGATCTGCTCGCTCTCGGTTTCCACCTCGGCCACGATGGTCAGCGGGTGGCCCAGCGCGGCGGGAGACAGCACCGCGCCGTATCGCTGGATCACGCCCTCGTCGCGCATGCGCTTGAGCCGCCGGTTCACGGCCGCGGTCGACAGATGCACCCGCTCGCCCAGCTCGCTCTGCGGCATGCGGCTGTCGGCCTGAATCAGTTGCAGCAAGCGAAGGTCCAGGGCATCGAGGGGTGTCATTGGCGGGCGAGTGACGCAAAGACGTTGCGTTGAACGGGCTGATTTTGCGCACCTGTCCCGCCGGGTTGTCAATAGCATCTCGCCATGACCTTCCTTGACGCACCCCTGCGCGACACGCTCACCGGCTGGCGTCGCCAGTTGCACGCCATGCCCGAGACCGGCTTCGAGGAGGCCAGGACCTCGGCCTTTGTCGTGCGCGTGCTGAAGGCCCTGGGGCTCGATGTGCACACCGGCATCGGCGGCACCGGCCTTGTGGCCAACCTGAAGGTGGGTGAAGGCAAAGGTGTGATCGGCCTGCGCGCCGAGATGGACGCGCTGAACATCACCGAGCTGCCCGCCGACCGCGCTTACGCCTCGGCCACGCCCGGCAAGATGCACGCCTGCGGCCACGACGGCCACATGTCGATCGTGCTGGGCGCGGCGCAGCTGCTGCGCGAGCGGCAGGACTTCGACGGCACCGTGCGCTTCATCTTCCAGCCCGCCGAAGAGCATGGCCGCGGCGCCAAGGCGATGATGGACGACGGCCTGTTCACGCGCTTTCCGGTGGACGAAATCCATGGCCTGCACAACATGCCCGGCATGCGCGCTGGCAGCATCGCCATGCGCGCGGGCGGCATCATGGCCAGCGAGGACAACTTCGTCATCCACGTGAAGGGCCGCGGCACGCATGCCGCACGGCCGCACATGGGCGTCGACCCGATCGTGATTGGCGCGCAGCTGGTGCTGGCGCTGCAGACCATCGTGTCGCGCACGCTCGACCCCGGCGCGCAGGCGGTGGTGTCGTGCACCGAGTTCATCACCGACGGCATTCGCAATGCAATTGCGTCGAACGTGGTGATCAAGGGCGACACCCGCAGCTACGACCCCAAGGTGCAACGCATGCTGGCTGCGCGCATGCGCGAGATCAGCGAGGGCGTGTGCCGCATGCACGGCGCCGGGTGCGACTTCAGCTACACGCACGAGTTCGCGCCCACCGTGAACTGGGCGCATTGCGTGTCCACTGCGGTGGCCGCGGCCACGGCCGTCGTGGGCGCGGAGAACGTCGACGCCAACGTGGCGCCGATGATGATTTCGGAAGACTTCGGCGCCTTCCTGCAGGTGGTGCCGGGCGCCTTCGTGTTCCTGGGCAACGGCGCCGAGGGCGAGGCAGGTGGCACGCCGCTGCACAACGCCAGCTACGACTTCAACGACGAGGTGCTGGCGACGGGCGCGCGCTACTTCGCGGAAATTGTTCGCCTGCGCCTGCCGCGCTGAATTGCCGCACGCATCGCCACGACCCCCGCCAAGACACTCACCCCGGACACCCATGCTGGTCATCAACAAGAACGCCGTGCGCGCCGCCTACCCGCGCGAACTGCAGCGCATCCTGTGCATTGCCGAAGCGCGACGCACGCGCGACTGGCTCTCTGCGTGGCCGATGCTCGCAAAGCAACCCACGCCGCTGTGGTCGCTGCCCGACACCGCGCAGGCGCTGGGCGTAGCCGGCGTGTGCGCCAAGGACGAGTCGAAGCGCTCGACGCTCGGCAGCTTCAAGGCACTGGGCGCGCCGGCCGCGCTGGTGCGGCTGGTGCTGCGCGCGCACCCCGCGTGGGACCCGAAGGCCGTGCTGCTCGGCGCCCACGCCGCCGCGTTGCGTGGGCAGGTCGTCATCAGCGCCACCGACGGCAACCACGGCCGCGCGCTGGCCGCGGCCGCCCAGGGCGCGGGCATGCGCTGCGTGATCGTGCTGCACAGGCAGGTGAGCCTCGAGCGCGAAAGCGCCATCGCCGCCTTCGGCGCCGAGATCGTGCGCACGCAGGGCAACTACGACGCCTCGGTCACGCACGCCGCGGCGCTGGCGCAGGCCCACGGCTGGCAGGTGGTGTCGGACACCTCGTACGCGGGCTACGAAGACATTCCGCGCGACGTGATGCAGGGCTACGGCACGCTGGTCGACGAGGTCTTTGAACAGGGCGAGGCGCCGTTCACGCACGTGGTTGTGCAGGGCGGCGTCGGTGGCCTGGCCGCGGGCGTGGCCAGCTATTTTTGGGAGCGCCAGGGCACGCAGCGCCCCACGCTCATCGTGGCCGAGCCGCGCCAGGCCGACTGCCTGCTGCAGAGTGCGCTGAGTGGCCAGCCCGCCCACGCCACGGGCACGGTCGACTCGGTGATGGCCGGGCTGGCCTGCGGAGAAAGCTCGCCGCTGGCCTGGCGCTTTCTGCAGCCGTCGGTCGACGTGTTCATGACCATCGAGGACGACGATGCCATCGACGCCATGCGCCGGTTGGCGCGGGGCTCGGCGCGCGACGTGCCCATCGAGAGCGGCGAGTCCGGCGCGGCGGGCCTGGCCGCGCTGCGCGTGCTGGCGCTGTCGCCGGCGCACCGCGCGCAAGCCGGGCTCGATGCCCACTCCCGCGTGCTGCTGATCAACACCGAGGGCGCGACCGCCCCGCTGGTGTACCGCCAACTCACCGGCCTGGACGCGCGGGAGGTGCGGCGCCGGCAGGCGGACTGGCTGTTGGCGCAGGGCACGGTCGCGCGCTGAAGCCCCGTCAGGCCGCCTGCCAGCCGAAGAAGCGCAGCACCTCGTCGCGCTGCTTCATGGTGTCGGCGCGCCCCAGCGCCATCAGCTCGCGCGTGTAGCCCGATTCGAACAACAGGTAGCTGGCCAGCGCGCCGCCCTTCACGTCGGCCGCCACCTTGGAGCCGCCCAGCAGATGGCGCACCGCGCCGGGCAGGGCGTCCACATGGCGCGCCGCAATCACGTCCAGGCGCTGCGAGGGCGAAATGACGAGCAGGTCGAGCGGGCGCAGCGCGCTGGACGCGCGCGCCGCCTCGGGAATCAGCGCCAGCGTGTGGTTGATGCGGCGCAGGCGTTCGATGTCCACCGCCAGCGCGTCCAGGAAGATGCTGGAGAGCGCGTGGCCCGCGATCTGTGCCATGGTCGGGTAGCCGCTGTGGGTGTTGGGCGCCTCGGTGTCGCGGGGCTCGTGCATGCGGCCCGCGCCAATCACCACGATGCGCTGCGCCCCCAGGTGAATGGCCGCCGCAATGGGTGCCGACTGGCGCATCGAGCCATCGCCGAAGTACTCGGTGTGGCCCTGCTGCATGGGCAGGGCGGTGGCCGGAAACACGAAGGGAATGGCCGAGGAAGCCAACAGGTGCGTGTGCGTGATGCGGTCGCGCACCGACAGCCGCTGTGAGCGCACCCAGGGTTCCATTGGCACGGCCGCCTCGAAGAAGGTGACGTGCTCGCCCGAGCTGTAGCTCGACGCGGTCACGGCCAGGGCCTGCACATGGCCTTGGGCCATGAGCTGGGGCAGCCGATCGAGCGGCACCATGCGCTGCAGCAGCTCGGCCAGCGGCTGGTTGTCGAGCAGCGACTTTGGCTTGATGCGCATCCAGTTGGCCGCGAAGCGCCCCAGCCCGAGCAGCATGCGCCAGCGCGCGCCGCTGCCGATGACCGAGAGCGAGTCGGCGCGGTACACCTGCTCGGCGCGGAACTGGCCCCACACCTGCGCAATCTGCGCGACCGCGTGATCGAAGTCGTCGCTCCCGCAGGCGAGCGCGGCCGCGTTGATGGCGCCGGCGGAGGTGCCGGTGATCACCGGAAAGGGGTTGCCGGTGCCGGCGGCGCCGGCCGCGCGGCGAATGTCTGCAATGGCTTCCAGCACGCCCACCTGGTAGGCGGCCCGGGCGCCGCCTCCGGTGAGCAGAAGGCCGGTGACGGGGCTTGTCTCGGGCATTTTGTTATTCGTTGTGTGGCTTGTCGGGCGTGTCGGGGCTATTCGGAGGCCGCTCGATGCGGGCCTGGAGAGCGCCTTAGACTACCGGCCAATCAGGAGTTTGATCAATGGCAATCACCCCAGAAGGGTTCATGGACGCGCTCAAGGCCGTCGCAGACCCCAACACCGGCAAGGAATTCGTGGCGAGCCGGTCGCTCAAGAACCTGCAGATTTCAGAGGGCGACGTGTCGTTCGACCTCGAGCTTGGCTACCCGGCCAAGAGCCAGCACGCGGCGATCCGCAAGGCGCTGGTGGCCGCTGCCAAGACGGTGGCGGGCGTGGAGAACGTGTCGGTCAACATCGTCACCAAGGTCATCAGCCATGCGGTGCAGCGCGGCGTGCAGCTGATGCCCAACGTGAAGAACATCATTGCGGTGGCATCGGGCAAGGGCGGTGTGGGCAAGAGCACCACGGCCGCCAACCTGGCGCTGGCGCTGGCCTCCGAAGGCGCCACCGTGGGCCTGCTGGACGCCGACATCTACGGCCCGAGCCAGCCCATGATGATGGGCATCACGGGCCGCCCCGACAGCGCCGACGGCAAGACGATGGAGCCGATGGAGCGCCATGGCGTGCAGGTGATGTCGATCGGCTTTCTGGTCGACCAGGACCAGGCCATGATCTGGCGCGGCCCCATGGCGACGCAGGCGCTGGAGCAACTGCTGCGCCAGACCAACTGGAAAGACCTGGACTACCTGATCGTGGACATGCCCCCGGGCACGGGCGACATTCAGCTCACGCTGAGCCAGCGGGTGCCGATGACGGGCGCGGTGATCGTCACCACGCCGCAGGACATTGCGCTGCTCGACGCGAAGAAGGGCATCAAGATGTTCGAGAAGGTCGGCGTGCCGATTCTGGGCATCGTGGAAAACATGGCGGTGCACATCTGTTCGAACTGCGGTCATGCGGAGCACATCTTCGGCGTGGACGGCGGCAAGAACATGGCGGCCGAGTACCAGATGGAATACCTGGGCGCGTTGCCGCTGGACATCAAGATTCGTTTGCAGGCGGACAGTGGGGCGCCTACCGTGGTGTCCGACCCTGACGGCGATGTGGCGGGTATCTACAAGGCTGTGGCCCGTCGCGTGGCTGTGGGCATTGCCGAGACTGCCAAGGACTTTTCTTCGAAGTTTCCGACGATCTCTATCAGCAAGAACACCTAGCCTGGGGATGGGGCCTCGCTGTTTTTGTCATGGCTTGGGGCTTGTGGGGCGCTGTTGTTCAGGGCGCGCTCACGAGGCCGGGGTACCTTGCTCCGCGAATGTCCCCCGGCCTGCGGCCTCCTCCTTTATTTCGCTGCGCAAGGCACCCCACCCTCCTGAGCGTTATACGGAGCGGTCGTTGATCGGCGAGCACCCAGAGCGTGCCCAGGTGCACAGGGCGTCGGGTACTCCCCGCAGCGAAATAAAGGAGGAGGGGCGAAGCCCCGGGGGACATTCGCGGAGGGGAGTACCCGGCGGCCTGTGCACGCGCCCCGAACAACAGCGCAAACAACACAAGCAGGAGCCAACGCCATGAACCTGCTCGCCTCGATGCGCTACCTCGTAGCCCTGAACGAGCACAAGCACTTCGGCCGCGCGGCACAGTCCTGCCACATCACGCAGCCCGCGTTGTCGAACGCACTGCGCGCACTGGAGAGCGAGTTCGGTGTGGTCATCGTCAAGCGCGCCCGCGTGTACGTCGGCCTCACCCACGAGGGCGAACGTGTGCTGGCCACCGCGCAACGCATGCTGCGCGAGAACGAAGTGCTGCTGCAGGAACTGCGCAGCGAAAAAGGCGACCCCCACGGGCGCCTGCGCATGGCCGCCGTGCCCACCGCCATTCCCCTGCTGTCGCGCTTTGCCGCCATGCTGCAGCAGCGCCATGCGGGCATCGTGCCGGCCGTGCTGTCCATGAGCTCGCAAGACCTGGAGACCGGCCTCGAAAGCCTGTCGGTCGACCTTGCCCTGGGCTACACCGAGCGCATGCACCTGCCGGGCATCAAGCTCACGGCCTGGCCGCAGAGCATCGAACATTACTTTTTGCTGCGGCGTGCCAGGAAGGCCTCGGCCGACCAGTTGCGCATCGGCAAACCCATGACCTGGGCCGAGGCCGGCACGCTGCCGCTGTGCCTGCTCACGCCCGACATGCACAACCGCGCCATCGTCGACCAGGCACTGCGTGAGGCCGGCATGCATGCCGTGCCGGCCATCGAGACCAACTCGGTGCTCACGCTGGCGCTGGCGGTGAGCGTGGGCAACGTCAGCAGCGTGCTGCCCGGCGGCATGGTGGCGGCGGTGCGCAGCCACCGCGAACTGGAGGCGCTGCCGCTGGTGGCGCCCGAGGTGCGCACGCCCATCGGCTTCATGACGCAGGAAGGCGTGCGGCCCTCGCGTGCGCTGGAGGCCGCCCTGGTCTTCATGAAAACGCCGGAGTGGCAGGCGCAGGTGCAGCAGCACAGCGGCACGCTGGGGGAGTGACAAGGGTGAGGGGGCGGCCGGGCGCGCCCCGGGCCGTCTACTGGTTGAATCGCTCCACGCGTTCCACGCGTTCCACGCACTTCACGGTCACCGGCCCGAAGGCTGCGCCGCGAAGACTTCGATCGCGGCCAGCCGGGCCACCGAGCGGCCCGGCTTCGCGTCGCCGGCCATCACCAGCCGGGCCATGCCGTTGCGGCCCAGCGGCGCGCCGTTGAGGCTGTAGGCGACCAGCGCCGTGCGGTTGCCTGCGTCGGGTGCGATCTCCGCCAGCGAGACCACCGTGCGGTAGCCGTCGCTGCCGACCAGCACCGCATACATCGAGAGCACCGGGTTGCGCGCCGCGGTGTCGGGCTTCAGGCCCACCGCCGCATCGTTCAGCAACGCCCACAGGCTCACGCCCGTGAAGCTGTTGCCGCCGACCGCCTGCGTGCTCGCGGGCAGTGCCTGCAGTGCGGACAGGTCGAAGGTGGCGCGTTTCATGACGGCACCGGAGACGGTGAAAGCGGGCGATACGCCTGCGCTGGCGGCGGTGTCGGCACTGGCCGAGCCGCCGTGCATCGCAGGCACCGCGGCCATTGGCGGAGTGCCGGCGCAACCGGCCAGCGCCACCACCGTTGCCAGCGCGGTGGCCCACGCGCCGCGGCGCGGCCAACGCGAAGACGAGAACAGGGGGCGGTGCTTCATGGGAACTCCTCGCTGCCCCGGAGCAGGGGCGCCGTATTTATTCTTGCATAGCGACTGCCGCACGCCACAGGTCGACAATGGCGGCCTGCATTGGTTTACGCTTGGCGCCCACATGAAATCCAAAGTCCAGTTCCGCCTGCGCGTCTACCGGGACGACACCATCGCCATTGGCCCCGGCAAGATCGCCGTGCTCGAGGCCGTGGCCGAGACCGGCTCCATTTCCGCGGCCGCCCGCCTGCTCGGCATGTCGTACCGCCGTGCCTGGATGCTGATCGACGAGATGAACCATGCGCTGGCGTCGCCTGCCGTGAACACCGCCGCCGGCGGTTCGCGCGGCGGCGGCACCGCGCTCACGCCGGTGGGCGAAGACATCGTCAAGCACTACCGCGCCATCGAAAACGCCGCGCGCCTGGCCACTGCGGCCGACATCCGCGCGCTGACCCGCCTGCTGGCGCCATGAGTTCCGAAGCCGCCGATGTCGTGTGCCGCCCGGTCGGCATCGTGCGCAGCCGTTTCACCGAAGCCGCGGGCATGCCGATTCAGACCGCCGGCGCGCCGGAGGAGATCGGCAGCCTCGAGGTGTTTGCCGAGTTTGCGCCGGGGCTGCGCGACATCGAGGGCTTCGACTACCTGATCCTCATCACCCACCTGCACCAGTGCGCGCACGAGCGCCTGGAGGTGGTGCCGTTTCTGGACACCACATCGCACGGCGTGTTCGCCACGCGCGCGCCCACCCGGCCCAACCGGCTGGGCCTGTCGATCGTGCGGCTGGTGTCGGTGGCGGGCAGCACGCTGCACTTCAGCGGCAACGACATGATGGACGGCACGCCCGTGCTCGACATCAAGCCCTACGTGCCGAAGTTCGACGTGCGCCAGACCGAGCGCGTGGGCTGGTTCGGCGCCAAGCTCGATCAGCTGCCGCGCATCCGCTCCGACGACCGCATGGGCTGATCGGGGAAGGCGGCCAGGGCGGTCAGGGCGCCCGGTCAGCGGGACTTGGATGGTGCGCTGCGCACCCCACATGTGGCGCCGCCTGCACGTCACTGCGCCAGCAGATCGCCATTCGGGTCGTCCCAAACGGCCTGGCGGCGCAGCACCTCGCCGATGTCGCTGGCATCGGTGTCGGCCACAAAGAAGCACTGGCTCTGGCCGTCGGGCCCGGTAATGGAGAGCACGAAGCCGCTGGCGTCCATCGACCGCTCGATGCGCCACTCGCGCACCTGCGTCACGTGGCGCAGTTCCGGGCGGCCGGAGATCGAGCGAACAACGGTGTCGTGGGCGGATGGGCGCATGGGGACTGTCTCTTACGCTGTATTCCTCAGTATATGAAGACTCATGGCTTTGCGCATCCCCCGTGAGAACCTTGGGCCTCAGCGTGTAACAATCCCGCCGTATTTTCATGAACACGACGCACTCGCTCATCGCATCGACCGACTGGTTCCCGCTGGTCCTGTCGCTCAAGGTCGCCGCCGTCGCGACGGTGCTCGCGCTGGTGGTGGGCGTGGCGCTGGGCTGGGTGTTCGCGCGCAAGCGCTTCTTCGGGCGCAGCGTGCTGGAGGCGGTGTTCATGCTGCCGCTGGTGCTGCCGCCCACGGTGATCGGCTACGCCATCTTGGTGGCCGCCGGGCGCCGCAGCCCGCTGGGCGCGTGGCTGCGCGAGCACCTCGACTACACCATCATCTTCAGCTGGCACGGCGCCGTGGTGGCCTCGGCCGTGGTGGCGCTGCCGCTGGTGCTCAAGTCGGCCAGCGCGGCGTTCTCCAATGTCGACCGCTCACTCGAAGCAGCGGCCAGCACGCTGCGGCAGTCGCCGCTTTCCGTCTTTCTGCGCGTCACGCTGCCGCTGGCGTGGCCTGGCATTCTGGCCGGCACCTTGCTGGCGTTCGCGCGTGCCATGGGCGAGTTCGGGGCGTCGCTGATGGTGGCGGGGTCCATTCCCAAGCAGACGCAGACGCTGTCGATGGCCATCTACGACGCGGTGCAGTCCGGGCATGACGACCTGGCGCTGTTGCTCGTGATCGTGACGTCGGTGCTGTCGATCACCGTGCTTGTCGTGTCGAACCGCTTTTTCTCGCTTCGCTGATTTCGTGCTTCATTCATTCTTATAAGGAGTTGCCATGCGTTCATTCCGTCTCTTGTCCCTCGCATCCCTGGCCGTGGCGCTGGCCTTGCCATTGGCCGCAGCCGCCCAGCAGATCACCGTGTCCGCGGCCGCGAGCCTGACCGACGCGTTCAAGGAAATCGGTCCCAGGTTCGAGGCTGCCAAGTCGGGTTCAACGGTGCGCTTCAACTTCGCCGCCTCGGGTGTGCTGCTGCAGCAGATCAGCCAGGGCGCGCCTGTCGATGTGTTCGCCAGCGCCGACCAGGATACGATGAACCGTGGCGTCGAGCAGAAGCTCGTCGACACGCCCACGCGCAAGGACTTCGTCACCAACAGCCTGGTGCTGATCGAACCGGCGAAGGACGCGGTGGGCCTGAAGACGTTGCAGGACCTGAGCGGCGCTGGCGTCAAGAAGATCGCCGTGGGCAAGGTCGCCACGGTGCCGGTGGGCCGGTACACCAAGCAGGTACTCGACGGCGCCAACCTGTGGACCTCGCTCGAACCCAAGTTCGTGCAGGCTGACAGCGTGCGCCAGGTGCTGGACTATGTGAGCCGCGGCGAGGTCGAGGCGGGCTTCGTTTACCGCACCGACGCGGCAGTGGCTGGCGACAAGGTGAAGATCGCCTTCACGCCCACCGGCCACACGCCAGTGACGTACCCGATTGCTGTGGTGTCCGATAGCAAGCAGAAGGCCCTGGCTGGTGACTTCATTGCTTTCCTGTCTACGCCTGCCGCGCAGGAAGTGCTCACGCGCTACGGGTTCGGCAAGCCCTGAGCCTGCTTGCAGATGAACGCCTGTTCTTCGTTTATTTTCGGTGGGCGTGAGGTGCGCTGTTGTTCAGGGCGCGCCCACGAGGGCGGGGTGCCTTGCTCCGCGAATGTCCTCCGGCCTGCGGCCTCCCCCTTTATTTCGCTGCGCAAGGCACCCCACCCTCGTGAGCGTTGCAAGCCGCGGTGGTCGATCGCACGATCACCGGGAGCGTGTCCACGTGAACAGGGCACCGGGTACTCCCCGCAGCGAAATAAAGGAGGAGGGCGAAGCCCGGGGGACATTCGCGGAGGGGAGTACCCGGTGGCCTGTGCACGCGCCCTGAACACAAAACCAGGGCAATCCGCATGATCGACGTCGACCTGAAACTCTCGGTCGCCGACGGCCGCCGCCGCTTCGACTTGGCAGTGCGCTTCGCGACCAACGTTCCCTTTGCCGCGCTCTACGGCCCTTCGGGCGCCGGCAAGTCGCTCACCCTGCAGGCCATCGCCGGCCTGCTGCATCCCACGTCGGGCCACGTGCGGCTCGACGGCCGCACCCTGTACGACTCGGCCCAGCGCATCGACGTGCCCGCGCCGGCACGCCGCGTCGGCTACCTGTTCCAGGACTACGCGCTGTTCCCGCACCTGAGCGTGCGCCAGAACGTGTCCTTCGGGTTGACCGCCTGGTACCGCCGCAAGCCGCCCGCGAAAGATGCCGAACGCGTGCAGGCACTGCTCGAGAGCTTCGGCCTTGCCGCCCTGGCCGACAGCCGGCCACAGAACCTGTCGGGCGGGCAGCAACAGCGCGTGGCACTGGCCCGCGCGCTCGCCTGCGAGCCGCAGGTGCTGCTGCTCGACGAACCCTTTGCCGCGCTCAACCCCATGCTGCGAGCAGAACTGCGCAACGAACTGGCCCAGGTGCGCAAGCAGTGGGGCATTCCGGTGCTGATGATCACGCACGACATCGAAGACGTGCTCGCGCTGGCCGATGTGGCCTTCGTCTACAGCAACGGCCAGGTGGTGCGCGAGATCGACCTGCACAACGCACAGAGCCGCGACTTCGCGCTGCGCGACATCGCCGGGGTGCAGCAAATTGAAGACACACCGCTGCGCAGCAAATTGCGCGGTTTGCTCATGCAGGACGCGCGCGGCGCCTGAGCTTCATTTCCGTTTTGAATCGCCGCATATCCCGATTCAATTTGACGCCGCCCCCTCGCGCGCGAACACTCGGCGCATGAGCGAGCAGAAGATCGAGTTTTACAAGGGCCCCGCTGGCGGCTGGGGCGCGTTGCGCAGTGTCACGAATGCGCTGCTGCGGCAAGACATTGCCATCAAGGGCGCCAAGACGTTGCTGTCGGCCAACCAGCCCGACGGCTTCGATTGCCCCGGCTGCGCCTGGCCCGACCGCAACCACGCCTCCACCTTCGAGTTCTGCGAGAACGGCGTGAAGGCCGTGGCCGCCGAAGCCACCGCGCGCCGCGCCGGGCCGGAGCTGTTCGCCAAGCACACCGTGGCCGAGCTGGCCCAGCAGAGCGACTTCTGGCTCGAAGACCAGGGCCGCCTCACGCACCCCATGGCCTACGACGCCGCCAGCGACCGGTACGTGCCCATCGAATGGGACGCCGCCTTCGAGCGCATCGCGCTGCACCTGAACGCGCTGCCCGACCCGAACCAGGCCATCTTCTATACCTCGGGCCGCGCGAGCAACGAGGCCGCGTTCTTGTACCAGCTGTTCGTGCGCGAGTACGGCACCAACAACTTTCCTGATTGCTCGAATATGTGCCACGAGCCCAGCGGCAGCGGCATGCGTCCGCAGATCGGCGTGGGCAAGGGCACGGTCACGCTCGAAGACTTCGAGAAGGCCGACGCCATCTTCATCTTCGGCCAGAACCCCGGCACCAACCATCCGCGCATGCTGGGCGAGCTGCGCATGGCCTCCAAGCGCGGCGCGCGCATCGTGAGCTTCAACCCGCTGCGCGAGCGCGGCCTGGAGCGCTTCGCCGATCCGCAAGACAAATTGGAGATGGCCACCCTGGGCTCCACGCCCATCAGCTCGCACTACTTTCAGCTGCGCGTGGGTGGCGATTTTTCCGCCGTCAAGGGAATGATGAAGCACGTCATCGAGCGCGAAGACGCAGCCGTGGCGCGCGGCGAGCCGTCGGTGCTCGACCATGAATTCATCGCCACGCACACCACCGGTTTCGAGGCGCTGGCCGACGACCTGCGCGCGGAGTCGTGGAGCCTCTTGGTGCAGGAGTCGGGCCTGAGCGAGGCGCAGATTCGCGCCGCGGCAGACGTGTACCTGGGTGCCAAGCGGGTCATCGCCTGCTGGGGCATGGGCATCACGCAGCACCAGCATTCGGTGGCCACCATCCAGATGATCGGCAACTGGCTCATGCTGTGCGGCCACATGGGCCGCGAAGGCGCGGGCGCCTGCCCGGTGCGCGGCCACAGCAACGTGCAGGGCGACCGCACCATGGGCATCTGGGAGAAGCCGCCGGCCGAGCTGCTCGATCGGCTGCAGCAGGTGTTCGGCTTCGAGCCGCCGCGGCGCAACGGTGTGGACACGGTCGAGGCCATTCAGCTGATGCTCGACGGCAAGGGCAAGGTGTTCTTTGCGCTGGGCGGCAACTTTGCCGCCGCCACGCCCGACACCTACCAGACCTGGAAGGGCCTGCAGCAGTGCGATCTCACGGTGCACGTGACCACCAAGCTCAACCGCAGCCACGTGATTCACGGGCGCGAGGCCCTCATTCTTCCGTGCCTGGGCCGCACCGAGATCGACATGCAGGCCGGCGGCGCGCAAGGCGTGACGGTGGAAGACTCGATGAGCATGGTGCACATCTCCATGGGCATCAACCCGCCCGCGTCGGAGCACCTGCTGTCGGAGCCCGCCATCGTGGCGCGCCTGGCGGCCGCCACCATCGGTGCGCGCAGCAAGACGCCGTGGCTCTGGCTCATCGAAGACTACGCGCGCATCCGCGACAAGATCGAAGCGGTGTTCGACGACTTCAAGGACTTCAACACCCGCGTGGCGCACCCCGGCGGCTTTCGGCTGCGCAATACCGCGAGCGAGCGCGTGTGGAACACGGCCTCGAAAAAGGCCGTGTTCTTCACGCATGCCGTGCCGCTGGACACCCACGCGCACCGCGCCCGCGCACGCTACGCGAAGAAGGGCGACACCATCGTCTTCACGCTGCTCACCACGCGCTCGCACGACCAGTACAACACCACCATCTACGGCATGGACGACCGTTACCGCGGCGTGTTCGGCCAGCGCCGCGTGGTGTTCATCCACAAGGACGACATCCGCCACCTGGGGCTGAAGGACGGCGACTGGGTCGACATTCAGACCGTGTGGAGCGACGGCCAGGAGCGCCGCGCCGACCGCTTCAAACTGGTGGCCTACGACATTCCGCGTGGCAACCTCGCCGCGTACTACCCCGAGACCAACCCGCTGGTGCCGCTGTCGTCGGTGGCTGAAAACGCGGGCACGCCGACCTCCAAGTCGATTCCGGTGGTGCTGTCGTTGCACGTGGCAAGCGCACCTGATGCACACGCCGCGGCCAACCCCGCCGACGTTATCGACGCTGCCGCTACCGTGGCTGCATGACAGCCCCTGCCTTCGACGCCGATGCATTTGCCATCGCGATCCTGCGTGCGCTGGCCGAGGCACAGGGCGAGGGCGGCATGTCCTTGCCGCGCCTGGGCAAGCGGCTGGGGCAGGGCGCTAGCGTGGTCATGCGCCACCTCACGCTGATGGGCGATGCCGCCATCGGCGGCGTGCGCGGACCGGGCTGGGTGCGCGTGGTGCAGCTGGACGACCGCTGGGTCGCGCACCTCACCGACGCGGGCCGGGCCTGGGTCGCGGCCCTGCCGGCTGACGAAAGCGCCGGCTGAGCGGACAATGGCCGCGGCCATGCAAGACCCCACGACCGCCCACTCCGACGCCGATTCCCTGCCGCCGCTCTCGCGGCATGCCGTGCACGTTTTCGGCGAGCGCGGCCTTTCGCCCGAAGGCGTGGTGCGCGACGACACCCTGGCCGCCGAGGTGCCGGTGGCGCTGGTGTTCAACGGCGTTTCGCACGCGGTGATGATGGCCACGCCACAAGACCTGGAAGCCTTCGCGCTGGGTTTTGCGCTGAGCGAAGGCATCTTGGACGCAGCCGCCGATTGCCGCGGGATCGACGTGCACACGGTCGACGCCCGCGACGCCGGCCTGCCCGAAGGCATGCCCGGCATCGAGGTGCAGCTGGACATTTCCACGCGCAGCTTCGAGCGCCTGAAAAACCGCCGCCGCAGCCTCGCGGGCCGCACCGGCTGCGGCGTGTGCGGTGTCGAAAGCTTCGCGGGGCTCGACCTTGCGCCGCAGCGCGTGCCGCCGCGCGACTGGATCGAACGCATCGACCTGGCCACCGTGCTGCGCGCCTTCGCTGCCATGGCGCCGCGTCAGGTGCTCAATGCCGAAGCCGGTGCGATCCATGCGGCTGCATGGGCCACGGTCGAGGGCGAACTCACCGATTTGATGGAAGACGTCGGCCGCCACAACGCGCTCGACAAGCTGCTGGGCAAGCTCGCGCGCGCCGGCCGACTGGAAGAGCCCGGCTTCGTGCTGATGTCCAGCCGTGGCAGCCACGAGCTTGTGCGCAAGTGCGCGCGCCTGGGCATTGCGGCAATGGCGACCATTTCGGCGCCCACGTCGATGGGCGTGCGCATGGCCGAGCTCAGCGGCCTGCGGTTCTGGGGCTTGTGCCGCGCGCCGCGCGGGGTGCTTTATGCGGATGGGCTCGCGGCGGGTTCGCCGAGCGCCAGCACCCCATCGGCCACAGCCTCGATGCCCTGATCCGACAGATCGGTCGCCACCACGCGCTGGCGTTGCGCCCACGCGCGAAAGTGCAGCTCCTGCGACTTCTCGTAGTGCGGGTCGTAGTGCAGCGACATGAGCTCGGCAAACAGGTGCGGCAGGTCGGCCTCGTGCGCCCATTGCTGCCAGCGCGTGACCGTCTCCTTGCCCTGCAGTTCTTTCAGCACGCCCATCTTGTCGGCGAGCGCGTTGCGGTCGTCGCCCAGGTAGGCGTAGTCGCGCAGCAGGTAGGCCAGACGGGCCTCGGGCGTGGCCGAGACCTCGATGCAGGGCGCCGCGCGCATCTGCGCGACCAGCGACAGGGGCAGCGACAGCCGGCCGATGCGCGCGCTCTCGCCTTCGACGTACAGCGGCCGTGAGAGGTCGACGGTTTCGAGCACGGCGGCGATGCGGGTCTCGAAGTGCTTCTGCGACGGCTGGGCCACGCCGGGGAGCGCGCCGAGCAGGGAGCCTTTGTGGTCGGCGAAGTCTTCCAGGTCGAGCACCTGCGCGCCGCGCGCGGCCAGGGCATGCAGCACGCGGGTCTTGGCGCTGCCGGTGGCGCCGCACACGATGCGCAGGTCGAGCTGGGGCGTGAGTGCGTCGATCTGCGAGATCACGTGTCGGCGAAAGCTTTTGTAGCCCCCTGCAAGCTGTTGGGCGTCCCAGCCCACGAGGCGCAGCCAGGTGACCATGGAGCCGCTGCGCATGCCGCCGCGCCAGCAGTAGACGAGTGGTTTCCAGCTTTCGGGCCGGTCGGCCAGGGTGTCGTGCAGGTGCCGTGCGATGTTGGCCGCGACCATGGCGCCACCGATGCGCCGTGCCTCGAAGGGGCCGGTCTGCACGTAGATGGTGCCGACGATGCGTCGTTCGTCGTCGTCGAGCACCGGGCAGTTGATGGCACCCGGAATGTGGTCGAGCGCGAACTCGGCGGGGGAGCGGGCGTCGATCAGTGTGTCGAAGGCGTGGCGATCTTGGACCCGGACGGGTTGGCGGTGACTCATGGCAGGGACCTCATGTTTCCATTGTCGCGGGTGGTGCGTTGGGTTTGGGTGTGTTGTGCTGTTCGGGGCACTTTGTTCAGGGCACTTTGTTCGGGGCGCGTGCACAGGCCGCCGGGTGCTCCCCTCCGCGAATGTCCCCCGCTTCGCTCCTCCTTTATTTCGCTGCGGGGAGCACCCGACGCCCTGTGCACTTGGGCACGCTGCTGGTGATCGCACGATCAACCCCGGCGCTGATGACGCTCACGCCGATGGGGTGCTCCCCGCAGCGAAATAAAGGAGGAGGCCGCAGGCCGGGGGACATTCGCGGAGGGGAGTACCCCGTCGGCGTGAGCGCCGCCCTGAACGACCATCTCAAGCAGACAGCTAAGCGTAAGCAGGCCCCAGGCCTTTGCGCAGCCGAGCGCTCGCAAAGTCCACCAGCGTGACCAGCCCGAACATCGCGATCAATACCGTCATCGCCTGCTGCTGCTGGAATATCGACAGGTGGAAGTACAGCAACTGACCCAGCCCGCCACCGCCCACAAAACCCAGTACCGCCGCCATGCGGATGTTCATCTCCCAACGGTAGAGCGTGTAGGCCACCCACTGCGGCAACACGATCGGCAGGCTGGCATAGCTGAACGCGGTGACCGGCCCGGCCCCCGAGAGCGTCAGGGCATGTTCGGGCTCACGCGGTGCGTTCTCCAGCGCTTCGGCGAACAGACGGCCCAACACGCCGGTGGTGTGCAGCGACAACGCCAACGCACCAGCGAACGGGCCGATGCCCGCGGCCAGCACCATCAACGCGGCCCACACCAGCTCGGGCACGCTGCGCAAGAAGTTGAGGGCAAAGCGCGCCACATGGCGCGGCAGCCAGCCCGCACGACCGGAGGCCGGGAGCGCCAGCACCGCGCCTGCCAAAGCCGCCAGCACCGTGCCCAGGGCCGACACTGCCAGCGTCTGCAACGCACCGTTGCCGACCTTGGTCAGGAAATCCGGCGACACGTCGGGCGGGAAGAACTCGGCGATGAACTTGCCCATGAGCCGCAACGACTCCGATGAGCCGAGCGCGCGAAAGTCGATGCCCAGGTAGACGAAGCTTGCGACCACCGCCACGCCGATCAGCAGCAACGCGATGCGACAGCGCCAGCAGGGCGGCGGGCGCGGGGGCAGCGTCGTCATGCGAGCAACTTCCGCAAGGTGTTGCTCATCAGGTCGGCCAGCAGCACCAGCGCCAGGAACACCAGCAGGATGCTGCTGGCCTCGCCGCCGTTGAGCATCTTCATCGACTGGTCCATCAACTGGCCCAGCCCGCCCGCGCCCACGAAACCCATCACCACCGAGGCGCGCACCGCGCATTCCCAGCGGTACACGGTGTACGAGGCCAGCTCTTGCGCCGTGTTCGGCAGCAGGCCGTAGCACAGCGCCGCAAAACGGCCGCTGCCGCTTTCGAGCAGCGCGCGCGCGGGGCGGGTGTCGGTCGACTCCAGGATCTCGGCGTACACCTTGCCCAGCATGCCGCCGTAGGTGATGGCCAGCGCCAGCACGCCCGAGGCGGGGCCGAGCCCGAGGGCGCGCACGAACAGCAGCGCCCACACGATTTCTGGAATGGCGCGCAGCACCATCAGCAACCAGCGCGCGGCCTGGCGCACCACGCCGGCCTGCACGCGGCCAGGGCCCGGGCCGATGCGCGAGATGGACAGCGCGCGCGTGGTCACGAAACCCAGCGGCGCGCCGATGAGCAGCGCCAGCGCAGTGCCGGCTGTGGCCATGGCCAGCGTCTCCAGCGTGGCCTTCAACAGCAGGGCGAGGAACGCGGGCGATGCGTCGGGCGGGAAGAAGCCCGCCAGAAAGCCGCCGATCACCGAAAGGTTGCCGCCCGCGAACAGCGCCCACGGCTTGAATTCGGACAGCGCCAGCATCGGCCACGCGATGACCAGCGCGACGGCCCAGGCGGCCAGCCTGGTCGTGGCTTGCGGGTCGCGGCGTGGAGCGAGTGCGGCGTTCAAGGGCAGTCCGGCCGATGAAAGGCCGCTTCCGTCGCCGCACCCGGCGGCAGGGGCCGTTGTGTGGCGATACCGCCTTCGCTGGCATAGAGCGCATCGAGCATGGCGGGCGTGACCTGCGCGGCAGGCAGGTCGAACATCACTTGCGCATTGCGCATGCCCACGATGCGCGGGAACCAGCGCAACGCCAGGTCCACCGCATGCAGCGAGGCCACCAGCGTGGCGCCGGTGGATTCGCTTTGCGCGACGAGTTGGCCGATGGCCGCGTCCGACAGCGTGGGGTCGAGCGCGGACACCGGCTCGTCGGCCAGCAGCAGCGCAGGGCGCTGGTACAGCACGCGCGCAATGCCCACGCGCTGCAGCTGCCCGCCCGAGAGGCGGTCGCAGCGCTCGAACAGGCGCTCTTCCATGCCGAGCCGCGCCAGGGCTTCATGCGCGCCGGCGATGTCCGACGGATGAAACAGCGAACCGAGCGCACGCAGCGTCGACCATTGGCCCAGGCGTCCGGCCAGTACGGCCGTGACCACGCGCAGGCGCGGCGCAATGGGCGGTGCCTGGTGCACGGTGCCGATGCGCGCGCGCAGCTTCTTCAGCGCGGCGGCGCCCAGTTGCCAGGGGCGCTCGCCCAGCACCTTGGCCGTGCCTTCCGACGGGCGCAGCGCCGCGCCGAGCACGCGCAGCAGCGTGGTCTTGCCGGCGCCCGAAGGGCCGATGACGGCAATGCGTTCGCCGCCGCGTGCGGCAAGGGTGACTGCGGCCAGGGCGCGCTGGCCGTTGGGGTGCACCACGCCGATGGCTTCCAGGGAGAAGCTCACGTTGGGTGGCTTTCGGAGGCTGCGCCCTCACCCCAGCCCTCTCCCGCGAGCGGGAGAGGGAGCAATGCAGGGCGTGACTTCGGCTGTTGGCCCCCTCTCCCGCCTGCGGGAGAGGGTTGGGGTGAGGGTGCCCCCGAGGGTGCCCCCACTGTCACCAGGATCACTTGATCAAACCCGCCGACTTGCCCGCCGTTTCGATTCCGTCGTAGTTCGACGACTTCGTGGGAATGAACTTGCTCGCGCGCTGCAGCGCCATGATTTCCTTGTGCGCCGGGTTCGTCGGGTCGAGCTTCAGGAAGGCGTCGGTCAGCTTCTTCTGCAGCACCGGGTCCATGCCCGGGCGCACGGTCCAGTTGTAGTCGAAGTAGGTCGGCGTGGTCGCCAGCACGCGCACCTTGGCGGCGTTGGGGTTCTTCGACTCCACCAGCTTGTCCCACACCGACGCGTTGAGCACGCCCGCTTCGGCGCGCGATGCGGCCACGAAGGCCACGGTGGCGTCGTGCGCGCCGGAGAACGCGACGGTCTTGAAGTCTTTCTCGGGGTTGATGCCGGCCTGCAGCAAGAAGTAGCGCGGCATCAGGCTGCCCGAGGTGGACGAGGGCGCGCCAAAGGCAAAGGTCTTGCCCTTCAGGTCGGCCAGCGTCTTGGCGGGGCTGTCGATGGGCACGATGAACTTGCTGGTGAACACCTCGTCTTCGGCGCGCTGCACGATCGGCACCGCGCCGCCGTTGGTGCGAATGCGCGCCTGCACGTAGGTAAAGCCACCCAGCCAGGCCAGGTCGATCTTGTTGGTGGCCAGGCCTTCGACCACGGCGGCGTAGTCGGTCACGGGCGTGAACTGCACGTCCATGCCGGTTTCCTTCTTCAGGTAGTCGCCCAGCGGCGTGAACTTGCGCTGCAGCTCGGTGGGTGCCTCGTCGGGAATGGCCGAAACGCGCAGCACGCCTTGGGCAAAGGCGCCGAAGCTGGCGGCGGAAAAGGCGAGCGCAAGCGCCACTTGGGTGAGAGTCTTCTTCATGGATGTGCCTCGAGGACGTGCGGGATAGGAAAGGACGCGATTGTAGAAAGCGGAGCCGCTTCGATAATCCACCCATGAATCCAACGCTCATGAACCCACTGGCGCCATTGCGCCTCACGAGTTTTTCGCACGGCGGCGGCTGCGGCTGCAAGATCGCGCCCGGCGTGCTGTCGCAGATATTGAAGAACCACGCCGGCGGCATGATCCCGCCCGAGCTCATGGTGGGCATCGAAACCGCCGACGACGCGGCCGTCTACAAGCTCAACGACGAGCAGGCGCTGATTGCCACCACCGACTTCTTCATGCCCATCGTGGACGACCCGTACGAGTTCGGCCGCATTGCCGCGACCAACGCCATCAGCGACGTGTACGCCATGGGCGGCCGGCCGATCATGGCGCTGGCGCTGGTGGCCATGCCGATCAACCAGCTGCCGGTGGAAGTCATCGCCGAGATCGTGCGCGGCGGGCAGGACGTGTGCCGCGCGGCCGGCATCCCGATTGCGGGCGGCCACACCATCGATTCGGTCGAGCCGATCTACGGCCTGGTGGCCATGGGCCTCGTGCACCCGAAGCGCGTGCGGCGCAATGCAGATGCCAGGGCGGGCGACGTGCTGGTGCTGGGCAAGCCGCTGGGCGTGGGTGTGCTCTCTGCTGCGCTCAAGAAGGAGCAGCTGTCCGAGACCGGCTACCGCCAGCTCATCGAGAACACGACCAAGCTCAACACGCCGGGCATGGCGCTGTCGGCGCTCGACGGCGTGCATGCGCTGACCGACGTGACCGGCTTCGGCCTGGCGGGCCATACGCTGGAGCTGGCGCGCGGCGCAAAGCTCACGGCGGTGGTCGAGTGGTCGAAGGTGCCGTTGCTCGACAACGTGGTGGCGATGGTGGCGGGCGGCTTCGTCACCGGTGCGTCGGGGCGCAACTGGGCGGGCTATGGGGCAGACGTCGAACTGGCCGCCGGCCTGCCCGCCACCGCGCAGGACTTGCTGAGCGATCCGCAGACCTCGGGCGGGCTGCTCGTGAGCTGCGCGCCGGAGGCGGTCGATGCGGTGCTGAAGATCTTCCGCGACGAAGGCTTCGCGCAGGCAGCGGTCATCGGGCATGTCGAGGCAGGCGAGCCGTCGCTGCGCGTGGTGCCCTGAGTCCCCCCATCCCAACCTTCCCCCGGGAGGGGAAGGAGCAAGACAAGAAATACGGCGGAAGGGGAAAGGAGTCGAACCTTTCCGGCGACGACTGGCGCCACCCACCGGGTTTGAAGCCCGGCCGCCCCACCAGGGACGATCCCCTCCCATGACTGTCTTCGTCGTTCAAGGCCTCGCCTCGAACAACGACGTGTCGGGCCGCAGCAGGTGCGCGTCTTTCACGCGCCGCGTCAGCCCCACGCGGTCAAAAAACTCCAGCAACTGAATCGCGCGCTTGCGGCCCAGCCCCGTTGCGTCGCGAAAGCTCGCGGCCTGCAGGCCTTCGGGCGCTTCGAGGCATTCGCGCGCCATGGCCGCGAGCCGCTCGACGGTGGCCAGCGGATAGTACAAGTCCTTGACCACCTGAAAGGCCTCGCCGCGCCGCGCGAGGCTTGCAAGCGTCTGGCGTACCAGCGGCTCGCTCACCGCGCAGTCCTTCGCCAGATCGCGCACCCACGGCGGATCGAAGCCGCCGTCGGCCAGCCGGGGCAACAGCTTCTGCGCGAGCTTGTGTTCGGCTTCGTTCAGGCGTGCCGCATGGTCGGGCAGGTGCAGCCAGGTGCCGCTGCGCACCAGCGCGCCGCGTGCGACCAGCGCGTCGAGCGCATGGCGCCACAGCGCGTCGCCGGTGCGCGGGCCCGCAAGGCGCTTGAGGCGGCGGGCATCAGGCCCGACCTCGTCGGGCGCGCCCCGATGAAAGTCCGACAGCCGCGCGGTGATCTGCGCTTCCAGCGCATTCAGGTGCGACGGCGCGATGGCCGTTGCGTCGATGCGCACGGCATCGCCGGGCAGCGGCAGCGCGGCCTCGTTCGCCAGCGACAGTGCGCGCGCGAGCCGTGCGGTGTCCAGGCCCAGCGGCGCGTTGTCCAGCACCGCAGCCACGCGCGCGGCGCGCTCGTCGATGGACCACGCCGCCAGCGTGCGCAGCCGTTCGGGCGTGCGCCGGTAGCGCACCGGCGCGAACGGGTCGAGCACGCGCACACCGGCCACGGTGCGCGTGGCTGAGGCATCGCGCAGCACGCCCCGGTCGCCGTGCCATGCGCCGACGCTGTCTTTCAGCACGAGCTGTGCAATGGCTGTGTCGCCGGGCGCCAGCGCATCGCGGTCGAGCAGCGCGACCGATGCCATCACATCGCTCGCGCCAAGGTGGGCATGCACCGTCGTGCCCGAGCGCAGCGGCTTGGCCTCGTCGGGCCACAGCGTGAGCAGCACGTCGATGCGGTCGGTGGCGAGCGCGATGGCCGGCGTGCAGACCCAGTCACCGCGGTGCATCTCGTCCTTGCCGACACCGGCCAGCGCCAGGGCGCAGCGCTGGCCCGCATGGGCCGACTCGGCCTTCTGGTTCTGCGCATGGATGCCGCGCACGCGCACCGCATGGCCGCTGGGCACAACGCCCAGTTCGTCGCCGATGCGCACGCTGCCGCTGAAGACCGTGCCGGTGACGACGGTGCCTACGCCCGAGAGCGTGAAGGAACGGTCCACCGCCAGCCGGAACGCAAGACCGTCTTCGCGCGCGCGCTCCGTGCGCGCCATGTCGAGCAGCCGCTCGCGCAGCGCCTCGATGCCCGCGCCGGTCGTGGCCGACACCGGCAACATCGGCGCGTGCGCCAGCGGCGTGGGCGCTAGCAAGGCGGCGATGTCGGCTTGCACCTGGGCCAATCGCGTGGCCTGCGTGGCCTCGTCGAGGCGGTCGATCTTGGTGATGGCCACCGTGGCCTCGCGCACGCCCAGCAAGGCCACCACGGCCAGGTGCTCGCGCGTCTGCGGCATCACGCCATCGTCGGCGGCCACCACCAGCAGCGCATGGTCGATGCCGGTGGCGCCGGCCAGCATGGTGTGCAGCAGGCGCTCATGGCCCGGCACGTCGACGAAGCCGAGCGACACGCCGTCGGGCGCGTGCAGGTAGGCATAGCCCAACTCGATGGAAATGCCGCGGCGCTTTTCTTCGGGCAGTCGGTCGGTGTCGACACCGGTGAGCGCGCGCACCAGCGTGGTCTTGCCGTGGTCGATGTGGCCTGCAGTGCCGATGATCATGGCTTGCGGTTTTGCTCCTTCCCCTTTTGGGGGAAGGTTGGGATGGGGGCGGGCCTTCGAGCAGGCGCTGCATGTTTGTGGAGGCCGTCGTGCCCCCACCCCGGCCCTCCCCCAGCGGGGGAGGGAGAAATACGGGGGAGGGCGGTGGGCGTCATTGCAGGCGCTCGCGCAGCAGCGGCAGTTGGGCGACGAACGCCGTGCTGTCTTCCAGGCAACGCAAGTCCAGCAGCAAACGGTCTTCCGCGATGCGGCCGATCACCGGCAGCGGCAGGCCGCGCAATGCAGTGGCCAGCGCATCGAGCGCAGTGCCCAGGCCCTTCTTCGACGTGCCTGCCGGTGCGAGCGCCAGGCCGGCAGAGGGCAAGCGTTCGACCGGCAGCGAGCCGGAGCCGATCTGCCCCAGCAGCGACACGACCTCCACAGTGAAGCGCGGCGACACCGCCGCCTGCACGGGCGAGCGCAATGCATTGGCCATCTCGCGGATCGCCTCGGCCGGCCGCGTCAGCAGCCGCAGCGTCGGCAGGTCCTGCACCAGCCGCTCGGGCCGCAGGTACAGCGACAGCGTGGCTTCCAGCGCGGCCAGCGGCAGCTTGCTCATGCGCAGCGCGCGCTTCATCGGAAACGTGCGGATGCGGCCCACGGCCTTCTTGCTGCCCACGATGAGCCCGGCCTGCGGCCCGCCCAGCAGCTTGTCTCCCGAGAAGGTGACCACATCGCAGCCCGCCGCCAGCATCTCCTGCGGCAGCGGCTCGCGCGGCAGCCCGTAGTGCGCCAGGTCGACCAGCGAGCCGCTGCCCAAGTCGGTGGCCAGCGGCACGCCACGCGCATGCGCAATGCCGGCAAGCGTGGCCTCGTCGACCGCGGCGGTGAAGCCCTGCACGGCGTAGTTGCTGGTGTGCACCTTCATCACCAGCGCGGTGTGTTCGTTGATGGCGCGCTCGTAGTCCTGCGGGTGCGTGCGGTTGGTGGTGCCGACCTCGACCATGCGCGCCCCCGCGCTGGCCATGACGTCGGGCATGCGGAAGGCGCCGCCGATTTCGACCAGCTCGCCGCGCGAAACGATCACCTCGCGCTCGCGCGCCAATGCCGCGATGGTCAGCAGCACGGCGGCCGCGTTGTTGTTGACCACGGTGGCGGCCTCGGCGCCGGTGATGGTGCACAGCAGTTCTTCCACCAGCGAATCGCGGTCGCCGCGGTTGCCGGTGGCCAGGTCGTACTCCAGGTTGTTGGGCGAGGTCATCACCGCAAGCAGCCGCTGCAGCGCCGCATCGGCCAGCAATGCGCGGCCCAGGTTGGTGTGGATCACGGTGCCGGTGAGGTTGAGCACGGCGCGCATGCGCGGCGCGAGGCGGGCCTGCACGCGCGCGGCTAGCGCGTGGGCCAGCGCGTCGTGTTGAACCTCCGCTTTGGGCAGCGTGCCTGCTACAGCCGGCGCGCGAAGGCCGTCCAGCAGTGCGCGTGCTTCCTTCACCACCAGCGTGTGGCCATGCTCGGCCAGCAGGGCAACCGGCCCCGCGAGGCGCAGCAGTTGATCGACAGAAGGCAGATCCTGGGGCCTTGCCGTCGAGCCGTGAACCACGGACTCTTTCGGCGCTGGCATCAGCCGCCTCCGCCGTCGTTCGCGGTCTCGGTTTCGGTCTCGGGGTCACCGAACAGCAGCATCAGGTTATGGCCGCTGCGCTGGTGGCCGGCGTCGGACACCAGCAGGTCGAGCGTGACGCTGGCCAGGTCGTCGGCCACGGGCTCGACCTCGGGGTCTTTCTCCATCGCGATCTGCTTCAGGTAATGGCCGCAGCTGTCGCAGCACTCGGCCTTCACAGCGCCTTCGCGCGCGCCGGTGCCGGACAGGGTCACGCCCGGCTGCGGCGACAGCGACTCGAAGTGAATGCCCTTGGTGCTTTCGCAGTGCGTGCATTTGATGCGCACGTAATGCCATTCGGTGCTGCACAACGAGCAGTGCAAATACCTGAAGCCCGCCTCGTCGGCGCCGATGCGCGTGATGCTCACCGTGGGCGCGCTGCCGCAGCAGGGGCACTCGGTGCCGGGGTCGGTGCGCCCGAAGATGTTTTCGCCTTCGCGCTCGGCCACCTGCTGCACCAGGTGGGTCCAGTAGGTCTGCAGGCCGGCGGCGATCAGCGGTGCGGCGGCCAGGTCGAGGCCGAACATGATGCGGCGCGACAGCAGGTCGGCCTGCTGTTCGATCCATGCATCGTCTGCGGCCAGCACGCGGTCCAGCGTGTCGCGCGCGGGGCCTTGCGGAACGCGCACGCGCAAGAGGGTGAGCAATCGGCGCATTTCGTGCAGCCACACGGGGTCACGCGTCCAGCCGAAGGCGGGCATTGGCGGCTTCAGCAGCTTGGCAGCGGCTTCGAGTGCTTCGGACGCGGGGAGCGCTACGGCTGCGTAGTCCTGCAGCACTTGGTGCTGTGCCTGCGCAAGGTCCGCGATGAAGATCAGGTACTCGCGCATCGGGTGCGACGCAGCGAGCTGGCGCAGGCGCAACTGCCTGTCGGAGAACACGAGGGCGCGAACCGGCAAGCGCAGGAACGGCATCTGCCGTCCGGCCTGCATCGCGATCTGTTCGGGATCGAGCACGCGCGTGGTGCGCAGCGGTGGGGCGCCTGGAGGGCTGTTCATTGCATTCACTCTACAGCGATCTGGCGGTTTGCATGGTGCCTTCCCCCTCTGGGGGAAGGCTGGGAGGGGGGCAGTGCCCAACGAGCGCTGCAGCAGTGCACAGGCCGTCGTGCCCCCACCCCGGCCCTCCCCCGGGAGGGGAGGGAGCAAGACCGGAACGCAGGGGAGAAAGAGGGCGACGCGCTATTCACCGCGCGTCATCTTCCGGTGCCACAGCGGATGGTTCAGCTTGGCCCACCCTTCGGTGACGGTGCCGCGCGTCATGGCGCGCAGCGTGCCCTTGACCCAGATGGCCGCATAGATGTGCGTGATGACCGACAGGATCAGCACCACCGCCGACACCGAATGCACCAGCACCGCAATGCGCCGCACAAGGATCGGAAAGAACCCGACGAACCACGGGCTCCAGAACATGAAGCCGGTAGCAAACAGCAGGAGCAGGCTGATGCCGAAGGCCCAGAACACCAGCTTCTGCCCCGCGTTGTACTTGCCCACCGGCGGCATGCCCGACTTGTCGCCCTTGAGCATCCTGGGCGCATTGGCGACCCATTCGCGATCGGTCTTGTCCAACACGTTGTCTCGCCACATGGTGAAGAACAGGAACACGAAGCCGAACACCATCAGCAAGCCCATGAACGGGTGCAGGATGCGCGTCCACGGCCCGCCGCCGAACAGCGTGCTCAAAAAGAACAGGGCCGGGTGGAAGAACGCCAGGCCCGAGAGCGCCGCGCAAAAGAACATGAGTGCCACGAACCAGTGGTTCATGCGCGTGGCGTCGCGGTAGCGGCGAAGGTAGTAGCGGGTCATCGCATTCTCCTCATGCACGGGGGGCCGAAGATGATGCGGGCGGCGGCGCCTCGATCACCACCACGTCGTCGGGCTTGCCGTCGCGCTCGGCGTCGGGGTGCTCGTCCTTCGGCTCGATGGGGCCGACCTTCATGTAGTGGAAGAAGCTGCCCACCACCGCGCCGATCATCGCGACCATGGCCAGCGGCTTGGCCACGCCCTTCCACAGCGACACCAGCGGGCTGATGCGCGGGTCTTTGGGCAGGCCCGCGTACAGGCCCGGCCGGTCGGCATGCTGCAGCACGTACATGACGTGCGTGCCGCCCACGCCCGCGGGGTCGTACACGCCGGCGTTGGCAAAGCCGCGCTCCTTCAGGTCGACGATGCGCTCCGAGGCGTACTCGTGCATGTCTTCCTTGGTGCCGAAGTGCAGCGCGCCTGTGGGGCAGGCCTTGACGCAGGCCGGCTCCAGGCCCACGCCCACGCGGTCGGAGCACAGCGAGCACTTGTAGGCCTTGTTGTCGGCCTTGCTGATGCGCGGCACGTCGAACGGGCAACCGGTGACGCAGTTGCCGCAGCCCACGCAATGCTCGCTGATGAAGTCGACGATGCCGTTGGCGTACTTGATGATGGCGCCCGGCGAGGGGCACGACTTCAGGCAGCCCGGGTCGTCGCAGTGCATGCAGCCGTCCTTGCGGATCAGCCATTCGAGCTTGCCGGCCTCGGGCTCCACTTCGGAGAACTTCATCACCGTCCAGGAAGAGGGCGTGAGGTCGACCGGGTTGTCGTAGGTGCCGTGGTTGATGCCGACCTCGTCGCGCAGGTCGTTCCACTGCATGCACGCGACCTGGCAGGCCTTGCAGCCGATGCAGGTCGACACGTCGATCAGCTTGGCCACCTGCTGCACCTGCGGGCGGTGGCGGATGTCGGGCGATGGTGTGGTGGTGGCCGAGCGGGCGGCGATGTCGAGGGTTTGGAGGGAGGACATCAGCGGCTCCGGTGTTCTGTCTTGCCCCTTCCCCTTCCGGGGGAAGGTTGGGATGGGGGCAGGCCTTCGATGAGGCGCCGCGTGGCCGTGGAAGCTGTCGTGCCCCCACCCCGGCCCTCCCCCGGAAGGGGAGGGAGAAAGTCGAAGGCAAAGTCAACGAGCGCGTGCGTCATCTCATGCCTTCTCGATATTCACAGTGAACGACTTGTACTCCGGCGTCTGCGTGTTCGCATCCCCCACGAACGGCGTGAGCGTGTTCACCAGATAGCCCGGCTTGGCCACGCCCACAAAGCCCCAGTGGTTCGGCAGCCCCACCGTGTGCACCGTGCGCCCGTCCACCTGCAGCCCGACGATGCGCTTGGTCACCACGGCCACCGCCTTGATGTGGCCGCGCTTGCTCCACACCTTCACCATGTCGCCGTGCGCAATGCCCTTCTCCCTGGCCAGCTCCTCGCCAATCTCCACGAACTGCTGCGGCTGAATGATGGCCGAGGTGCGCACATGCTTCGTCCAGTAGTGAAAGTGCTCGGTCAGCCGGTAGCTGGTGGCCACATACGGAAAGTCCGCCGGCACGCCCAGGCGCTCCAGGTCGCCCTTGAAGATGCGCGCCGCGGGGTTGGCGCGCGCCACCGCGTTGTTCGGGTGCATCAGGTTGTTGACCAGCGGCGACTCGAAGGGCTCGTAGTGCTCCGGCAGCGGCCCTTCGGCCATGCCCGTGGGCGCAAAGAGCCGCGCCACCCCTTCGGCCGTCATGATGAACGGGCGCACCGCGTCGGCTTCCATCGGGTTGGCGTCGGGCCGGATGTCGGGAATGTCCGAGCCGGTCCATTGCTTGCCGTCCCATGCGATGAGCTTGCGCCTGGCAATCCATGGCTGGCCGGTGGTGGGGTCGGTGGAGGCGCCGTTGTACAGAATGCGCCGGTTCGCCGGCCACGCCCAGGCCCAGTTCAGCGCCTGGCCGATGCCGAACGGGTCGGCGTTGTCGCGCCGGGCCATCTGGTTGCCGGCCTGCGTCCACGCGCCGCTGTAGATCCAGCAACCTGAAGCCGTCGAGCCATCGTCGCGCAGCAGGCCGAAGCCCGAGAGCTGTTCGCCGGCCTTGGCCATCGGCGGCTTGCTCGGGTCCTTCGGGTCGAGCAGGTCGGTGATGGCGCGCCCGTTGTATTCCATCGCCAGCTCTTGCGCAGAAGGCGAGTGCGGGATCTTGTAGGGCCAGGTGAGCTTGACGATCGGGTCGGGGAAGGCACCGCCGTCCTTGATGTACGCCTGGCGAATGCGGTTGAAGATGCCCGCCACGATCTCGATGTCCCCCTTGGCCTCGCCCGGCGGCTCCGCGCCCTTCCAGTGCCACTGCAGCCAGCGGCTGGAGTTGGTGAGCGAGCCGTCTTCCTCCGCGAAGCAGGTCGAGGGCAGGCGGAACACCGTGGTCTGAATGTCCGCGGTCTTCACGTCATTGAACTCGCCGAAGTTGCGCCAGAACTCGCTGGTCTCGGTCACCAGCGGATCGATGGTGACCAGAAACTTGAGCCTGGAGAGGCTGTCGACGATCTTCTTCTTGTCCGGGAACGAGCCCACGGGGTTGAAGCCCTGGCAGATGTAGCCGTTCATCTTGCCCAGGCTCATGAGCTCGAAGGCCTGCAGGATGTCGTAAAGCTTGTCGATCTTGGGCAGGTAGTGAAAGGCCCACTCGTTCTGCGCCGTGGCCGCGTCGCCCCACCACGACTTCTGCATGCTGACGAAGAACTTGGGGTAGTTCTGCCAGTAGCTCATCTGGTTGGGGCGCAGCGCCTTCAGCGCGCGAGTCTTGTAGTAGTCGGGCAGGTTCTGTTCGCTGTCACGCGCCAGCGACAGGTAGCCCGGCAGCGAGTTCGACAGCAGCCCCAGGTCGGTCAGCCCCTGAATGTTGCTGTGCCCGCGCAGCGCGTTCATGCCGCCGCCCGCCACGCCGATGTTGCCCAGCAGCAGCTGCATGATCGCGCCGGTGCGGATCATCTGCGAGCCCTGGCTGTGCTGGGTCCAGCCCAGCGCATACATCACCGTCATCGTGCGACCGCTGGTGCTGGTGCTCGCGATGTACTCGCACACCTTCAGGAACTTGTCTTGCGGGGTGCCGGTGATGCGGCTCACCAGCTCGGGCGTGTAGCGCGCGTAGTGCCGCTTCATCACCTGCAGCACGCACTGCGGGTCTTGCATGGTCATGTCGACCTTGGCCATGCCGGCATCGTCCAGCGCGTAGTTCCACGACGCGGGGTCGTAGTTGCGCTTCTCGGCGTCGTAGCCGCTGTAGAGGCCGTCCTCGAACTTGTAGTCGGGCCCCACGATGAACGGCGCGTTGGTGTAGTTGCGCACGTACTCCGTCTGGATCTTGTCGTTGCTCAGCAGGTAGTTCAGCACCCCCGCCAGAAACGCGATGTCCGAGCCCGCGCGTATCGGTGCGTAGTAGTCGGCCATGGCGGCCGAACGCGTGAAGCGCGGATCGACCACCACCAGGCGGGCCTTGTTCTGCTTCTTGGCTTCAATCACCCATTTGAAGCCGCACGGATGCGCCTCCGCGGCGTTGCCACCCATGATCAGCACGACATCCGCGTTCTGGATGTCCTGCCAGTGGTTGGTCATTGCGCCTCTGCCGAACGTCGGGGCCAGACTGGCCACCGTGGGTCCGTGTCAAACGCGCGCCTGGTTGTCGAACACCAGCATCCCGGTCGAGCGGAATGCCTTGTGCGTGATGTAGCCGGTTTCGTTGGACGAGGCCGAGGCGCACAGCATGCCGGAGCTGGTCCAGCGGTTGACCGTTTTGCCGTCGGCGTTGGTGGTCTGAAAGTTGGCGTCGCGGTCGGCCTTGAGCAGCTTGGCGATGCGGTCGAGCGCGTCGTCCCAGCCAATGCGCTTCCATTCGGTGGCACCGGCCTCGCGCACCTCGGGGTACTTCAGGCGGCTGGGGCTGTGCACAAAGTCGAGCAGGCCCGCGCCCTTGGGGCACAGCGTGCCGCGGTTCACGGGGTGGTCGGCATCGCCCTCGATGTGCAGGATGTCCGACACCACGTTCTTCGCCTTGTCGCCCAGGCTGTACATGATGAGCCCGCAGCCCACCGAGCAGTAGGGGCAGGTGTTGCGGGTTTCGGTGGTGCGCGCGAGCTTGAAGTTGCGGGCCTCGGCCAGCGCGGCGGTCGGCGAGAAGCCGAGCGCCACGATGCTGGAGCCGACCAGCCCCGCGCTGCTGACGCGGAAGAATTGCCGGCGGCTTATGTCCATGACACAAGCTCCTGCAGCGCTGAAGTGGGGTGTTTCATCGGGAGCTTCTTCTTTGCGTGGGGAACTGGAAAAGCTGTTTCTGTCTGTTGGGCAGCGTCAGCTACTTGGGCGCCGTGCCGTCGCCACCGCTGGGCGCGGGCGCCGCGCCACCGGAGGTGTTGCCGCCGCTCGGGCCGCTCATGCCGCCCACGGCCGTGCCGCCTTCGGACGGGCCTTTGTGTGAGGTGGAAGATTCGACCTTGTCGCCGGAGTCGGCGGGCTTGATGCCGCTGGGGCTGGCGCCGGAAGGGGCTGCTGCTGCTGCCGGTGTCGCGCCCTGCGCCATGTTCGTGGTGGGCTTGGGATCGCAGGCACTCAACAGCAGACCGAGGGCCATGCACAGGCCCAGGGTTGGAAGGCGCTGAATTCTCGGCATCGACACTCCTTCGGGGAAAGGACGGTCAGACAGTGGAATGTTGTCAGTTCACCCGAATGCACCGGCAGGAAATGCCCGATCAGTGCGCTGAGGTGTTTTTTACGCATCATGCGGCAGCGCTCCGAAGCGATCAATACCCCAGAGGAGGCGTTAACCCTGAATCAGGTCTCGGCCTACAGGCCTCAGGCCTTGTCTTCCAGAAACAGCTGCGCGGCCAGCACGTGCTTGCAAGGCCCGCGCGACCCTGCGTACTTGGCCCAGAATTCGCAGGTGCAGCGCGGTGCGCCGTTCGTGAACCCGACCCAATGGAAATGTTCGCCGCTGGCCACTTTGAGGTACGCATTCTCCGGCGTCACCGCGCCTGCTTCGACCAAGGCCCTGGCGGCGGCCAGGCGCGGGTAGTTGTTGTTCAGGCGCGCGTCGACCAACGGCAGCTGCCTATGGAAGTAGCTTTGTTCGTGCAGGTCGAAGCCCACGTGCCCCGAGGTCGACAGGTACTGCAGCGCGCGGTGCACGCGTTCGGCGGACAAACCGGTTTCCTTCACCAGCGCCGCCTGGTCGATGGCAGCTTCCCATGCCAGCAAGGCGCTCACCGTCGCGGCGTCTTCGCCGCTGGCCTGGGTGAGTGCGCTCAGCACGGCGCCCTCGCCCGAGAAGCCCCGGTAGGGCTGAGGCGACAGCATCAGCATCAGGCGCGCGCCGGGCAAGAAGAACTCCCAGGCGCTTACCGCGACCAAGCTGCCCGCATCGAGGTCCGGCCCGTGAACCTGCACCCGCTGCACCAAGTGTTGCAACCGCTTGATGGCCGACAGCCGCGCCGTGCCAGCGAGCGACACGCCGCCCGCCGCTGGCTTGCTCGCCTGCCGCAGCCCGGTGGGCGTGGGCTGGAGCCACATGTTCACCCCGGCGCCGCTGCCGCCCGACATGGGCAGCGCGTTGATGAAGCGCAGCCAGTTCACCGTGTCCATGCTGGCGCGCGGGCGCAAGGTGGGTGCGATGGATTGCGTTTCCGCCAACGCGCGAACCCAGCGTTCGGGCAGATGCACTTTGCGCTCGACGAAGCTGCCCTGCGGCATCGTCATCTGGATCTGTGCAGGGCCGACGCTCAGGTGCAAGGGATGCTTTGCGCGCACGCCGGCCAGTGCGCGTGCCAGTGGAGGGTTGATGTCGATGTTGGTCGTGCCGAAGCCAAGGGTTGCCCCATCGAAGGTCTGCCCCAGCAGGTCGAGCCGCGCATAGACGCCGTTGCAGGCCGAGAACGCCTCGCAGCGCAGCCGGTCGCCGTTGGCGGTGACCACCGGGTCGAGAGAAGCCAAGCCCCCTGGAACCGGATTGAAGTAGCGCGTGGAGGCCACTTCCACCAGCGTGCGCAGGCCGGCCGCCGCCACGTCGGGCCGTGTCAGCGTACCGCTGAAGAACACCGGGTGACTGACCAGCCCGTGCGGCGTCAGGCCGGCTGCGGTCTGCAGCGTCATCTGGTCTTGCGCGGTGTCGGCGATGTAGCTGGAGGCTTGCAGATAGGTGTCGGTGACTTCGCTCATGGTCGTTCCTTGCTCAATGCCTCATGCCATGCCCAGCAACTGCTGCAGGCGCCTTGCTTCGAGCAGCAACTTCGTGCTGCCCTTTCTGGCGGCAACGGCCTCCAGCGGCGCGATGGTTTCCCGTATGCCAAGGCTTCCTGCCACACGGCTTGCCAGCGCGAGCAGATCGTGCGTGTTGGTGGGCGGCACGGCCTTGGCGAGCGCCGCGTGCACGCTGGCGCTGATCAAGGGCCATAGCACCGGCGCCTGCGGGCCGGCGCATGCCACCTGTGCCAGCGACGCTGCCAGCCGCCCAGCCTTGAGCGTGCCGCAGTCGATGGCCGCGGCCGCCAGCTCGCAGGCCAGGGCGCTGTCGTAGCGGCCCTGGTGGATCAGCTCCAGCAGGCCGTCGCTGCCCACCAGGCGGCCTTCGATGTGATTGGCCGACATGCAGAACAGCACGGCCAGATGCAAGGCGGGCCCGGCAGGTCCGTGGGCCGCCAGAAAGAGCGGCAGGGAACAGGCGAAAGCCTTGCCGCCGTCCGACTCGAAGTCGGCGCCGGCCTTGCGGAAGCCCCAGAGGTGCATGGCTGCCATGGCTTCGGGGTTGTTGGGCATGGCCTGGACGATGTTGCGCTCCAGAAGGTCCCAGTACCAGACGTCCTGCACCGCCTCCGGTGCGAAGCCTTCGCCCCAGCGTGTCGGTGTGCCGTCGATGTCCGGCAACTGCTGCATGGGCCGCAGCGTCACGCAGACTTCGCGTTCGCCAGTCGCAGCCCAATGGCTGGGCCGCGAGTAACGGGTAACCGGCTCGCCACCGACACACTGCCACTGCGTCTGCAGTTGCTCCATGCCGCCAGCCTCGAAGAAACTCAGCGCGCTGCTGGCCTGCGCAGTGCCGACGGCACGCAAGGCGTCGAGCCGCGCGGCATCGGGCTGCTGCGTGCGCATCAGCGCGAGCAGCAGGTCGAGCGGGCCGGCCGTCGTGCCTGTCGCCGCGAGCCGGCGCAGTCGCGTCACGAGGTCGTCGGCGGTGATCGCGCCGTGGAGGTAGCTTGGCTGCGACACCAGCGCATAAGGTTGGCCGCTGGCCAAGGCCTCGACCACTTCGGATGCGCGCATCTCGACCGCCGCAGCCGCCAATGGAACGCGCGAGGCATGCCAGTAGTCGGAGTCGTACTTCGCCGGTTCGGGCATGCGGTCGCGCCCCTGAACCGCCAGAAGCATGCGGCGCTTCCCGGCTTCCATCGGCTTGCCCAGCCGCGCCCGCATGTGCTCGGACAGGTCGGAGATGCCCGCGTTGTGGGCGCGCACCGCGAACTCGATGATGTGTTCGATCGAATGGAGTCGTTCGTCGCCGGGGACCAGCGGTGAGCCGTCGGGTGCGTCCGGCACGCCGCGGGACGCATCGTTGATCGGCAAGAACGCGTGCGAGGCCTGGGGCGTGATCGCCAATGCGTGGGTGGTCGGAAAAGGCACGGCGGGCGCCGGGGCCGAATCCGCGTCCATGTCCGGCGACGTTGGCCGCAGCGTGGCGTAGATCGTCGGGTCCATGGCGGCTCTCAGCGAATCGATGCGCGCGTCCAGCGCATCGCGATCGGCCGTTGCCAGCGGGCCGGCGAGCTTCAGCAGCCTGGCGGCCGCGTCCTTCTGGAACGCGAAGTCGTCCACCATCAACGCGCCCGCCAGCCCCGACAGCGAAGCCGCCAACAGCGCGGGGCGCGACTGGCTGCGCTTGGCGGCCCAGGCCAGCTGGGCTTGCCGCAGCCCCTTCTCCTTGCGCGCGAACACGATCTGGCACGCATTGACGAACAGGTCCTCGTCCAGCGGCTCGACCGCATCGAGGCGCTGCAGCAGCGTCTGGGCACATTCGGCTGCGCTGCCGTGCGCGCTGGCCATCACCCCGCAGAGGGTGTCGGCCAGCGGTGCAATGAGTTGAGGGCTGGGCTCGACCGCCAGGAGCAATCGCGCCAAGAGGCGCTGCGCGCTCACCGAGTCGTTGCGCGTCAGTGCAGTCACGGCGTCTTCCGCCACGGTGCGCCGGTCGAGGAATCCGGCCTTCAGCAGACCGGCCAGCGTTCGGGAGGCGTGGTCGGACCGCTCGGCCACCAGCCAGCCGCCGATCAGATGCATGACCGCGTCCTTGTGCAAGAAGACGGCTCGCACCATGTCTTTCAGGCCGAACAGGGCAGCGGCAACGTCCACGCTGGAGGGCGCATCGATCTCTTCCCCATGCGCCAGCCAGTGCCCATCGCGCCCGTCGTGCCCGTCGGAATTGTTGTCGAGCCAGAGACGCGACACCTTGCGGACGAAGGGGGCAGGCGGGTCTTCCGGCAGTCGGTAGGGCATCAGCGTAGAGAAGCTCCTGGCCCAGGCTTCGATCATGAAGGCCTCGTCGGGCGAATCGAGGCCGAAGCCTTTCATCAGCGCCAACAGAACGTCGGCGTACATCGGCTTCTTGCGCTTGCCGCCGATGAGCAGCTTCAGGTAGGCCTGTGTCCAGTCGCGGCCGTTGCGAGCCACCGCGTTGACGAGCGCGGCCTTGGCCTCACCGCGCGCCGCGTACAGGTCGCACACGGCATCCCATTCGGCGACGCCGGTCGTGCGCGAGCCAGGCGGTCGGAGCGCCAGCGCCTGCTTGGGCGTGCGAGCCGTGGCCACCACGGCAATCAGCGCATGCATCCAGCGCGTGCTGTCGCCGTTCTGCGCAAACGCTGCTTCGATCGCCTCCGCCTCCGCGCTCCAGTATTCAGCCAGCCAGGCCTGCGCCGCGCGCTTTTGCTTGTCGCTCCACGCGGCGGTGGCGTCCAGCAAGCGTTGATGGTCTCCTCCTCGTACCAGATCCTCGATGTCCTGCATGTGCTTCTTCTCGTTCGCCGGCGCCGCCGGGTTGTCCGGAGCGGGTCCGGGTTTTCGAATGGTGTGCGTGCCGCACTCTATCGCCTCCGCGCGACAGCGCGCGGTGACCCATGCCCTCTTATTCCCCGCAGAATCATCGGGACTTCTCATCGGCTATCGTCGCGCCCATGAATGCCTCTCTCCGCCTGGGTTGGCGCACGCTCTGGCGCGACCTGCGCGCCGGCGAGTTGCGCCTGTTGATCGTTGCCGTGCTGCTGGCCGTGGCCGCGCTCACCGCCGTCGGCTTCTTTGCCGACCGCCTGCAGGGCGGCCTGAAGCGCGATGCACGACAACTGCTGGGCGGCGACGCAGTAGTGGTCAGCGACAACCCGACGCCCGAAGCCTTCGTGGCGCAGGCGAAGGCGCTGGGCCTGCAGGGCAGCGGCACCTACGGTTTTCCGACCATGGCCCGGGCCGAGGACGCGCAGGGCGGCGCCAGCAAGCTGGTGGCGCTGAAGGCCGTTACCGCCGGCTATCCGCTGCGCGGCAGCCTGCAGACCTCGCCCACGCTGGAAGGCGCGGGCACCGTCACGCGCGACATTCCGCCCGCCGGCGAGGTGTGGGTCGATGCCTCGCTGCTCGACTCGCTCGGCCTGAAGGTCGGCGACACGCTGCTGCTGGGCGACACCGGCCTGCGCGTGGGCCGCGTCATCACGCTGGAGCCCGACCGCGGCGCCGGCTTCATGAGCTTCTCCCCGCGCGTGATGCTCAACCAGGCCGACGTGGCGCGCACCGCGCTCGTGCAGCCGGCCAGCCGCGTGGGCTACCGCTATGCGGTGGCCGGCAACGACGTTGCGGTGAAGCGCTTCACCGACTGGGCCGACGCCACCATCAAGAAGGGCGACCAGCGCGGCGTGCGGCTCGACTCCTTCGAGGGCGGCCGCCCCGAAATGCGCCAGACGCTGGACCGCGCCGAAAAATTCCTGAGCCTGGTGGCGCTGCTGGCGGCGCTGCTCTCAGCCGTGGCCGTGGCGCTGGCCGCGCGCGGCTTCGCGGCCAGCCACCTGGACGACTGCGCCATGCTGCGCGTGCTGGGCCAGAGCCAGCGCACCATCGCCGCGGCCTATGCCTTCGAGTTCGCGGTGATCGGCCTGGTGGCCAGCGGGCTGGGCGTGGCCATCGGCTTTGCGGTGCACTACGTGTTCGTGCTGCTGCTGGCCGGCCTGGTCGAAACGGCACTGCCGGCCGCCACGCTGTGGCCCGTGGCCTTCGGCATGGGCATGGGGCTGACGCTGCTGTTCGCCTTCGGCCTGCCGCCGGTGCTGCAGCTGGCCAAGGTGCCGCCGCTGCGTGTGATCCGGCGCGACGTGGGCGGGCTCAAGCCGGCGTCGCTGGCGGTGCTGGGTGTGGGCGTGGCGGGCTTCGCGGCCTTGCTGATGGCGGCCAGCAGCGACATCACGCTGGGGCTGATTGCGGTGGGCGGCTTCGCGGGGGCGGTGGCGGTGTTTGCGCTGCTGAGCTGGCTGGCGGTGAAGGTGCTGCGCCGCAGCGTGAACGAAACCACCGCGCCGCGCTGGCTGGTGCTGGCCACGCGGCAAATCTCCGCACGGCCGGCCTATGCGGTGGTGCAGGTCAGCGCGCTGTCGGTGGGCCTGCTCGCGCTGGTGCTGCTGGTGCTGCTGCGCACCGACCTGGTGGCCAGCTGGCGCAAGGCCACGCCGCCGGACGCGCCCAACCGCTTCGTCATCAACGTCATGCCCGACCAGAGCGAGGCGTTCCAGAAGTCGCTGCGCGACGCGGGCGTGGGCAAGTTCGACTGGTACCCGATGATCCGCGGCCGGCTGGTCGCCATCAACGACAAGCCCGTGACGCCCGACGACTACGCCGAAGACCGCGCCAAGCGCCTGGTGGACCGCGAGTTCAACCTGAGCAACAGCGTGCAGGCGCCCGAGCACAACAGCATCACGGCCGGCAAGTGGACGCCCGACGCCAAGGGCGAGGTGAGCGTGGAAGAGGGCCTGGCCGACACGCTGGGCCTGAAGCTGGGCGACACGCTGCGCTTCGACATCGGCGGCATGCAGAACGACGCGCGCGTGACCTCGCTGCGCAAGGTCGACTGGGGCTCGCTGCACGCCAACTTCTTCGTGATGTACACGGTGGCCTCGCTGGCCGACGTGCCGGTCACGTACATGGGCGCGTTCCGCGCGCCCGAGACCAAGGGCTTCGACAACGCGCTGGTGCGCAGCTACCCCAACGTGACCAACGTGGACATGAGCGCGACCATCAACCAGGTGCAGCGCGTGCTCGACCAGGTGATTCGCGCGGTGGAGTTTCTGTTCGGCTTCACGCTGGCGGCCGGGCTGGTGGTGCTGTTTGCCGCGGTGACGGCCACACGCGAAGAGCGCGCCCGCGAATTTGCCGTGATGCGCGCGGTGGGCGCGCGTGCCAGCCTGCTGCGCCAGGTGCAGCGCGCCGAGCTGGCGGGCGTGGGCCTGCTCGCTGGCTTTCTGGCGAGCATCGTGGCCTCGGTGATCGGCTGGGCGCTGGCGCGCTATGTGTTCGAGTTCACCTGGACTGCGTCGCCGCTGGTGCCGGTGGCGGGCGCGCTGGCGGGCGCGGTGTTGGCGCTGGGGGCCGGTTGGTGGGGCCTGCGCGACGTGCTGCGCCGGCCGGTGGTGGACACGTTGCGGCGCGCGTCGGAGTAGGTTCGGCGTAGTGCCGGAGTAGTGCCGGAATACCGCCAAAGCAGGCACTGAAAGTTTTTTCTTCTGTCATCGGCAAGACGGGGTCGGGGATGCCATACATTCCCCGACCCCGTATTCAATTCAGAAGAGAAACCCCTGCATGCGCTTGGCGTCATTCCAGATCACCCACTTTCGCTCGATCAACGACAGCGGCCTTATCGATTCCTCGCAGATCACGGCCATCCTCGGCCGCAACGACAGCGGCAAGTCGAACCTGCTGCGCGCACTGCACAGCCTGAACCCGGCCGACGGCCTGGTCGAACTCAGCCCCATCAAGGACTTTCCGCGCCACCGCCGCCTGGAGGAATGCACCGGTGAAACACCGGTCGTGTTCACGCGCTGGCTGCTGGACGACAGCGAGCAGGCCGCGCTGGCCGAGATGCTGCCGCGCGCGGCCGGCGTGCGCCACGTCACCGTGAGCCGGGGCTACGCCACCGACCGCCGCGCCGGCCTCGAAGGCCTGGCCGCGCTGTCGCTGGACGTGAGCGACATCAAGGGCAAGGTGCGCAAGATCGTCCCGGCCGTGAAGGCCGCCGCCGAGAAGGTGGCCGAGGAGGCCAAGGCCCTGCTCGAGCAGGAGGCCGACACCTTCGACGCCGCCATGATCATGAGCCCCGACTACATCCGCTGGTCGGCCGGCGCGGTGAAGGCGGCGCAGGCGTTGCGCAAGGCGCTGGCCGTGGCGGGCGGCGAGCTCAGCGACAAGCAGGAGCAGATGCTGGCCGAGCTGGAGGACATGGCCCTGGCCATTGCCAACGACGCACCCGCGCTGGCCCGGGCGCAGGCCTGGGTCATCGAGAAGCTGCCGCGCTTCGTGTACGTCGACGAATACCCCGCGCTGCCGGGCCGCCAGAACATCGCCGAGTACCTGGGCCGCCAGGGCTGGGGGCAGCTGACGCCCGCGCAGCAGAGCTTCGGCAAGCTGTGCAAGGTGGCGGGGCTCGACCCGCAGCAACTGCAGGGCCTGCTCGAAAAGAACGACCTGGCCACGCGCAACCAGCTGGTCAACCGCGCCGGCGCGGTGGTGACGGCAGAGATCCGCCGTCTGTGGAAAGACCGCCCGCTGAAGGTGCGCTTCAACCTCGACGGGCAGCACCTGGACACGCTGGTGTCGGACGCCAACGACGCCTATGAGGTGGAGGTGAACCTGGACGAGCGCAGCCGCGGCTTTCAGTGGTTCTTTTCGTTCTACATCGCGTTCTTTGCCGACACGCAGGGCGCCCGCGCGCAAGACGCGGTGCTGCTGCTGGACGAGCCGGGCCTGCACCTGCACGCCCACTCGCAGGCCGACCTGCTGGCGCACTTCGAGGCGGACTTCGGCAACCAGATTCTGTACACCACGCACTCGCCGTTCATGGTGCCCACGCACCGGCTGGACGCGGTGCGCACGGCCAGCCTGGACGCGCGCAACGGAACGACGGTGAGCAACACCGCGCAGGGCGATCCGCGCACGCTGTACCCGTTGCAGGCGGCGCTGGCATTGAGCCGGATGGGGACGCAGGCCGCGCCCGTGGCAGCACCGGCACCCGCCGCAGCCCCCGCAGCTGTCGCTGCAGTCCCGGCAGTACCAGAGCCAGCCTGACCGGCCGGCGCCGCGGCCCCGGGGCTCAGCCCCGGCTGTCCGCGGCTTCGAGCCGCGCCATCGCTTCATTGACCGCGCTCAGGCGCGCGTCCTGCGTGCGCGAGGCGTCGACGATCGCTTCCATGATGCGCGAGGCCTGCTGGGCCGACTGCTGAATCTCCTGCATCACGCGGCCCGACTCCTGCACCTTCGCATTGCCGACCTGCACGCGTGCCGTGGAGGCCGAAATGAGCCCGTTGATTTCGCGCGCGGCCGCCGCGCTGCGGTGCGCCAGGCTGCGCACCTCGCCGGCCACCACCGCAAAGCCGCGGCCCTGCTCGCCCGCGCGGGCGGCTTCCACCGCCGCGTTGAGCGCGAGCATGTTGGTCTGGAACGCAATGCCGTCGATCAGGCCCACGATGTCGGCAATGCGCTTGGAGTCGGCCTGAATCTGCTGCATGGTGCTCACCGCGTCGGCCGAGGCGCCGGCGCCGTCGAGCGCAACGCGGGCCACCTCGCGGGTGTGCGAATGCGCGTTGTCCGCCTGGCTGGCGCTTTGCCTGACCAGGTGCTGCAGTTCCTCGAACGCGCCCTGCACCATGCGCGTGGCTTCGAACCGCGCGGTGATGTCGGTGGCGTACTTCACCACCTTGAAGGGCTGGCCGGCCTGGTCGAGCACCGGGTTGTAGTTGGCCTCGATCCACACCGTGTTGCCGTTGCGCCCCACGCGCGCGAACTGGCCCTGGTGGAACTGGCCGCGCCCCAGGTGCTGCCAGAAGGCGCGGTACGCCTCGCTCTGGCGCTCGTCCGCGCGCACGAACATGCTGTGGTGCTTGCCGACCAGTTCGCTTTCGTGGCGGTAGCCCATGGCGTCCAGAAAATTGCGGTTGGCGCGCAGGATGCGGCCTTGCAGGTCGAACTCGATCACGGCCTGCGCGCGGCCCACCGCGGCCAGCTGGCTTTGCGTTTCGGCGTCGCGCAGCGCCTGCTGCGAAATGTCCATGGCGTACTTCACCACCCGCACCACCTTGCCAGATGCGTCGAGCACCGGGCTGTAGTTGGCCTGCAGCCACACCTCGCTGCCGTCGCCGGTGATGCGCCGGCAGCGCCCCACGAAAGCCTCGCCACGCTGCAGCCGGCGCCAGAACTGCGCGTGCTCGGGTGACTCCTGTTCGACCGGATCGACCAAGGTGCGGTGGTGCCGCCCCTTGAGCGCATCGAGCGAATAGCCCATCAGCGCCAGGAAGGGTTCGTTGGCGAACACCACCGTGCCATCGGGCGTGAATTCGATCACCGCCTGGTTGCGGTAGAGCGACTGGAGTTGGCGCCGCGCGGAAACACGTCGGCCCGACAGAAGGGAAACCAGGGATGCGAAGGGGTTCATGACTGGAGGCTGAGAAAACAGTGTCATGACAGTACGCACCTGATGTTTGTCTGGATGTAAGAAATGTGCGCAATTTAATTGCGCTAGAGGCTATTTTTTCGATGCCCTGAAAAGACTGCTCGAGAGGTTCATGCGACGACCCGTTGAAGGGCCTCGAAGCAGGCGGGGTCGATGGCCGTGCCCACGCTGGCGGCCATCACCGTGAGCGCCTGCGCCACCGGCATCGCCGCGCGCTGGGGGCGGCTGGCGCACAGCGCGTCGAAGATGTCCGCGGCAGTGATGATGCGGGTCTCCAGCGGAATCTGCGGCGCCTTCAGCCCGCGCGGGTAGCCCGTGCCGTCCAGCCGCTCGTGGTGGGCCGCGGCCATGCGCCCGAGGTGGCCGAAGGCGCCCACGCGCGACAGAATGGCTTCGGTGTGCAGCACGTGCTGCTGCACGGCGGCCCACTCGGTGCTGTCCAGCTTGCCGGGCTTGTCGAGCACCGTGTTGCTCACGCCGAGCTTGCCCATGTCGTGCAACAGCGCGCCGCGGCGCAGCCACCGCCGGCGCGCGGGCGCCAAGCCGAGCTGTATGCCGATGCCGTCCACGCTGGCCGCCACGCGCGCGCTGTGGCCGGCGGTGAACAGGCTCTTGCCGTCCACCACCTCGCCGAAGGCCTCGGCAATGTCGTCGAGGTGGTCGTCGCTCACCACGACCCGTGCGCTGGCGGGCGCCATCGCGGCCACGCGCGCCTCCAGCGCTGGCGATGCCAGGCGGTGCCAGAACATCGGGTCGAGCGCCACATGGTCGAAAGCCGCGACCAGCGCCGGGTCGAACCAGGTGCCCGCGCGAGACCGTGCCTCGTGAATGGCCAGCGGCGCATGGCCCGCCGCGTGGTGCACCTCGACCACCTGCGCCAGCAGCGCGATGCGCGCGGGCAATGCAATTGCATCGCCCTGACGCCGCTGCGGGCGGCCGTTGCCGTCCCAATGCTCGTCCAGGTCGGCAATGCCTTGCGCCACTGTTTCGCCCAGGCGCAACTTGCGCGCAAGTGCGGCGCCGCGCGTGCTGCGGGTGCGGAAGAGTTCGTCGGCAATCTGCGCTTCGTTGCGCAGCACGTGCAGCAGGCTGCGCAGCCGCGCCGGCAGGCCGGCCTTTCGCCCCGAGTGGCTGGACCCGGTGTGGCTGAAGACGAAGCGCAGCATGCGCGGCCAGCTGTCGCCCACCGCCTTGAAGTCGCGCTTGAAGCACAGGTCGTCGGTGAGGTACAGCTCGCAGATGCGCGCTGCGTTGCTGCTGCAGCCCAGGTCTTTCAGCAGCACCGTGTAGTACAGGTCGCGCAGCGACGCCTCGTGCAGCCCCATCTGCCGCCCGATGTTCATGCCGATCCAGCAGGCCCGCACGCAATGCCCCCGGGGCTGGCCCGAGGTGAGGTCCAGCGCATGGCTGAGCGAGCCGATCAGCTCGGAGAGCACCAGGCGTTCGGGCGCGGGCGCGAGCCCGGGCGAGGACGCAGAGGGGTCCGAGGGGGCTGGAATGGCGCTGGGCGACGGCATCCCCGTTCTATCGGCACAGTCGCCGAAAAATTAAGCCCTTAGTTCGTAACCGCCGGTGTGTCGCCGGCCTCCCTGAACATGTGCTCGCCCGCAAAGTCGACGAACGCCCGCACCTTCGGCGACAGCTGCCGGCTGGACGGCCACAGCGCAGAGAACTGCCCCTGCCGCGCCAAATGCGTGGCCAGCACGCGCTGCAGCTCGCCGCGGCCCAGCGCATCGCGCGCCAGAAAGTCGGGCATGTACGCCACGCCCATGCCCGCCACCGCCGCACCCAGCATCGCCTCCATGTTGTTGCACAGCAGGCCGGGCGGCAGCGGTTCGGGCAGGCCCGGCAGGCTCCATTCCTCCAGCCTGCCGCCGGTCGAGAACTTGTAGCGCAGGCAGGTGTGCTGCGCGAGGTCGGCCGGGGTGAGGGGCACGCCGCGGCGTTCCAGGTAGGCCGGCGAGGCGACCAGCACAAAGCCGAACGGGCCCAGGCGCCGCGCGACCAGTTGCGAGTCGACCAGCTCGCCGCTGCGGATGGCCACGTCCACGCCTTCGGCAATCACGTCGACCAGCCGGTCGTTGAAGTCCAGGTCGAGCTCGATCTCCGGGTAGCGCGCCTGAAAGGCCGGCAGCATCGGCAGCAGAAAGCGGTAGCCGATGGTCGGCAGGCTCACCCGCAGGCGCCCGCGCGGGGCGGCCACTGCGTCTTGCATCATGGCGCGCGCGTCGTCCAGCTCGTCCAGGATGCGGCGGCAGCGCTCATGGAACAGCGCGCCTTCCTGCGTGAGCCGCGTGTGGCGCGTGGTGCGGTTGAACAGGCGCACGCCCAGCTGCTGCTCGAGCCGGGCCACGTTCTTGCCCACCGCCGACGCCGAGATGCCCAGCAGGCGACCGGCCTTGGCAAAGCTCAGCAGGTCGGCCGCGCGCACGAAGGATTCGAGTCCGCTGAAACTGTCCATGGATTGGCAACCTTGGGTTGGGAGTTTGAGGATCGAAGCAGGTATTCCTGTTCGATTGAATCCTTTTTATCTTCGTGCTTCCGCTTTTTTCTTTGCGCGAAAGCCCTCGATGCCTCCGATCCCCCCGATCCACTCCACCTCGTCCAACAACTGGCTGCTCGCCGCCGTCTGCCTGGCCGCGCTGGGCATGCCGCTGAGCTTCACCGGCCCGGCGGTGGTGCTGCCCGCCCTGCACGGCGCGCTGGGCGGCAGCCCGGTGCAACTCAACTGGGTGACCAACGCCTTCATGCTGAGCTTTGGCGCCACGCTGATGGCCGCCGGTGCGTTGGCCGATGCGTACGGACGCAAGCGCGTGTTTCTGCTGGGGCTGGCGGTGGTGGCGCTGAGCAGTTCGCTGCTGACGCTGGCCCCCGGCATCGTGGCTTTCGACCTGGTGCGCGCGCTGCAGGGGTTGGGCTCGGCGGCGGCGTTTGCGGCGGGCACGGCGGCGCTGGCGCAGGTGTTCGACGGCGCGGCGCGCACGCGGGCGTTCAGCCTGATCGGCACCTCGTTCGGCGTGGGGCTGTCGTGCGGCGCCATGCTGTCGGGCTGGCTCGCGCAAAGCGTCGGCTGGCAGGCCGTGATGCTGAGCCCCGGCGTGGCCAGCCTGCTGGCGCTGTGCATCGCCGCGCCGTGCATGCGCGAGTCGCGCAACCCCCATGCGATGGGGCTCGACCTGCCGGGCGCGCTGAGCTTCACCGCCGCGCTGAGCCTGCTGACGCTGGGCGTGCTGCAGGCGCCAGACAGCGGCTGGGGCAGCCCCTGGGTTGTCGGCGCGCTCGCGGGGGCGGCGTTGATGGCGGCCGCCTTCATCGCCATCGAACGGCGCGTGGCGCACCCGATGCTCGACCTGTCGCTGCTGCGCTTTCCGCGCTTCGTCGGCGTGCAACTGCTGGCCGCGGCGCCGGCCTATGGCTTTGTGGTGTTGCTGGTGCTGCTGCCGATTCGCTTCATCGGGCTGGAGGGGCGCAGCGCGCTGGAGGCTGGCGGCTTCATGTTCGCGCTGTCGGGGCCGATTCTTGTCGTGCCGACGCTGGCGGCATCGCTGGCGCACCGTTTTTCGGCGGGCGCGATTTCAGCGGTGGGGCTGCTGGCGTGCGCGGCGGGGCTGTTGTGGCTCAGCCGCTGCGCGCCCGGTGCGCCGCTGCATGAGCTGACGGGCGCGCTGTTGCTGATCGGCGCGGGCATCGGCCTGCCGTGGGGTTTGATGGACGGTCTTGCCGTGAGCGTGGTGCCGCGCGAGCGCGCGGGCATGGCGTCGGGCATCTTCAACACGGTGCGGGTGGCTGGGGAGGGCATTGCGCTGGCGTTGGTGGGGGCGGGCCTGACGGCGCTGGTTGCGCGGCAACTGGGCCATGGCGCCACGGTCTCGCAGGCGGCGCAGCGCGTGACCACGGGCGACATGTTGCAGGCGCTGGCCTTGTTGCCCGGCATGGACCGCGCCGGGGTGCTGCAAGCCTACGGCGCGGCGTTCGGCACGCTGTTGTGGGTGCTGGCGGGCGTGACGGTGTTGACGGCGCTGGTGGTGTTCCTGTTCCTGCGGGGGGAGGTGCCGGTCGATGTGCCGGTAGCGACCGATGAACGTCACAAAAGGCGTGCGCGTCTTCCTGTCCAATAGCGTCATGGAAAACCAACCCGACGCCCTGACCGAACGCGTGACCGAACTCGAGATCAAGTCGAGCTACGCCGAAGACCTGCTGGACCAGCTCAACATGACGATCTACCGTCAGCAGCAGCAGATCGACCGGCTGATTCAGCAGGTCACGCAGCTGCGTGAGCAGAGTCAGAACGCGATGCAGGACGGATCGGGGAGCAATCCGCGGGACGAGTTGCCGCCGCATTACTGAGCGCTTGTTTTGGGCCGTTGTTCAGGGCGACGCTCACGCCGACGGCGTGCTTCTTTTCTCGAATGTCCCCCGGGGCTTCGCCCCTCCTCCTTTATTTCGCGAAAAGAAGCCCACCATCGGCGTGAGCGTTTTCAGAGCAGTGGTTGATCGCGCGATCACCGCAGAGCGTGCCCTGGTGCACAGGGCGTCGGGTACTCCCCGCAGCGAAATAAAGGAGGAGCGAAGCGGGGGACATTCGCGGAGGGGAGTACCCGGCGGCCTGTGCACGCGCCCCGAACGAATTCAACAGCGCCTTGAACGACAGCGCCCCCAAAAAGTCACCCGTGCGAATGCCAGAGCACAGCAAAGAAGTGACAGGTACTGCCGGCCAGCACGAACAAGTGCCACACCGAATGCGCAAAACGAACCTTGTTGTCGAACAGGAACACCACCGCCCCCGCCGTATAGAAAAGCCCGCCCGCCACCAGCCATCCCAGCCCTGCCGCCGACATGCGCTCATACAGCGGCACCGCCGCCATCAGCGCCATCCAGCCCATCGCCACATACAGCCCCGTCGACCATAGCGGATGCTGCAGCTTGTTGAACAGCTTGGCGCTCACCCCCAACACCGCCGCCGCGCAAATGGCGCCGAACAGCGTCCACCCCAACGGCCCACGCAACACGCCGAACAAAAAGGGCATGTAGCTGCCCGCAATGAAAAGGTAAATGGCGGCATGGTCCAGCCGGTTGAACCAGGCCTTCGCCCGGCCCATGGGCAATGCGTGGTACAGCGTGGAGATCAGGTACAGCACGATGGCCGTGCCCGCGAACAGGCACGCGCCCACCACGCCCGCGGCTTGACCCTTCTGCGCCGCGCTGTACACCAGGATCGGCAATGCCGCGATCGCCAGCGCCAGGCCCAGGCCGTGGCTGAGCGCATTGAAGAGTTCTTCCATCGCCGTCTGCTCGCGGGACGCCAGAACGGCGGTGCGGGGCGAAGTGGGTGCAAGCGTGTGCGTGCGTGAACGGACTGTCATCTGTACCTCATGCAAGTGCGGTGACTGCGCAGATTACTTCACCTGCGGCTTGCCCAGCTTGCGCGCCAGCGTGCGCCGGTGCATGCCGAGCCTGCGCGCGGTCTCCGAGATGTTGAAGCCGGTCTCGGCCAGCGTCTCGTGAATGCGCTCCCACTCCAGCGTCTTGATCGACGTGGAGCGGTTGGTCAGCTCCACCTCGGTGGTGCCGGCCGCGCGGCCGAAGGCGGCCTCGATGTCGTCGGTGTTCGACGGCTTGGCCAGATAGTGGCAGGCGCCCAGCTTGATCGCCTCCACCGCCGTGGCGATGCTGGCAAAACCCGTGAGCACCACGATCAGCATCTGCGGGTTGTGCCGGTGCAGCATCTGCACGCAGGCCAGGCCGGAGGCCTCGCCGTTGAGCTTCAGGTCGACCACCGCGAAGCCGGGCGAGCGCGCGGCCAGCAACGCCTCGATCTCGCCCAGGTTGCCGGCCTGCGACACGGCATAGCCGCGGCGCTCGAAGGAACGGCCCAGCGTGCGTGCGAAGGCGTCGTCGTCCTCGACGATCAGCAACTGGCGCTCAGCTTCGGTGTCTGTCATGGGCTTTCGGTTCGGTGGTGGGGCCGTGCAGGGCCTTGGCGTTCAGGTGGTTCAGATGGCCCTGGCCGTCATGGTCTTCCTCGTCGTCTTCGTCGTCGTGTTCCTCGGGCTCTTCCTCCAGCACGATGGCCGCCAGCGGCAGAGTGATCTTCACGATGGCGCCGCCCTCGGGCCGGTTGAGCGCCGAGACGCGACCCCCCACCGTGCGCGCCACGTTGACGACCAAAAACAGCCCCAGGCCACCACCGGGGCGGCCCTTGCTCGACTGATAAGGCTTGCCGAACTCCTTCAGGATGGCCGGCAGAAAACCGGGGCCGGCGTCCGTGACGGTGATCGTCAGCGCGTCGGCATCGTGCGCCGCCTCCAGCCGCAGCCAGTGCGGCGACGCCTCCAGGGCATTGTCGAGTACGTTGCAGATCATCTGCTTCAGGGCCGAGTCGGAAACCATGGAGAGGTCCCGGCCAAAGTGGTTGTCGTACTCGAAGTCTTCAATGGGGCGGGTGGTGCGCCACTCCTGCACCAGGTCGTCCAGGAAGGTGCTCACGGTGGTTTCTTCTGACGACTCGCCGCGCGCCTCGCCGGCCGACATCAGGATGCCGCTCACGATGCTTTTGCAGCGCTGTATCTGCAGCTCCATCTCGGCCACCTCGGTGAGCAGCTCGGGGTCGGAGCTGAAGTGCGGCAGCCGGCGCCAGTCGCCCAGGATCACCGCCAGCGTGGCCAGCGGCGTGCCCAGTTCATGTGCGGCGCCCGAGGCCAGCAGGCCCATGCGCACGATGTGTTCTTCTTCGGAGGCGCGCTGGCGCAGGTCGGCCAGCCGGGCATCGCGCGCACGCAGGTTGCGGCTGATGCGGGTGATGAAGATCACCAGCAGCGCCGCGTTCAGCGCAAAGCACACCAGCATGCCCTGCACGTAGGGGCTGCCCAGGCCGCGGTCGTGGTCCAGCGGCAGCGCGAGCGGGCGCGAGAACAGCGCCAGCAGCGCAAAGCACAGGCTGGTGATGACCACCATGGTCCAGGTCGACCAGGGCTTGAGCAGCACCGCGCCCAAGGTCACCTGCAACAGAAAGAGAAACACGAAGGGGTTGGTGGCGCCACCGCTCAGGTAGAGCTGCGCGGTGAGCGTGGCCACGTCGATCAGCAGCGCCAGGAACAGCTCGCCGTTGGTCACGCGCCGCGGGCTGCGCGAGCGCCACAGGCTGACCATGTTGAACAACGCCAGGCAGGCCAGCACCTGCAGCATGTGGTCCAGCGGCAGCCGAATGGCGAAGCCGTAGTGGACCAACAGAATGGTGACCACCTGCCCCACCACGGCGAACCAGCGCAGCTGAATCAGCTGCAGCATGTTCTGGTGGCCGGTGGCGTTGTCCAGGTTGGTCCAACCTACGCGAGGGGCGTGCAGCTCGCCCGCGACCGCGTCGGTGGTGGCGGACATCTTGGGCGGGGTGGGCGTCGGCATGGGCTGCATTTTCGCCGCACCCGTTCGGCTCACCCCGGGGACCCCGGGCGGTTCTTGCCGTCGCGCCAGACGAACCACGCCCCTATCAGCACCATCAGCGCCAGGCCATACCAGGTGAAGGCATAGACGGCGTGGCTGTTGGGAAAGGCGATGACCGTGAGGCCGCCCGCCGGCCAGGCTGGTGTGTCTGCTGCTGCTGCATTGGCTGGCACCTGGGCCGCCTCTGCGTCGACGAAGTAGGGCGCCACCTTGCCGATGTCGTTCAGCCCGCGCGCCGCGGCAATGGCCTGCACGTCACGCGAGAACCAGCGCTCGCCCGCTGCGTCGTTCTTGCGCAGGAAGCCGCCGTTGGGTTCGCTCAGCCTCAGCAGGCCGTTCACGGTGGTCGGGCCCTGGGGCTCGGGCGCGGTGCGTGCCGAGCGCTCGCGCGCCTCGGGCGGCACGAAGCCGCGGTTGACCAGCACCACGGTGCCGTCGGCGGCCTTCAGCGGGGTCAGCACCCAGAAGCCGGCACCCAGCCGGGTGCTGGCTTGCACCAGGGTCTCTTTGTCGTGGAGGAAGGTGCCGGCGAGGCGCAGGTGCCGGTATTCGTCATTGGCCGCGTTCGCCGCGTTGATGGCGGGCCATTCGGCCGGTCCCGGCGGCGCGGAGGCCGGGGCGTGCACGCGCTGGTCGACGCGGGCGATGAGATCGAGCTTCCAGGCGCGGCGCTCGACTTGCCAGGTGCCCAGGGCAACGAACCCGGCAAAGGCAAGCACGGCACAGACCGCCAGCGCCACCCGCGCGGTAGCGGAACGCTCGCGGACTGCGCTGGCCGTCAAGGCATGTTCTTCATGTCGTGCATGGACGGCATCATGTTGGTGTTCATGTGATACATGACCCACAGCGAGCCGGCCAGCGTGATGACCACGACCACGATGGTGAAGATGAGCGCCAGGAGGTTCCAGCCGCCTTCGGACTTGGCGTCCATGTGCAGGAAATACACCATGTGCACCACGATCTGCACCACGGCAAAGGCCAGGATGACCAATGCGGTGGTGTTGGGCTTGTCGAACACCTTGGCCATCACCAGCCAGAACGGAATGGCGGTGAGGATCACGGCCAGCACGAAGCCGGTCATGTAGCCCTTGAAGGTGCTGTGGCTCACGGGGCCGTCGTCATGGTCGTCGTGACCATGTGCGTCATGCGCGCCATGGCCGGCGTTGTCGATATGCGCGCTCATTGCAGCGATCCCATCAGGTACACGAAGGTGAAAACGCCGATCCAGACTACGTCCAGAAAGTGCCAGAACATCGACAGGCACATCAGGCGGCGGCGGTTGGCGGCGGTGAAGCCGTGCTTGGGCAGCTGGACCATCAGCACGATGAGCCAGATGATGCCGAAGGTCACGTGCAGGCCGTGCGTGCCCACCAGCGCGAAGAACGACGACAGGAACGCGCTGCGTTGCGGGCCGGCGCCTTCGTGGATCAGGTGCGCAAATTCATACAGCTCCAGGCCGATGAAGCCCGCGCCCAGCAGGCCGGTGATGGCCAGCCAGACCAGCACGCCGCGCATGCGCTTGCGCTGCATTTCCAGCATGGCAAAGCCGTACGTGATGGACGACAGCAGCAGCAGCGACGTGTTCATCGCCACCAGCGGCAGGTCGAACAGGTCGGCGCCCGAAGGGCCGGCCGCATAGCTGCGGCCCAGCACGCCGTACACCGCGAACAGGCACGCGAAGATCAGGCAGTCGCTCATCAGGTAGAGCCAGAACCCCAGCAGGGTTCCGTTCTCCGGATGGTGGTCTTCGTTGCGAACGTTGAACAGCTCGAAGGTGGGCACGCTTGCGGCGTTGCCCACGGTGTTCGTGTGGGAGGGGAGGGCGGTACTGTTAGACATGGGCAGCCAGGAGGCGCGTGCGCGCGTCTTCGGTGCGAACGACTTCATCCGCGGGGATGTGGTAGTCGCGCTTGTAGTTGAAGGTGTGAACGATGATGGCGACCAGCATGGCCACGAAGCTCGCGCCGGCCAGCAGCCACATCTGCCAGATCATGCCGAAGCCCATTGCCGCGCTGAGCGCCGCGATGATGAAGCCGGCGGCCGTGTTCTTGGGCATGTGGATCGGGCTGAAGCCGTCCACCGCGCGCTGGTAGCCGCGGGCCTTCATGTCCGACCAGGCGTCGTTGTCATGAATGCGCGGGGTGAACGCGAAGTTGTAGGCCGGCGGCGGCGACGAGGTCGACCACTCCAGCGTGCGGCCGTCCCACGGATCGCCCGTGGTGTCGCGCAGCGATTCGCGGCGGATGTAGCTCACCACCAGTTGAATGATGAAGCAGGCAATGCCCAGCGCGATCAGCACGGCGCCAAAGGCGGCGACCTGGAACCAGATCTGCAGCGACATGTCCTGGAAGTGGCTCATGCGGCGCGTGACGCCCATCAGGCCCAGCACGTACAGCGGCATGAAGGCGGTCCAGAAACCGATGATCCAGAACCAGAACGAGCACTTGCCCCAGAACGGGTCGAGCTTGTAGCCGAAGGCCTTGGGGAACCAGTAGGTGATGCCCGCCAGCATGCCGAACAGCACGCCGCCGATGATCACGTTGTGGAAGTGGGCAATCAGGAACAGGCTGTTGTGCAGCACGAAGTCGGCCGGTGGCACCGCCAGCAGCACGCCGGTCATGCCGCCGAACACGAAGGTGATCATGAAGCCGATGGTCCACATCATGGGCAGCTCGAAACGAATTCGGCCGCGGTACATGGTGAAGAGCCAGTTGAAGATCTTCGCCCCGGTCGGGATGGAGATGATCATGGTCGTGATGCCGAAGAACGAGTTCACGCTGGCGCCGGAGCCCATGGTGAAGAAGTGATGCAGCCACACCAGGTACGACAGGATGGTGATCACCACCGTGGCGTACACCATGGAGGCGTAGCCGAACAGCCGCTTGCCGGAGAACGTGGAAACCACTTCCGAGAAGATGCCGAAGGCCGGCAGGATCAGGATGTACACCTCGGGGTGGCCCCAGATCCAGATCAGGTTCACGTACATCATGGCGTTGCCGCCCATGTCGTTCGTGAAGAAGTTGGTGCCGACGTAACGGTCCAGCGACAGCAGGGCCAGTACGGCGGTCAGCACCGGGAAGGCGGCAACGATCAGCACGTTGGTGCACAGCGCGGTCCACGTGAAGACGGGCATCTTCATCATGGTCATGCCGGGCGCGCGCATCTTCACGATGGTGGCCAGCAGGTTCACGCCCGAGAGCAGGGTACCTACCCCCGCTATCTGCAATGACCAGATGTAGTAGTCCACCCCCACGTCGGGGCTGAAGATGATGCCCGACAGCGGCGGGTACGCCAGCCAGCCGGTCTTGGCGAACTCGCCCACGAACAGCGAGGCCATCACCAGGCCGGCGCCGAAGGTGGTCATCCAGAAGCTGAAGTTGTTCAGGAACGGAAAGGCCACGTCGCGCGCGCCAATCTGCAGCGGCACCACGAAGTTCATGAGGCCCGTGACCAGCGGCATGGCCACGAAGAAGATCATGATCACGCCGTGCGCGGTGAAGACCTGGTCGTAGTGGTGCGGCGGCAGAAAGCCCGCGTTGTCCCCGAAGGCCATGGCCTGCTGGGCACGCATCATCAGCGCGTCGGCAAAGCCGCGCAGCAGCATCACCAGGCCCAGGATGATGTACATGATGCCGATCTTCTTGTGGTCGATGCTGGTGATCCAGTCACGCCACAGCGGGCCCCACAACTTGAAGTACGTCAGCGCGAGCAGCACGGCAATGCCGCCCAGCACCACCGCGCCAAAGGTGGCAAGCAGGATGGGCTCGTGGTAGGGAATCGCCTCCCAGGTGAGGCGACCGAAGACCAGCTTCGTGAGGTCGAGGTGTTCGAGCATCGTTATTCTTCGGTAGTGCACATTGCCGTGACGTACTTACGCTTCGGCGAATTGATGTTGTCGGGCTGCCAGGGTTGCATGGTCGCGACGTTGAACGCGCCGGGCTTGCCCAGTCCGCCGTCGGCATCGATGGCCATCATCTGCTTCATGCACATCTTGCTGCTGTCGACACAGCGGTTCAGGATGGCGTCGTACAGGTCGGGTGCCACGGTGGCGTAGTGGCGCACCGGTTCGCGTTCGCTGGGCGCTTCGAGCTTCTGGTACAGCGCGCGGCTGAGTTCGCCTTCGGTGCCGGTCTTCACCTTGGCAACCCATTGGTCGAAGTCGCCGTGGCTCAGGCCGTGAAATTTGAAGCGCATGCCCGAGAAGCCCGCGCCGCTGTAGTTGGCGGAGAAGCCGTCGAACTCGCCCGGCTTGTTGATCACCGCGTTCAGCTTGGTCTCCATGCCCGGCATGGCGTAGATCTGGCCGGCCAGCGCGGGAATGAAGAACGAGTTCATCACCGAGGAGGCCGTGATCTTGAACAGGATCGGGCGGTCCACCGGGGCGGCCAGCTCGTTCACCGTGGCAATGCCTTGCTCGGGGTAGATGAAGAGCCACTTCCAGTCGAGGGCCACCACTTCGACCACCAGCGGCTTGGTGTCCGCGGGAATGGCGCGCTGGGCGTCGATGCGGCGCAGCGGCTGGTACGGGTCCAGCGTGTGGGTGCTGATCCAGGTGATGGCGCCCAGCGCGATGATGATCAGCAGCGGGGCCGCCCAGATCGCCAGCTCCAGCTGGGTGGAGTGGTCCCAGTCGGGGCTGTAGACCGCCTCCTTGTTCGACTGGCGGTATCGCCAGGCAAACAGGATGGTCAGGGCCACCACCGGGATGATGATGATCAGCATCAGCACGGTGGAGACGACGATGAGTCGTCCCTGCTGATGGGCGATGTCGCCGGAGGGGTTCATCAACACCGTGTTGCAGCCGGCCAGAAGGACGGCTGTAAGCAGCATGAGTGATCGGCGAAGGTTCTTTAGGATGTGCATGCCGTGGGGAAAAGAGGTACGAGGTCGGCGCAAAATGACCCCACAATCTACGCCGCGAGACGGGTTTTGCCTATTGGACGTTTTGTCCTATGGCGGTAAACGTGTTTCGGTGCGACGCTACAGGTTCTCCATGATCTTTATATGTCGCGCACCCGCGTGGCATTCGAATTACAGCAAGCAATGACGACGTCCAGCATCATTCCGCAAGGCGCCCATCCGCAGCCCGGCTCGCCCGAACGCGACGCCCGGCCAGGCGATGACCACTCGCACATCGCCCCGGGCGAGATCGCCGTCGGCGTGATCATCGGCCGCGCATCCGAATATTTCGACTTCTTCGTCTACGGCATTGCCTCCGTGCTGGTGTTTCCGGCGGTGTTCTTCCCCTTCGAGAAGCACCTTGAAGGCGTGCTCTATTCGTTCCTGATCTTCTCCTTCGCCTTCATTGCGCGGCCGTTTGGAACTGTCATCTCGATGGCCATCCAACGACGATTCGGGCGCGAAGCCAAGCTCACGCTGGCGCTTTTCGTGCTTGGCACGTCCACCGCCGGCATCGCCTTCCTGCCGGGCTATTCGAGCCTGGGCTTCACGGCCATCGTGCTGCTGTCGGTGTTCCGCTTCGGCCAGGGCCTGGCGCTGGGCGGTTCGTGGGACGGCCTGCCGTCGCTGCTGGCGCTGAACGCACCGGCCAACCGCCGCGGCTGGTACGCCATGCTGGGCCAACTGGGTGCGCCCATCGGCTTCTTCATTGCCAGCGCGCTGTTCGCCTTTCTGTACTCCAGCCTGCCGAGCGAAGACTTCCTCGACTGGGGCTGGCGCTACAGCTTCTACGTGGCCTTTGCCATCAACGTGGTGGCGCTGTTCGCCCGCCTGCGCCTGGTGGCCACCGACGACTACTCGCGCCTGCTCGAAGAGCGCGAACTCGAACCCACCAGCGTGGGCGAGCTGGTCAGCTCGCAGGGCTCCAACATTCTGATCGGCGCGTTCGCCGCGCTGGCCAGCTATGCGCTGTTCCACCTGATCACCGTGTTCCCGCTGTCGTGGATCACGCTGTACTCCGACCAGTCGATCACCGAATTTCTGGTGGTGCAGATGATTGGCGCGGTGCTTGGCGCGGCCGGCATCGTGGCGTCGGGCTTGTTGGCCGACCGCATCGGGCGTCGCTTCACGCTGGGCGGCCTGGCCGCGGTGATTGCGGCGTTCAGCGGCTTCGCGCCCACGCTGCTGGACGGTGGCCGTGTCGGCCAGGACATCTTCATTCTGGTGGGCTTCGTGATTCTGGGCCTGTCGTACGGCCAGGCCTCCGGCGCCGTCACCTCCAACTTCGCGCCCAAGTACCGCTACGTGGGCGCCGCGCTGACGGCCGACGTGGCCTGGCTCATTGGCGCAGCCTTTGCGCCGCTGGTCGCGCTGGGCCTGTCGGCCCACTTTGGCCTGGCCTACGTGAGCATCTACCTGCTGTCGGGCGCCATTGCCACCCTGGCCGCGCTGGGCCTGAACCGGGCGCTGGCGCGCGACTGACCGATTGCAGCCACTGTTGCCGTTTCTTTCAAAAGGGGCCGTTCGGCCCCTTTTTCATTAGGATCTACCGATGTTCGCTGCCGCAATTTTCGACATGGACGGGCTGCTGATCGACTCGGAGCGCCCCCTCATGGCCGCCTGGATCGAGGCGGCCCTCACCCTCGACATCGCGCTTTCGCACAGCCAGTACCTGCAGGTCGTGGGGCTGGCCCACCCCGAGTCGCGGCGCATCCTGGCGTCGCTGCTGGGCGGCGAACAGGCCTACGACCACGCGGTGGGCCATGTGCGCAGTCGCCTGCAGCTGGAGCGCTCGGACGGCGCGCCGCTCTTTCCCATCAAGTCCGGCGCGGCCGAATTTCTGGCGGCGTTGCACGCGCGCGGCACGCGCTGCGCCGTGGCGTCGTCTTCGACCCGCGGGCAGATCCAGGCCTGCCTGGGCAGCCTCGGCCTGCTGCACCATTTCTCGGCCTTCGCAGGCGGCGACGAGGTGGTGCGCGCCAAGCCAGACCCCGCGCTCTACCTGCTCGCGGCCGAGCGGCTGGGCGTGGACCCGGCGGACTGCATCGCCTTCGAAGACAGCGAGAACGGCACCAAGGCCGCGCTGGCCGCGGGCATGCGGGTGGTGGTGGTGCCCGACCTGAAGCACCCGCCGGCCGCTATTGCCGAGCGCGCGTTCCATGTGCTCGGCTCGCTGCACGACGCCGTGCCGCACCTGCCGCGCTGGTTTCCCACGGCCGAGGCGGCAGGGGCGGCAGAGAAGCTGGTGTGATCAAGATCGGCACGCTCTGCCATGTGGTCGACAGCTGCCAGGCGTCGCCCTTCACCGAGCGTGCGGTCGGTCGCATCGTCGAAGTGGTTTCGCTGCCTTACCAGGCGCCGAGCGAGCGCTACCTGCCCGGCACCTACTACGACGTGCTGTTCGACGGCTGGACCTTTTATTGCCGCAGCGACAAGCTCGTGCCCATCTCGGACCCCGACGCGCAAATCGAGCGCTGGGAGGATGTCTTCCTGGAAGAACCCGCGCCCATGCCCTTTGTTCAGAGCACTTCGTCGCGCAACTGCGGAAACACCTTCGACACCTTCGCGAGCAGGTAGTCGCCGTAGCGCCCATTGAAGGCGTGCACGTTGGCGCGGTCCCAGCGCTCGGTGCTGTCGTCCAGCGCCTGCGCGCCCGCCAGCCCTTCGATGCGCTGCACGCGGGCCTCGAAGTTCGGATCGAAGAACAGCGGAAACGACAGCCGGTCGTGCCCCGATGTGTTGCGCTTCACGCGGTGCGGCGTCGACTTGTAGAGCCCGCCGGTCATGCGGTCGAGCATGTCGCCGATGTTGCAGACGAAAGAGCCGGCCACGGGCGGCGCGTCGATCCAGCCGCCCGGCGTGTGCACCGCGAGGCCGCCGATCTGGTCCTGGTGCAGCACGGTCAGCAGCCCGTAGTCGGTGTGCTCGCCCACGCCCCATTGCACATCGAGGCCTTCTGGCACGGCCTGGGTCGGGTAGTTGAACAGGCGAAACAGGATCAGCGGGTCGGCCGTGTAGCGCTCGGCGAAATACGCGGCGGGCAGCCCGAGGCTCAGCGCAATGCCTTCCATCAGCCGGTGGCCCAGCTGCGTGACCGCGGCCATGTAATCGAGGATGGTCTCGCGAAAGCCCGGCAGGTCGGGCAGGTCAGGAAAGAGATTCGCGCCATGCACCGGCGTATTCGCCAGCACCCGCGGGTGCGTGGCAGGCAGCTCGGTGCCCAGGTAGAGGCCTTCCTTCCAGTCGGGCCGGCCCGAGGTCAGCTCGCCGCCCAGCGGAAAGTAGCCGCGCCAGGCGCGACCGCCCAGGGCCATGCGCCATTGCATCTTGGTGTCTTCGGGCAGCGCGAAGAAGCGGTGGCTCAGTGCTTCGAGCCGCTGCACCAGCGCCGCATCCACGCCATGGCCGGTCACGTAGAAGAAGCCGTGCGCGCGGCAGGCGGCGCCGATCTGCGCGGCCACCGCGTCACGGCCCGGCGTGCCCGCCACCAGCGTGGCCACGTCGATCAGGGGAAGGTGTGAATCGGTCATGCGTCTCGTGAAAAGGGCGAACGAATGTCGGACAGAAACTGTTGCGCGCGCGGATGCTGCGGCCGGTTGAAAAAGTCGTCGGGCGTGGCGCGTTCCAGCACCTTGCCTTCGTCCATGAACAGCACGCGGTCGGCCACCTCGCGCGCAAAGCCCATCTCGTGCGTCACGCAGACCATGGTCATGCCGTCGCGCACCAGGTCTCGCATGGCCAGCAGCACCTCGCCCACCATCTCGGGGTCGAGCGCGCTGGTGGGTTCGTCGAACAGCATCAGCGGCGGCTGCATGGCCAGTGCGCGCGCAATGGCCACGCGCTGCTGCTGGCCGCCGGAGAGCTCGCTCGGCCATGCATTGGCCTTGTGCGCCAGGCCCACGCGCTGCAGCAGCGCCATGGCGCGCTCGTCGGCCTGCTCGCGCGACAGGCCGCGCAACTGCATCGGCGCCATGGTGCAGTTCTGCAGCACGGTGAGGTGAGGGAACAGGTTGAACTGCTGAAACACGAAGCCGATGCGCGAGCGGAAAGCGTTCACGTCCAGGCCCGGTGCATGAATGTCCTGGCCGCCCACCACGATGCGGCCCGACTGGATGGGCTCCAGCCGGTTGAAGGTGCGAATCAGCGTCGACTTGCCCGAGCCCGAAGGCCCGCACACCACCACCACTTCACCCTTGTGGATGGTCTCGCTGATGTCGACCAGCGCGTGGTAGCTGCCGTACCACTTGTTGACTTTTTCGAGTTCGATCATGCGGAGACCTTGGGGCCGACGGTGGAGGCTGCCGTGGCAGCCCTGGACAAGCCGCGGCGCGCGAGCCGGCGTTCGAGCCGGTAGGCGAAGCGCGACAGGCCGAAGCAGAGAATGAAATATGTGCCGCCCAGAATCAGGTAGATCTGCGCGGGCTTGGTGAACACCTGCGTGTTGATCTGCGTGGCAATGAAAGACACCTCGGCCAGGCCGATGATGTAGCCCAGCGAGGTCTCCTTGATGGTCGAGACGAACTGGTTCACCAGCGAGGGCAGCATGCTGCGCAGCGCCTGTGGCAGCACCACCAGGCGCATGGCGCGGCCATACCCCAGGCCCAGTGCGCGTGCGGTTTCCATCTGCCCGCGCGGCAGGCCCTGGATGCCGGCGCGCACGATCTCGGCCAGGTACGCGGCGTCGAACACCACCAGCGCAATCAGCATGGTGGTGAACTGGTCGGTCTTGATGCCGGTGACGCTGGGCAGGAAGAAGTAGGCCCAGAAGATCACCATCAAGAGCGGCAGCCCGCGCACCACGAACACGAAGCCCGTCACCGGCCAGCGCAGCCAGCGCCATGGGCTCACGCGCGCCAGCCCCAGCAAGATGCCCAGCGGCAGCGCCAGCACCAGCCCGCAGGAGGCCAGCACCAGCGTGAGCACCAGCCCGCCGAGCGGGCCGTTGGGGTACTGCCCGATGAGAAAGTAGACCCAGTAGTCCTTGATGATGTCGATCATTGCGTGGGCGCCTTCAGATCGTTCGCACCGGGAAGCGGTGTTGGTACCAGGTCGCCAGGCCGGTGATGGCCAGCGACACGCTCAGGTACGCGGCACTGGCGAACGCGAACGACTCGGCGCTGCGGAAGGTGGCGCTCTCGACCTGCCCGGCCTGGTACATCAGCTCGGCCACGCCGATCACCGTGGCAATGGAGGTGTTCTTCCACAGGCTCAGCGTTTGCGAGATGAGCGGCGGCACCGTCACGCGCAGCGCCTGCGGCAGCACCACGCGGCGCATGGTGGCGAGGTAGCTGAAGCCCATGGCGCGCCCGGCCTCGAACTGCACGGGGGGAATCGCGCGGATGCCGCTGCGGATGTCTTCGGCCATGAAGGCCGCCGTGTACAGAGCCAGCGCGATGATGGCGCTGTAGGCCTCGATGTGCCCCGCGTAGAGCCATTGCTTGATGCCCTCGGGCAGCAGCTCCGGCGCGCCGAAATACCAGAACAGCATGTGCGCGAGCAGCGGAATGTTGCGGATCGACTCGACGTACGCAAAGCCCAGCCAGCGCAGCGGCGCGAAGGGCGACAGCCGCAGCAGCGCCACCACGAGTGCAAGGGGCAGCGCAAGCACCAGCGCGGCCACGAGCAGCTGCAGCGATAGCAGCAGGCCCGCGATCAGCATGTCGTGGTACTTGCCGGTGAGCAGCAAGGAATAGTCGAACAGGGGCATGGGGGGCGACAGTATCACCGCCGCGGTGCTGTTGGCTCCCTCCCCGTTGGGGGAGGGTTGGGGTGGGGGCACGACGGCGATCGATTCGCCGCGGCCCGTGCAAAGGCCGCTTGCCCCCATCCAAGCCTTCCCCCGGAAGGGGAAGGAGCAATTCAAGAAAGATCGCTCAGCCGCTCAGCCGCTCAGCCGCTCAGCCGCTCAATCGATCTTGTCGCTGTCCAGCTTGAAGTCGCGCGTCTGAAAGCCCGAGGCCGTCGTCGGGCCGTACCACTTCACGAAGATCTTCTGCGCCTCGCCCGACTTCTCCAGCTCGCGCAGCGTGTCGTCCACCACCGCCTTCAGGCCGCTCTCGCCCTTCTTGATGCCGATGGCCAGCGCCTCGGTGCTCAGGTTCTGCTTGAGCACCACGTACTGCGCCTTCTGCGGGCCCAGCTTGGCGTAGCTGCGCAGCAGCGCGGCCTCGTCGTCCACATAGCCCACGCCCTTGCCCTGCTGCAGCGCCTGGAAGGCCTGCTGGCTCGTGTCGAAGGTGACGACATCCACGTTGGGCACGGCCTTGCGGATGTTCGGCTCCTGCGTGCCGCCGCGGATGGTCAGCACCTTCTTGCCGGCAAGCTGCGACACCTCGGCAATGCCGCTGTCCTTCTTCACGATGGCCTTCTGGCCGGTCACGAAGGTGGTGAGCGAAAAATCGATCTGCGCCTCGCGCTCCTTGTTGTGCGTGAGGCCGGCGGCCACCAGGTCCACATGGCCCTGCTGCAGCTCGGGAATGCGCGCGGCCACCGCGATCTGCTTGAGCACCGGCTTCACGCCGATCTTTTTGGCAATGGCGTTCACCAGGTCCACCTCGTAGCCGACGATCTGGCGCGTCTTCGGGTCGACGAAGGTCGCGGGCTCGTCGGTGCCGAGCACGCCGACGACCAGCTCGCCCTTCTTCTTGATGTCGGCCAGCTGGTCGGCGTGGGCGAGGGTGCCCAGCAGCAGGGTGGAAGCGGCAACGGCCGCGGCAATCAGGTTCAAGCGCATGTTCTTCTCCTTCAGGGAAAGCAGGGCGAAACCATATCAATAAAACTTCGGATCATTAAATGGTCAATTCATATATCGACATGTGCGCGCGGCTATGAGGCCGTGGCCGCGGTCAAGATACGGCAACGACACCTTGACGCCAGCTTCATGGAGCACCGATGACCCCACTCCCGCCGCCCGAATCCTGGCGCACCGACCCCGAAGGCCGCTGGATCGACGCGGCCAACACCTTCGGCCACCACCTGATGCAGGCCGCGCGCGACCGCGCCTTCGCCCGCATTCCCGCGTCCGCCACGCCGGAGTGCCGCGACATTGCCCGCCAGGCGGCGCTGGACGCCATCTACGGCGTGTTGATGTTGCTGGACGGCGTGGCCGACAGCGACGGCGTGCGCTATGCGCTGCAGGCCCGGGTTCAGCCTGCCGACACCGCCGAAACCATCGAACTGGCGCCCGACGGCGACGGCCTGTGCATGGGGTTTCACGGCTGGGTGGCCGGCGACTTCGGGGAGCCCTCCCGGTAAGAGGCATTTGCGGCCTGGGTTAAATTCGCGGCGCCCCACGCGCTCAGGCGCCGCGGCCGCTCCTTCGCGGCTGCGGCTTGCGTCGCGCGTCCCATCCAGCGAGAGTTCCATGATCATCAAACCCCGCGTGCGCGGCTTCATCTGCGTCACGACCCACCCCACCGGCTGCGCGGCCAACGTCGATCAGCAGATCGCCTACGTCAAGGCGCAGGCCCCCATCGCGGCCGGCCCGAAGAAGGTGCTGGTGATCGGCGGCTCCACCGGCTACGGCCTGGCCGCGCGCATCACGGCCGCCTTTGGCTGCGGCGCCGACACGCTCGCCGTGTTCTTCGAGCGCGCCGGCAGCGAGACCCGGCCCGGCTCGCCCGGCTGGTACAACACCGCCGCCTTCGAGCGCGCCGCTGCCGCCGAAGGGCGCTATGCCCGCAGCATCAACGGCGACGGTTTTTCCGACGCGGTGAAGCAGCAGGTCATCGACACGGTGCGTGCCGACCTCGGCCAGATCGACCTGGTGGTCTACAGCCTTGCCTCGCCGCGCCGCACGCACCCGAAGACGGGGCAGGTCTTCAACTCGGTGCTCAAGCCCATCGGCAAGTCGGTGAACCTGCGCGGCCTGGACACCGACGCCGAGACCGTGAAGGAAACGGTGCTCGAGGCCGCCACGCAGGAAGAAATCGACAACACCGTGGCCGTGATGGGCGGTGAAGACTGGCAGATGTGGATCGACGCGCTGCAGCAGGCCGGCGTGCTGGCCGATGGCGCCAAGACCACGGCCTTTACCTACCTGGGCGAGCAGATCACGCACGACATCTATTGGAACGGCTCCATCGGCGCGGCCAAGAAAGACCTGGACGACAAGGTGCTGGGCATTCGCGCGCAGCTGGCCGCGCAGGGCGGCGATGCGCGCGTGTCGGTGCTGAAGGCGGTGGTCACGCAGGCCAGCTCGGCCATTCCGATGATGCCGCTGTACCTGTCGCTGCTGTTCAAGGTGATGAAAGAGCAGGGCACGCACGAAGGCTGCATCGAGCAGGTGCAGGGGCTGTTTGCCGAAAGCCTCTACGGCAAGGCGCCGCACCTGGACGGGCAGGGCCGCCTGCGTGCGGACTACAAGGAACTGGCGCCGCAGGTGCAGTCGCTGGTGCAGGCGCAGTGGCCGCTGGTGACCAACGAGAACCTGTACGAGCTTACGGATTTCGCCAGCTACAAGGCCGAGTTTCTTCGGCTCTTCGGCTTCGGGCTGGACGGCGTGGACTACGCCGCCGACGTCAACCCCGAGGTGGACATTCCGGGCCTCGTGCAGGTCTGAGCACGCCCCGCAGAGAGACGCGCGCCATGCAGATACAAGACAAGCCGCCCGCCGGCACGCCGTTCGAATGGATCGGCGGCGAGCCGAAGGTGGAGGCGCTGGTGGAGCGCTTCTACGACCTGATGGAGCTGGAGCCGGCCTATGCGCAACTGCGCGCCGTGCACGGCAGCAGCCTGGACAACGCGCGCCAGCGCCTGTTCTGGTTTCTGTGCGGCTGGCTCGGCGGGCCGCAGCACTACACCGACCGCTTCGGCCACCCGATGCTGCGCGCGCGCCACCTGCCGCAAAGCATTGGCGGCCACAGCATCGGCATCAAGGAACGCGACCAGTGGCTGGCCTGCATGGACCAGGCCATGGGTGAAACGGGCGTGCCCGAGGACCTGCGCGAACGTCTGCGCGACTCCTTTTTCAAGACCGCCGACTGGATGCGCAACCGCGGCGGGTGACCCACCACACAACGATTTCGAAAGACCTTTTTCCATCATGAATTCCATCGTCATCATCGGCGGCGGCCACGCCGCAGCCCAGCTTTGCGCCGGCCTGGCCGAAGCGGGGCAGGGCTCGCGCGTGCACCTGGTCTGCGAAGAGGCCTGCGAGCCGTACCACCGCCCGCCACTGTCCAAGGCCTTCCTGAAGAGCGCCGAGGAAACCACGCAGCCGCACAAGGCCGCCGACTGGTACCGCGAAGCGGGCATCACGCTGCACCTGGGTGATGCCGCCGTGGCCATCGACCGCGACGCGCACACCGTCACGCTGCGCTCCGGCGCGGTGCTGCCGTGGGAGCGCCTGGTGCTGGCCACCGGCACGCGCGCCCGCCAGATCCCCGAGCTGAAGCCGGGCCTGGAGAACGTGGCCAGCCTGCGTGCCGCCGACGAGGCGCATCGCCTGCGCACACGCCTGGCGTCGGCCGAGAAGGTCACCGTGCTGGGCGGCGGCTTCATCGGGCTTGAAGTGGCGGCCACTGCCAAGGCGCTGGGCAAGTCGGTGCAGGTCATTGAAAGCGCACCTCGCCTGCTGGGCCGTGCGGTGTCGCCCGAGCTGTCGGCGCATGTGCTCGCCACGCACCGCGCGGCGGGCATCGACATCGTGCTGGGCGCGCAGACCGGCGCGTTCGAGGTCGAGGGCGAAGGCGAGGGCGCGCGGCTGGTGTCGGTGCAGGTCAACGGCGTGAAGCAGCCGGTCGACCTGCTGCTGCTGGGCATTGGCGCGGTGCCCGAGACCGCGCTGGCGCAGGCCGCGGGCATCGAGTGCGCCGACGGCATCGTGGTCGATGCGCAGATGCAGACCAGCGCGGCCAATGTGCTGGCGGTGGGCGACTGCACGCGCTTCCCTGATCGCCGCGCGGGCCGCGCGCTGCGGCTGGAGTCGGTGCAGAACGCCAACGACCAGGCCCGCACGGCCGTGGCCACGCTGACCGGCGCCGCGCGCGACCACGACGCGGTCGCGTGGTTCTGGTCCGACCAGGGCAGCATGCGCCTGCAGATGGCCGGCCTGATGCCCGCCGAAGGCACGCCGGGCCTGACCAGCGCGCGCCGCGCCGGGCCCAAGCCCGAGGCGTTCTCGCTGTTCCATTACGTCGACGCACAGCTCGTGTGCGTGGAATCGGTGAACGCGCCGGTCGACCACATGATGAGCCGCAAGCTGCTCGAAGCAGGCCGCAGCCCCGACGCGGCGGCGGTGTCGGACGTGTCAATACCACTAAAGAATCACCTGTCGTAAACCTGCAGCGAATGCGGCGTGGGTCAGGCCGGGTTCACCAGCCTGTCACTCTGCTTTCAGAGACTGGTCTTCCTCGAATCAGCAGGGAGATCTCTCGATGAACAACGCAGCGGTTGCGGCGCCTTCGCCCCTTTCAGGCTTCTCAAGCCTTCCCACCTTTTCCAATGCCTCGCCTTCGCGGCGTATTGCCTCCATGACCACCTGCGCCGCCGTGCTGGCTGCCGTGCTCACCGCCTGCGGTGGCGGAAGCGGCGGCGGCAACGTGGTGTTCCCACCGGTCACCGCGCCGCCGCCGACCACGCCGGCACCCGCACCCCCGCCCGTCGCCGAGGGCACGCGCGCCACGGTCGCGTTGCTGGAAACCACCGACCTGCACTTCAACGTGCGCAGCTACGACTACTTCAAGCTCGCCGAAGACAAGTCGTACGGTTACGAGCGCACCGCCACGCTGATCAACGCGGCGCGCAAGGAATTTGCGAACACCATGCTGTTCGACAACGGCGACACCATCCAGGGCACCGCGCTGGCCGACTACGAGGCGCTGGTGAGCCGCATTCCGTGCACCCAGCCGCTGTCGGTCTACAAGGCCATGAACGCCACCGGCTACGACGCCGGCACGCTGGGCAACCACGAGTTCAACTACGGGCTCGACTTTCTCAACCAGGTGATCGGCGGCGGGCTGGATGTCGACGGTGTCGACGGCACAAAGAAGTGCGCCGGCCCCAACTTTCCGATGGTGCTGGCCAACGTGCAGAGCGTGAAGAGCGGCAAGCCGCTGCTGGCGCCGTACACCATCGTCACGAAGCAGTTCGCAGCCGTCGGGCCCGACGGCAAGGCCCTGACGGTGTCGGTGAAGGTCGGCGTGATCGGCTTCACCACGCCCGGCATCCTGAGCTGGGACAAGCGTTTTCTCGAAGGCAAGGTGCGCACCGAAGGCGCGGTCGAATCGGCGACGCGCTACATCCCCGAGCTGCGCGCGCAGGGCGCCGACATCGTGGTCGCGCTGCAGCACGGCGGGCTCGACGCCTCGCCGTACTCGCCGACCATGGAAAGCCCCGGCCTCTACCTGTCCAAGGTGCCGGGCATCGACGCGCTGATGATGGGCCACCAGCACGGCGTGTTCCCCGACCGCGGCACCAGCCCGGGCTACAAGCAGACCGGCGTGGACAACACTGCAGGCACCGTGAACGGCGTGCCCGCCGTCATGGCCAGCTCGTGGGGCAAGGCGCTGGGCCTCATCAAACTCGACCTGGTGTACGACGGCAAGGCCTGGAAGGTGGACAAGACCAAGACCGCCGTGGAAGTGCGTTCCACGCAGACCGGCAAGGACGGCGCGGGCAAGGCGATTTACGTCGACCCCGACGCCACGGTTGCGCCGCTGATCGAAACCCAGCACCAGGCCGCCATCACCTACGTGAAGACGCCCATCGGCAGCACCGACTTCCGCATGAACACCTACTTTGCGGACGTGGGCGACCCGGGTGCGATCCAGATCGTCAACCAGGCGCAGGCCGACTACGTGAAGGCCTACCTGCAGGCCAATCTGCCGCAGTACGCGAGCCTGCCGGTGCTGTCGGTGAGCGCGCCGTTCAAGTCGGGCTACGAGGGCGGGCGCGACTACACCGACGTGGCCGTGGGCAACCTGGCGATCTTCAATGCGGCCGACCTGTACCTGTACCCGAACACGGTGTATGCCGTGAAGGTTACAGGCGCGGAGATCAAGGGCTGGCTAGAAGCGGCGGCCAAGCGCTTCAACAGGATCGACCCGGCCGTGGCGACGGACCAGCAGTTGATCAGCACCTTCCCGGGCTACAACTTCGACATGTTCACCACGCCAGACGTGCAGTACGAGATCGACGTGACGCAGGCCGTGGGCAGCCGCATCAAGAACCTGATGTACCTGGGCGCGCCGATCGACCCGGCCAAGGAGTTCGTCATTGCCACCAACAACTACCGTGCGACCAGCGGCGCGAGCTTCATTCCGGCACTGGACGGACGCGCGACGATCTATGCGTCGCCCGATGCCAACCGCGACGTGCTGATCGACTACATCAAGGCCAAGAAGACCATCACCCGCACGGCGAACGGCGCGGCGCGCAGCTGGCGCTTCACGCAGGTGACGACGGCGGGCAACGTGGTGTTCACCTCGGGCCAGGGGCAACTGGGCGCGGCCGTCGATGCGGGGCTTGCGAACATCTCGCTGCTGACGGCGGATGACGGAAGTGGCAAGGGTCGGTCGGTTTACAGGCTGGACCTGAGCAAGTAGAGCCGCCTCTTGAGCACCCCCTCTTGTCCCCTCTCCCCTCGGGGAGAGGGCTAGGGTGAGGGAGGTGCGCTGGACAAGGCGCGGCGGCGAAGCAGAAGCTGCAAACCCTCACCCCAACCCTCTCCCCCCAAAGGGAGAGGGAGCAGGTCAGCGCCGCACCGGCGCCAGCAACACCACCAGCGCCCCGGCCCCACCCTCCGCCGGCTTCGCCTGCACGAACGCGATCACCTCGTTCTTCTGAATCAGCCAGCGCTGTGTCTTGGTCTTCAGCACCGGCATCTTGCCCGGCGAGCCCAGCCCCTTGCCGTGCACCACGCGCACGCAGCGCAAGCCCTTCTTGTGCGACGAACGAATGAAGCCGCCGAGCGCCTCGCGCGCCTCGTCGCTGCGCAGGCCGTGCAGGTCGACCTGCGCCTGAATCGACCACTCGCCCTTGCGCAGCCGCGCGGTCACATCGGTGCCGATGCCGGGGCGGCGAAAGCTCATGGCGTCGTCCACGTCGAGCAGCGTGGTCACGTCGAACTCGTCGGACAGCGATTCGCGCAGCACGCGCTGCTCGTCGAGCTGGTGCTGCACCGGAATGGGCGGGGGCGGGTCGGGCGCGAGCGGCACGCTGGCCTTGCGGCGCAGCGGCTCGGTGGCGCCAATGGCGCGGGTGAACAGGTCTTTTTCGGCGGCACGCCTGCGCTCGGTCGCGGCCTTGGCAGCGGCCTCGGCGGCTTCGCGCGCGCGGGTTTCGGCCAGCATCTGTTGCACCTGCTTCAGGTCGGCCAGCGTCTTCAACGACGGGGTGCGCGAGGCCATCAGAGCAGCCCTCCTTCGGCCATCGAAAAACTTTTTCCGGGGCCGACGATGACATGGTCGAGCACCCGCACGTCGACCAGCGCCAGCGCGGCGCGCAAGGTCTGGGTGAGCAACTCGTCGGCGCGCGATGGTGCGAGGTCGCCGCTGGGGTGGTTGTGCGAGAGCACCACGGCCGCGGCCTGGTGGTGAATGGCGCGCGTGACCACCTCGCGCGGGTACACGCTGGTCTGCGAGAGCGTGCCGCGGAACATTTCTTCCAGCGCAATCAGGCGGTGCCGCACGTCGACGAACACCACCGCGAACACCTCGTAGGGGCGTGCGCCGATGTGCAGCTGCAGGTACTGCTTCACCGCGTCGGGCGAGTCGAACACCGCGCGCTCCTTCAGCGTCTGGCCCATGGCGCGGCGGGCCAGCTCGAGCACCGCCATCAGCTCGGAGCGCTTGGCGGTGCCGCCCATGCCCTTCACGGTCTTGAGGTCGTCCGCGCCGGTGTGCAGCAGGCCCGCCAGCCCGCCGAAGCGCTCGAGCAACTGCTGGGCCAGCTGCAGCACGTTCTTGCCCGCCACGCCGGTGCGCAGCAGCAGGGCCAGCAGCTCGGCGTCCGCGAGCGCGGAAGGGCCGCGCGCGATGAGTTTTTCGCGCGGGCGGGCGTCGAGAGGAAGGTCCTTGAATGCCATGAAACCCTGGTTGAAACCTTGGCGGAGCCGGGTGGAAGCCCTGCTCCTTAAAATGAGGGCCAGTTTATCGGGACACCCACCTTGTCTTTGCCCACCTCTGATGCCCCCATGTCCCAAGTTGTGACTTCCGGCTCCTTCCTGACCCTGCACTACCGGCTGGCCGGCCCTGCGGGCGACATCATCAACACCTTTGCCGACAAGCCCGCGACCCTGTCGCTGGGCACCGGCGAGCTTTCTCCGGCCATGGAGCAGCGCCTGATGGGCTTGGAGGAGGGCACCCACGCCACCTTCGAGCTGCCCGCCGGCGAGGCTTTCGGCGAGCGCAACGCCGACATGCAGCAGTGGGTGGCCAAAAAACTGCTGGCCAGGATGGGCGACCCCGACGAGCAATACGCCGTGGGCGACGTGGTGCAGTTCCCCACGCCCGACGGCAGCGGCAGCTACGCCGGCGCGGTGGTCGAGTCGAGCGACACCGCGGTGCGCTTCGACTTCAACCATCCGCTGGCCGGCCAGCCCGTGACCTTCGAAGTGAAGCTGATCGGCGTGCTATGACGGTCATCTCGGAAGTTCTTCTGGCCGAGCCGCGCGGTTTCTGCGCTGGCGTGGACCGTGCCATCGAGATCGTGGAGCGCGCGCTGGCCAAGTTTGGCGCGCCCATCTACGTGCGCCACGAGATCGTGCACAACACCTACGTGGTGAACGAGCTCAAGGCCAAGGGCGCGATCTTCATCGAGGAGCTTTCCGACGTGCCGCCCGGCTCCACGCTGGTGTTCAGCGCGCACGGCGTGAGCAAGGCGGTGGAGCAGGAGGCGCGCGACCGCGGCTTCTCCATCTTCGACGCCACCTGCCCGCTGGTGACCAAGGTGCACGTGGAGGTGGCCAAGCTCGCCAAGGAGGGCTACGAGTTCATCATGATCGGCCACAAGGGGCACCCCGAGGTCGAGGGCACGATGGGCCAGCTGTCCAGCGGCATTCACCTGGTGGAAGACGTGGCAGACGTGGCGCGCGTGTCGCCCCTGCAGACCCAAAAGCTGGCCGTGGTCACGCAGACCACGCTGAGCGTGGACGACGCGGCCGAAATTGCCGCGGCCGTGCGCGCGCGCTTTCCGGCGGTGCGCGAGCCCAAGCTGCAGGACATCTGCTACGCCACCCAGAACCGCCAGGACGCGGTGAAGATCATGAGCCCGCAGGTCGACCTGGTGATCGTGGTCGGCAGCCCCACCAGCTCCAACAGCAACCGGCTGCGTGAACTGGCGCAGCGCCTGGGCACCGAGAGCTACATGGTCGATTCGGCCGAAGAGCTCAAGCCCGAGTGGTTCGAAGGCAAGACGCGCATCGGTCTCACGGCCGGTGCGTCGGCGCCCGAAGTGCTGGTGCGCGAGGTGATCGACCGCGTGCGCGCGTTCGGCGCGGTGTCGGTGCGCAAGATGGACGGCATCGAGGAAACCATCAAGTTCCCGCTTCCCAAGGGCCTCAAGCTCGACGACATTCCGCCCCCGGGCCACATCTCCTGAACGACATGAATACAACGAATTGGCGCTCTGAAATAGACAGCGCCTACGCAAGGCTGAACGAGCGTGCAGCGCACTTCCTGCGCGAAACCCCGCTGTGGAAGCTGCCGGCCGCCGCCTTCGGCGTGACGGCGCCGGGCGCCGAGGTCTGGCTCAAGCTGGAGCACATGCAGGTCAGCGGCAGCTTCAAGGCCCGCGGCATGATGAACCGGCTGCTGGCAAACGACATTCCCGCCAGCGGCGTGGTCGTGGCTTCCGGCGGCAACGCCGGCATTGCCACCGCCGCCGCCGCGCAGGCACTGGGCGTGCCGTGCCAGGTGTTTCTGCCGGGCGTGTCGCCCGAAGCCAAGCGTGCGCGGCTGCGCGCGCTGGGCGCCGAAGTGGTCGTGGTCGGACAGCTGTACCCCGACGCGCTCGCCGCCTGCCTCACGCGCCAGAAAGAAACCGGCGCCTTGCTCACGCATGCCTACGACCAGCCCGAAGTGGTGGCCGGCGCCGGCACGCTGGGCCGCGAAATCGAAGCGCAGGGCGGGTTGCCCGACTCGGTGCTGGTGAGCGTGGGCGGCGGCGGCCTGATCGGCGGCCTGGCCGGCTGGTTCGAGCAGCGCGCCCGCGTGGTGGCGCTCGAGCCCGAGAAAGCGCCCACGCTGTACCGCGCCCGCGAAGCCGGCGAGCCGGTCGACGTGGACGTGAGCGGCATCGCGGCCGACTCGCTGGGTGCGCGCCGCATCGGCGCCATCGCCTGGGAGATCACGCAGCAGCAGGTGCAACACGCGCTGCTGCTGAGCGACGAGTCCATTCGCGCCGCCCAGCAGTGGCTGTGGAAAGAACTCAAGCTGGCCGTGGAGCCGGCCGCCGCGCTGCCGCTGGCGGCGCTGCAGACCGGCGCCTACGTGCCGCGCGCGGGCGAGAAGGTGTGCCTGATCGTCTGCGGCGCCAACGTCGACCCAGCCACCGTTGCCTGACAAACCCGCCCTCTAAAATCGACCGATGCTCGACATCACCCTGCTCCGCAAAGACCTGGCCTCCGCTGTGGCCGGCCTCGAAAAACGCAAGAAGAACCAGCCCTACCTCGACGTGTCGGCGTTCACCGCGCTCGAGGCCGAGCGCAAGACGCTGCAAACCCGCACCGAAGAAATCCAGGCGCGCCGCAATACGCTGAACAAGCAGATCGGCCCGCTCAAGGCCAAGGGCGAGTCGGTCGACGCGCTGATGACCGAGGTCAACGGGCTGAAGGCCGAACACGAGTCGCAGTCGAAGCGCCTGGAAGAAATTCAGCCCGAGCTGCATGCGCTGCTGCTGGCCGTGCCCAACCTGCCGCACGCCAGCGTGCCGCTGGGCGAGGACGAAGCCGGCAACCTCGAAGTGCGCCGCTGGGCCCCGCAAGGCGGCGCCGGCGCCAATGCCGTGCCGCTGGCCTTCGCGCCGAAGGACCACGTCGACCTGGGCGCGCCGCTGGGCCTGGACTTCGAGATGGGCGCCAAGCTCACCGGCTCGCGCTTCACCGTCATGAAGGGCCCGATCGCGCGGCTGCACCGCGCGCTGGCGCAGTTCATGATCGACACGCAGACCGAGACGCACGGCTACACCGAGTGCTACGTGCCGTACATCGTCAATGCCGCCACGCTCAGCGGCACCGGCCAGCTGCCCAAGTTCGAGGGCGACCTGTTCGCCGCCAAGAAGGGCGGCCAGGACGGTGAGCCGGCGCCCGACCATTCGGCGCTGTACCTCATTCCGACCAGCGAAGTGCCGCTGACCAACTTCGTGCGCGACGAGGTGGTGGCCGAGTCGCAACTGCCGATCAAGCTCACTGCCCACACGCCGTGCTTTCGCTCGGAGGCCGGCAGCGCGGGCCGCGACACGCGCGGCATGATCCGCCAGCACCAGTTCGACAAGGTCGAGATGGTGCAGATCGTGCACCCCGAGCAAAGCTACGACGCGCTGGAGCAGATGACCGGCCACGCCGAGGCCGTGCTGCAGGCGCTGGAGCTGCCGTACCGCGTGGTGCTGCTGTGCACCGGCGACATGGGCTTCACCGCCGCCAAGACCTACGACCTGGAAGTGTGGCTGCCGGCGCAGGACACGTACCGCGAGATCAGCTCGGTGTCGAACTGCGAGGCCTTCCAGGCGCGCCGCCTGCAGGCGCGCTTCAAGAACGCCAACGGCAAGAACGAATTGGTGCACACCCTGAACGGCTCCGGCTTGGCGGTGGGTCGCGCACTGGTCGCGGTGCTGGAAAACCACCAGAACGAAGACGGCTCCATCAACGTGCCGGTGGCGTTGCGTCCGTACATCGGCGGTGTTGAAATTTTGCGCGGCTGATTCTTTTTGTCGAAACGCCTTGAATTGCCCGTATAATCAGAGGCTCGACAGACACCGGAGAGGTGGCAGAGTGGTCGAATGTACCTGACTCGAAATCAGGCGTACTAGCGATAGTACCGAGGGTTCGAATCCCTCCCTCTCCTCCAGAAATGGCCCCGCAAGGGGCTATTTTTTTGTCTGTACGGTCCTGAATACGCAAAAAAAGTGTTGCGCAGGACCCATCCCGGGCCCCGGCGCAACGCCTCGGTCGCCAAACAAGCTATTCGATCTTGAACACAAACTCCTGCGTCGCCAGGATCTCCGCATCCCCCGTCGTCTGGCATTCGTAGCGCAGCATGGCCGAGCGCACCGCCGACTGGTACACCTTAGGCCCCGACAGAAAGCGCACCTCCGTCACGCGCCCGCCCTTGATGCGCACCTCCGCCTTCACCACGCCGCTGATGCCTTCGTCCAGCGCCTTGCGCGGCATCTCGGGCTTGACCTGTTTCGGGCAGGCCACGGCGATGTCGGCAGAGGTCGCGTGCGGTGGCGCGGGCGGTGCGGGCGGTGCCGGTGGCGCGGCCGGCGGCGGCGCCACCGGCTCGGTGCTCTGCACCGCGGTGACTGCCGGCGCGCTGCTCGGCGGCGGTGTCACGGCCGGCGGCGGCACGTAGGCGGGCCTGGGTGGAGGGGGCGCCTTCGGGGTCTCCAGCTTGATGACCTTTTTCGGCGGCGGCGGCGGTGGTGGAGGTGGCGGGGGCGGCGGCAGCTTCACCTCCGCGATGATGGTCGCGGCCATCGGCTTCTTGATCATCTCCACCGCCTTGCGGGCCAGGCCGGAGACCAGCGCGTAGCCCACCAGCAGATGGAACAGCACCATCACGCCGATGCCCACTGGGCCAAAGCGGGACTTGGGGTCGAAGTCGTTGGCGCGGCTCATGGAACGAACTGCTCCGAGCCCATGATGCCCAGCTTGGTCAGGCCGGAGCGCTGCGCCGAGGCCATCACACCCGCCACCACGTTGTACTTGGCGTGCCTGTCGGGGCGCAGGTGCACCTCGGGCTGCACCGGCTGCGCGGCAAGCTGCGCGAAGCGCCGCTCCACCTCGTCCAGCTCTCCCACGGTCTCGCCGTTCCACAGCACCGCGCTGCGTTCGTCGATGTCGATGCGCAGCACCTCGGGCTTCAGGTCGCTGGGCGGCGGGTTGCCGTTGGGCATGTTCAGGTTCACCGCGTGCAGCTGAATGGGGATGGTGATGATCAGCATGATCAGCAGCACCAGCATCACGTCGATCAGCGGGGTGGTGTTGATGTCCATCATGGGTTCGTCCGACGGCGCGCCGGCGCGCCGCCCCTGTTTTTCTTTTCGCATGGCTGTGCCTTGTCAGTTCAGTTGCGCGCGGGGGGCTCGGTGATGAACCCCACCTTCACGATGCCGGCCGACTGGCACGCGAAGATGATCTTGCCCACCGGCTCGTAGTCGGAGTGCCAGTCGCCGCGGATGTGCACCTCGGGTTGCGGGGTGAGCGCGGCCACCTTCTTCAGCTTGTCGGTCAGCGCGGTCACGTCGCGCACGGGCGTGTCGTACCAGTAGATGCGCCCGGCTGCGTCCACCGACAGCACCACCGTTTCGGGCTTGCTTTCGCGCACCTCGTTGCGCTGCTTGGGCACGTCCACCGGCACCGAGTAATTGACCACCGGAATGGTGATGAGGAAGATGATCAGCAGCACCAGCATCACGTCGACCAGCGGCGTGGTGTTGATGGCGGCAATCGCCTGCTCCTCGTCGCCGCCGGCGGAGGGAATGTTCATCGCCATGGTGTGGCTCGCTTGCTTGCGTGAACGGGGTCCGGGCTCAGGCCTGGGCGCTGCCGGCCAGAATCACCGAGTGCAGCTCGCCGCTGAACTCGCGCACGTCGTCCATCACCGTGATGTTGCGCCGCAGGAGCCAGTTGTAGCCCAGCACCGCGGGCACGGCCACGGCCAGGCCAATGGCCGTCATGATGAGCGACTCGCCCACCGGCCCGGCCACCTTGTCGATCGACGCCTGCCCCGCGATGCCGATGGCCGTGAGCGCGTGGTAGATGCCCCAGACCGTGCCGAACAGGCCCACGAAGGGCGCGGTGGAGCCCACCGTGGCCAGCAGCGACATGCCGTTGCTCAGGCGGCGCTGCACGCGCTCCGTGGCGCGGTGGATGCACAGGTCGACGAAGTCGGCAAAGTCGACCTTGCCGCGCAGGCCGTCGTGCTTCTTGGTGGCGTGCACGCCGGCGTCGGCAATGAAGCGGAACGGGCTGCCTTCGGCCAGCCGCGCGGTGCCGGCCTGCACGGTGCCTTCGTTCCAGAACTCGTTGTCGACCTCCTTCGCCTGGCGGCCCATGCGCATCTGCTCGAGCAGCTTGGTGACGATGACGTACCAGCTGCCCATCGACATGATCGCCAGGATCAGCAGCACGGTCTTGGCCACCAGGTCGCTTTGCGCCCAGAGCGCGCCCACGCCGTAGGGGTTGTCGACCTTGGCGGGCGCGGATGCAGTTGCGGGTGCAGATGCGGGCGTGGGCGCGGGCGCGGCGGCTACCGGCGCCTCTGCAGCGGGTGCCGCCGTGGCGTCTGGAGCGGCAACAGGTGCCGGCGTGGCCTGTGCGTGGGCTCCCTGCGGCATGGCCGTCAAAGAGAACGCCAGAACGAGCGGTGCGGCCGCGGCCATCAGCCTTGCGCAGAAGGTTTTCATCATGAGTGACTCCAAAAAAACAAAGGTTCCGGGTTCAGGCGTCGGGGCCTGCCGCGTGCCAGCCGCGGGCCTTGCCCCACACGGCGTGCACCTGCGTGCCCGCGCCGCGCACGACGTGGTAGCGGTCGTAGGGGGCCGCGGTCATGCAGGCGTGGTGCGGCAGGATGCGCACGCGCCCGCCGATCGGCAGGGCCTCGAACAGGGCCTGCAGCTCTTCCTGCAGCGCTTCCGGCGTATGGCCCGCGCCGTCACCGTCGCAGGCGATCAGGCCGTGCTCCTGGTGCAGCTCGGCCACGCGCAGGCCGGGCAGGGGCCGGGTGTTGCCCGCATGGCAGACCAGCCCGAAGCCCAGGCCATCGCGAAACTCCGCGCCGGATTCGTCCTTCGACAGCGCCAGCGCGCCCGCGTCGATCAGCACGCGGCGCGAGCGCGGGTTGTGCCCGATCACCGTGGCCAGCACCGACAGCGCAATGTCCTCGATGCCGCAGATGCCGCGCGCGGCCTGGTCGAGGTCGAAGAAGGTGTAGACGCCGGGGCGCATTTCGGTGACGCCGTCCAGCCGCTCGGCGCACACCGCCGTGGGCGTGGCGCCCACGCTCACCACGTCCACCTCGAAGCCGCCTGCGCGCAGGCACTCGGCCGCGCGCACCGCGCCGGCGCGCTCGGCCTCGGCAATGGCGCGGATCGCGGCCAGCCCGTTGGCGTGGTAGCTGTGGCCGGCATGCGTGAGCACGCCGGCCAGCGTGAGCGCGCCGCTGCGTTGCACCTCGGCGGCCAGGGCCAGCAGCGCGTGCTCGTCGTCCGGTGCCACGCCGCCGCGGCCACCGCCGGTGTCGACCTCTATCAGCACCTTGAAGCGCGCACCCAGCGCGCGTGCCCGCGCGGCCACGGCCTGCACCGCCTCGACGCGGTCGGCCAGCAAGGTGAGGCGCGCGCCGTGCATGCGCTGGATGCGGTGCAGCGCATCGACCTTGCCCGCGCTGATGCCCACCGCGTAGGTCAGGTCGTCGAAGCCGTGGCGCGCGAAGTAGTCGGCCTCGGCAATGGTCGACACCGTGATGGCGCCGCTGTGCCCGCGCGTGGCCAGGCGCGCCACGTCGGCCGATTTCGAGGTCTTCAGGTGCGGGCGCAGCGCCACGCCATGGCGCGCCGCGCGCCGCGACATGGCGTCGCAGTTGCGCTCCAGCACCGTGCTGTCAAGCAGCAGCGCGGGGGTGGTGAGTTCGGCCAATGCGGTATGCGCCAGTTGCATCATTGCGACCATCCCAGCTCCGCCATCATCAGGTCGACCGCTTGCGCAATCTGCTGCACGAAGGGCGGCAGCAGCACCAGCGTCATGTGCGCGGCGCCTTCCACCAGCTGCACGCGGCCCCGCGTCGACAGCGCCGCATGGTCCTGCTGGTATTCGGGCCAGCGCCGCTGGACTTCAGACGCGCTGTCGGTGCCCGCCGGCAACTTGTCCTGCGCCGCCCACAGCACCGCGACCGGGCGCGCGCCCAGGTCGGGCGATGCCGCCGCCTGCTGCGTCACGCGCGGCAGGCCCGCGTGCTCCGACACCATCGTGTCGATGGCTTCGGGCGTGTAGGTGGCCTTCAGTTGCCGCACCACGTCGGGCAGGTCCGCGAACATTGCCTCGAACGGCGCCATCTCCGGTGGCGCCGCGCCGCCGGCCTGAAAGGCGCTGCGCTTCGCGCGCTCGGCGTCCAGGTGCGCCTGCGGCAGCGGTTGCCTGAACAGTTCGCACTGGTCCGGGTGGCTCGCGTCGAGCATCACCAGCCCCACCACCCGCTCCGGGTACAGCCCGGTGTAGATGCGGTTGAGCAGGCCGCCCATCGAATGGCCGATGAGCACGACAGGGCCCGTCACGCCGGCTGCCTCCAGAAGCGCATGCAGGCGTTGCGCATTGCGCTGCCCGTCGAAGGGCTCGGGGTCGGCTTCGCTCCAGCCCATGCCGGCGCGGTCGTAGCTGATGACCGGGTACTTCGCCGACAGCACCTGCTGCAGCCGCCCGTAGGTCGAAGAGGCGCAACCGCCGCCGGCCTCTATCACCAGCGTGGGCTGCAGTGCGCCGGCCGGTGCCGGGCCGCTGCGCTGCAGGTGCATGGCGCGGTCGTTCACGGTGTACAGCTCGCCGGGCGCTGGCACCTGCCAAGGCTTGCGGCTCTGCGCGGGGCCGCGCTTCGGCTCTTCCACCCGCGGCCAGTAGTCGAGGTCGCGCACGCGGTACGGCAGGTTCGCAAAGTCGTCGCTCAGCGCGGCCGGCGTCGACACATACAGCACCGCCTTGGCAATGGGCGCGAACTGCGCATGAAAGTGCTGCGCCGACTTCACCACAATGAGCTTCTTGCCCGCCAGCTCGATGCCCAGCCCGGTGAACAGGTCGGGCGACATCACCTGGTTGCGCTTGCTGATGAGCACGATGTCCACGCCGCGTTCCGCCTGCACCCACACGCACGGCCCCATGGGCGTGCGCAGGCCGGCCGCAAGACCGCCTTGCTCGTGCGCGTCCAGCACGCCCTTCACGGTCACGCGCAGGTCGATCGGGTCGCCTGATGCGGGCCCGCACTTGCCGCCCAGCCGCAGCTCGAATTGCGCGCCAACGCCCGCGTCGCGGCACAGCTGAATCGCGCCCAGGTCCCAGATGCCGGCGACGGCCACGTCCGCGATCTGTCGCTCGACGATGGCGCGCAGCACGAAGGTGCTGTCGCTGGTGGCGCCGCCACCGGGGTTGTCGGCGATGTCGGCAATGACCACCGGGCCGCCCGGCATGCCCATCGCTTCGTCGAGCGTTTGCGCGACGCCGGCCGCGTGCACGCCGGTCTGGTGGCGCAGATCCCAGAACGCGCGGCCCAGTTCGTCGGCGAGCTTTGCTGCCAGCGCGGGGTCGTTGTCCGTCACCACCCACAGCTTGGCGCCCGACTCAGGCACGTCGGCCCACGGAAAGCCATGGCCCAGCGACACCGACAGCACGCCGGGCAGCTTCTCGCAGGCCTCCATGCGGCGCACGAAGCCGGCCATCGGTTCGCGCGTGGTGTGCCACTTGCCCACCATGCGGCAGTCGTGCACGGCCATCACCGGCTGCACGCGGCCCTGCGCGGCATCGACCACGATGCGCACCAGCTCATGCAGGCGCAGCACCGCGTCGGTGTGCGGATATTCCTTGTAGCCGACGATCACGTCCGACTCGGTCAGCATCTGCCGCGTGAAGTGGCAGTGCAGGTCGAGCTCCACGCCAATCGTCACCTTCGGCCCGACGATGGCGCGCACGCGCGAGATGAGGTCGCCCTCGCAGTCGTCGCAGCCGTCGGCCACCATGGCGCCATGCAGCACCAGGATCACGCCGTCCACCGGGCCGGCCTTGCGCAGGTCGCTCAGAATTTCGTCGCGCAGGCTTTCGTACACGGTGCGCACGGTGCGCCCCAGCGGCTGCGCAAAGGCCAGCAGGCTCTCGACCATCTCGTGGCCTTCGGCGGCCAGTTGCTTGCGCACCTCCACCGCGAACATGCCGTAGCCGTTCGCATCGCGCGTGCTGGCATCGCCGTGAAAGATGCCGTATTCGTTGAAGCTCCCCCAGCCGGTGGGGGCGGAGACGAAGGTGTTGGTCTCCGTGGCGAGCAGGGCGGCGAAGAACTTCATGCGTGTGACTCCTGGCGAGCGAGGTGGATGTTGCGTGTGCGCAGCGTGTGCAGCCGCAGTCCCGTGACGCGGCCTTGCTTGCGTTCCACGGTGAGCGTCGATTGGCCCATCTGGCTGAGCACCGGGTCGGTCGAAGTGAGCGTCATCACGTCGGCCGAAATGGGCGTGAGCGCGCAGACGTGCTGGCCATGGCGGCCTTGCACCGTGAGCAGCAGCGCGCCGTCGACCAGCGCCATCCGCGCGGTGGCGTCCAGGTCGGCGCTGGTGTAGTCGCCGCACAGCTGCGCGGCCACTGCGGCGATGTCGGGTACGTTCTCCGGCAGGCGTTCAAAGCGGCAGGGCTGGCCGCCTTCGTGCAGCACCAGCGTGTCGGGCGCGCGCTGCGGATCGATGTCGCTGGCGTCCAGCACCAGGTCGTTGATCGGCAGATCCTGCAGGCCCAGCCACAGCTTGCCCTCGCCCTGGTGCAGGGGCTTGGCGCCGCTGGCCTGCCACGACATACCCAGCTTGCCCGCCACGTCGGCAAAGCCGATCACGCTGCCGGTGGACGGTGCGTGGTAGTTCTGGCCGATGAGCGTGGGGAAGGCACTGGCCAGCGGGCGCACTTCGGGCGGCTGCAGCGCGTCGCCCAGCAGCAGCTCGACCACCTTCAGCGCCAGCGTCGACGGAGACACCGCCGCGCCGTTGACCATGACGATGATGTCCAGCCCGTGCGCCGGCACGCTGAGCATCTGCGACTGCGCGCCGAGCACCGCGCCCGCGTGATGGACTATTTCCACGCCGCGGTACGGGTGGCGCGCCAGGCCAAAGCCGTAGCTCACCGTCGAGCCCGACAACAGCGTGGTGGGTGCGGACAGCAGCGCCCAGCTCTTCGCGCTGCCCACCGTCTTCTGGCTGCCGTGCAGGTGCGCGAGCCAGCGCAGCATGTCGTCCACCGTCGACACCAGCGAGCCGCCGCCGTCGAGCTCGCACGGGTACAGGCCGCGTTGCCATCCGCCGCCGGGCGCGGGCATGTAGAGGCCGGCCAGGCCGGGCACCACGTCCAGGTCGGTGGCGACCGACGCGGTGTCGGGCATGCCCAGCGGGCCGAACAGGCGCGTCTTCAAAAAGTCGTCGAAGCGCTGCCCGCTCACGCGCTCCACGATCTTCGCCAGCAGAAAGTAGCCGCCGTTGCTGTAGACCATGTGCGTGCCGGGCGCGAAGTTCAGCTCGCTCTGGCGCGCCATGGCCGGCAGCCCCGGGCCTGGCCGGGTGAAGGTGAGGCCGTGCGCCAGCGCCCACAGCTCGTCGTGGCCGCGCCAGCCGCTGGTGTGGGTCAGCAGGTGGCGCAGCGTGGGGCCGTTGGCGCTCAGCTGCGGCAGCTCGGGCAGGTGCTTTTGCACCGCGTCGTCCACGTCGAGCAGGCCGTCCTCGGCCAGCAGCAGCACGGCCATGGCCGTGAAGTGCTTGCTGGTGGAGGCGATGCGCATGCGAGTGGTCGGCGTGTTGGCCACGCCCATCTCCAGGCTGGCCATGCCGACCGCGCGGCGGTACAGCAGGCGGCCGTGGCGCGCGATGCCCATCACCAGGCCGGGGGCATCGCTGCGGTTGAAGGGCGCCACCAGCGCGTCGATGGCGGCCAGTGCGGCGGCCTCCGAAGCTTGCGGCGAAGAGGATGTGTCAGGAGCAGAAGGCGACGGGTGTTGTGACATGGAAGGACAACGAAAAGGGTGTGAAACGAAAGAGGGGAGAGGTTCAGGTGGGCCGCGCCGCGCGCATCAGCCGCACGAACGGGCCTTCGGTGGCGCGCAGCACCATGGCGCCCATGACGCCGCCGATCAGCGTGGTGGCCACGATGGAAACCGCCAGCCCGTTGGGCACGGACTTCAGCGCGTCCGACAACATGCCCACCACCAGCGGCCCCAGCACGCCGAAGGGCAGGCCGCCCACGGAGAGCAGCGCGATGGTGCGGGCGCGCAGGTGCGGCGGCGCCGCGTCCTGCAGCACGTTGGGCAGCAGCACCGCCCCGCCGATGAGCGGCACCACCAGCAGCGCCAGCAGCATGAAGGCGTCGTTGGCCGAGCGCGTGAACAGCAGCAGCGTGGACAGCAGCGCGGCCGTCAGATTGCCCAGCATGATGATTCGCAGCGCGGCGGCCGGCCCCATGCGCGGCTGCACGAAGCGCATCGCCGCCACGCCCAGCAGGCCACCTAGCACCGTGCCGCACAGAAACGCCAGGCCCATGCCCTTGCCCATCTGCGCCGGCGTGATGCCGTATTCGCGCGCCGCCATGATCGGCAGCCAGGTGCCGATGGAGCTCATGCCCACGCTCGCCAGCCCCGCGCCAATCACCAGGCCCGCGAAGGTGCGCCAGTGCGTGCGCAGATGGTCGCGAAAGCTGACGGTGCTGGGTGCGTCGTCGGCATCGGCATGAAGCGGGGCGTGAGCCGTGGCCGGAGCGCTGGATGTGACCGTTGCATCAGCGGCCTGCCGCTCACCACCGCGCCGTGTCCGTCGAATCGACAGCACCAGCAGCGCCACCGGCACGCCCGCGCAGGCCATCACGAAGAAGGTCAGCCGCCAGGCTTCCAGCTGCTGCATCGACGCGGGCAGCCAGGGCCGCAGGTCTTCCGTCAGGTGCACCACGGTGCCGCCCAGCAAGGCGCCCAGCGCGCTGCCGAAGATGGCCGACAGCGCGAACACCGCATTGGCCAGCACCCGCTGCGCGCGCGGAAACAGGTCCGGGATCATGCTGTTGGTGATGGGCGTGAGCCCGGCTTCGCCCACCCCCAGGCCGATGGAGGCGATGAACAGCACGCCGTAGTCCATGGCGGTGCCGCGCATGGCGGTGGCCGCGCTCCACAGCACCACGCAGGCGGCCAGCACCACGCGCCGGTCGTAGCGGTCGCTCAGCCAACCCAGGGGCAGCGTGGCGATGCCGGTGAACAGCACGATGCCGGCGCCCTGCAAAAGCCCCAGCTGCGTGTCGGACAGCTGCAGCGTAATGCGCATCGGCTCCGTCAGCAGCGTGAGGATGACTTTGTCGATCGAGCCCAGCACCGTCGCAATGACCAGCACCGCCAGCGCATACCAGGCGCTGGGCGGTGCTTTTCTTGTCGTCTCGTGTGCTGCGGGGCCCGTCGCGTCCGGCGGCAAGGCAGCCGCCAGCGGATGGAGGCTGGACATCTCAGAACGGCACGTTGACGGTCAGGCCCACGGTGCGCGAGGGCGACAGCGCCGCCTGCACCAGGTTCGGGTTGGCCGACAGGCCGGTGTCGATCGACAGAATGCCGCGCTTGTTGGCCAGGTTGCGCACATAGGCCGCAAGGCTGAAGCGCTGAAAGTCGATGCCCGCCTGCAGGTCGACCACCGTGTAGGCCGGCATCTTGATGCTGGGAATGACCGCGCTGCCGCGGTAGCCCGCGTCGCGCTTGCCGGTGTAGCGCGCGCTCACGCCAAAGTAGGCCGGGCGCTCGGCAATGCTGAAGTTGTGCGTCACGCCCAGCGTGGTGGCAAAGCGCGGCGTCTGCGGCAGCCGCGTGCCGGCCTTGGCGTCCAGGCCCTTCGCGTCCTCGGTCAGGCGCGCGTCGATGAGTGCGGCGTTGGCGGTGAAGCGCCATGCCTTGCTCGGCTTGTAGTTGAGCGTGAGTTCACCGCCCTTGATGCGCGCCGCACCCGCGTTGGTGACAAACACGAAGCCGCCGCTGCGCGTGGGCTGCTGCACGTCGCGCCACTCGATGTCGTAGAGCGCGGCTTCCAGCGACAGCGTGCGGTCCAGCAGGTCGGCCTTGTAGCCGAGCTCGTAGCTCCACAGCGAGTCGGACTTGTACATCGGCTGCACGATGCTGCGGTCGGTGTCGGCCTTCAGCACATTGGGGCCGCCGGGGCGGTAGCCGCTTGCCGCGCGAAAGTACATGGTGCTGGTGTCCGACAGCGTGTACTTGGCCGCGGCCAGGTAGGTGGTGGGGCTTTCCGACGAGGTGCCGCTGGCGTTGGCGTCGACCGGGCCGACCAGCGTGCCCGACTGCTTGCTGCCGTAGCGCTGCTCGTTGCGCGCCAGCCGCACGCCGCCGGTGAAAGACAGCGCGGGCGTCACGTTCCAGGTGACGTCGCCGTACGCGGCTTCTTCGCGGTAGCGCGAGAACTGCGTGGAGGTCAGGAAGGTCTTGTTGCCCAGCCCACCGTTCAGGTTGGCGCTGAGCACGCCGTCGTTCTCGCCGCGTTCGCGGTTCAGGTACACACCGGCCAGCCACTCGATGGTGGTGCCCGAGCGCGAGGTCAGCCGAAACTCCTGGCTCACGCGGTGCTGCTCCACGGTGCTGGCCAGCGGCACCGATGCGGCGGAAAGGCGCATCGCGGTGAGCGACGGGCCGTAGAGCGCGGTCAGGTCGACCGAGTTGCCGATCTTCACGTCCTGCGCGGAGGTGATCGAGTTCAGTCGGGCCCAGCCAAAGTCGTACTCCACGTCCAGCCCGAACAGCTGCGTCTTGTTGCTGTAAGACTCGTTGCCGCCCAACTGGCGTGTGCGCTCGGGGCCCCATGGGCGCCCGGTGCGCTTGTCGATGTCCTCGAAGCCCAGGCCCTTGCGGTGCACGTCCTGCACCATGCCCGTGAGGCGCACCGTGAGTTCGCGCGTGGGGGTGAGCAGCAGCGACACCCGGCCGCCGTCGGTATGGCCGCGGTCGATGTTGCGGCCCCTTCCCAGGCCGGTGGCGTCGTAGCTGCCGCCCACCTGGTCGGTGAAGGCGGCGAAGCGCACGGCGGCCACGTCTTCCTTGATGGGCACGTTGAGCACCGCGCCGGTGGTGAAGCCCGGGCCGCCGCCCTGCGTCCAGGAGGTGCCGAACTTCACCGAGCCCGCGAACTCCATGGTGTCGGGCTGGTTGGTCACGTACTTGAGCACGCCGCTCATGGCGCCCGCGCCGTACAGCGTGCCCTGCGGGCCGCGCAGCACCTCGATGTGGTTCAGGTCGAGCATGCCCATGTCCAGCGGCGTGAACCCGCTGAGCGCGCCGGCCGAGCTCAGCCCGGTGGCCACGTCGTCCACATACACGCCCACGGTGGCAATGCCCTGCACCGGGCCGGTGGTGAGCCCCCGCATGGTGAGCGCGCCGCCCACACTGCCGCTGCTGGTGAGGTTCACGCCCGGCTGCTCGGCGACGTAGTCGGCCAGGTTCCTGGCGCCGGCGCGCTCCAGCGTCTCGGCCTTCATCACGTTCACCTGCATCGGCACTTCGCGCACGGGCTCGCGGCGGCGCGTGGCCGTGACGGTCACGCTGTCGAGCGACTGCGGCTCTTCGGTGGTCGGCCGGGTCACCACCGGCGCGGCGGTGTACACCACCACTGCGCCGTCGTCGCCGCGCCGCGTGAGCAGCGGCGTGCCTTCCAGAATGCGCGCCAGCGCCTCCTGCGGTGCCAGCGCGCCCTGCACGCCGCGCGTGGCAAAGCCCTTCACGTCGTCGACCTTGTAGATCAGCTGCACGCCGCCCTGGGCAATGTAGGCATCCAGCGCGGACTTCAGGTCGCCGGCGGCCACGTCGAAGCTGCGTTGCGCCTGCGACTGCCCCTGGCCTTGGCCCTGTGCCTGCGTTTGCGTGGAGAGCCCGCCAATCAGCGCGCACGTCCCCGCAATGACCCAGGGCCGAAGGGTCACCCGTTTGCTCTTCTTCACGGACGGCACGGAAGGCAGGGTAGCGCTTTGCTCGATTCGATTCATGATCTACAGCGTGGTATTTGTTTGGGTACCCACTGAGACGAATGCCCCGTCACATTCCGGTAATAAGCTAGTTCGAAATTCTTGTTTCGTTGCCGTGCTCCTGCACCGCCAGGCCAAAGCCCTGCTTGAGCAACGCCACAAAACCGGCCATGTTGGCGGCGTCGAAACTGCCGCCGATGCGAATGCGCGCAATGGCCGCATCGGCAATCACCAGCTTGTGCGTGTTGTAGCGGTTGAACTGCGTGGCCGCGTCGGCCAGCGTGGTCTGGTCGAACACCAGCTTGCCCTGGCGCCAGCTCAGTTCGTCGTCGATCTGCTTGGGCGCCTTGGGCACCACCAGCACGTTGCCGGCGTTGGCCACCGCGGCCTGGTTGCGCGTGATGACGGTGGGCGCGGCGGCCTTGTCGCCCGTGGCATCTTGCGCGGAAGCGATTTGCACGCGGCCTTCTTCCACCACCACGTTCACCTGCTCGCCCTGGCGGCGCACCACGAAGCGCGTGCCCAGCACGGTGATGCGGCGGTCGCCCGCAATCACCACGAAGGGGTGCTTCTTGTCGTGCGCAATGTCGAAGTAGGCCTCGCCGTCTTCCAGCCACACCTTGCGCCCGCTGGCGTTGACCAGCGTGCGCAGTTGGGTGTCGGTGTTCAGCGTGAGCCTGGAGCCGTCGGCCAGCGAAACCAGCTGGCGCGCGCCCACCGCGGTGGCGTAGTGCTCGCTTTGCCAGTCTTGCGTGTAGCGCCAGCCCAGCCAGCTGACGCCGGCCGCGGCCAGCAGCATGCTGGCCGCAATGCGCTGGGTGGAAAAGCGCGGCAGCCACCGTGCGCGCGTGCCTTGCGCAGACGGGCTGGCCGCGGGCGCGCGCACGGGCAGGGGAATGGGCACGAAAGCGGGCGCGGGTGGCGCGCGCAGTGCGCTCAACCGGTCGCTGCGCTGCCACACGCTCTCCAGCCGAAGCCACGCGATGCGGTGCGCAATCGACACGGCAATCCACGCGTCCAGCTGCTGCTGGTCGGCCTCGCTCCAGTGGCCGCTGTCGCGGCGTGCCAGCCAGTCGGCGGCGGCGGATTCGATGCGTTCGGCTTCAGTCATGGCGAGAGCCTCTTGTCGTTCTGTGCCCGCCCGAAGGCCTTGGTGTCCAGCTGCACGCCGCTGGAGAGCATGGCGTCGGCCAATGCCCGCACGCCGCGCGACACCTGCCGCTCCACGGTGTCTTCGGTGATGCCCAGTTGGGTGGCCACCTCGCGTTGCGATAGGCCTTCTATCTTGCGCATTTCCACCACGCGGCGGCACTTGGAGGGCAGGGCGTCCAGCGCGGTCTGCAGCAGCCGCAGCTCGCCGCGGCCGGCGGCATGGCGCTCGGGCGTGAGCTCGTCGGCCGAGAAGTCGAGCGCGTCCAGGTCGGCAATGATTTCGATGGACACGATCTGGGCGCGGCGCGCCCGGTCGATCAGCAGGTTGCGGGCGGTGGCGAAGACAAAAGGCTTGACCAGCTCGGGGAGGGCCTTGGCAGCCGATTCATAGATACGCACGTAAACGTCCTGGCGCAGGTCGGGAATTTCGGCGTCGTCACGCCAGTTGCGGCGAAGAAAGCGCGTGAGCGCGGCCTCCATCGGCAGCACCTGGCTGACGAACCAGGTGTCCAAGTCACTGAGAACCAAAAGAGCGCTCCTGGGAATGGCCGGATGGGGTGGCGACGGGCCGCCGGGATTGGCGACAGACAGTGAGACGAACGGCCGCGCAATTTCCGGTAACGCGGCTTGCAAATAAATGCGCGCGCGCACCGAAATGCGGCGCGCGCCTTACCGGAAACCGGTGGCTGGCTCGTCTCACAAGGGTCACAAGAAAAATCACACCGCGGGAAGCACATTCAAATGAACAGAAGCCGGAGGCAGCATTCCTCCCTCCATGCCGGGCCCAGCCAACACCTGGCGCTGGCCCTGGCCGTCTCGGGTGTCTTGATGACAGGCCCTGCGTGGGCCCTGGGCGCGGCCCGCGATTTTGACGTGGGCAGCGGCGCGCTCAAGCCCGCGCTCGACGCCTTCATTGCGCAGTCGGGTGTGCAGCTCATCTACAAGGTGGAAGACGTGAAAGACCTGGCCACGCGCGGCGTGAAGGGAAAGATTGCGCCCGACGCGGCGCTGGAACGCCTGCTGGAAGGAACCCTGCTGCGCATTCGCCGTGGGCAGGACGGCGCGATGGTGCTGATTGCGCCGGTGCAGCGCAAACCCTGACCCAATGACAGGGCCCGTGTTCAGTTCGGCTTAAGTTTGCGTGCCGATACTGGGCAAGACGGTCAGCCGGCGCTGGTAGAGGTTGCTCAGGCACCCGCCCTCAGGGGTGGTTCCTCGAAGCCGGCGGTCGTCCCATCTTTCGGGCCATCATTTTTTGGGGTCTGCCCTCGGGTCTGCCCATTTGGGAGGCACCGCGTTGCAGGCCACGCCAGGCAACGATCTCGCCCCAACTTCGCACGGTTGTCCCCAGGGTTGTCCCCCATCGGCGGGGACAACCGCGAGTGCGCGAATTCAGGCCGCCCAGGCGCGCGTTTCGTCCTCGACGCGCCAGGCCGGCTCGTTGGAGGTCTCGGGGAAGCCCCCGCCGTCCAGGGTCTTGATCATTGACGGGATCTGGCTCTGCGTCTGGCCCTGCGCCTGGGCCTGAACCGGCGCCTGCGCCGGCAGGTGGCGCAGCTCGTAGCCGCGCCCGTACACCGAATGCAGCACGAACTCGCTCTGCTTGTGCAGCGACAGCTTGCGCCGGATGTTCGCCACGCAGCAGTCGAGCACGCGGCTCTTGCGCTCGATGCGCGAATCCATCCACAGCGAGGCCAGCAGCCAGTCGCGTTCCAGCAGCCGGCCCTTGTTGCGAAACAGCAGCAGCGCCAGCTCGAACTCGCGCGGCTTCAGCCGAATGTCCTCGCCCTTGAGCACCACCACCTTGCGGCTGCCGATGAACTGGTAGTCGCCGAAGCTCGCGCTCACCGACTGCGGATGCAGCAGCGTGTGGTTGCGCCGCAGCGCCTCGCGCACGCGCAGCTCCACCTCGAAGTCGTCCACCGGCAGCACCGCGAAGTCGATGGTGGCGCCCGTGGGCTCGGTGTCCGCCGCGGCCAGCACGTCCGTCAGCAGGTCGCGCTGCAGCGCATTGGCCACCAGGAAGATCGGCAGGCGCAGCGCCTTGCACATGGAGGTGAGCACCGGCCAGGCGCCTTCGTCCTTCAGCACCACCAGCAGCAGGCCGAACTGGCTGCCGTGCGTCAAGGCCAGCAGAAAGTCGGTGCTGTTGTCGAAGCGCACCGGCGTGCAGCCCATCAGGTGCAGGCGCTGGCCCCAGGCGTGGGCCTGGGCCGGGTCGCAGCCCACCATGGCCACCTGGCGCAAGCCTTGGGCGTTCTTCGGGTCGATAGCTTCCATGGAGGGACGTAGGAGAAAGAGTGTGGCGCGACGGGGCTCAGCCCGCCGCGAGGCGTGTGCCGGTGCCGGGCTGCGTCTTGCGAGCGCCGTCCGGGCCGTAGAAGAGTTGCGCGCTGGCCTGCAGAAAGTGCAGGGCCTGCTGCGTGAAGTCCAGGTGCGCATACACCATGGAGCCGTTGCGCAGGTTGTGGCTGCGGGCCTGCACGGCCAGCACCAGCAGCGCGGCCCAGGCCTGCTGCACGGCCGGGCCGCCGGCCGCCGCGGCAGCCTCGGCGCCCGCGCGGCCGGGCGCAAAGCCCAACACCACCTGCAGCGCCTCGCGCTCGATGTCCAGCGCCGCCATGCGGTCGAGCAACTGGGTTTTCTGCGCGGCAATGGCGGCCAGGTCGTTGAACACGTTGTCCGACATGGCCTTGGCTTCGCGGTCCAGCAGGGCCAGAAATTCCTGGATGCAGGCGGTTTCGGTGCGCAGGTGCGCTTGCAGCGAGACGGTCATTGGCCGCCCTTCGGCTGGGGCTTGCCTTCGACCGGCGCCTCCGCCTGGGGGTCGAGCAGGTCGCGCACGCTGGCCAGCAGGCCGTCGGCAATGCGCTCCGGGCGAATCTGGTAGCGACCGGCGCGAATGTCTTCGCGGATCGCGGCCACCCGGGCGGCGTCGAAATCGTTGCCGCCCACGGCGCTGGGCAGGGTGCGCACGTGCGCGGTGAACTGCGTCGGGGCTGCTTCCTTGGCGCGCGCGGCGGCATCTGCGGGGGCTGCGCCGCCTGCGGTGGCTGCAGGCGCCGCGGCCGGTGCGGGCGTTCGGTGAAGGGGCGTGGCCGAAGGGGCGGGTTGATCGATTTTCAAGGTGATTCCTCAGGGGCTGACCGGTATATCGGCAGCGCTGGCAAGAACTTTAGAAGCGACGTGCAACAAAGCGTACGGCCGCATTGTCCGAGGCCTCATTGGGCCAGCTGGACCTGGCCGTGCATGTCGGCCACGCCGCTGACCATGCGCCCGTCCTGGGTCTTGGCCTGCACCACGGCGCCCACCGTGGCCCCGGTCATGGCCTTGGCGTCGGTGCTGACCGAAAAGCCCGGCCCCTGGGCCACCACCTTCACGGCCTGGCCCTGCTGGATCACGGTGACACCGCGCACCAGCTCCTTGCGCAGCGGCGCGCCCGGCGCAATGCGGTTGGACGTGACCACGCCCGCCAGGTCGGCGGCGCTGGTGATGACCGTGCGCGGCAGGCGAGACAGGTCGCCCGTGCGTTCGGTGACGTCGCCCGGGCCCAGCGGGCGGCCCGACTCGATGGCGCGCGCGGCCACGAAATAGCTGCCTTCCACCGCCACATGGGCCTGCACATAGCGCGTCCAGGGCCGCTCGGTCTGGCAGCGCACGCCCACCGACACCCGGCCCCACAGCGTGGCGCCCGGCGGCAGAAAGACCTCGGGCGCTTCGCAGTCGGGCAGCACGGCGGTGCCACGGCCTTCCATGCGAACCGTCACCTTGCCGGGCAGGCCGGCGGTCTGCACCTGCAGGTATCTGGCGATGGCGGCGTCGGCGGCGGCGTTGGTCTGCGAGGTGTGGGTCTGCGAGGTGTTGGCCGCGGCATTCGTCGCATCCTGCGCAGGCTCCGCCGCCCAGGCGAAGGCCGTGCCGCAGGCCGCCAGAAGAGGCAACAGCACGGTATGCAGCAGGCGTTGGCGCAGCTTGGGGAGGTTCATCGCAGGAGTTGAAGAAGGGGGCTTGAGGGGCTTGGAATGCGGGGCGCCCTGAAGCAGGGGGCACAAGTCGCCGCCCGGAAATTCTAGAAATTCGCACCCGGATCGAAGGTGCGAGCAACAACACAAAACCCCCTTTGTTCGAACGATTGCAAAAGCATCTCATGCATAGACTCGCTTTCCATCTGTCGCCACGCCATGCGCAAACGCGACCCTTCAACAGATGGAACTCAGATGATCGACAAGCTGGATGCAGCGTTTCGCTTCAACCGCGAGGCCCTCAACCTCCGCGCGGAACGCCAGGAGGTGATTGCGGCCAATATCGCCCACGCCGACACGCCCAACTACAAGGCGCGTGACTTCGACTTCAGCGCGCGCCTGAGCGACGCCGTGGAGCGCGGCCGTTCGTCGCAGTCGATGTCGATGAGCACCACCTCCTCGCGCCACATCGAAGGCCAGGCGCAGAGCGCGTCCGACAAAGACCTGCTCTACCGCACCCCCAACCAGTCGAGCATCGACGGCAACACCGTCGAGATGGACGTGGAGCGCATCGCCTTTGCCGACAACGCGCTGCGCTACGAGTCGAACCTGACCGTGCTCAACGCCAAGATCAAGTCGCTGCTCTCGGCCGTCGCGCCCTGAGCCTGAATTACGTACCGGAGCCGCGCATGCCCTTCCCCAGCACATCCATGAACATCTTCAACGTGGCGGGTTCCGCCATGACCGCGCAGTCGCAGCGCATGAACGTGACCGCCAGCAACATGGCCAACGCCGAGAGCGCGGCCGGCCCCGACGGCATGCCGTACCGCGCCAAGCAGGTGGTGTTCGAGGTTGCGCCTTCGGGCATGCAGAACATCGGCGGCGTGCGCGTGTCCGGCGTGGTGGAAGACCCGTCGCCCCCGCGCATGGTGTTCGACCCCAAGAGCCCGCATGCGAATGCAGACGGCTACGTGGCCATGCCCAACGTCAACGTGGTCGAGGAGATGACCAACATGATCTCCGCCTCGCGCAGCTACCAGGCCAACGTGGAGGTGCTCAACACCGCCAAGACGCTGATGGTCAAGACGCTCACGCTCGGCCAGTAACTCCCTTTTCAAATTCAACAGGCAACGCAATGGCCATCTCCGACACATCTTCCATCAGCGGGCAGAACGCCGCCACCGCCACCAGCAACAACAGCGTGTCCAGCGCCGACAGCGAGCAGCGCTTTCTGAAGCTGCTGGTCACGCAGCTGAACAACCAGGACCCGCTCAACCCGATGCAGAACGCCGAGCTCACCTCGCAGCTGGCGCAGATGAGCACCGTCACCGGCATCGAAAAGCTCAACAGCACGCTGTCGGGCCTGGTGAACCAGACCGGCTCCAACCAGGTGCTGCAGTCGGCCGCGCTCATTGGCTACAACGTGCTTTCCCCGGGCGAAACGCTCACCGCCAAGAAGACCGAAGACGGCAAGGACCCCGCCACCCAGGCCTTTGCCGTGGAGCTGCCGGGCACGGCCGCCAACGTCGACATCAAGATCGTGGACGCCTCGGGCAACGTGGTGCGCACCATCAGCGCCGGCGCCATGAAGGAAGGCGTCAACGCCGTCACCTGGGACGGCAAGGACGACACCGGCAACGCAGTGGCCGAAGGCACCTACCGCTTCACCGTGGACGCCACCAACGGCAGCACCGCCGTGAAGGCCACCTCGCTCACTTTCTCGCAGGTGGCTGCTGTCAAGCAGGGCACCGACGGCGTCACGCTCGAACTGGCATCGGGCAACAACATCGGCCTGTCCGACGTGCGCCTGTTCCTCTGAACCATTCAACGCATCGCAACAAGGACACATCATGGCTTTTTCCCAGGGCATCAGCGGACTCGGCGTTGCCGCCGCCAACCTCGACGTCATCGGCAACAACATTGCCAACTCGGGCACCGTCGGCTTCAAGTCGGCCGCCGCCACCTTCCAGGACGTGTACGCCGGCTCGCGCGTGGGCCTGGGTGCCTCCGTGTCGGGTGTCACGCAGAACTTCACGCAGGGCGTGACGCAGACCAGCAGCCGCCCGCTGGACGTGGCCATCCTGAACGGCGACGGCTTCTTCCGCCTGGCCAGCACCAGCGGTGAGGTCATGTACTCGCGCAACGGCCAGTTCACCCGCGACAAGGACGGCTACATCGTCAACACCTCGGGCCTGCGCCTCACGGGCTACGGCGTGAACGCCAACGGCGGCATCAGCGGCGGCACTGCCGCGCCCATCCAGATTCCGACCGCGTCCATGACGCCCAAGGCCACCACTGGTGTTGACGCCGAGTTCAACCTCGACGCGCGCCTGAAGACGCCGACCAAGACGCCGTTCAACGCGGCCGACTCCGACACGTTCAACTACTCCAACGCCGTCGGCCCCATCTACGACTCGCTGGGCAACCCGCATGACGTGGCGGTGTACTTCGTGAAGTCCCCCACCACCGCCAACACCTGGGACGTGTTCGGCACCTCCGACGGCGCGGCGTTGAACGGCGGCGCTGCCATGAGCACGCTCACCTTCGACTCCAGCGGCAAGATGACCGCGCCCGTCGGCGGCAAGCTGAGCACCGGCGCCATCACCTTCACCAACGGCGCGGCGCCCCTGACCGCATCGATCGACCTCACGGGCACCAGCCAGTTCGGCGCGGCCAACGGCATGAGCAAGCTCAGCCAGGACGGCTACCGCTCGGGCGAGCTCACCTCGTTCTCCATCAACCCCGACGGCACCATCACCGGCAAGTTCTCCAACGAGCAGACCAAGCTGCTGGGCCAGGTGGTGCTGTCGTCGTTCGCCAACCCCAACGGCCTGGAGCCCAAGGGCGACAACGTGTGGGCCGAAACGCAGGCCTCGGGCAATGCGCTCACCGGCACGCCGGGCGAGGGCACCAAGCTCGGCTCGCTGCAGTCGGGTGCGCTGGAAGCGTCCAACGTCGACCTCACGTCCGAACTGGTCAACCTGATCGTTGCGCAGCGCAACTACCAGGCCAACGCGCAGACCGTGAAGACGCAGGACCAGGTCATGCAGACGCTGATGAACATCCGCTGACGCGTTACTGAACCACCGACACCAGGAACACCCAGTGGATCGAATGCTGTACGTCGCCATGAGCGGCGCCAAACAGGTCATGGACCAGCAGGCCACGGTCGCCAACAACATGGCGAACGTGTCGACGCCGGGCTTCCGCGCGCAGATTGCCAACTTTCGCGCCGTGCCCGTGGTCGGCCAGGAGGCGCAAACCCGCGCCTTCGTTGCCGCCACCACGCCCGGTGCCGACTTTTCCCACGGCCCCATCACCGAAACCGGCCGCGCGCTCGACGTGGCCGTGAGCGGCCAGGGCTGGCTGGTGGTGCAGACGCCCGACGGCGGCGAAGCCTACACGCGGGTGGGCAACCTGCAGATTGGCGCCGACGGCCAGCTCACCACCATGGGCGGGCGCCCGGTGGTGGGCGACAACGGCGCAATGACCGTGCCGCCCGGCTCCGCCGTGACCGTGGCCACCAACGGCCTGGTGGCCGCGCGCGACCCCGCCTCGGGCACGCTCACCGGTATGGCCGAAGTGGGCCGCCTGAAGCTGGTGAACCCGCCCAACGCCGACCTCGAGCGCGGCGACGACGGGCTCTTTCGCATGCGCGCGGGCCAGCAGCCCGCGCAGGCCGACGAAGCGGTCACGCTGGTCAGCGGCGCCATCGAAGGCAGCAACGTCAATCCGGTCGAGGCCATGGTGGCCATGATCGCCAACGCGCGCAGCTTCGAGATGCAGATGAAGTCGATGCAAAGCGCCGACATCAACGCGCAGTCGGCCAACAAGCTGCTGTCGTACGGCTGAAGCGCCGCCGCCGACCGCCCCTTCAAACACCCGCAGGACATCCTCAATGATTCGCTCCCTCTACATCGCCAAGACCGGCCTCGATGCGCAACAGACGCAGCTCGACGTGGTCTCCAACAACCTGGCCAACGTGGGCACCACCGGCTTCAAGCGCAGCCGCGCCGTGTTCGAAGACCTGGTCTACCAGAACCTGCGCCAGAGCGGCGGCCAGTCGTCCGACCAGACCCGCCTGCCTTCGGGCCTGCAAGTGGGTACCGGCGTGCACGTGGTCGCCACCGAGCGCATTCACTCGCAAGGCAACCTCACCAAGACCGACAAACCGACCGACGTGGCCATCAACGGCAGCGGTTTCTTTCAGGTGCTGATGCCCGACGGCACCACCTCGTACACCCGCGACGGCTCGTTCCAGACCGACCGCGACGGCCAACTGGTCACGGCCAGCGGCTTCCCGGTGCAACCGGCCATCACCATTCCGGCCAACGCCACCAGCGTGACCGTGGGCCGCGACGGCATCGTGTCGGTCGTGCAGGCCGGCAGTACCAACACCGTGCAGGTCGGCCAGCTCCAGCTCGCCACCTTCATGAACCCCACCGGCCTGCAGAGCAAGGGCGAGAACCTGTATGCGGAAACCGATTCCTCCGGCGCACCCAACCAGGTGAACCCCGGCGTGGACGGCGCGGGCACGGTGAGCCAGGGCTACGTGGAAGCCTCCAACGTGAACGTGGTGGAAGAGCTGGTGAACATGATCGCCACGCAGCGCTCGTACGAAATCAACAGCAAGGCTGTGCAGACCTCCGACCAGATGCTGCAGCGCCTGGCGCAAATGTGATGCAGGGCGTGCGTCTTCATCGTTGGGCCGGCGGTGCGCTTTTTTCGCGTGCCTTGCTGGCCCTGGCGCTGGTTGCCACCGTGCTGGCCACGGGCTGCGCGCAATTGCCGCGCGAGCCGCTGGTGCACCAGCCGATGACGGCGCGCGCCGAGAACTACGCGGCCCTGCAGCCGCGCCGCGCCCCCGGCGCCATTTTTCAGGAAGGCCCCGGCGCCAACGCGCTGTTCGAAGACCGCCGTCCGCGCAACATCGGCGACATCCTGACCATTCTCATCAGCGAGAAGGTCAACGCCACCAAGAATTCCGCCGCCAACGCCAGCCGCGTGGGCAGCACCGCGAGCGTGTTCGCCGCCATTCCCAAGCTCATTGGCGGCCTGCTCGACGGGCAGGACACCAAGCTCAGCGGCACCAACTCGCTCACCGCCAAGGGCGGGGCCAATGCCAACAACACCTTCAACGGCGTGATCACGGTCACCGTGACGGACGTCATGCCCAACGGCAACCTGCTCGTGAGCGGGGAGAAGCAGATGGGCATCAACCAGGGCACGGAGTTCATCCGCTTCTCGGGCGTGGTCAATCCGCGCACCGTGTCGGGCAACAACACCGTGCCGTCCACGCTGGTGGCCGATGCACGCATCGAGTACTCGGCCAAGGGCTACATCGATGAAGCACAAACGATGGGCTGGATGCAGCGCATCTTCCTCAACGTGATGCCGTTTTGAACATGAAAAATATCCTTGCTTCGCGCATCGCGGCTCTTGCCGTGCTGGGCACCCTGTGTCTTGCCCCCGCGCATGCGGAGCGCCTCAAGGAGCTCGCCACCATCCAGGGCGTGCGGGACAACCCGTTGATCGGCTACGGCCTGATGGTGGGCCTGGACGGCACCGGCGACCAGACCATGCAGACGCCGTTCACCACGCAGAGCCTGAACAACATGCTGCAGCAGCTGGGCATCACGATTCCGCAAGGCGTGAACATGCAGCTGAAGAACGTGGCCGCGGTAATGGTCACGGCCACGCTGCCGTCGTTCGCGCGGCCGGGGCAGAACATCGACGTGACGGTGTCCTCCATGGGCAACGCCAAGAGCCTGCGCGGCGGCACGCTGCTGATGACGCCGCTGAAGGGCATCGACGGCGCCACCTACGCGGTGGCGCAGGGCAACATGGTGATCGGCGGCGCCGGTGCCGCGGCCAACGGCAGCAAGGTGCAGATCAACCAGCTGAGCTCGGGCCGCATTCCGGCCGGCGCGCTGGTGGAGCGCACGGTGGAGGCACCGGTGGGGGCGGAGGGCACCTTTGCCATCGAGCTCACCCGTTCCGACTTCGGCACCACGCAGCGCGCGGTGGACGCCATCAACCGCCAGTTCGGCCCAGGCACGGCCGAGGCCATCGATGCGCGCGCCATCCGCGTGCGCGCACCCGAGCCGCAGCAGCGCGTGGGTTTCCTCGCCAAGCTCGAAGACCTTGAAGTGACCCCCACGCAGGCCAGCGCGCGCGTGGTGGTCAATGCGCGCACCGGGTCGGTGGTGATGAACCAGGCGGTGCGCGTGCGCGACTGCGCCATTGCACATGGCAGCCTGTCGGTGGTGATCAACACCGAGCCGGTCATCAGCCAGCCGGGCGCGCTCTCGGGCGGCAGCACGGTGGTGGCGCAGACCTCGCAGATTTCAGTGAACCAGGGCGGCGGCGCCATTCAGATGGTGCGCGGTGGCGCGTCGCTGGCCGACGTGGTGAAGGGCCTGAACAGCCTGGGCGCCAACCCGCAGGACCTGGTGTCGATTCTTCAGGCCATGAAGTCGGCGGGCGCCCTGAGCGCCGAGCTCGAAATCATCTGAGGACGATGCGATGACCGTATCCACCAGCAGCGCCTGGAGCGGCACCGACGCGGCCAGCCGCGCCGGCGCGCTAGACCAGCGCTTTGCGCTCGACGTGCAGGGCGTCGATGCCCTGCGCCGCACCGTGCGCACCACGCCGGAAGAAGGCCTGCAGCAGGTCTCGCGGCAGTTCGAGGCCATGTTCATGAACATGGTGCTCAAGAGCATGCGCGAGGCCACGCCCTCCAGCGGCATGCTCGACAGCCAGAGCCAGAAGGTCTATCAGTCGATGTTCGACCAGCAGCTGTCGCAGAACCTCTCGGGGCGCGGCGTGGGCCTGGCCGAGGCCATGCTCGCGCAGCTGCGCCGCACCATGCCCTCGGGTCCGCCCGATGCGGAAGGCGACGCAGCCATCGGCATGAAGCCGATGTCGCTGGAGCCGCGCGGCGGTCTGCCGTACGGGCCGAACGCGGGCATTCCGATTGGCTCGGCGCCCGCCAACCGGGTGGCCGCTCCGGCGGACCTGAGCGCGTACCAGATCAACGGCGACCGCCGCTCGAATGGTGCGAGCGGGGCCAATGCCTCCCTGCAAGGCCAGGTCGATGAATTCGTCGGCCGCATGGGCCCTTCGGCGCAAGCGGCCAGCACGGCCAGCGGCGTGCCCGCGCCACTCATCCTGGCGCAGGCCGCGCTGGAGTCGGGCTGGGGCAAGCGCGAGATTCGCGCGGACGACGGCACGCAGAGTTTCAACCTGTTCGGCATCAAGGCCGACAAGGGCTGGAAGGGCGCGACGGTCGAGACCATGACCACCGAATTCGTCGACGGCGAGCCGCAGAAGGTGCGCGCCAAGTTCCGCGCCTACGGCTCCTACCAGGAAGCCTTTACCGACTACGCGCAGTTCATCACGCGCAACCCGCGCTATGCCAACGTGCTGGCCACCGACGACCCGGCGGCCGCGGCGCACGGCCTGCAGCGCGCGGGCTACGCCACCGATCCGAAGTACGGCGAAAAGCTGGTTCGCATCATGCAGAAATTCAGCTGAGCCGCGCGCGGCCCGGCCCATGCCTGAAATGCCCGCAATGCCCTGGCGGCATCCACCACACCAAGGACTCCCATGAACGAGATTGCGGGCACCGCCCACCGACAACAGCAGCAGCAACAACTGGCCTCCGGCCGCCTGGAGGTCGTGACCTTCAAGCTGGGCGAAGAGGAATACGGCATCGACATCCAGAAGGTGCAGGAGCTGCGCGGCTACGACGCGGTGACGCGCATTGCCAACGCACCGGACTACATCAAGGGCGTGGTCAACCTGCGCGGCATCATCGTGCCGATCATCGACATGCGCATCAAGTTCAAGCTGGGCGACCCGACGTACGACCAGTTCACGGTGGTGATCGTGCTGAACATCGGTGGGCGCGTGGTGGGCATGGTGGTGGACAGCGTGTCGGACGTGATCACGCTCACGGCCGAGCAGATCAAGCCGCCGCCGGAGCTGGGCGCCGCGCTGGACGCTGATTACCTCATCGGCCTGGGCACGCTGGACGAGCGGATGCTGATTCTGGTGGACATCGACCGCCTGATGTCCAGCGACGAAATGGGCCTCATCGAAAAGATGGCTGCCTGACCGCGCACACGACAGCACCTCGGAAAAAAACGACAGACAGGGTTCGCGGGAGAGACACATGAAAAATTGGAAGATCGGTCGGCGCCTGGGCGTCGGTTTTGGGCTGGTGCTGGCGTTGATGCTCATCACCGCTGGCATTGCCGTGCTGCGCCTGCAGGGCGTGGGCGCGGCCACCGAGTCGATGGCCAAGCGCTCGCTGGTCAAGGAGCGCCTGGCCGCGGCCTGGCAGCTGGGCACCAGCACCAACAGCGTGCGCACCTTCTCGCTGCTCAAGAGCAGCGACCCCGCCGTGCAGGCCTATCTGCAGAAGAACATCACCGCCACCAGCGCCGTCATCAGCGAAACGCAGAAGAAGCTGGAAGACATGCTCGACACGCCGGCCGAGCTTGCGCTGAGCGCGGACATCAAGCAAAAGCGTGGCGTGTATGTGGCGCTGCGCAACCAGGTGCTCAAGCTCAAGGCCGACGGCCGCGCCGACGAGGCCGCAAAGCTCACCGACGCGCAACTGATGCCCGCGCTGGACGCCTACGACGCGAGCATTCGCGCCATGCTGGCGCAACAGCAGCAAGACATCGACAAGACCGCCGCCGACATCGACACGCAGTACCGCTCGGGCCGCATCTATGTGCTGAGCCTCACCATGTTCTCGCTGGTGGTGGGCACGGTGGTGGCCTGGGTGCTCACCCGCAGCATCGTCGGGCCGATCGGCGAGGCACTGCTGATTGCCGAGACCGTGGCGGCCGGCGACCTGAGCCAGGACTTCGAAACCGAACGCGGTGGCGACTTCGGCCGGCTGCTGCGCGGCATGGGCGACATGGAAGACACGCTCACCGACCTGGTGACGCGCATCAAGGCCTCGACCGATTCGATCGCGGTGGCCTCGCGGCAGATTGCCGCGGGCAACCAGGACCTGTCTTCGCGCACCGAAGAACAAGCCAGTTCGCTGGAACAGACCGCTGCTTCGATGGAAGAACTCACATCGACCGTGAAGCAGAACGCCGACAACGCACGCCAGGCCAACCAGCTGGCCGTGTCCGCCTCCGCGGTGGCGGTGCGGGGTGGCAACGTGGTGTCGCAAGTGGTGGGCACCATGGGGTCGATCAATGCGTCGTCCAGAAAGATCGTGGACATCATCGGCGTGATCGACGGCATCGCGTTTCAAACCAACATCCTCGCGCTGAATGCGGCCGTGGAAGCCGCGCGTGCGGGCGAGCAGGGCAAGGGCTTTGCCGTGGTGGCGTCGGAAGTGCGCAGCCTGGCGCAGCGGTCCGCGTCGGCGGCCAAAGAAATCAAGACCCTCATCGGCGACTCCGTGGAGAAGGTCGAAGAGGGCAGCAAGCAGGTGGCCGAAGCGGGCCGCACCATGGAAGAGATCGTGGGCAGCGTGAAGCGCGTCACCGACATCATGGGCGAGATCACCTCGGCCAGCCAGGAGCAGACCTCCGGCATCGAACAGATCAACCAGGCCATCTCGCAGATGGACCAGGTCACGCAGCAGAACGCCGCGCTGGTGGAGCAGGCTGCGGCCGCTGCCCAGTCGCTGCAGGAGCAGGCCGACAACCTGGTGCGCGCCGTCAGCACTTTCAAGCTCGACGCCGATGAACCCACAACAGCCCAGGTGGCCTGAAGTACCGAACCCGTGCGCTCCCGTCTCAGTCCCAAGTTGGCGCTTCGCCTGGGCAGCGGCTTTGCCGTTTTTCTTTTCATGCTGGCCGCGGCCCTGAGCCTTGGCTTCAAGGCCGGCGCCGGCTACGAGTGGGCCCTTCACGCGGTGTTTGCGCTGGGCGTGACCGCGCTGCTGGCCGGCGTGCTCATCGCCTGGTGCATCACGCGCGCCCTGGCCCGCTCCGCGCGCGACGCCGATCTGGTCAGCCAGCGGCTGGACCGCGTTTTTCAGAATTTCAAAGCAAGCGACTCCTGACCTTTTCATGAACTCACTCCTCAATCTCAAGATCGGCACCCGTCTCGGCATCGGCTTTGCCGCGGTGCTCCTGTTGCTGGCCGGCCTGGTCGGCCTGGGCCTGAACGCCATGGGCGGCATTCAGTCGCGGCTGGACGGCATCGTCACCAACAACAACGTGAAGGTGGCCTCGGTCAACAAGATGATGGACGCGATCCGCGACATCGCGATCCTCGACAGCAACCTCATTCTGCTGAGCGACGAGGCGGCCATGCGCGAGGAAGGCAAGAAGATCACCGCCGCGCGCGACAGCTTCACCGAGTCGCGCACCGCGCTGGCCAAGCTGCTCATCACGCCCGCGGGCAAGGCGCTTCTGGCCGGCATCGACGAGAAGGTGGGCGTGCTCTTTCCGCTGCACACCGCGCTGTCGGAACTGGGACTGCAGAACAAGAACGAAGAAGCGACCGCGATCTTCATCACCAAGTTCCAGCCGGCCGTGAAGACCGCGCTCGGCGAGCTCGACAACCTGGCCGCGCATGAAGGCAGGCTGTCGCGCGTGGCCAACGAGGAGGCCGGCGCCGCCTACGCATGGGCGCGCAACCTGATGCTCGCGCTGGGGGCCTTGGCCGTGCTGGCGGGCGCCGCCATTGCGTGGTTCATCACGCGCACCATCACCCGCCCGATCGGCGAGGCCGTGCTGGTGGCCGAGAAGGTGGCCGCGGGCGACATCAGCTCGCGCATCGAGGTGCATTCGAAAGACGAAACCGGCCGGCTGATGCTCGCGCTGAAGGCCATGAACGAAAGCCTGGTGCGGATCGTGCGCGAAGTGCGCATCGGCACGGACACGATTGCCACGGCATCGAGCCAGATTGCCTCGGGCAACCAGGACTTGTCTTCGCGCACCGAAGAACAGGCCAGCTCGCTGGAACAGACCGCGGCGTCGATGGAAGAACTGACTTCGACCGTGAAGCAGAACGCTGACAACGCACGTCAAGCCAACCAGTTGGCCGTGTCGGCCTCCGCTGTTGCAGTGAAGGGCGGCAGCGTGGTGTCGCAAGTGGTCGACACCATGGGTTCGATCAACGCGTCCTCCAAGAAGATCGTCGACATCATTGCGGTGATCGACGGCATCGCGTTCCAGACCAACATCCTCGCGTTGAATGCCGCCGTGGAAGCCGCGCGTGCGGGTGAGCAAGGCCGTGGCTTTGCGGTCGTGGCTTCGGAAGTTCGCAACCTGGCGCAGCGCTCCGCTGCGGCAGCCAAGGAAATCAAGACCCTCATCGGCGACTCCGTGGAGAAGGTCGAAGAGGGCAGCAAGCAGGTGGAAGAAGCCGGCCGCACGATGGACGAAATCGTGGGCAGCGTGAAGCGCGTGACGGACATCATGGGCGAGATCACCTCGGCCAGCCAGGAGCAGACCTCGGGCATCGAGCAGATCAACCAGGCCATCTCGCAGATGGACCAGGTCACCCAACAGAACGCCGCGCTGGTCGAAGAGGCTTCGGCCGCTGCCCAGTCGCTGCAGGAACAGGCCGGCAGCCTGGTGAAGACCGTCAGCGTGTTCAAGCTCGGCGGCGAAGCGATGGCGCCCGCGCGCCCGAGCTTCACGCGCATCACCCCAATCACCCCAATCACCCCAATCACCCCAATCACCCCAATCACTCCCAAGCGGCCAGCGCACCCCGCCGGCAAGGGCGCACGGCCCGCAGCCAAGGCCTTGCCCGCCCACCGCAAGGCCTGCGGCGCCCCGCAACTGGCCATGGCCAGCGACGCGAAAGGCGATTGGACGGAGTTTTGAGAAAAAAGGTCTCAAGTCTGGCGACCTGATGCCGATAACAGAGGGTGACCCGTCCCCCCGTTATTGAAGGAAGCGCGCAATGAGTCTGAAGGATCTGAAAATCGGCACCCGTCTGGGCCTCGGCTTCACGGTGACGCTGCTGCTGATGGCACTCATCGCGTGCATCGGCGTGCTGCGGCTCACCGCCGTGGGCAAGGCGACCGACGAGATGGTGACGCAGGCACTGGTGAAGGAGCGCCTGGCGACCGAATGGCTGGCCAATGTGCGCTCCAACACCGTGGCCAGCTTCGCGATGGTCAAGGCGACCGACCCGCAGGTGGTGGCCTACTTCGCCAAGACCCAGGCCGCAGGCTCGGCGCGCATCAACCCGGTGCAAAAGCAGCTGGACACCATGCTGGACACGCCCGACGAGAAGGCGCTTTACGCCAAGGTGGCGGCGGCGCGCAAGGTGGTGCTCGACACGCTGGGCGTCATCGGCAAGCTGAAAGACGGCGGCCAGCAGGCGGAAGCCAACACCATGGTCGAGACCCAGTTCACCGACGCGCTGGCCGGCTACAGCGGCGCGGTGGAAGCGCTGGCCGGCCACCAGCGCGAGAAGATCGATGCCGCGGCCAAGGGCATCGCAAGCGACTACACGGCGGGCCGCACCATGCTCTTGGTGCTGTCCGCTTTTGCCCTGGTGGTGGGCGCGCTGTTTGCCTGGCGCCTCACGCTGGGCATCGTGCGCCCGCTGGGCCGCGCCGTGACGGTCGCCGAAACGGTGGCCGCCGGCGATCTGAGCGCCCACATCGTGGTCGAGAGCCGCGACGAGGCCGGGCAGCTGATGCATGCGCTGCGCGAGATGAACGCCAGCCTGGCCAAGGTGGTGGGCGAGGTGCGCATGGGCACCGACACGATTGCCACGGCTTCCAATCAGATTGCCTCGGGCAACCAGGACCTTTCTTCGCGCACCGAGGAACAAGCCAGCTCCCTGGAACAGACTGCGGCGTCGATGGAAGAACTCACTTCGACCGTGAAACAGAACGCCGACAACGCACGCCAGGCCAACCAGCTGGCCGTGTCCGCGTCTGAAGTGGCGGTGAAGGGCGGCAGCGTGGTGTCGCAGGTCGTGCAGACCATGGGCTCGATCAATGCGTCGTCCAAGAAGATCGTGGACATCATCGGCGTGATCGACGGCATCGCGTTTCAAACCAACATCCTCGCGCTGAACGCGGCAGTGGAAGCCGCACGTGCCGGTGAACAGGGCCGCGGCTTTGCCGTGGTGGCCTCCGAAGTGCGCAACCTCGCGCAGCGCTCGGCCGCGGCGGCCAAGGAAATCAAGACGCTCATCGGCGACTCGGTGGAGAAGGTTGAGGCCGGCAGCAAGCAGGTGGCGGAAGCGGGCCGCACGATGGAAGAAATCGTGGGCAGCGTGAAGCGCGTGACCGACATCATGGGCGAGATCACCGCGGCCAGCCAGGAGCAGACCTCGGGCATCGAGCAGATCAACCAGGCCATCTCGCAGATGGACCAGGCCACGCAGCAGAACGCCGCGCTGGTCGAAGAGGCTTCGGCCGCCGCGCAATCGATGCAGGAGCAGGCCGGGAACCTGTCTCAGGTCGTGGGCGTGTTTCGCCTGGACGGCAGCCGCACGGGCGGCGCGGCACCGCACGGGCAGTTTGCCGCGCTCGCACCCCAATAAAAAAACGGAGAAATCAAATGCAGTGGTTCCAGAATTTGCGCGTGACCGTCAGGCTGATCCTCAGCTTTCTGGTGGTTGCGGCCATCGGCGCGGCGGTCAGCGCGCTCGGCATTTATCACATGGGCCGCATCAGCGACGCCACCCAGCGGCTGTACGCCAACGAGCTGCAGGCGCTGCAGGCCATTCAGGAGGCCAACATCCACCTGCTGTACGCCAGCCGTGCCCAGGTCACGCTGCTGTCGGCCGGCACGCGCGGCGAGCGCAACACGGGCGCCAACGAACTCAAGGCGTCGATGGAAAGCCTGTCGGCGCGCGCCGCCGAGGTGAAGCCCTTCTTCGAGGAGAGCGAGGAGGGCAAGAAGCTCTACGGCCAGTTCGAAACCCTGGTCGGCCCGCTGAAGGCGCACATGACCGACTTTGTGGCGCTGGTGTTCAAGCAGCCGCTGGACAGCTCGCAGTTCGACAACCAGGTGACCGAAGACAGCACGCGCCTGCTGAGGGAATCGCGCGGTGTGGAAGACGTGCTCAAGGGCATGGTCGCGCACAGCAAGGCGCTTGCGAAGGAAAGCGCCGAGCATGCCGCCGGCACCTACCAGACCTCGCGTCTGATGATGGTGGTGCTGGCGCTGGCTGGCATTCTGGTGAGCGTGGGCCTGGGCGTGGTGGTTGCGCGCCTGCTGGCGCGCCAGCTCGGCGGCGAGCCGGCCTACGCGGCCGACGTGGTCAGCCGCATCGCCAATGGCGACCTGTCGCTGGCAGTGGAGGCCGACGCGGCGCGTGACGGCAGCCTGCTGCATTCCATCAAGCAGATGCAGGCACAGCTGACCTCGATCGTCGGAAAGATCAAGGACTCCAGCGAAACCATTGCCACGGCGTCGGGGCAGATTGCGGCGGGCAACCAGGACCTGTCTTCGCGGACGGAAGAGCAAGCCAGTTCGCTGGAACAGACCGCTGCTTCGATGGAAGAGCTGACTTCGACGGTGAAGCAGAACGCCGACAACGCACGCCAGGCCAATCAGCTGGCCGTGTCGGCCTCCGAAGTGGCCGTGAAGGGCGGCAGCGTGGTCTCGCAAGTGGTCGACACCATGGGCTCCATCAATGCGTCGTCGAAGAAGATCGTCGACATCATCGGCGTGATCGACGGCATCGCGTTCCAGACGAACATCCTCGCGCTGAATGCGGCGGTGGAAGCCGCTCGTGCCGGTGAACAAGGCCGAGGCTTCGCGGTCGTGGCGTCTGAAGTTCGCAGCCTGGCGCAGCGCTCGGCCGCAGCGGCCAAGGAAATCAAGACGCTGATCGGCGACTCGGTGGAAAAGGTCGCCGAGGGCAGCAAGCAGGTGGCTGAAGCGGGCCGCACCATGGACGAGATCGTGGGCAGCGTGAAGCGCGTGACGGACATCATGGGCGAGATCACTTCCGCCAGCCAGGAGCAGACCTCGGGCATCGAGCAGATCAACCAGGCCATCTCGCAGATGGACCAGGTCACGCAGCAGAACGCCGCGCTGGTGGAAGAGGCTTCGGCCGCCGCCCAGTCGCTGCAGGAGCAGGCCGGCAGCCTGTCTGAAGTCGTGGGCGTGTTCCGCCTCGGCAACACCCAGTTGGCCTTGGCCTGACAGAGAAGCCCGACCATCATGCGTGTCAACTTGCCGGTCACCGGCACCGAATACCAACTTTCGCAAGACGCCGCCCTGGTGTCGCGCACCGACCTGAAGGGCCGCATCACCTACGTCAACCCGGCGTTCGTCGAGGCCAGCGGCTTCGACGCCGCCGAGCTCATGGGCAAGGCGCACAACATCGTGCGCCACCCCGACATGCCGCCAGAGGCCTTTGCCGACATGTGGCTGTCGCTGGGCCAGGGCCTGCCATGGACCGGCCTGGTGAAGAACCGGCGCAAGAGCGGCGACTTCTACTGGGTGCTGGCCAACGTCACGCCGCTGAGCCGCAACGGCCGCGTGCAGGGCTACATGTCGGTGCGCAGCAAGCCGGACCGTGCCGAGGTGGCCGAAGCCGATGCGCTGTACGCCAGCATGCGCGAAGGACAGGCGAAGGGCGTCGCGATCGTGCAGGGCGAAGTGGTGCAGCGCAGCTGGCTCAACCCGCTGGCGCAGCTGCGCCGCATTCCCGTGCGCAGCCGCGTGTTCGGCGTGACGGCGGTGGCTGCCGTGCTGTCTTTGGGGCTGGGTGCCGCGGGCTGGGCGACGGCGTCGCGGTTGGTGGCTGCGGCCGGCACGCACAGCGTGCTGCCGGGCGCCATTGCGGCCAGCAGCGTGGGCTTTGCGCTGGCCTGGCTGGGCCTGGGCCGGTTCCTGGGCCGCACGGTGTTTCGCCCGCTCGACGAGGCGGTGCATGTGGCGCGCGCCATTGCGGGCGGCGACCTGGCGCGCTTCGAGGTGCGGCGCGGCGACGAAATTACCGGGCTCTTGCGCGCACTCAACCAGATGAGCGCCAACCTGTTCGCCATCGTGTCGGACGTGGGTGTGAACGTGGCCGGCGTGATGTCGGCGTCGAACCAGATCGCCTCGGGCAACGAAGACCTGTCTTCGCGCACCGAGCAGCAGGCCAGCTCGCTGGAGCAGACGGCGGCGTCGATGGAAGAGCTCACCTCCACCGTGAAGCAGAACGCGGACAACGCACGCCAGGCCAATCAGCTGGCCGTGTCGGCCTCCGAAGTGGCGGTGAAGGGCGGCAACGTGGTGTCGCAGGTGGTGGACACCATGGGCTCCATCAATGCGTCGTCCAGGAAGATCGTGGACATCATCGGCGTGATCGACGGCATCGCGTTCCAGACGAACATCCTCGCGCTGAACGCGGCGGTGGAAGCCGCGCGTGCCGGCGAGCAGGGCAAGGGCTTTGCCGTGGTGGCGTCGGAGGTGCGCAACCTCGCGCAGCGCTCGGCCTCCGCGGCCAAGGAAATCAAGACGCTGATCGGCGACTCGGTGCAGAAGGTCGAGGCCGGCAGCAAGCAGGTGGCCGAAGCGGGCCGCACGATGCAGGAGATCGTGGGCAGCGTGAAGCGTGTGACCGACATCATGGGCGAGATCACCACCGCCAGCCAGGAGCAGACCTCCGGCATCGAGCAGATCAACCAGGCCATCTCGCAGATGGACCAGGTGACCCAACAGAACGCAGCGCTGGTGGAGGAGGCCACGGCCACCGCCCAGTTGCTGCAGGAACAGGCCGACGGCCTGGTGAAGGCCGTGCGCGTGTTCCGCGCCGACGCGGGCCAGCAGGCCGAAATTGCGCAGGCCGCATAAGCCCCGCCGACCCCCCCACACATATACCCAACAGATTCAACCCGGAGAAGAACCCCATGCTCAACAAGGCAAAAGACCCACTCAAACAAGCCGCTTCGTCGTCCGCCGCCGCCGGCGCCCGCCTGGAGGTTGTGACCTTCAAGCTGGGCGAAGAGGAATACGGCATCGACATTCAGAAGGTGCAGGAGCTGCGCGGCTACGACGCGGTCACGCGCATTGCCAATGCGCCGGACTACATCAAGGGCGTGGTCAACCTGCGCGGCATCATCGTGCCGATCATCGACATGCGCATCAAGTTCAAGCTGGGCGACCCGACGTACGACCAGTTCACGGTGGTGATCGTGCTGAACATCGGTGGGCGCGTGGTGGGCATGGTGGTGGACAGCGTGTCGGACGTGATCACGCTCACGGCCGAGCAGATCAAGCCGGCGCCGGAAATGGGCTCGGTGCTGGACGCCGACTACCTCATCGGCCTGGGCACGCTGGACGAGCGGATGCTGATTCTGGTGGACATCGACCGCCTGATGTCCAGCGACGAAATGGGCCTGGTCGAGGCCGCCGCCACCGCCTGACACCCGGCTGAACCTCTGCTCATACCCCGCCCCACATTCGCCTGAAGCCCCCGCCATGAACTTCCTCGCCAACCTTCGCATCGGCGCCCGGCTGATGGTGGCTTTTGCCATCGTGCTGGGCCTGACCATTGTCTCGACCACCATCGCCCTTGTCTCCGCCCGCAACAACGCGGAGGCCACCCGGCTGATGATGCAAAGCCCGCTTGCCAAGGAGCGGCTCATCTCCGACTGGTACGTGCTCACCTACTCGGCCATTGCGCGCACCTCGATGATTGCGCGCACCACCGACGAGACCCTGCCCGTGACCTTTGCGGCCGTGATTTCGGAGAGCGTGAAGAAGGGCAGCGAGACCATCGCCAAGGTGGAGCCGCTGCTGTTCACCGACGAGGAGAAGGCGACCTTCAAGTCCATCCTGGCGTTGCGCGCGAAGTACCAGGCGGGCAAGGACGAGGTGAGCAAGGCCAAGGCGAGCGGCAACGCGGCCGAAACGGCGCGCGCCTTCAACGACGTGTTTCAGCCGGCCGCCAAGGCCTACGAGACCGGCGTGCTCGATCTGCTGTCGATCGAGCGGCGCGACATCGACCGCATGAGCCAGGCCATCGATGCGGCCAATGCCCACAGCTTCAACCTGCAGCTGCTGCTGACCGTGCTGACGGTGGTGTGCGGCAGCATCTTCGCGTTCTTCATCTCGCGCAGCATCGTTCGCCCGCTGGCGCGTGCCGTCGAGGTGGCCGAAACGGTGGCCGCGGGCGACCTGAGCGCAAACATTCGCGTGGACAGCCGCGACGAGGCCGGCCAGCTCATGCAGGCGCTGAAGAACATGAACACCAACCTGGCCAAGGTGGTGGGCGAAGTGCGCACGGGCACGGAGACGATTGCCACGGCGTCGGGGCAGATTGCGGCGGGCAACCAGGACCTGTCTTCGCGCACCGAAGAGCAGGCCAGCTCGCTGGAGCAGACGGCTGCGTCGATGGAAGAACTCACTTCGACCGTGAAGCAGAACGCGGACAACGCACGCCAGGCCAATCAGCTGGCCATGTCGGCGTCGGCAGTGGCCGTGAAGGGTGGCAGCGTGGTGTCGCAAGTGGTCGACACCATGGGCTCGATCAATGCATCTTCCAAGAAGATCGTCGACATCATCGGCGTGATCGATGGCATCGCGTTTCAGACCAACATCCTTGCGTTGAACGCGGCGGTGGAAGCCGCACGTGCAGGTGAACAAGGCCGTGGCTTCGCAGTCGTGGCATCTGAAGTTCGCAGCCTCGCGCAGCGCTCCGCTGCGGCAGCGAAGGAAATCAAGACCCTCATCGGCGACTCCGTGGAGAAGGTCGAAGAGGGCAGCAAGCAAGTGGCCGAAGCCGGCCGCACCATGGACGAAATTGTCGGCAGCGTGAAGCGCGTGACCGACATCATGGGCGAGATCACCTCGGCCAGCCAGGAGCAGACCTCCGGCATCGAACAGATCAACCAGGCCATCGCACAGATGGACCAGGTCACCCAACAGAACGCCGCGCTGGTGGAAGAGGCTTCGGCCGCCGCCCAGTCGCTGCAGGAACAAGCCGGCAGCCTCGTGCAGGCCGTGAGCATTTTCAAGCTGGGCACGGACGCACAGTCCGCGCCCCGCACGCAGGCCAAGGCGTTGCCGGCCTCCCGACAGAAGATCGCCAGGGCCGCTGCACCGCAGCTGGCCGTGGCGGCTGCCGGGGACTGGCGCGAATTCTGAGTCGCGTGCACTGCAAGAACAACCAATAACAGCATCTGGCCTTCCCCGGGCCGCTAGGAAAAATCATCAAAGCCTTCTACAACCTCAAGATCGCGACCAAGCTGCTTGTGTCGTTCATCGCCGTCCTTGTGTTGACGGCTTGTGTGGGCGCCGTTTCGGTGCTGCAACTGAGCAAGGTCCACGACATGTCGACGGACCTTGCCACCAACTGGATGCCGGCGACACGTTCGCTGCTCGAGATGAAGAACCTGGTGTCGCGCTTTCGCACCCAGGAGCTGCAGCACATTCTGTCGCGCTCGACCGTTGAAATGACCAACTACGAGAAGTCGATGGACACGACCTGGGCCGCGCTGCAGAAGAGCCGCGCCGAGTACCAGACGCTGATTTCCGAGCCGGAAGAGCGCGCGGTCTACCCCGTGTTTGAAAAGCTGCTGGCCGAGTACGGCCTGGAGCACAACAAGATCCTTGCGATCTCGCACACGCAGGACAGCGAGCAGGCGACCACGCTCAGCCGTGGCAAGTCGCTGCAACTGAACCGCGAGATCAACGACGCGCTGGACAAGCTGACCGAAGTGAACGTGACCGGCGCCGTGCGCGCGGGCGAAACCGCCGACACGGTGTATGCGCAAGCCCGCCTCTGGGTGCTGAGCCTGCTGGTGGGTTGCATCCTGCTCGGCCTGGCGCTGGCGATGTGGATCGCGCGCATCGTGGCGCGTCCGCTGGCCGAGGCCGTGAAGGTGGCGCAGGCAGTGGCCGCCGGCGACCTGACCAGCCGCATCGAGTCGCAGACCACCGACGAAACCGGCCAGCTGCTGCAGGCCCTGCGCGGCATGAACGACAGCCTGCTGAAGATCGTGGGCGAAGTGCGCACCGGCACCGACACCATCGCGACGGCGTCGAGCCAGATTGCGTCGGGCAACCAAGACCTGTCTTCGCGCACCGAAGAGCAAGCCAGCTCGCTGGAACAAACAGCGGCGTCGATGGAAGAACTGACTTCGACCGTGAAGCAGAACGCGGACAACGCACGCCAGGCCAACCAGCTGGCCGTGTCGGCGTCTGAAGTGGCGGTGAAGGGTGGCAGCGTGGTGTCCCAAGTGGTGGGCACCATGGGCTCCATCAATGCGTCGTCCAAAAAGATCGTCGACATCATCGGCGTGATCGACGGCATCGCGTTCCAGACGAACATTCTTGCGCTGAACGCGGCCGTGGAAGCGGCGCGCGCGGGTGAACAAGGCCGTGGCTTCGCGGTCGTGGCCTCCGAAGTTCGCAGCCTGGCCCAGCGCTCCGCTGCGGCAGCCAAGGAAATCAAGACGCTGATCGGCGACTCGGTCGAGAAGGTCGAAGAGGGCAGCAAGCAGGTGGAAGAGGCCGGCCGCACGATGGAAGAAATCGTCGGCAGCGTGAAGCGCGTGACGGACATCATGGGCGAGATCACCGCGGCGAGCCAGGAACAAACTTCGGGCATCGAGCAGATCAACCAGGCCATCTCGCAGATGGATCAGGTGACCCAACAGAACGCCGCGCTGGTGGAAGAGGCTTCGGCCGCCGCCCAGTCGCTGCAGGAACAAGCCGGCAGCCTGGTGCAGGCCGTGAGCATCTTCAAGATGGACCACAACGCAGTCGTCGTGCGCACGCCGTTCACCCGGCTCACGCCGATTGCCAAGCCAGGCCAATCTTCCAAGGTCGGCAGCTTTGCCAAGCCCGCGCTCAAGCGCCCGTCCGCGGCGGCCCTGTCGGGGCGCCGCGAACCCGGTGCGGGCGCTGCGCCCAAGCTGGCCGTGACCAGCGACGCCAAGGGCGACTGGACCGAGTTCTAGCAACAACAAGAAGCCCCCTGCCGGCGGGCCCGTGCCGACAACGAACAGACAACGCCGCATGTCGCGGCGAGATTCGCACCCGTTCTGAAAGAGAAGAAATCAAATGAGTTTGAAGAACATGAAAATCGGCGCCCGCCTGGGCCTTGGCTTTGCAACCATGCTGTTGCTGATGGCGGTCATTGCCGGCACGGGCCTCATACACCTGGCCAGCGTGGGCAGGGCCACGGACGAGATGATCGAGAACGCGCTGGTCAAGGAGCGCCTGGCCAACCAGTGGTCCAACCTGCTGGGCCCCAGCATCGTGCGGTCGTTCGCGATGGTGAAGGCCACCGACCCCAAGGTGGTGGCCTACTTTGCCAAGGCCCGCGCCGACAGCTCCGCGCTGATCAACCCGGTGCAGAAAAAGCTCGAGACCATGCTGACCTCGCCGGAAGAGAAGAAGCTCTACGCTGGCGTGGCCGATGCGCGCGCGGCCGTGCTGGTGACCATCGAGAAGATCAACAAGCTCAAGCTTGCGGAGCAGAACGACGAAGCCACGGCGATGGCCGACAACCAGTTCGCCCCGGAGCTCGTGGTGTACGAAGACGCGGTGGCCAAGCTGGCCGCGCACCAGCGCGAAAAAATCGATGTGCTGTCCAAGGGCATTGCCGCCGATCACGCGGTCGGCCAGACCACGCTGTGGGGCCTGTCGGCACTGGCGCTGGTGCTGGGCGCGCTGTTGGCCTGGCGCCTCACGCTGGGCATCGTGCGCCCGCTGGGCCATGCGGTGACGGTCGCCGAAACGGTGGCCTCGGGCGACCTGAGCACCGACATTCGCGTGGAAAGCCGCGACGAGGCGGGCCAGCTGATGCAGGCGCTGCGCGAGATGAACGCCAGCCTGTCGAAGGTGGTGGGCGAAGTGCGCATGGGCACCGAGACCATCGCCACGGCGTCGGGGCAGATTGCCTCGGGCAACCAGGATCTTTCTTCGCGCACCGAAGAGCAAGCCAGTTCGCTGGAGCAGACCGCTGCGTCGATGGAAGAGCTCACCTCGACCGTGAAGCAGAACGCCGACAACGCGCGTCAAGCGAACCAGTTGGCTGTGTCGGCCTCCGCAGTGGCGGTGAAGGGCGGCAGCGTCGTGTCCCAGGTGGTCGACACCATGGGCTCGATCAATGCGTCGTCCAAGAAGATCGTCGACATCATTGCGGTGATCGACGGCATCGCGTTCCAGACCAACATCCTGGCGTTGAACGCGGCCGTGGAAGCGGCTCGCGCCGGTGAACAAGGCCGAGGCTTCGCTGTCGTGGCTTCGGAAGTTCGCAGCCTGGCGCAGCGCTCTGCTGCGGCAGCGAAGGAAATCAAGACCCTCATCGGCGACTCGGTCGAAAAGGTCGAAGAGGGCAGCAAGCAGGTCGCCGAAGCCGGCCGCACCATGGACGAAATCGTTGGCAGCGTGCAGCGCGTGACGGACATCATGGGCGAGATCACCGCCGCCAGCCAGGAGCAAACCTCCGGCATCGAGCAGATCAACCAGGCCATCTCGCAGATGGACCAGGTCACGCAGCAGAACGCCGCGCTGGTGGAAGAGGCTTCGGCCGCCGCCCAGTCGCTGCAGGAACAGGCCGGCAGCCTGGTGCAGGCCGTGAGCATCTTCAAGCTCGACCGCAACGCCGTGGCCTCGCCGCGCGCGGCGTTCACACCCATCACGCCCATTGCGAAGGTGGCCAGGGCCGCGCCGCGGCGCCCGGCCAAGGCGCTGCCGTCGCGCCGGCATGAAGGCAACGCACCCGCCGCGCCGCGTCTGGCCGCAACGGCCGAAGCCAAAGGCGACTGGACCGAGTTCTGACCCTCAACTTTCGGCGGGCGCTGCCGATATAGAGAACAAGGCCCCGCGGCGCAGCGCCGCGATGCCACCCCTACACCCTATCGACAGGTAAAGCCTTATGTCCGGAAGTTTGTTCAATACAGGTCTGAGCGGTCTCAGCGTCGCTCGCACCGCACTGATGACCACGGCCCACAACACCGCCAACGTGTACACCGCCGGCTACAGCCGCCAGGTGGCAGAGATCTCCACGGGCGGTGCCATCTCCAGCGGTTCGGGCTTCATCGGCTCGGGCGCCAACGTGACGACCGTGACGCGCAGCTACGACCGCTACCTCACGGCGCAACTGGGCACCGCGCAGTCGGCCTCGGCCGCGCTGGCCACCAACAGCGTGCAGATCAACCGCATCGACACGCTGCTGGCCGACAAGACCTCCGGCATCGCACCGCTGATGCAGGCCTTCTTCACCAGCGTGCAGGGCGTGGCCAACACGCCGGCCGACCCGGCCGCGCGCCAGCAGATGATCAGCTCGGCGCAGGCGCTGTCGAGCAAGTTCCGCTCGACCGACCAGTACCTGTCGGACCTGAACTCCTCGGTGAACGAGCAGATCGTGGGCAGCGTGGACCAGATCAACACCTACGCCACCAAGATTGCCGGGCTGAACCAGCAGATCAGCCAGCTCAGCGCCATGGCCGGCGGCCAGCCGCCCAACGACCTGCTCGACCAGCGCGACCAGCTCGTGAGCGAGCTGAGCCAGGTGGTCGACGTGAAGGTGCTGCAGCAGGACAACGGCAAGTACAACGTGTTCATCGCCACCGGCCAGTCGCTGGTGGTGGGCGACTACGCCTCGCAGATGGAGGCCGTCAACTCCGCGGCCGACCCGTCGCGCAAGGCCATTGCACTGAAGGGCTTTGCCGGCAACATCAGCGAGCTGCCCGACACCGCCATCACCGGCGGCGTGCTGGGCGGGCTGTTGAACTTTCGGCGCGACACGCTCATTCCCACGCAGAACGCCGTGGGTCGGCTCGCCATGTCGGTGGCCGACGCGGTGAACACGCAGCACAAGCTGGGTGTGGACCTGACCGGCGCGCTGGGCAAGGACTTCTTCACGCAGTCCACGCCCGCCGTGCTGACCAACGCACGCAACGGCGGCAACCTGGAGTTTGGCGCCACGCTGTCCGACGCCTCCAAGCTCACGACCAGCGACTACAACGTGGCCGTCACCAACGTGGCCGGCACGCTCACCTACTCGGTCACCCGGCTTTCGGACAAAACGTCGATGGGCACTTTCACCACCTTCCCCATTACCTTCGACGGCGTGAGCCTCACGGCCGCCAGCGGCACCGCGCAGGCCGGCGACTCGTTCCTGGTGCAGCCCACGCGCACCGGCGCACGCGACCTCGACGTGCTCACGCTCGACCCGGCCAAGGTGGCCGCCGCATCGCCCGTCGTCACGGGCAACACGTCCGGCAACAAGGGCAGCGGCGCACTGAGCGCGGCCACCGTGGACACCAGCTACGCCAGCACGCCGCTGGCCGGCCCGGTCACGCTGAGCTACGACGCCACCAGTGGCACCGTCTCGGGCTTTCCGGCCACCTCCGCCGTGACCGTGACGCTGGCCAACGGCACCAGCACCAGCTACGCCGCGGGCACGGCCGTGCCGTTCACCGCAGGCGCCAAGATGAGCTTCGACGGCATCACCGTCGGCATGAGCGGCACACCCGCGCAGGGCGACACCTTCACCATCGGCAAGAACACCTCGGGCGTGTCCGACAACAGCAACGCGCTGGCGCTGGGCGCCCTGCAGCGCAAGACGCTGATGTCGGGCGGCACGGCCACCTTCAACGGTGCTTATTCGCAGTTGGTGAGCGACGTGGGCAACCGCGCCATGGCGGTCAAGGTGGCGGCCACCACGCAGGACAGCGTGACGGGGCAGATCAAGGCCAGCCAGCAATCGATCTCCGGTGTGAACCAGGACGAGGAAACCGCCAACCTGCTGATGTTCCAGCAGATGTACCAGGCCAATGCCAAGGTGATCCAGACCGCGTCGACCATCTTCGACGCGATTCTCGGCATCAGCAACTGAGCCCCCATTCCGTACCGATTTAAGTACCGATTCAAGTACCGATTCAGGACACCGCGATGCGCATCAGCACCCAATCCTTCTACGACCAGAACGTCAGCGCCATGGGCCTGCAACAGCAAAAGCTGTTCCGCGTGCAGCAGCAGCTGGCCACCAACTCCAAGTTCCTCACGGCCGGCGACGACCCGGTGGGCGCCGCGCGCGCGCTGGGCGTCACGCAAACACTGTCGGAGAACGCGCAGTACGCCACCAGCCGCCAGCGCGCGTCGCTGTCGCTGTCGACCGAAGAGAACGCACTGAACTCGGTCACTTCGATCCTGCAGAACATCAAGACGCTGACCGTGGCGGCCGGCAACGGCACCATCTCGGACGCCGACCGCGGCTCGCTCGCCACCACCATCCAGAGCGCGCTCGACCAGCTGGTGGGCGTGGCCAACTCGGACGACGGCAACGGGCAGTTTCTGTTCGGCGGCTACAAGAGCGGCACGGCGCCGTTCGTGCCGGCCGCGGGTGGCGGCGTGCAGTACGTGGGCGACCAGGGCCAGCGGCTGATGCAGGTCGACGTGGCGCGCCAGCTCTCCACCTCGGACGACGGGCGCAGCGTGTTCCAGACGGTGCAGGGCGGCGCGGGCTACGTGACCGCGGGCGCGGCCGGCAACACCGGCACCGGCGTGTTCGGCTCGGTGGGCGTGAAAGACGCCGCCAACGCCGACTTCGGCAAAGACTTCAGCGTGAGCTTTGCCGGCGGCAACTACTCGGTGTCGACCAAGGACACGCCCCCCGTGGTGGTGGCCGGCGGCCTGTACACAGAAGGCCAGCCCATCTCCTTCGGCGGCGTGCAGATGACCTTCACCGGCACGCCCGCCAGCGGCGACAGCTTCGACGTGTCGACCGCCAAGAACGCCGGCACCGACATCTTCGCGTCCATCGGTGCGCTGGTGAGCGCGCTGCGCACGCCGCTCACCGGCGGCGGCGCGGCGGCCCAGGCCAAGCTGCAGAACGCCTTGAGCACGGCCAACGTGAAGGTGACGAACGCGCACGACAACGTGCTCACGGTGCTGTCGTCGGTGGGCTCGCGCCAGACCGAAATCGACGCGCTGGACACTGCGGGCGCGGCCAGCAAGCTGCAGGAAGAAAGCTACCGCTCCAGCATCGAAGACCTGGACCCGTACAGCGCCATTGCGGAGTTCTACCAGCGCCAGTCGTCGCTGCAGGCCACGCAGATGACGTTTGCCAAGCTCAACAGCATTGCGCTGTTCAATTACCTGTAAGCGAGAAGGCGGGGCCTTGGGGTTTCAAGGTCACGAAGCTCTTTTGCCATTGGAATTGGCATCGAGCATGAAATCAATGAATGTGCGGAGCTTTCCCGGCATGTATTTGCGATGCGGGTAGTACAGATGAAAGGCATCGTCCATTCCGCTGTACTGCTTGAGAATCTGCCGCAATTGGCCGCTGGCCAATTCCTGTTTGGCAAAAGCCTCGAATACGAAACCGATGCCGTGCCCCTGTACGGCGGCGTCCAGCACAGACCTCATTTCGTCGAAAACAAGACGCCCCTGCACATCGATTTGAACCATTTGGCCGCCTGAATCGAATTTCCATTCGAACCAGCGGCTTCCAATGGAATAGCGTTGTCGAATGCAGTCGTGGTGCAGCAGATCGTCGAGGGTCTTCGGTTCTTTTCGCTCTTTGAAATAATCCGGGGCAGCCACCACGATTCTTTTTTGTACCGGGCCCAGCTGCATGGCCACCATGTCGTTCTGCACTCGCTTGCCCATGCGTATGCCGATGTCGAAGCCGGCATTCACGATATCGCCGAGCACGTTGTCCAAAGATATTTCGACATTGATCAACGGGTAATTCACCAGAAATTCTTTTAGCTGCGGCTCGATAAAAAGCCGATAGGCCACGTACGAGGAATTGACGCGCACGGTGCCGGACGGCTGATCGGCTGCCAGCGAAGCATCTGACAATGAATTTCTGATCATTGCCAGCGCGGGTGCCATTTTCGAATTCAGCGACGAACCCGCCTCGGTCAGGCTGACGCTGCGCGTTGTGCGATTGAACAGCCGCACATTCAATTGCGCTTCCAGGATCTTGATGGTGCGCGACACCGCCGTGGGCGTGACGCCCAATTCTGTTGCAGCCCGGGCAAAGTTCAAATGCCGCGCCGCCGCCTCGAACGTCAGCAGCCCCGGAAGATGCACCGGTGGCGAGGCGAGCGCCACGCCCGTGCGGCCAGGCGTCGCCACATCCGGGATTGTGAGCTTTTCGTTCATACGCTATCTCCGTTTCTGACTATTTACGTCATTATTGCCGGACCTGATACTGCTGACTTCACATCAATTGTTCGCGCAACCTGGTTGCCGAACGGGAACGGAAATGAAGCTCAGCAGTTCTTTCAGCGACCTTTTTTCGCCAGTGGCCATGGGTGCGCTGACACTCGCAAACCGCATCGTCATGGCGCCGCTCACTCGCAGCCGCATGGGCCCCGATGGCGTGCCCAACGAAATGCATGCCCGTTACTACGCACAGCGGGCCAGCGCAGGCTTGATCGTCAGTGAAGCCACCAACATCTCGGCGCAAGGGCGCGGCTATGCGCTGACGCCAGGCATCTGGACGCAAGCACAAGTGGCCGGCTGGAAAACGGTGACAGACGCGGTGCACGCAGCCGGTGGTCTCATCGTGTGCCAGCTGTGGCATGTGGGCCGTTTCTCGCATGTCGACCTGCAGCCGGATGGGGCCGCCCCGGTGGCACCTTCTGCCATTCGGGCAGAAGGGCAGACCTATACCGAACATGGAATGCTGGATGTGTCGATGCCGCGTGCATTGGAAACGTCCGAAATTCCTGGAATCATCCAGCAATACCGGCATGCCGCGGAATGCGCAAAGCGCGCCGGATTCGACGGTGTGGAAGTGCATTCGGCCAACAGTTATTTGCTGGATCAATTCCTGCGCGATTCGACCAATCAGCGTACCGACGAATACGGTGGAAGCATCGAGAACCGCAGCCGGCTCACGCTGGAAGTGACTGCTGCGGTGGTCGAGGTGTGGGGCCACGACCGTGTCGGTATTCGGCTTTCCCCCGTGACGCCGGACGCGGGCAATACGCCGCTCGACAGCCAGGTGATGCAAACGTACGGCCATTTGATCGATCAATTGAATGGTTTCGAATTGGCATACATGCATTTTGTGGAGGGCGCCACGGCCACCTCGCGGTCCGTGCCCGAAGGCATAGACCTCGACGCATTGCGCGCACGATTCAATGGTCCTTATATCGGCAACAACAATTACGACTTCGACCTTGCGGTGGCTCGCCGGGCCGAAGGCAAGGTCGACGCCGTCGCATTTGGCCGTCCATTCATTGCCAACCCTGATCTGGTTCATCGTTTGAAAGTGGGCGCCGAGCTGGCAATTGCACCGCGAGATACCTATTACGGCAATGGCGCAAAGGGTTACACCGACTGGCCTGCGCTCGCGGACTGAAGAAATGATCCATATGCAATGAACAGCCAATCAATTCGAGTGAATTAGAGTGAAAAAGATCTTTATAAAGACTTTGATTTTTGCGGCAGTCGCTGTTGGCTTGAGCAGCACCGCTCAAGCCGCGGACTCGCCGACCCTACCCCCAACCAACCAAGGAAAAACCATGAGCAAGACCACGTACGTGCAGGACTACCAGGCCATCTCCGAAGTGCTGAACAAGTACATCGAAGGCTGCAAGCAGGCCAAGAGCAGCATCATGAAATCCGCTTTCGACCCGAAGGCGACGATGTACAGCGTCGGCGCCGACGGCAAGCTGGCCGGCGGCCCGATCGCTCTGCTGTTCGAGGGCATCGACAAGGACTTTCGCCCGTCGCCCGACGCCCAGGCCGCGATCACCCGCATCGAGATCGTGGGTACGGCGGCCAGTGCCCGCATCGACGCCAACGGCATGTCGGGCCTTTCGTTCACCGACTTCTTTCATCTGTTGAAGGTCGATGGCCAGTGGACGGTGATCAGCAAGATCTTTCAACCGCATGCAGCGGATTGACCAGGGTCTTGCGCCTCGCACGCTCGCTGAAAAAACATCATGAACACCCTCGCTTCCGCTGGAACTGTTTCCGTCCCGACCCTGTACGGCGGGAATGCCTCCGCAGCTGAGCTGGTCGGCGTCGAACACAACACGGCCAAGTTCCTGCAAGCCCTCGAAGGCGGCAAGCCGCTCGAGTCCATGACGCCAACCGATGCACGCGCCGCGCTGGTGGCCGCGCAGGCTGGCCCCCAGGTGGTGTTGCCGGCCGCGGACGTCAGCGAAAAGACGATCCGCGTCAACGGCGGCGACCTGAAGCTGACCATCGTGCGCCCGGCAGGCAGCGAACAGCAGACCCTGCCCGCGTTCATGTTCTTCCACGGCGGCGGCTGGGTGCTGGGCGACTTCCCGACCCACGAACGGATGGTGCGCGACCTGGTGGCGGGCTCGGGTGCGGTGGCGGTTTTCGTCGACTACACGCTGTCGCCCGAGGCGGCATTCGGCGTCGCCATCGAGCAAGCCTATGCCGCGACCCGATGGGTGGCCGAGCATGGCGAGCAGATCAATGTCGACGGCAAGCGCCTGGCCGTGGTTGGCAACAGTGCGGGCGGCAACATGGCCGCCGTGGTGGCCTTGATGGCCAACGAGAAGGGCACGCCTGCACTGCGCGCGCAGGTGCTGCTGTGTCCGGTAACGAATGCCGACTTCGACACGCCGTCTTACAAGCAGTTTGCCAACGGCTACTTCCTGACGAAGGACTTGATGGCCTGGTTCTGGAACAACTACACCACCGACGCCAAGGCACGCAGGCAGATGCACGCTTCGCCGCTGCGGGCGACGACCGAGCAGCTCAAGGGCTTGCCGCCGACGCTGATACAGACCGCCGAGTTCGATGTGCTGCGCGACGAGGCCGAAGCCTACGGCCGCAAGCTCGACGCCGCGGGCGTGCCGGTTAAGTCGGTGCGCTACAACGGCATGATTCACGATTTCGGTTTGTTGAACGTGTTCAGCCATCTGCCTGCGCCCCGCAGCGCAATGGCGCAGGCAGCGCAAGAGCTCAAGGCCAACCTGGGCACCTGACCGACCGCATGGTTGTATGCGCTTCGTCGATGTGCGATTGACCGGAGCATCGATGTTTGCGATGCTCGATTCGTGATCAGCGAACTCAAAACCTTCATCGCCGTGTGCAAGCACGGCACCTTTTCCGCAGCTGGAGACCGCATCGGGCTCACGCAGTCCGCGGTGAGCAGCCAGATCAAGCGGCTTGAAGAGGCGCTGGGTTTCGAGCTGTTCGATCGCACCGGGCGCTCCGCCACCCTGAACGTTGCGGGTCAGACGACCTTGCCGCGTGCGGAGGAAATCTGTGCGTTGTTCGCAAAGCTAGGAGAGCTCCCTCAGGACAGTGCCACGAGTGGATTGCTGCGAATAGGTGCTATCGCCTCGTCGCAACCCACCTTGCTCGCGCGTGCGCTCGAGCGGCTGCGCAAGGCCTTTCCGTTGGTGCGCGTGCACGTGTCGCCCGGTGTGTCGATGCGGCTGATGGACGACCTGGACGCGGGCAAGATCGATGCGGCGGTGATCATCCGCCCCCCTTTCGGCATGCCTTCCGACCTGACGTGGCAAGCGCTGATCCACGAGCCTTTTGTGCTTGTCGTGCCCAAGGCGGCGCCCGCGACGAGGGACTGGCGCGCACTGATCCAGCAGCAGCCGTTCCTGCGCTATGACAGGGCTTCTTTCGGCGGGCGAATGGTCGAGGGATTTCTTCGCCGCGAGCGGCTGGTGGTCAACGACGCGATCGAGATCGACGAAATTTCAGGGCTGATTCATCTGGCTTCCAAGGGCCTGGGCGTTGCGCTTGTGCCCCTGGTCGAGGCGCATCTGCCGCTGCCCGCAGGGGTGCGGGTCGTTTCGCTGGGAGAGTTCACCTTCTACCGGGAGATTGGTCTGCTTCAACGCAAGCCAAGGGTCAGCCCGCCGATCGTGGCCCATTTTGCGCAGCACCTGCGCGATGCAGCCGACGCGCAGCCAAGCAACCCCCTGGTGCAGAAACTTCGTCGCGCCGCTGCATCGGGGCGGCGCGACGGTCCGCATCAGCGCGCCTCGTAAGCCTCCAGCGGCTTGTCAGACGGCGCGGCCCATGCGGCCTTGGTCATCGCGTTGGCCGGCAACCCCACCTTCGAGCCACTGGGCGGAATCGGCTGCATGAACCACTTGTCGTAGATGCGCGAAACATCACCGCTTTTGGCGAGCGCAAGAATGCTGTCGTCGACCACCTTCTTGAATGCAGGGTCGCCCTTGCGGAACATGATGGCGATGGGCTCCACGCTCAGCACCTGGTCCAGCAGCTTGTACTTCTCGGGCTCCTTGCTCTTGGAGATCAGCGTCGCCAGGATCTGGCCGTCGGCAACAAACGCTTCGGCGCGGCCACCTTCAAGCAGCAGGAAGCCTTCGCTGTTGTCCTTCGACAGCACTTCGGAGACGCCGGCAACGCCGTCGCGCCCGAGCTTTCGCAGCGCTTGCACGGAGGTACTGCCGGTGGTGGCCGCAACCGTCTTGCCAGCCAACTGTGCGGGGGATGCGATGCCCGAGGCTGTCTTGACGGCGATGCGGATGCCCTCGACATACAACGTGGGCGCGAATGCAACGTCCTTCTGCCGCGCGGCATTGTTGGTCGTGGTCCCGCACTCGATGTCCACCGTGCCGTTCTGCACCAGAGGAAGTCGGTTCTGCGGCGTCACGAGCTGGTACTTCACATCGATCTTGTCGAGCTGCGCCGCCTTCTTGATGTCGGCAATGACTCGCTCACAGATCTCGACATGAAAGCCCGTGTACTTTCCGGGCCCGAGCGTGAACGACATGGCGCCAGAGGCATCGCGCACGCCCATCGTGATGGCGCCTGCCTCCTTGACCTTGGCCAAGGTGTCCGACTGGGCCGAGGCAGACGCGCAGGCGACCAGCATGGCAGCCAAGGCCACGCACTTCATGTTGCGATTGATCATGAAGCTCTTTCAGCGCGCGAACAGCGAGCTCAGGTCCGCGAAGGACTTCATCTCGATGGCGTTGCCCGAGGGGTCCAGGAAGAACATCGTCGCCTGCTCGCCGGGCTCGCCCTTGAAGCGGATGTAGGGCTCGATGACGAAGGCGGTCTTGCGCGCCACCAGCTTGTCGGCCATGAGCTGCCACTGATCCATGGGAATGATCGCGCCGAAGTGACGCACCGGCACGTCGTGCCCGTCCACCGCGCTGCTCTGGCGGTGGCCGCATTCGTCGGGTGCCAAGTGGGCGACGATCTGATGGCCGTAGAAATCGAAGTCGACCCATTCCGGCGCGCTGCGACCTTCCGGACAGCCGAGCAGTTCGCCGTAGAACGCACGAGCTTCGGCGATGTCGCGCACAGGAAACGCCAGGTGGAATGGAATGCGGGTGGTTGCGGTGGACACGGAGATTTCCCATCGGGAGAGTTGCAGTGGGGGCAACTCTAAGGACGGTCTTCGATGAACGAAAACGATTTATTTTGCTGGTGAGCAGCATAAAAATCGATGGATCGCCAAGAGCGCGGCCATTGGGGACCAGTGCAGAAAATCCCTACGGACGCAGCCCCTGCGTGAACCTCAGCATGTTGGCAATAGCCTCCGCAAACCTCGGCTCCAGAAACGCCGCCAGGTTCGGCATCAGCAACTGCAGCATGAAGATGCCCGCCAGCAGCGTCAGCGGAAAGCCCACCGCGAAGATGCTGAACTGCGGCGACGCGCGGTTCAGGATGCCCATGGCCAGGTTCAGCGTGAGCAGCGCGGTCACCAGTGGCAGCGCCAGCATCAGCCCGCTGGAGAAGATGTCGCCCGCGGCCAGCACCAGAAACAGCCAGCCGCCCGCGGCCATGCGGCCTTCGGAGATGGGCAGTGTGCTGAAGCTCTCGGCCAGCGCGTTCACCATGAGCAGGTGGCCGTCCAGCGCCAGAAAAATAAGCATCGCCAGCATGTTCAGCAGGCGCGACACCACCATGGTGCTGCCGCGGCTCATGGGGTCGAAGAACGAGGCGAACGACAGGCCCATCTGCAGGCCGATGTATTCGCCCGCGGCCAGCACGGCGGTGAACACCAGCTTCATCGAGAAGCCCATGGCCGCGCCAATGAGCACCTGTTGCACCACGATCCACAGGCCGCCGGCGGAGACCACCGGCACGGCCGGAAACGCGCCCAGCGTGGGCGCGATCACAAAGGTGAGCATCACGGCGACCGCCACCTTCACCGGGCGCGGCACCCACACCTCGCCGAAGATGGGCGAGGTGCTCACCAGCGCGAGCATGCGAACGAACGGCCACAGGAAGGCCACCATCCAGCCCTCGAGCTGGGCCGAGGTGACGGAGACGATCGACGGCGTCACGCCACCAGCTGCGGAATGCCGGCGAACAGCGCGCGCATGTAGTCGAGCATGCGGTCGAGCATCCAGGGGCCCGCGACGACCAGCGTGGCAAACACGGCCAGCAGCTTCGGAATGAAGGACAGCGTGGCTTCGTTGATCTGCGTGGCGGCCTGGAAGATGCTCACGATCAGGCCGATGACCAGCGCCACCAGCAGCAGCGGCGCGCCCAGCAGCAGCGATATTTCCATGGCCCGGTGGCCCATGGTCATGACGATTTCGGGGGTCATGTCGGGGTACCTAAAGGTAGAAGCTCTGCGCCAGCGCGCCGATGAGCAGCTGCCAGCCGTCGGCCAGCACGAACAGCATCAGCTTGAAGGGCAGCGCAATGGACGCGGGCGGCACCATCATCATGCCCATGGACATCAGCACGCTGGCCACCACCAGGTCGATGATGAGAAACGGAATGAAGATGGTGAAGCCGATCTGGAACGCGGTCTTCAGCTCGCTGATGACGAAGGACGGCAGCAGAATGCGCAGCGGCACGTCTTCCGGGCCCTGCATGTCGGGCACCTTGGCCAGGCGCGCGAACAGGGCCAGGTCGCTTTCGCGGGTCTGCTTGAGCATGAAGGTCTTGAAGGGGGCAATGCCGCGCTCCAGTGCCTTGTCGGCGCTGATCTTGTTCTCGGAGAAGGGCACGTAGGCGTCGGTGTAGGCCTTGTCGAGCACCGGTGCCATCACGAAGAAGGTGAGAAACAAAGACAGCCCCACCAGCACCTGGTTGGGCGGCGAGGTCTGCGTGCCGATGGCGGTGCGCAGCAGGCCCATCACGATCAATATGCGCGTGAAGCTGGTCATCGACAGCAGCATCGCGGGCAGAAAGGTGAGCGAGGTGAGCAGCACCATGGTCTGCACGCTCAGCGACCAGGTCTGGCTGCCGCCGGGGCCGGGCGTGCTGGTGAGGCCGGGCAGGCCCTGGGTCCAGGCCACGGCGGGCAACGCGGCGGCGGCAAGCAGCAGCGCGGCTCGCAGGCCGCGGCGCAATGCGGAATGCGTCATGGGGCGGTATGCGCCTTGCCCGTGAGGGCCTCGCGCAGCTTGCGGGCAAAGAGTTCGACAGGGTTGTTGGGGGCACCGGGCATGCGTGACGCGGCAGCAGCCGGTTGCACGTGCTGCACCTGCGCGGGCAGGGCGTGCAGCATGTTGACCTGGCTGGACGTGACGCCCAGCACCAGCCACTGGTCGCCCACCTCCACCACGACCACGCGCTCGCGCTGGCCGACCGAGGCACTGGACACCACCTTCACCAGGTGCCCGCCGCCCAGGCGCTGCAGCCCGAAGCGGCGCGCCGCCCAGGCGCACAGAAAAATCAACCCGACCACCACCGCCATGCCAAAGCCGGCCTGCAGCAGGCCACCCGCGCCGACCGCGCTGGGCGTGGCTTCATGCACGGGCGTGGGCACGGTGGGCAGCGCGGCATGCGCGGTGCGTACCGTGAGAACGGCAAGCATGCACAGCGCCGGCAGCACCGCCGCCCGGGCCCGCAGCTGTGGCAGTAGGCAACGCACGCTCATGTGCGCGCGAGCTTCTGCATGCGCTCGGAGGGGGTGACGATGTCGGTCAGCCGAATGCCGTACTTCTCGTTCACCACCACCACTTCGCCCTGGGCGATGAGGTAGCCGTTGATCAGCACGTCCAGCGGCTGGCCGGCCAAGCCGTCCAGCTCCACCACGGAGCCCTGCGACAGCTGCAGCAGGCTCTTGATGGTGATGCGGGTGCGGCCGATTTCGGCGGTGAGCTGCACGGGCACGTCGAGCACGCGCGCAATGTCCACCGGCGTGGTGCTGGAGGGCGCGTGCGCCGGCTCCTGAATCTGCTGGAAGACCTGCGCAGTGGCGGGGGCCACGGCGGGTTCGGGCACTGCCGGTGCGGTGGCTGCGGTCTGTTCGGCCAGCGCGCTGGCCCAGTCGTCCGCGTCGCTGCTGGCGGAAGAGGTGTTGTCAGTCATGGTCGTTCTTCAAATCGCTGTCTTGGTGGGAGATCATGTTTTGCACGCGCAGGGCGTAGCGCTCGTTGGCGGTGCCGTAGCCGCACTCCATCACGGGCACGCCGCCAACCTTGGCAACGACGGTGGTCGGCAGTTCGATGGGAAGCACGTCGCCAACCTGCAGCTTCATCACTTCGCCCAGGGTGGAGGGCATGGTGACGAAGTCGGCAATCAGCTCGACGTCGGCGGCCTGCATCTGGCGCGACATCTGCGTCACCCAGCGCTTGTCGACCTCGACCTCGTCCTGGATCGGGTTGGACAGCAGGTCGCGAATGGGCTCGATCATCGAGTAGGGAATGCACACGTGCAGAAAGCCGCCCACGGGGCCGAACTCGATCTGCAGCGTGGTGTTGATCACCACCTCGTTGGGCGCCACGATGTTGGCCAGCTTGCCGTGCATTTCCGCGCGCACGTAGTCGAAGTCCAGCGGAAACACCGGCTGCCAGGCGTCGCCGTAGCACTGCAGGGACAGGTCGAGCAGGCGCTTGATGATGCGTTGCTCGGTGCGCGTGAAGTCGCGGCCTTCCACGCGCACGTGGTAGCGCCCGTCGCTGCCGAACAGGTTGTCCACCACGAGGAACACCAGCTTCGGGTCGAACACGAAGAGGGCGGTGCCGCGCAGCGGCTTCATGTGAATCATGTTGATGTTCGCGGGCACCGGCAGGTGCCGCACGAACTCGCCGTACTGCTGGATCTGCACCGGCCCCACCGAAATGTCGGGGCTGCGGCGCATGAAGTTCAGCAGCGCGCTGCGCAGGCCACGCGCAAAGCGGTCGTTGATGACCTCCAGCGTGTGCATGCGGTTGCGCACCACGCGGTCGGGCGCGCCGAGGTCGTAGGCCGGCAGGCCGTCCCTGGGCGGCTTGGGAGCCACCACCGGATCGACTTCGCCGGTGACGCCCTGCAGGAGAGCGTCGACCTCGTCCTGGGAAAGCACCTGTTCATACGCCATGGGTCGCTTGTCCGGAGAAGAAGGTCACTGCACCACGAAGGTGTTGAAAGACACGTTGGAGATGCCCAGCGCCGGCTGGCCCACGCCCAGCGGCGTGTTCAGCGTGGTGCGGATCTCCTCGGCCAGCTTGGCCTTGCCCTCGGGCGTGACCAGCGTGTCGGGCGTGCGGTTGGACAGCAGCATGAGCAGGCGGCTGCGCAGCTCGGGCATGAACTCCACGATCTGCGCCTTGGTCTGCTCGTCGGGCAGGCGCAGCGCCATGCCGATCTGCAGAAAGCGGGCGCGGCCTTCGGACTGCAGGTTTACCGTGATGGGCTCCAGCGTGAGGAAGATCGGCTTTTCAGGCGCGGGCGGCTTCGCGTGCTCGGCCGATGCGGGCGCCGGGTTCATGAAGCGGGGAATGAAGGTGTACGCGGCTGCGCTGGCGGCCGCGAGGCCGACGGCAATCACGACCCCGATCAGCAGCTTCGAGGAGCGGCGTGGGGCCGATGGTGCGGCCGAAGCGGCGGTTGCGACAGGAGTGGAGGTAGCCATGGTGATGCGGTATTACGAGTCCGGCCTATTCTTTGCGAAGTGCCCCGCGAACGAACGGCCGAACAAGCGCACAAAGGCGTGTCATATCCGTTCATTGCGCGCCGGGCAGGGCGCGCGCGGGGGATGGGGTGTGGGGCAGGGGGCGTGTACGCCAGCGGTCAGGCGAAGGTATCGACGCCAGCGCCCGCATTGGCGGCAGGGCTCGGGCGTGCGGCGGCCACGCTGGCCACCGGCGCGCTGGCGGCACCGCGGCCCGCGCCGGGGTAGCTGGCGGCCTGCTGGCGGGCGGCGTTCTGTTGCTGTTGTTGCTGCTGCGCAAACGCGGCGTCCTGCCCGCTGGCCTGGCGCGTGTCGGCGCCCACGGAGGTCTGGCCCAGGGTGATGCCTTGTTCAGACAGCGCGGTGCGCAGTTGCGGCAGCGCAGCCTCCACGGCCTTGCGCACGCTTTCGTGGGCCGACACGAACATGGCCTGCGCCTGGTTGTCGCCCAGTTGCAGCGTGACCTTGAGCGGACCGAGGCCGGCCGGGTTGAGGCTCAGCTCGGCCGTGTGGTTGCCGGTGGTGCTCATGCGCGCCATCTGCTGGCCGAGCGCGGCGCCCCATTTGTCGCTGCCCACTTCGGGAGCGAGGCTGTGCACCGGCGCGCGGGTGGCGGCGGCTTCGTCCGCGCGGGCGGCCGAGGCCGTGTTGGCGGCGGTCTGCTGCAGCGCGAAGGCGGTTGTGGGCGACTGGCTGTCGGTGCCGGCGCTGGTGTCGGCGTCTGCCCCGGTGGCGTTCACCGCGGCCTGCACGGCGGCGGCGGTCACGTTGGCGGTGTCGGCCTTGGCATCGGCACTGGCGCCTGGGCCGGCCTTGGGTTGCGTGGCGCTGGCCAGCTGCTCGGCGGCGGTGGCGCTCACGGCGCGCGGGCCGGTGCGGCCGGGGGCTGCGGTTCCGACGGCCGGGCTGGCCGGCGCGCCGGTTTTTGCGGTGCCGACGGTCATGGCCTGTGCGGCGACGGCGGCGCGTGCCACGTCCTGCAGCGAAGCGGTGGGTGCGGCGTCGGCCGGGGCGTCCGTCGCGGCGGTCGCGGTGGCTGCAGGCTTGGCGGCATCCTTGGCCGCGGCATCGGTGTCGGGCACGGCCTTGGCGTTCGCGGCCAGTGCGGCGGCCGCGGCGGCGTCGGACGTGCCGGCCTGGGCCTTGGCGAGCGGGTCGATGGCGGCGGTGGCCGCGGCAGCAGCTGCCGCATCCGCGGGCAGGTCGGTGGCCGCGACGGTGCCGTCGGCAACGCCCTTGCCGTCGGCCTGTGCCGCCGCGCGTCCCGCCAGGGTCAGCGCATGCAGCGGCGAGTTGGCCGGGGCCAGAAAGGCGAGGTTGGGGTCGGCGGGCAGGGCGTCCTTGGCCTCGTCGTCAGCGCCGGGCTTGCGCGCGGGCTTGCGTTCGGCGGTGGCCACGCTGGCGCCGTCCTCTGACGAGCTCTGCGTGCGCTGGCCGTGGTTGCCGTTGGCGCGCGAGCGCTCCAGCGCGGCGCCAAAGCCTTGGCCCTGTGCTTCGTCCGTGGCGCGGTTGCGCGAGCCTGCCTGCGCGGCCGACGTGCTGCCGCTGGTCGATGCAACGGCGGGCGAGATCATGGGCATGGGGGGCATGTCGGTTCCTGGAGATTCAATGGGTCGGGTGCGAGGCACGGTCGAAGAACTTGCGCGCCGCGCGTTCGTCGCTGTCGCGCTGCTCGCGCTTGTTCGCGGCCATCATTTCCTGGGCGCGCACGCGCTCGGCCAGGGTGTCGAAGGAGCTCAGGCGGCGCTTTTGCTGCTGCCAGTCGACGCGCCCGCTGTCCAGCCGGGTCTCGGTCTGCGTGGCAATGGCGCGCTGCTGCTCGATGGCGCCGTCCAGCGTGCCCAGAAAGTTGCGGTAGTTGCGCCACTGCGAGGAGGGCAGGCCGTCGCGCATCAGCGCGTCGAGCTGGTTGTGATAGTCCTGGCGGTACTGCAGCAGCAGCTCGAGCTTCTGGTTGGCGCTGAGGTGCGCGCTCTGCAGCGCGCCCAGGCGCCGCGCGGCGTCGTCCGTCTGCGTGTGGGCCAGGTCGATCAGCATGCCGAGGGGGAGCTTGCGGGTCATGGAAGAAGTCCTTGGGTGGTGTCGGGTGGGCGTGGGTTGCCGCGGGTGCTGCAGACGTTTCAGGCGCGCCGCTCGGGAGCGAACAGGCCTTCGAGCTGGTCGACGGACTCTTCGTACCCGGTGCGCTCGTCCATCGACTGCTGCAGGAAGGACTCGATGCGCGGGTACATTGCAATGGCCTTGTCCAGCTGCAGGTCGTGGCCGGGCGCATAGGCGCCCACGCTGATCAGGTCGCGGTTGCGCTGGTAGCGCGAAAGCATCTGCTTGAAGCGGCGCACCGACTCGAACTGCGTCGGCGGAATCAGCGAGGTCATGGCCCGGCTGATGGACGCCTCGATGTCGATGGCGGGGTAGTGCCCGGCCTCGGCCAGCGTGCGCGACAGCACCACGTGGCCGTCCAGAATGGCGCGGGCCGAGTCGGCAATCGGGTCCTGCTGGTCGTCGCCCTCGGACAGCACCGTATAGAAGGCGGTAATGGAGCCGCCGCGCCCCTGGGCGTCGCGCGGGCCGTTGCCGGCACGTTCCACCAGCGCGGGCAGCTTGGCGAACACGGAGGGCGGATAGCCCTTGGTGGCGGGCGGCTCGCCCACGGCCAGCGCAATCTCGCGCTGCGCCATGGCGTAGCGGGTGAGCGAGTCCATGATGAGCAGCACGTCCTTGCCCAGGTCCCGGAAGTACTCGGCCAGGCAGGTGGCGTAGGCCGCGCCCTGCAGGCGCAGCAGCGGGGAGTTGTCGGCGGGCGCCGCCACCACCACGGCACGCGCCAGGCCTTCTTCGCCCAGCGTGTTCTCGATGAAGTCTTTCACCTCGCGGCCACGTTCGCCGATCAGGCCGACCACGATGACCTCTGCACTCGTGTAGCGCGCCATCATGCCCAGCAGCACGCTCTTGCCCACGCCGGAGCCGGCGAACAGGCCCATGCGCTGGCCGCGGCCCACGGTGAGCATGGCGTTGATGGCGCGCACGCCCACGTCGAGCACCGAATCGATGGGCGCGCGCGTGAGCGGGTTGACGGGTGGCGAGCTCAGCGGCACCTTGCGTGCGATGTCCAGCGGGCCGAGCCCGTCCAGCGGGCGGCCGGCCGCATCCACCACGCGCCCGAGCATGCCTTCGCCCACGGGCAGGCGCTTGGTGTGGGCGTTGCCGCCACCCACCATGCCCGGCTCCACGGTCACGGGCCGCGCGAACACGCGCGCGCCCGGCACCAGGCCGGCCACTTCGGTCTGCGACATCAAGAAGAGGCGATCGCCCGCGAAGCCGACCACTTCGGCCTCTGCATAGCGTTGCGCATTGCCCGGTGGCAGCTCGATCAGGCAGTCGCTGCCCACGGGCAGTTGCAGGCCGACCGCCTCCAGCACCAGCCCCACGGCGCGCGTGAGACGGCCCGACGCGGTGGTGGTGGTGCATTGCGCGACGCTGCCGCGCGCCTTCTCCAGCGTGGCGCGCACGTGGTCCAGGTGCAGGTTGGCGGCGGCAGTGGGAATGGCAGCGGGAATGGCTGTGGGGACAGCGGTGGCGGTAGGCATCGTCGCGCTCGCGTTCAAAGGAATTCGCCGCCGTCGGAGGCGTTCTCGCGCAGCACCGAGGCCACGCGCTTCCAGCGGGTTTCCAGCGTGCCGTCGAGCTCGCCGTTGGCCGACTGCACGCGGCAGCCGCCGCGCGCCAGCGAGTCGTCGCTGCGCACCAGCCAGCCGGCAGCCTCTATCTCGTGGCCCAGGCTGTTCTTCACCAGCGCCACGTCGTCGGGGTTGAGCAAGAGGCGCGGTTCGCCGCGCAGGGCGGGCTCGGTGTTGAGCAGGTCGCGCACCAGCGGCAGCACCCATTCGGGCTCGGCCTTCAGCGTGCGGTGCACCACTTGGCGCGCCACGTCTAGCGCGAGCACCAGCACGGTGTCGGTCAGCTCGCTTTCGGCGCGGCGCAGGGCGTCGGGCAGCGACAGCGTGAGCGCGCGCAGGCGCTCGGCATGCACGCTGGCGGCCGCCAGGCCGGTGGCCAGGCCTTCGGTGTGGCCCACCTTGCGGCCTTCGGCCAGGCCCGCGGCGCGGCCCTCGGCCTCGCCGGCGGTGCGTGCTTCCTTGCGGATGCGCGCCAGTTCGGCCAAGTCGACCTTTGGGGGTGGGGGCGCCAGCGGGGCCGGCGGTGCGGCGACCGCATTGCGCCCGCCGTTGCGGCTGAACTCGGCGGCGGCGGCGGCCTTGCGGCTGGCGGGCACCGACGGCTTGCCGTCCAGCGTGCCCATTTCCCACCGTTCCCACGGGTCCCGGTCGGACAGCGTGGGCTGGGCGCCGGCGGCGGCCTGCCGCGCCGCGGCGTGAATGGCGGCGAGGCGCTCGCGCGAGCCGCCGAAGGTGTTGGATGCGCCCTGGGCGCCGGTGTCAAACGAAGTCATCGGTGCCAGGCGCTGAGATCACGATTTCGCCGGATTCCGCCAGGCGGCGTGCCACCTGCAGAATGGTCTTCTGTTCGGCCTCGACCTGAGACACGCGCACCGGGCCGCGCAGCTCCATGTCCTCGCGCAGCGTTTCGGCGGCACGTTGCGACATGTTGTTGAGGAACTTGTCGCGCAGCTCCATCGGCGCGCCCTTGAGCGCGATGATGAGCGAGTCGCTCTCGATGTCCTTGAGCAGGCGCTGAATGCTGCGGTCTTCCAGGCCGAGCAGGTTCTCGAACACGAACATCTCGTCCACGATGCGCTGGGCCAGCCCCTCGTCCTGTTCGCGCACATGGGCAATGGCTTCTTCTTCCACCGTGGTGCTCATCAGGTTGACGATTTCGGCCGCGGTGCGCACGCCACCCAGGCGGCTGCGGCGCAGGCCCTGGCCGGCCAGCATTTCGGTGAGCACGTCGGTCAGCTCGTTGAGCGCCGAAGGCTGCACGCCGCCGAAGGTGGCCACGCGCATGATCACGTCGTGGCGCAGGCGCGTGGGCAGTTTCTCCAGCACCTCGGAGGCCTTCATGCGGTCCAGGTGAATGAGCAGCGTGGCCAGAATCTGCGGATGCTCGTCGCGAATGAGCTCGGCCACTTCGCCGGCCTCCAGCTCGTTGAGCCGCTCGATGCCGCCGTGCGGCTCTTCGGGCGCCAGAATGTCTTCCAGCAGGTTGCTGGCGCGGTCTTCGCCCAGCGCCTTCTTCAGCACCGCGCGGATGTAGCTGGTCGAGCCCAGGTGCAGGGCCGACAGCTGCTCGGTTTCCTGGCGGAACTCGGCCAGCACCTCGGCCAGCTCTTCGCGGGAGACCGAGGTGAGCTTGGACATGGCCAGCCCCAGCGTCTGCACCTCGGAGGTGGGGAGCTGGTGCAATGCGGCGGCGGCCCGGTCTTCGCCGAGCGCCATCAGCAGGATGGCGCTTTTACGGGTGCCCAGTTCATTGCTCATTGCTGTTCATCCAGTGCTGGATCAGGGCCGCGACCATCTTGGGGTCCTTGTCCGCGATCTGTTGCGCGTAGTCCATGTCGGCTTTCTTGCGGTTGGCCTCGCGTTCGCGCAGGCTTTCTTCCGGCGAGGGCGCGCTGTCGTGCGCGGTGACCGGTGGCGGGGTGTCGTCGTCCAGCGGCGTGGCCGCAACGGGTGCCGGCGGCGGCGGTGCGTGGCGGCGCATCAGCGGACGCAGCACGGCCAGCCAGGCGAACAGGGCGATCAGCGCGTACAGCAGGTACTGGCCCAGCGTCTTGCCGATCTCGATGTTGTCGCGGTCCTTCCAGAACGCCACTTCGGGTGCGGGGCCGCTGTCGGCGTCGCGGGCGAAGGCGCTGTTCACCACGTTGAGCGAGTCGCCGCGCTCCTGGCTGAAGCCCATCGCCTCTTTGGCAAGGTTGCGGATCTGGTCGACCTCGGCCGTGGTCAGCGCGCGGCTGGTGTTCTTGCCCGCTGCGTCCACGCTGTCGCGGTTGTTCACCACCACGGCCACCGACAGGCGCTTCACGCCGCCGGCGGCTTGCTGCACGTGGCGGATGCTGCGGTCGAGCTCGTAGTTGGTGGTGGTGTCCTTGCGCGTGCTGCTGGGGCCGGTGGCGGCCGTGGCGGTGGTCGCGGTGGTGGTGCCCGGTGCACCAGACGCACCGGGTGTGCCCGGTGTGCCTGGTGGGGGCGTGCCCGGCGCGTTGGGCGCGCGTGGCCCCACGATCGGTGCGTTCGGGTTCACCGGCGGCTGGTTCGACAGCGCGCCCGGCACGCCGCCCGGCGCGCCGCCGCCCTGCTGGACCGACTCGCTGCTCTGCTGGCTGCGCATGGCGGCCTGCGTCGGGTCCTGGTTGGGCTTGTACTTTTCGTCGGTGTGCTCGACCACCGAAAAGTCGATGTCCGCCGCCACCTGGGCGCGCACGTTGGTCGCGCCGACGATGGGTTGCAGGATGGCCTCGATGCGGCGGATGTAGCCGGCCTCGATCTCCTGCGCATATTTGAGCTGGCTCACGTCCAGCCCGCGGTCGGTGCCGCGCGCGGAAGACAGCAGGTTGCCGCGCTGGTCGACCACGGTGACGCTCTTGGCGTCCAGGTCGGGCACGCTGCTGGACACCATGTGCACGATGGCGCTGACCTGGCCCTCGTCGATGCTGCGCCCGCGCATGAGTGTGAGCACCACCGAGGCCGAGGGCTTCTTCTGGTCACGCACGAACAGCGAGGGCTTGGGCAGCGCCAGGTGCACCCGGGCCGCCTCGATGGTGCCGATGGATTCGATGGAGCGCGCCAGCTCGCCTTCCAGCCCGCGCTGGTAGTTCACCTGCTCGGCGAACTGGCTGGTGCCGAACTTCTGGTTGTCCATCAGCTCGAAGCCCACGCCACCGGCCTTGGGCAGGCCTTGCGCGGCCAGCTTCAGGCGCGTTTCGGCCACCTTGTCGCCCGCGATCAGGATCGCGCCGCCGCCCTCGGCGAACTTGTAGGGCACGTTCATCTGCTGCAGCGACGCAATGATGGCGCCGCCGTCGCGGTCCGACACATTGGTGTAGAGCACCTTGTAGTCGGGCGCCCGGCTCCACAGCATGAAGGCGGCGGCTGCGGCCACCAGGGCCGCGCCGCCGATGATCATCGGCAGCTTGGGCTGGGCGCGCATGCGTTCGAGCATTGGCGGGAGGCCGCCGCTTGCGCCGCCTGTGCCGCTGGCCGCAGCGGAGACGTCGCCCGTGGGCACCGCTGTACTCATGAGCGCACCTGGGTCGCGCCCGTTAGACCGCAACGGTCCAAAGCCATGGTTGGAGAGAGATTTCGGTGTTGAGAGTTCATTCCGGAGGGCCGCTGTAGTCGTCCACGACCTGTTCGTTTGGCGACGATTGTCAACAGCGCATGGGAATTCGAATGGCCGAACAGCCGGGGTTTTCGCCCTCAGTTGCGCCCTTGAATCGGGGTCTTCCCTTGATACGCTGCGAGCCAGCCGGGGGACCTTGCGTCCTCCTTGTCAAGTCACGCAGAAGTGTTCACACAGGAAGAAGAGATCCCATGTCGATCAGCGCCATTGAATCCGTCTTGCAGCAAATGCGCGTTACCGCGCTCAACACCGGCATCGGCCCGTCGGCCGGCGCAGGCGCCCCCGCGGAGGCCGGCGGCTTTGCCGCCGAGCTGAAGCGCTCGCTGGCCAATATCAGCAGCGCGCAGCAAGGCGCCTACGCCCAGGCCGAGTCGTTCGAGCTGGGCAAGCCCGGCGTCGCCCTGAACGACGTCATGGTCGACCTGCAGAAGGCCAACGTGGCGTTCCAGACCGGTCTGCAGGTGCGCAACCGCCTGGTGACTGCCTATCAGGAAGTGATGAACCTGCAGGCCTGAGGGCCCGGTTGGGTGACCGGGGCGGTTTGTGCAACTTTTTTGTACGCCGCCCTAAAGGTTTGAAGGCACTCGCCGATAACCAATTCAACGATGGCTTGAGTCTCACAGCGGAAGCGGGTCCAGCGTTACGGCCGATGGCCGGAGTCACACAACCTTTGTCAATCAGGAGTCGAACATGACGCAAGTCATCAATACCAACAGCCTCTCGCTCGTCACGCAGAACAACCTCAACAAGTCGCAATCGGCGTTGAACACCGCCATTGAGCGCCTGTCTTCGGGCATGCGCATCAACAGCGCCAAGGACGACGCTGCAGGTCAAGCCATTGCCAACCGCTTCACGGCCAACATCAAGGGCCTGACGCAAGCAACGCGCAACGCCAACGACGGCATCTCGATCGCTCAAACGACCGAAGGCGCACTGACCGAAGTCAACAACAACCTGCAACGCGTTCGTGAACTGTCGGTGCAAGCCGCCACGGGCACCAACTCGGCAAGCGACCTGGACTCGATCCAGTCGGAAATCGGCCAGCGTCTGGACGAAATCAACCGCGTGTCGGAACAGACCCAGTTCAACGGCGTGAAGGTTCTGTCGGCTGACGCTGGCAAGCTGACCGTGCAAGTCGGCGCGAACGATGGCGAAACCATCGACATCGACCTGCAGGAAATCAGCGCCAAGACCCTGGGTCTGGACGGCTTCAACGTGAACAACACCGGTTCGAAGAACAAGGTCGCCACGTCGTCCGACCTGCTGATCGCTGGCTTCACCGCTGCTGCGCCTTCGAACGGCGTGACTGCCTACAGCCGTACCCTGGGCACCGCCAACACCGCCACCTCCAACGACGCGCTGGCCAACATCAAAGACGGCGGCAAGGTTGCCGTTACCGGCGGCGCAACGTACACCTACAGCGCGGCCACCAAGAGCTACTCGGTTGCTGAAACCGCCCGTACCGCGACGAACACGCTCGCAGCACTGAAGCCGCCTGCTGGCACCAGCGTGACGGCCACCGTCAAGCTCGGCAGCCAGTCGACGGACGTCAAGATCGACAGCAACGGCGCACTGACCGATGCCGCCGACAACTCGGCGCTGTTCCTCGACGCCAGCGGCAACCTGACCAAGACCGGCGCTGGCACGACCGTCGCCGCCACGCTGACCGCCCTGGTCAGCAACGTCAACGGCATGAAGGCTGCTGGTGACTCCGTCACTTTCGCAGCAACTGGCGCGAAGTATGTTGTCGCCGCTCCTGGTGCAGGCACCGCTGCCACGTTCGACGTGACTGGCGAAAAGGCAACGGCTGGCGAAGTGGCAGCCAAGATCGGCGCCGCAGCAGGCTCCATCGACCTCGACGGCACGGGCTCCGACGTTTACACCCTGGCAGCCGCCGACGGCAAGACCGACGGCTTCATGGGCGTGAGCGGCCTCACGAAGACCACTGCAGAAACGATCAACGTGAATGCCAACGGCAACATCACGACCACCACCGGTGGCATCGTGTACGCCGACTCGAGCAAGGCCGGCAGCGTGACGACCAATGCAGTCAGCAATGGCAAGTCGACCGTCGACCCGCTCAAGACCCTCGACGCAGCCCTGTCGAAGGTCGACAAGCTGCGCAGCGCCCTGGGCGCCGTGCAAAACCGTTTCGACTCGGTGATCTCCAACCTGGGCACCACGGTGACCAACCTGTCGTCGTCGCGTTCGCGCATCGAAGACGCTGACTACGCAACGGAAGTGTCGAACATGACCCGCGCGCAGATCCTGCAACAAGCTGGCACCTCGGTGCTGTCGCAGGCCAACCAGACCACGCAGGGCGTGCTGTCGCTCCTGCGTTGATCGACAACGGCTAGGTAGAAGCAAAGGAAAGCCAGGCCCCTGCCGAAAGGTGGGGGTCCGGCGAGCGCAGGTCCCGGACGCAAGCCGGGAGTGCCTGCGCTGTCCTCTGCGGCCATGCTTCCCTTTCAGGGAGAGCGAGACCGCAGAGGACAGCGAACCCCGCAAAGAACAAGGTGGAAATGATGTCGAACCCCGTGCCAGCCAACCCCGTGAAGGACAACCCGTGGACGCAGATGCTCGTCGGCGGCGCAGTGGGTACGGGTGCGGCTGCAGGCCTTCGGGCGCTGTCGAGCACCACCAAGAGCGAGGCTAAAGAAGACGCCACGCCGGTGCAGGTGGAGCGGGCCGTGCAACAGGTGAACGAGTCCCTGGCGCTGCGCGAAGTCGGCCTGCAGTTCGAGGTCGACAAGGACACCGACAAGCTCATCGTCAAGGTGGTCGACCGCACGAACGGTGAAGTTATTCGCCAGATTCCCAACGAAGAGGTCGTGCGCATCGCCAAGCTGATGAGCGACGGCAACGGGCTGCTGGTGGACCACGCGGCCTGAGGCCGCCTTCGCCCTTGCACGCAGCCCCCCCGTTTTTCATCTGCAACCGCAGCAATCAGGAATAAATTCAAATGGCAACGATCAGCAGCCTCGGCGTTGGCTCCAACCTCAATCTTGCGGACCTGCTCACGCAGCTGCAGACCGCCGAGAGCCAGCCGCTCGTGGCGCTGCAGGCCAAGGCCAAGAGCTACACCAGCAAGCTGTCGGCCTACGGCACCATTCAGAGCGCGCTCAGCACGCTGCAGAACGCCGGCAAGAAGCTGGGTGACCCTTCGCTGTTCCAGAGCGTCACCGGCACGCCCACGGTCAGCGGCATCCTGGCCGCCTCGGCCACCGACGCCAGCGCCGCGGGCAACTACACCATCGACGTGAAGCAGCTCGCGCAGGCACAAACCGTCATCAGCGCGGGCCAGGCCACCACCAACACCGCCATCGGCAACGGCAAGATCACCATCGACTTCGGCCAGATCACGGGCGGCACGCTGAACGCCACCACCGGCCAGTACACCGGCGCGGGCTTCACCGCGGACGCGAGCCAGCCGGCCAAGTCGATCACCATCGACCCGACCAACAACACGCTGGAAGGCATTCGCAACGCCATCAACAACGCCAGCGCCGGCGTGACGGCCAGCATCGTGAACGACGGCAGCGGCGCGCCCAACCGGCTGGTGCTGACGTCTTCCACCACCGGCGAGAAGTCGAGCATGCGCATCTCGGTGGACGGCGACGCCGCGCTGCAAAGCCTGGTGGGCAACGACCCGGCCGGCACGCAGAACCTGAAGCAGACCTCGGTGGCGCAGAACGCGATGCTGAACGTGAACGGCATCGACGTCACCAGCCAGACCAACACGGTGAAGGAAGCGATTCAGGGCGCCACGCTCACGCTGGTGAACACCGGCAAGACGGGCCTGTCGATGAAGGAAAACACGGCCGGCGTGAAGTCGGCGATCACCGATTTCGTGAACGCCTACAACACGCTGCAGAGCACCGCCAAGACGCTGACCGCGTACGACGCCGACACCAAGACGGCCGCCGCGCTGGTGGGCGACACCACGCTGCGCAACCTGCAGACGCGCATTCGCCAGGCGCTCACCACGCCGCAGGCGGGCGGCCCCAACGACATGAAGGTGCTCACGGAGATTGGCGTGGCCTTCCAGAAGGACGGCACCATCGCCATCGACGCCACCAAGCTGGACAAGGCCCTGGCCTCCAACCTGAAGGGCGTGGCCAACCTGTTCTCCAGCGCCACCGGCAGCACCGGCGGCTACGGCAAGCAGATCGACGCGCTGGTGACCGACCTGAACACCGGCGCCCTGAAGGTGGCCAGCGACGGCGTGACCTCCACCATCAAGGAGCTCGACACCCAGTACGACGCCATGCAGACGCGCGTGGACTCGACGGTGGCGCGCTACAAGGCCCAGTTCACGCAGCTGGACGTGTTGATCAACAGCCTGAACAACACCAAGACCTACCTCACGCAGCAGTTCGATGCGCTGACGAGCAGCAAGTAAGCCCCCCGCACACGACGAAGACCTGGAGCAGCAGCGATGTACACCCCTCACAACTTTCGCACCGGCGCCGGCGCCTATGCGCGCGTCGGCGTGGAAACCAGCGCCATGAGCGCGTCGCCGCACCAGCTCATCGTGATGCTGTTCGACGGCGCCAAGACCGCCATTGGCATGGCGCGCCATCACATGGGCACCGGAGAGGTCGTGGCCAAGGGCCTGGCGATCTCCAAGGCCATCGGCATCGTGGACAACGGCCTGAAGGCCGCGCTCGATGCGCAGGCCGGCGGCGAGGCCGGCGCCCAACTGGTGGGCAACCTGTCCGCGCTGTACGACTACGTCGTGCGGCGCCTCTTTCAGGCCAACCTGCACAACGATGTGCAGGCCCTGGACGAAGCCGGGCAGCTGCTGGAAAACATCGCTTCCGCCTGGCGGGAGATCGACGACCGCAGCCGCGGTTGAGAAGTCGCAAAAAAAAGCGGCAAGGCGGCAATCAAATGACAACAGGGATAGAGAACAACATGGCAGTCCGCAGTGAGGTGGTTCATTGTTACGAGGAGCTGGCCGCCAGCGTCTCGTCGATGCTGGTGCTTGCACGCGCCAAGGAATGGGGCAAGCTGCCCGAGATTGAAACGCGCTGCGCGGCGCTGGTCGAGCGCTTGCGCGCCATCGAGCCGCTGGAGGCGCTGGACGCGATCCAGATCGAGCGCGTGCTCGCCTTGCTCGACCGCATTCGCGCCGAGCAGGCGGAGGTGTCCGGGCTCATCAAGCCGCAGCTGGACGACCTGATCGTGCGCATGGGCCACCTGCACAAAGAGAAAAGCCTCGGTCGCGCCTACGGGCCGATGCACTGAGCGCACTCTGCCTGCACACCCCTGCCTGCACCCCCCCGCCTGAACACCCCCACCTGACCTGACGCCACCCCCATGACTGGACTCGCCGGACTTGCCGGACTCGTTGACGCACTGCTTGCCGCACGGCTGGCACCGCGCCTCGACGTGCTGGGCATCAAGGGCGAGAGCACCATCGGCGCGCCGGGTGCCGCCGTGCCCGTGGGCAAGGTTGGCAACGATGTGCGGCTGCCGTCCAACGCGGCGCTCGACCGGCAGATTCCGGGCGCGCTGACCGGTGGTGCGCTGCTTGCCGGCGGCGGCGGGGCGCCGGCGTCGGTGGCCACGCGGCTGTCGGTGGCGGCGCGCGTCATTGGCGCGGTGCTGGCCGACCTGCAGGCGCAGCCGGGGCCGGTGCGCGGCACGCAGCCGCTGCTGGCCTCGACGCAGCAACCCGCGAGCACCGCGGCACTGGCCGGCGCGCTGGCGCGCACGGTGTCGGACAGCGGCTTGTTCTATGAAGCGCACCTGGCGGAGTTCGCCACCGGCGCCCGCTCGCTCGCGCAGATGGCACGGGAGCCGCAGGCCCGCTGGGCCGGGCCCTTGGTGGCGCGGCCAGACGCCGTGGTGGCCGCCGCGGCCGCATTGGCTTCGGCCCAGTTCAGCGTGCCGGCGCCGGGCGCCGATACGCTGGCTTCGGCCGGTGCGCCGCAAGGCGAAACGCCGCGCGCCGGCGCCTCTGCCACGCCTGCGTCCGCGCATTCGAACACCTCCGCGCAGCAGGGCGCTTCGGCACAGCCGGGCAGCGCGCAAGTGTCCGACCCCGCAGCCTCCGCCGGATCGACGCCATCGGTCGACGCCTCGCGCCTGCAGGCCGCCTACGGCCAGAACGACAGCACGCCGGCGCGCGGCACGGCGGAGGGCGACGCTCCCGCGCACCGCATCGGCGATCTCGCACGCCAGTCCGAAGGTGCTGCCGCGTCGCAGGCTGTGCGCGGTGGCGAAGTCATTCACCCGCAGTCGGCCCCGTTGGTGCACCAGCAGCTCGACCTGCTGGCCACGGGTACGTTCCGCTGGAGCGGCAATGCGTGGCCCGACGTGCCGATGACCTGGTCCGTTCAGGAAGAACACGACAAGGCCGAAGGACGGGAAGGCCGTGAAGGCGCGGCCCCGCTGGCTGAGAGCGAACGCCGCTGGTCGACCACGGTGTCGCTCACGCTGCCGCGCCTGGGCGAGGTCGACCTGCGGCTGAGCCTGGCGGGCGCGGCGGTGCAGGCGCACCTGTCGGCGCGCGAAGCCAACACCACGGCGCGGCTGCGCGGCGACGCGGGCAAGCTCGCCAAGCGCCTCGAAGCCGCCGGCATGCAGTTGCAACAGTTCCAGGTGATGGACAAGAACGCCGTGACGGAGGCCGCATGAGCAGCGCCGCCGGTCAGGACCTGGACAACCGGCAGAGCGCCATCGCGCTGTCGTATGTCGACAAGACAAAGGCGCCCGTCGTCGTGGCCAAGGGCTACGGCGTGGCGGCCGAATCGATCATGCGCGAGGCGCGTGCGCACGGGCTGTATGTGCACTCTTCGGCCGACCTGGTGAAGCTGCTGATGCAGGTCGACCTCGACGAGCAGATCCCGCCCCAGCTGTACCTGGCGGTGGCGGAAGTCATGGCCTGGATCTACGGCCTGGAAGGCCGTCCAGAGAATTGAGAAAGGCGCAGATCAATGGAAAGTCATGGACATTTTTCTGATTCATATTTCGTTCAGAAAAAAGCCATTCTTTGATTGGCCGAATGTTCATAGTCTTTATTAATCCGCAATTCGATATGTCTGAAGCCCGTCAGAATGCCGTCGCACGTAACCAACAGTTGCACCTTGTCACAGGTTCTGGCTGTCGCGAAAAGCAACACATCTCAGAGGAGAGAGTCGCCTTCGCGTCAGACAAGTCCTACCTTTTTTTTCCCCGATCTCTTACAAAGTTCATCAAAATGTAAATCTTTGTGTATAGAATGTATACACGGTCGATTAGAACCTTTGTGGACAGGATTCGGAAATGGAACAAGACATGGACAACATCAATTTCAATGCAGGCGGCATGATTTCCAAGGAAATCGGCGAAATAAACCTGGCCTATATGCTGCTGGCGCAAAAGCTGGTCAAACAGGACCGGGCCGAAGCCATGTTCAGGCTGGGCGTGGGGCGCGAGCTCGCGGACTTGCTGGCGAACATGTCGCTCAGCCAGATCGTGAAGCTGGCCGCTTCCAACTTCTTGCTGTGCAGCTTCCGGCTGGACGACCGCCCGATGTTCGCGGTGGTCGGCGAAGGCAAGGAGCCGGCATTGCAGCAGGCCCACATGTCCATCCTGATGGCCGCGCGCCAGATTCAGGGCCAGGGCCAGTCACGTGACGCGGGGCTTGCAGCTGCATGACCCCCCGCAAGAGCGTCCTTGGCGAAGTGCGTGAAGTCCAGCTCGCTGTAGAGCTGATCGGACTGGGTGCGCGCCTGCAGTTTCTCGAGGCGGCGGTGTCGCTGAGCCGGGAGCGACTGATCCGCCTGTACAAGGAACTCAAGGGCGTTTCGCCGCCCAAGGGCCTGCTGCCGTTTTCTACCGACTGGTACATGACCTGGCTGGCCAACATTCACTCGTCGATGTTCTACAACATCTACCGCTTCATGCTGGACGAGGCCGACGAGAACGAACTGCCCGCGCTCATCAAGGCCTACCGCCTGTACGTGGAGCAGGTGTCGTCGCAGGGCGCGGAGGTGGTGCTCGACTTCACGCGCGCCGAAACCATGGTGCGTTTCTTCGACAGCGACATGCTGCAGTTGAGCCCGTGCAGCCGCTGCGGTGGCCACTTCGTGGCGCATGCGCACGATCACAAGCACGGTTATGTGTGTGTTCTGTGCCGTCCGCCTTCGCGCGCGGGCAAGGCACGCAAGCCCAAGCTCGCCGATGTGGCGCGGGGCGCATTGGTGGCCGTGGGCCCGTCGCTGGACCTCGGCGGCGCCATCTAGAAAAAAGTGCCTCGCGTCCGGTTTTCGGACGTCGGGGTTTGTTGAATTGACGCCTCAGGGCGATAGGGGTAGCGCGTGCTGGTTCTGGTTGGATACATCGTGGTGATCGGTTGCGTGTTCGGGGGCTACGCTCTCATGGGCGGGCACTTCGGCGTCCTGTTCCAGCCTATCGAGCTGCTCATGATCGGAGGCTCGGCGTTGGGCGCATTCATTGCGGGCAACAACGGCAAGACCATCAAGGCGACGCTGAAGGAGCTGCCGCTGCTGCTGCGCACCTCCAAGCACAACCGCCAGCTCTACATGGACCTGCTGGCGCTGCTGTACGAGCTGCTCGCCAAGGCCCGCAAGGAAGGCATGATGAAGCTGGAGTCCGACGTGGAGGACCCGGCCAGCAGCGAGATCTTCTCGCGCTACCCCAGCATCCTGGCGCACGAGGGCATCACCGTCTTCCTGTGCGACTACCTGCGCCTGGTGATCAGCGGCAACACCGACGCCCACGAGATCGAGGCCCTGATGGACCACGAGATCGAGACCATCCGCCACGAGGCCATGGTGCCCGGGCACAGCCTCTCGCGGGTGGGCGACGCACTGCCGGCGCTGGGCATCGTGGCCGCCGTGATGGGCGTGGTGCATGCGCTGGCCTCGGCCAACCTGCCGCCCTCGGAAATGGGCGCGCTCATTGCGCACGCCATGGTGGGCACCTTTCTGGGCGTGCTGCTGGCGTACGGCTTCGTGTCGCCACTGGCCTCGCTGATCGAGCAGAAGGTGGAAGAGGGCATGAAGATCTATCAGTGCGCCAAGGTGTCGCTGCTGGCCAACCTGAACGGCTACGCACCGCAACTGGCGGTGGAGTTCGGCCGCAAGGTGCTGTTCTCGACCGAGCGCCCGTCCTTCACCGAACTGGACGACCATGTTCGCGAAGTCAAGGGACGCTGACGCGTCCATGCTGCGAACGAGCGAGCGACCATGAGCGAAGGCAAGCCCAAGATCATCATCAAGCACGTGCACAAGGCGCACGGCGGCGGCCACCATGGGGGCGGCTGGAAGATTGCCTATGCCGACTTCATGACGGCCATGATGGCGTTCTTCCTGGTGATGTGGCTGCTGTCCATCTCCAGCCCCAAGCAGCGCGACGGCATTGCGGAGCACTTTCGCATGCCGCTGCGCGTGGCCATGAACGGCGGCGACAAGAGCAGCCTGAGCGCCAGCATGATCCCCGGCGGCGGCGCCGACGTGATGCACGTGGAGGGCGAGGTGAAGAACACCGACTCCACCAGCGAGGACGAGGCCGACGCCAACCGCCTGGCCGAGATGAAGAAGCAGCTCGACGAGCTGATTGCCAAGAGCCCGGTGTTCCAGCAGTTCCGCTCGCAGATCTTGATCGACATCACCACCGAAGGCCTGCGCCTGCAGATCGTGGACACCGAGAACCGGCCGATGTTCGAGCTCTCCAGCGCCCGCGTGGTGCCGCACATGCGCGCCATTCTGCGGGAGCTGGCACCGGCGCTGAACGGCCTGCCCAACAAGATCACGCTGTCGGGCCACACCGACGCCATCGTCTACACCAACGACCGCTCGTACGGCAACTGGGAGCTGTCGGCCGACCGGGCCAACGCCTCGCGCCGCGAGCTGATGGTGGGCGGCATGACCGAGGGCAAGGTGCTGCGCGTGATCGGCCTGGCCGACAGCATGCACCTGGACAAGGCCGACCCGCGCAACCCCATCAACCGCCGCATCAGCATCATCCTGCTCAACCACCGTACGCAGGAACGCATCGAACGCGAGAACGCCAACGAACCGGCCGGCACGCGCATTGGCACCGTGCCGTCGGCGGCGGCTGCTCCCAAGGCGACGCTCGCGTCGCGCTAACGAAGACAAAGAACCCACCATGGGCCGGCGCGAGAGCAACGGTCCGGAGCACACGAGATGGACCTCAGTCAATTCACCCAGGCATTCTTCGTCGAAGCCATTGAGCTTCTTGCGGAGATGGAGCAACTGCTCCTGAAGCTGGACGTCGCGTCACCGGACAGCGAACAGCTCAACGCCATTTTCCGCGCGGCCCACTCCATCAAGGGTGGCGCGGCGACGTTCGGTTTCACCGCCTTGACCAACACCACGCACGTGCTCGAAACGCTGCTGGACCGCGCCCGACACGGGCAGCTGGTTCTCAGCGCTCCGATGATCGATGCCTTTCTGGAAACGAAGGACGCCTTGCAAGAACAACTCACCGCCTACCAGGCCGGCAAGGAGCCGGAAGCCGACATGGTCGCGCACATCTGCGGCGTGCTGCAAAAGCTCGCGCAGGAGAGCGAGGCCGCTGCCGCCCCTGCTGCCAAGTCCGCTGCAAAGCCTGCCGCCAAGCCCGCAGCCAAGGCCGCGCCGAAGCCCGTGGTTGCCGCCCCCGCACCCGCGCCGGTCGAAGCCGCAGCCGACGAGGCTGAAGGCGACGGCGACGGCGACGGCGTGTTGCGCATCCGCTTCTCGCGCCTGTCCGACAGCGAATGCGATCTGCTCTCGGGCGAGCTGACCAACCTGGGCACCGTGCGCTCGCGCACACGCGCCAACGACCAGTTCACCGTGCTGCTCGAAACCACCTGCGACCCCGACGACATCGTGGCGGTGTGCTGCTTCGTCATCGACGAGTCGCAGATCAGTATCACGCGCGGTGCCGCCGAGCCAGAAGCACCGGCCGCCGTGTCGGAGCCAGAGCCCGAGCCGGAGCTCGAAGCCGAGCCCGAAGCTGTCGCCATGGTGGAAGCGCCCGTGAAGGCGGAGCTGGTTGCGGCCCCCGCGCCCGCCGCCGCGGCACCTGCTGCTGCGGCCAAGGAATCCAGCTCCATTCGCGTGGACGTCGAAAAGGTCGACCAGCTCATCAACCTGGTGGGCGAACTCGTCATCACGCAGTCGATGCTCACGCAGGCCGCCACCATGCTCGACCCCGTGGCCTACGAGCGCTTTCTGAGCGGCCTGGGCCACCTGGAGCGCAATGCGCGCGACCTGCAGGAGTCGGTCATGTCCATCCGCATGATGCCGATGGACTACGTGTTCAGCCGCTTCCCGCGCGTGATTCGCGACGTGAGCGCCAAGCTGGGCAAGCAGGTGCGCCTGGACACCTACGGCAAGGAAACCGAGCTCGACAAGGGCCTGATCGAGCGCATCGTCGACCCGCTCACGCACCTGGTGCGCAACAGCCTGGACCACGGCATCGAAACGCCCGAAGTGCGCCTGGCCAAGGGCAAGGACGCCACCGGCCAGCTGCTGCTGTCGGCACAGCACCACGGCGGCAACATCGTGATCGAGGTGAGCGACGACGGCGCCGGCCTGAACCGCGAGCGCATTCTGGCCAAGGCCCTGCAGCAGGGCATGGCCGTGAGCGAGACCATGCCCGACGAGGAGGTGTGGCAACTCATCTTCGCGCCGGGCTTCTCCACCGCGGAGCAGATCACCGACATTTCCGGCCGTGGCGTGGGCATGGACGTGGTCAAGCGCAACATCCAGGAGATGGGCGGCCATGTGGAAATTCATTCGCGCGGCGGGCAGGGCACCACCACGCGCATCATCTTGCCGCTGACGCTGGCCATCCTGAACGGCATGTCCGTGAAGGTGGGCACCGAGGCCTACATTCTTCCGCTGAGCTACGTCATCGAGTCGCTGCAGCCGCTGCCGGAGCACCTGCATTCGATCACCGCCGACGGCCATGTGATCCGCGTGCGCGGCGAGTACCTGCCGCTCATCGAGCTGCACCGCGTGTTCGACGTGAGCGGCGCGCAGACGCACCCCACGCAGGGCATTCTGGTGATCGTGCAGGCCGACGACAACCGCTTTGCGCTGATGGTGGACGAGCTGCTGGGCCAGCATCAGGTGGTGGTGAAGAACCTGGAGACCAACTACCGCAAGGTGCCGGGCATTTCCGCGGCCACCATTCTGGGCGACGGCAGCGTGGCCTTCATCATCGACGTGGGCGCCATGCCGCGCATCCAGCGCGCGCAGGCCGCGAGCGCCGCCGCGCTGGCGGGCGCCGCCCGGAGGACCGAAGCCATCTCTCTCTGACACCACCAAGACGGAGACTGCTGCATGCGTTTCGATTTTTTCCGACGTTCCGGTTCCGCCGATGCCAATGGCAACGGCGCCGGAGCCGCCGTGGCCTTGAACGAGCCCGGGTCCAATGGCCACGTGGCCTATGAAATGCTGCTCGACGGGCAACGCCGCGTCATCGGCTACCGCATGGCGTGGCGCGCGACCGGGGACACCCCCGGCACGCGCGCGGCGTCCACGGCCGTTGGCGTGAAGGCGCTGATGGACACGCTCGCCGTGCACCTCAACCCCGAAAACCCCGGCTGGCTGCTCGGCCCGCAGGTGCTGTTCGTCGACGTGGCCGTCGATGCGCTGTTCCAGAGCGAGCTGCAGTCGCTGCCCGCGCTGAACGTGGTGCTGTGCATGGGCACGGACGACCTGCTCGACCCGGACATGCGCTCCATCCTGCTGTTCCTGCGTGAGCAGGGTTTCGGCTTCATGCTGTGCGGCGCCAAGGGCCTGCCCGACGACAGCGAGCTGCGCGCCATCGTGACCCACTTCGAGCTGGACGCGAGCGACACGGCCACCGTGTCGCTGCTGCGCCAGGAAATGCTGCTGGGCCATCCGCCCGTGGAGCTGATTGCGGCGCGCGTGAACACCTGGCGCGAGTACGAGGCCTGCATGGCCCGCCGCGTGAACGTGTTCATCGACGGCACCTTCGGCAACCCGCCGGTGCGCGAGGCCGAAGACGCGCTGCAGCCCGAGTCGCTGCTCATCGTGCAGCTGATGCAGATGATCCAGCGCAACGAGGACGTGCGCACCATCGAGGCGGCGCTGAAGCACGACGCGGCGCTCACCTACCGGCTGCTGCGCTACATCAACTCGCCGTCGGTGGGCGTGGCGGTAGAAATTCATTCGCTGCGCCATGCGGTGACCATGCTGGGCTATTCGCCGCTGTACCGCTGGCTGTCGCTGCTGCTGGCCACCAGCAACAAGGCGGGCTCGCCCTTCATGATGAAGAAGGCCATTCTGCGCGGGCGCTTCGTGGAGCTCATGGGCCAGAGCATGCTGCCGGCCAGCGAGGCCGACAACCTGTTCGTGGCCGGCATGTTCTCGCTGCTCGACCAGCTGCTGGGCGTGTCGATGGAAGGCGTGCTGCGCAAGGTGCAGCTCACCGAGGCGGTGCAGCAGGCCATTCTGTCGCGCGGCGGCCTCTACGGCCCCTTCGTGGCGCTGGCCGAGGCCTGCGAGCTGGACAACGGCGAGGCCGCTCAGCTGTCGGAGGCGTTGTTCGTGAGCGCGGCGCAGGTCAATGCTGCGCAGCTCACGGCCCTGGTGTGGTCGCAGGACGCGGGCCCGGTCGCGACCGTGCCATGACCCTCGCCATGAAAACGCGCACGCCCCTGAAAGTGCAGGGCATTGGTGCATCTGATCGGCTCATTGGAAAAGGCGAGTGCTATGTACATTGAAAGCCACATTCCCAAGGCTGCCGTGAACTCCGAGTTTATTTTTACCGACAGCGATTTCTCCCGAATCCGCACCCTCATTCATCGCCGCGCCGGCATCGCCCTGGGCGAGCAGAAACGCCAGATGGTGTACAGCCGGCTCTCGCGCCGGTTGCGCGAACTGCAGGTGCCCGAGTTCGCCACCTACCTCGACTGGCTCGAAGAGCGCCAGGACGGGGACGAGTGGCAGTTGTTCATCAACTCGCTCACCACCAACCTCACGTCGTTCTTTCGCGAGGCGCATCACTTCCCTACGCTGGCCGACCATGTGCGCAAGGCGCAGCAGCCGGTCACGGTGTGGTGCGCGGCGGCGTCGACCGGCGAGGAGCCGTATTCGCTGGCCATCACGCTGATGGAAGCGCTGGGCGACAAGGCGGCTTCGGCGCGCGTGATTGCCACCGACATCGACACCGCCGTGCTGGCCAAGGCCGCCACCGGCGTCTTCACCACCGAGCAGGTGCGCAGCCTCGCGCCGGAGCGGCTGCGCCGCTTCTTCAGCAAGGGCACGGGCGCCAACGCGGGCAAGGTGCGCATTCGGCCCGAGGTGGCCGCGCTGGTGAAGTTCTCGCGCCTGAACCTGCTCGACAGTTCATGGACGGTGAAGGAGCCGGTGGACGCCATCTTCTGCCGCAACGTGATGATCTATTTCGACAAGCCCACGCAGAAGAAGGTGCTCGACCGCTTCGCGCCGCTGCTCAAGCCGGGCGGCCTGCTGTTTGCGGGGCATTCGGAAAATGCGTCGCTGGTGAACCCGGCGTTTCGTCCGCTGGGGCAAACGGTGTACGAGCTGGCGCGCGCGCGTGCCACGGGCCTTCCATGAGCGAGGTGCACGTGGGTGCACCCGGTGCCATGGCCACCCACCACTACTTCGACCGCGACGTCGGCCTCATGGCCGTGAAGTTGCTGCCCTCGGAGTACTACGTGACCTCGAGCGACACCGTGCTGAGCACGGTGCTGGGCTCTTGCGTGGCTGCCTGCCTGCACGACCGTGAAGCGGGTGTGGCGGGCATGAACCACTTCATGCTGCCCGACGACGGCGACGCCGGCGGTGCAGCCACCCCGCGCGACGCCACCGAGTCGATGCGCTACGGCGCCTTTGCCATGGACGTGCTCATTCGCGAGCTGGTGCGCGCGGGCGCGCGGCGCGACAGGCTGCAGGCCAAGGTGTTCGGCGGCGGCGCGGTGCTGGCCAACATGACCACGCTGAACATTGGCGACCGCAATGCCGACTTCGTGCTGCGCTACCTGCGCAACGAACGCATCGAGGTGGCCGCGCAAGACCTGCGCGGCCCGCATGCGCGCCGCGTGTGCTTTCTGCCCTCCACCGGCAAGGCCATCGTGCGCAAGCTGCGCGCGCAGACCGACGTGGCGGCGGTGCAGAACGAAGAGGGCGAACTGCTGCGCCGGCTGAACGGCCCGCGCGCGGCCAGCGACCCGCAACGATCGGGCAACAACGTCCCGGCCACCCGCATCGCGCCGGTGGCGGCAATCAAAGGAAACCGGTGAGCGTCAAGAAAATCAAAGTGCTGTGTGTCGACGATTCGGCACTCATTCGCAGCGTGATGACAGAGATCATCAACAGCCAGAGCGACATGACCGTGGTGGGCACCGCCGCCGACCCGCTGGTGGCGCGCGACCTCATCAAGGTCACCAACCCCGACGTGCTCACGCTCGACGTGGAAATGCCGCGCATGGACGGGCTGGAGTTTCTGGAGAAGCTCATGCGCCTGCGGCCCATGCCGGTGGTGATGGTGTCGTCGCTGACCGAGCGCGGCTCCGAAATTGCGCTGCGCGCGCTGGAGCTGGGCGCGATCGACTTCGTGACCAAGCCGCGCCTGGGCGTGCGCGACGGGCTGCTGAACTACACCGAGCTCATTGCCGGCAAGATCCGCACGGCCGCCAATGCGCGGCTGCTGCCGAGCCGGCATGCGTCCGCCGCCAAGACCACCGCCGACGCGCCGCAGGAGTCGCTGCTGCGCAGCCCGCTGCTGAGCACCGAGAAGCTCATCATCATCGGCGCCTCCACCGGCGGCACCGAAGCCATTCGCGAGGTGCTGCAGCCGCTGCCGCCCGACTCGCCCGGCGTGATGATCGCCCAGCACATGCCCGCGGGCTTCACGCGTTCGTTCGCGCAGCGGCTGGACGGCCTGTGCCGCATCAACGTGAAAGAGGCCGAGCACGGCGAGCGCGTGCTGCCCGGCTATGCCTACATTGCGCCCGGCGGGTTTCACCTGTCGCTGGCGCGCAGCGGCGCCAACTACGTGGCCCACCTGGACCAGGAGCCGCCGGTGAACCGCCACCGCCCGTCGATCGACGTGCTGTTCGATTCCGCGGCCAAGCATGCCGGCAAGAACGCCATCGGGATCATCCTGACCGGCATGGGCAAGGACGGCGCTGAAGGCCTGCTGCGCATGAAGCGCGCGGGCGCCCACACGCTGGCGCAGGACGAGGCCAGCTGCGTGGTCTTCGGCATGCCCAAGGAAGCCATCGCGCTGGGCGCGGTGGACGAAGTTTCCCCGTTGAGTGAAGTCAGTCGCCGGGTTCTGGCGCACCTGCGTACGTTCGGTGAACGTACGAACCGAGTTTGAATAAAGACCTGTTGGAGTTGGAAATATCGTGATCGACAAGAGCATCAAAATCCTGGTTGTGGACGACTTCCCGACCATGCGGCGCATCGTGCGCAACCTGCTGAAGGAGCTGGAGTTCCTCAATGTCGACGAAGCCGAGGACGGCGCCGCCGGCATCGAGAAACTGCGCGGTGGCAATTTCGGCTTTGTGGTGTCCGACTGGAACATGCCGAACATGGACGGCCTGACCATGCTGCAGACCATTCGCGCCGACCCCGAGCTGAAGAAGCTCCCGGTGCTGATGGTGACGGCCGAGGCCAAGAAAGAGAACATCGTGGCGGCCGCGCAGGCGGGTGCCAACGGCTATGTGGTGAAGCCCTTCACCGCCGCCACGCTGGAGGAGAAGATCACCAAGATCTTCGAGAAGCTGGCCAGGGAGGCTGCGTGACATGAGCCAGATCGCCAAGGAGGCCGTGGACTCCCTTAACACCAACACCGCCGAACAGCTGCTGGGCCGCATCGGCCAGCTCACGCGCCAGCTGCGCGAAGGCCTGCGTGAGCTGGGCCTGGACAAGGAAGTGGCCAAGGCCGCGCAAGCCATTCCGGACGCGCGCGACCGCCTGAGCTACGTGGCCGAGACCACCGAGCGCGCGGCGCACCGCGCGCTCAATGCCATCGACGTGGCGCAGCCGCTGCAGGAAGCGCTGGCCACCGACGCCAAGGGCCTGAGCCAGCGCTGGGACAAGTGGTTCGAGAACCCGATCGAACTCGACCATGCGCGCGAGCTGGTGCTGGACACGCGCGGCTACCTCAAAGAAGTGCCGCAGCGCGCCAGCGCCATCAACTCGCAGCTGATGGAAATTCTCATGGCGCAGGACTTCCAGGACCTGACCGGCCAGGTCATCAAGAAGATGATGGAAGTGGTCAACGACCTGGAGACGCAGCTGCTCCAGGTGCTCATCGACAACTCCCCGGCCGAGAAGCGCCCCGAGGCCGTGCACAGCCTGCAGAACGGCCCCCAGTTCAAGCCCGGCAACCCCGACGCCGTGACCGACCAGGCGCAGGTCGACGACCTGCTGGAGAGCCTGGGCTTCTGAGCCCCCAGGGCACTGTCGAGCAGGGCCGAGCACGGCGCGCCCTTGCCGATTGTGCGAAGAGCAGGGCGATAAGGGCCTTGATCGGCAGATTGTTCCGAGCGACCGAATTCAATAATTTGGTCATGGGCCAGGCGTACGTCGCCACGGTCGGTTCGGAGCATGAATGTCTGAGGAAAGCGATCTCGAAAAAACGGAACCCGCCTCCGAGCGGCGCCTGGAAAAGGCGCGCGAGGAAGGCAACGTTGCCCGTTCACGCGAACTCACCACGTTCGTGATGCTGGCGACCGCCAGCGCGGGCCTGTGGCTCGCGGGCGAGTCGCTCAGCAAGAGCATGGACGGCTCGCTGCGCCTGGGCCTGCAGTTCGACCGCGACAGCGCCTTCGACCCGCAGCACATGCTGGCCCAGAGCGGGCTCATGGCGCTGCAGGCGCTGATGGCCATCGGCCCGTGGTTCGGCATGATGATGGTGGCCGCCGTGGCCGCGCCGCTGATGCTGGGCGGCTGGATGTTCTCCGGCAAGGCCGTGTCGTTCAACGCCGGCAAGCTCAACCCGCTGGCCGGCATCGGGCGCATGTTTTCCGCGCAGTCGCTGGCCGAGCTGGTGAAGGCGCTGTCCAAGTCGGCGCTGATCGGCTGGGTCGCCTGGTGGGTGGTGTCGCGCGACATCGAAGCCCTGATGGCGCTCATGGCCCAGCCCGCGCACTACGCGCTGCCCCACGCCATGGCGCTGGTGGCCAAGCACTGCGCGCTGATTGCGGCCACCTTGTTCCTGGTGGCGCTAATCGATGTGCCGTTTCAGCTGTGGAGCTACTACCGCAAGCTGCGCATGTCGCGCGAAGACCTGCGCCAGGAGCACAAGGAAAGCGAAGGCGATCCGCACATCAAGGCGCAGATTCGGCGCCAGCAGCAGCAGATGGCGCGCCGCCGAATGATGGCCGAGGTGCCCAAGGCCGACATCATTCTGACCAACCCCACGCACTTTGCCGTGGCGCTGCAGTACCTGGACAACGACATGCGCGCGCCGCGCGTGGTGGCCAAGGGCACCGAGCTGGTGGCCGCGCGCATTCGCGAGCTGGCCAGGGAGCACAACGTGCCCATTCTCGAAGCGCCGCCGCTGGCGCGCTCGCTCTACAAGCACACCAAGCTGGGCGAAGAAATTCCGGCGGGCCTGTACACAGCCGTGGCCGAAGTGCTGGCCTGGGTGTACCAGCTCAAGCGCTGGAAGACCGACGGCGGTGACGCCCCCCGCACGCCGAGCGACCTGCCGGTGCCCGCGGACCTTCAATACACCGACACACCGAAACCCGTGGAAGCCCAAGCCGCATGAACGCGATGACCAATTTCCTGCGCCTGCCGCCGAACATGTTCGGTGGCGGCACGCAGTTCAAGGGCCTGGCGGGGCCGGTGCTGATCATTCTCATCCTGAGCATGATGGTGCTGCCGCTGCCGCCGTTCTTGCTCGACCTGCTGTTCACCTTCAACATCGCGATCTCGGTGATGGTGCTGCTGGTGAGCATGTACACCATGAAGGCGCTGGACTTCGCAGCCTTTCCGGCGGTGCTGCTGTTTTCCACGCTGCTGCGCCTGTCGCTGAACGTGGCCTCCACCCGCGTGGTGCTGATGAACGGCCACACCGGGCCGGATGCCGCGGGCAAGGTGATCGAGGCCTTCGGCCACTTCCTGGTGGGCGGCAACTTTGCCGTGGGCGTGATGGTGTTCATCATTCTGGTGCTGATCAACTTCATGGTGATCACCAAGGGCGCGGGCCGCATTGCCGAGGTGGGCGCGCGCTTCATGCTCGACGCCATGCCCGGCAAGCAGATGGCCATCGACGCCGACCTGAACGCTGGCCTGATCGGCGAAGAAGTGGCCCGCAAGCGCCGCCAGGAAGTGGCGCAGGAGGCCGACTTCTACGGCTCCATGGACGGTGCCAGCAAGTTCGTGCGCGGGGACGCCATTGCGGGCCTGCTGATCATGGTGATCAACATCATTGGCGGGCTGGTGGTGGGCATGATCCAGCACGGGCTCGACTTTTCGACCGCCGGCAAAACCTACACGCTGCTGGCCATCGGCGACGGCCTGGTGGCGCAGATTCCGGCGCTGGTGATTTCCACCGCGGCCGGCGTGATCGTCTCGCGCGTGACCACCGACGAGGACGTGGGCAGCCAGCTGACTGGCCAGCTTTTTTCGAACCCGCAAGTGCTGTTTCTCACGGCCGGCATCGTCGGCATGCTGGGCATGATTCCGGGCATGCCCAACCTGGCGTTCCTGCTGATCGCGGGCGGGCTGGTGTGGCTGGGCCGCCGCCTGCTCATGAAGAAGCCGAAGGAGGCCGCGCAACAGGCCGCAGCCGCCGCGCAGGCCGCCAGCGCCACGCCCGCCGCCGAAATGGCCGAGGCCACCTGGGACGACGTGGCCATGGTCGACCCGCTGGGCATGCAGGTGGGCTACCGCCTCATTCCGCTGGTGGACCAGTCGCAGCAGGGCGAGCTGCTGGGGCGCATCAAGAGCATCCGCAAGAAGATTGCGCAGGAGGTGGGCTTTCTGGTGCCGGTGGTGCACATCCGCGACAACCTCGAGATCAACCCCAACACGTACATCATCAGCCTGAAGGACGTGGAGATCGGCCGCGGCGAGGCCTACCCCAACCAGTGGATGGCCATCAACCCCGGCCAGGTGACGGGCTCGCTGCCCGGCACGCCCACGCGCGACCCGGCCTTTGGCCTGGCGGCCGTGTGGATCGACGCCAGCCTGCGCCAGCAGGCACAGGTGTACGGCTACACGGTGGTCGATGCCTGCACCGTGATGGCCACGCACCTGAACCACCTCATTCAGACGCACTCGGCCGAGCTGCTCGGGCGCCAGGAAGTGCAGCAGCTGCTCGACCAGATCGCCAAGACCGCGCCCAAGCTCACCGAAGACCTGGTGCCCAAGGTGCTGTCGCTCAGCACGCTGCACAAGGTGCTGCAGAACCTGCTCGACGAAGAGGTGCCGATTCGCGACATGCGCACCATCCTCGACGTGATGGCCGAGCACGCGCCCAGCATCAAAGACCCGACCGAGCTCACCACGCTCACCCGCCTGGCCCTGGGCCGCGCCATCACGCAGCAGCTGTTCCCGGGCGAGGCCGAGATGCAGGTCATTGGCCTGGACGGCTCGCTGGACGGCGTGCTGCAGCAGGCGCTGACCAACAGCAGCGGCATCGAGCCCGGCATTGCCGACAACCTGCTGCGCCAGGCGCAGGCCGCCATCGTGCGCCAGGAGCAGCTGGGCCTGGCGCCCGTGCTGGTGGTGCAGCACGCGCTGCGGGTACTGCTTTCCCGATTCCTGCGGCGCAGCCTGCCGCAGCTCAAGGTGCTTTCGCATGCGGAGATTCCTGACTCCCGCACCATCAAGATCACTGCCGCCATTGGAGGACGCGTTTGAATTCCCAGCAGACCGACGTGCGCACGACCGCACGCAAATTCACCGCGGCCACCAGCCGCGAAGCCCTGCGACTGGTGCGAGAGGCGCTGGGCGCCGACGCCATCGTGCTCAGCCACCGCGTGGCGCCGGAAGGCGTCGAGATCGTCGCCATGGTGGAGGGCGAGATGCAGAGCGTGGTGGGTACGGCCGCGCCTGTGCCGATCGCAGCAGTTGCACCGGTTGCACCGGTTGCGCGCATGGCGCCTGTCGCCATTGCCGCGCCCATTGCGGCGGTTGCGCCCAATGCCCCGGTTGCACCCGTTGCACCGCCCGCGCGCCCCGTGCCGCTGTCGCCCGTGATGCCCGCCGCGCACTCCGTGCATGCCGCGGCACCCACACCGGCCCCGGCCCCGGCGCCTGCACCCGCGGCCGCCCCCGCCCCAACCGACACCGTGCTCAACGAGCTGCACTCCATGCGCGGCATGATCGAAGAGCAGCTCGCCAGCGTGGTGTGGAACGACAAGCAGCGCCGCGATCCGGTGCGCGGCCGCCTGCTGCGCACGCTGCTCGGCGCCGGCTTCAGCGCGCGCCTGTCCAAGGCCATGCTCGAGAAGCTGCCCACCGGCCAGAGCTATGCCGAAGGCATGGCCTACGTGCGCTCGGAGCTCATTCGCGCGGTGCCCGTGCATGAAGACGAAGACGCGCTGTTCGCCCAGGGCGGCGTGTATGCGCTGATGGGCCCCACCGGCGTGGGCAAGACCACCACCACCGCCAAGCTGGCCGCGCGCTGCGTGATGCGCTTCGGCGCCGACAAGCTCGCGCTGGTCACCACCGACAGCTACCGCATCGGCGCCTACGAGCAGCTGCGCATCTACGGCCAGATCCTCAACGTGCCGGTGTACGCCGTGAAGGACGCGGCCGACCTGCACCTGGTGCTGCAGGACCTGCGCGACAAGCACATGGTGCTGATCGACACCGTGGGCATGAGCCAGCGCGACCGCGCCGTGCCCGAGCAGATCGCCATGCTGGGCCAGAGCCCGCGCCCGGTGAAGCGCCTGCTGTTGCTGAACGCCACCAGCCACGGCGACACGCTCAACGAGGTGGTGCATGCCTACCGCAACGGCAACGAGCTGACCGGCTGCATCTTCACCAAGGTCGATGAGGCCACGCACCCCGGCGCGCTGATCGACACAGTCATTCGCCACCGCCTGCCGGTGCACTACATCTCCAGCGGCCAGAAGGTGCCCGAGAACCTGATGCAGGCCGACCGCGCGCAGTTGGTGGACAGCGTGTTTCAGCCGCGCCAGCACAACGCTCTGTTCGTGCCGGCCGAGAGCGACCTGCAGGAAGAGCCCACGGGCGCGGGCCCTTCCGCGCAGGTGGTGCAGGCCCAGGGCGAGACCGACCGGCTGCGCCTGAAATACCAGAACCTGATTCGCGCCATGGCGCACGACGCGCAAGAGCTGGCCACGGCCGCCGGCGCGCTGGCCGGCGCGCAGATCGGCTTCGAGCGCGCACGCGGCCTGTGGCGTCAGGCAGGCGACGAGCAAGTGGGCCAGAAGGCCCTGCTGCAAGACCTTGCCGTGCATGCGCGCGCCGAAGTGGCCGCCGGCTGCCAGACCCATGTGCTGGCGCTGTCGGGCCAGATCGGCCTGCGCTCCAACGAGGGCGGCGATGCCTATGAATGCCATGGCAGCCTGCTGCTGTCGGACCGCTCGGGCCTGCCGCTCGCGGCGCCCAACCAGTGGCTGGCCACCGCCGCCACGCGCGGCGTGAAAAACCCCGCGCGCAAGCCCGGCGCACGCCAGGCGCCCTGGCTGCGCCAGCAGGACTTCAGCGACAAGCCGCTGGTGCATGTGCTCACGCGCCTGCCCGGCATCGAGGCGATGGTGCAGTGGCAGGCCACCGGCCAGCGCTGGCTGGCGCGCGCGCCGGGCTCCACCGCCGTGATCGACACGCGCACCGGCGCACCCGACACGCTGGCGCGCATGGACTTCGAGTTCAGCGAAGGCCAGCCCGTGCGCTACCGCGGCAAGCCCGCGCTGCGCTGCGAGGCGCAGGTCGACGTGGTGCTGCGCTTCAACGCCGCGGCTGCCGCGGCGGGTGTGGAGCGCGACGCCATGCCGGCCTTGCGCTGCGTGGCCATTCGCATGCTCGACGCGCGCACCGGCAACGTGCTGGCGCAGAGCCATGCGCTGTCCAACGTGGGCACCGAGGTCACGGCGCGCCAGCTGGCGCAGTGGCAAGGCTGGGCCAACGACGCCGAGCCGTGCTTCCGCCTGTTGCGCGAAGGCGTGCAGCTGGTGGGCGGCATCGGCGCGCTGGGCGACCCGGACAACATGAAGCGCCTGCTCATCGCGGGCCAGGTCACCACCACCGTGTGGCGCCTGCTGCACGCCGAAGGCGAGTGGGCCGACCGCACGCGCACGCTGCTGGGCCAACTGACGGGGCGCCCGGTGCGCAACGCGCGGCTCATGAGCGGCAGCGCCTTGTATGCGGGCGTGGGCAAGTTGTTCTTGCTGCTGGAGGCGCTGGGCACCGAGTCGAGCGCACCCACGCAAGCGCCACGCGCGCTGGAGCACCTCGGGTGAGGAGGACCACCGCATGAGCAAGCTGGTTGCCGATCAGGCCGACGGACTGCGGCGTCTGCTGGCGCCCAAGCCCACGCGCGTGGTGGCCGTGGCGGGCATGGGGCAGGGCGCCGGCGGCACCACCGCGGCCATGAACCTGGGCGTGGCGCTGGTGCAGCAGGGCAAGAACGTGCTGCTGCTGGACGAGCACTGCCCCAAGGAAGGCTCGGCCTGCGAGGTCTGGGCCATCGACCCCCTGGGCAGCCTGGCCGACGTGGCCAACCACCGGCTCACGCTGGACGGCGCCGAGGTCAAGGCCGGGTGCGGCGTGCATGTGCTGCCCGCGCCTCCGGGCGTGGCGCCCGACACCACCGACCCGCGCGCGCTGTGGCCCGACGGCGTGGTGATCGTGGACGCGGCCTTCGACGCGGAGGGGCGCCTGTCGCCGCTCGCGCGCGGCGCGGACGATCTGCTGCTGGTGCTCAAGCCGCACCCGGCGTCCATCACCTCGGCTTACGCGGGCATCAAGAACCTGCACTACGCGCACGGCCTGAAGCAGCTGCGTTTTCTCATCAATGGCGTGGTCGATGTCGACGCCGCCCAGAAAATCATGAACAACCTAGCCAACGCCGGCAGCCGCTATCTCGCGCTGTCGCTGCAGCCTGCCGGCCTGGTGCGCTTCGACCCGCGCCTGCCCGATGCCTGGCGACTGAAGCAGACCATTGCCGAGGCCTTTCCGGCCAGCGCGGCGGCGGTCGACTTCCGGCGCCTGGCCGACGACATGGGCCGCTGGCCCTGGCGCGCGGCGCAGCCGCTGCTGGCCGCCTGAGCCGCCGACCCTCTCAACGGAAAAGGACGGCCGTGTACACCGCACAGGGAACCATCGAAAAATCGCACCTGCTGGCGCAGCATCAACCGCTGGTGCGTCGCATCGCGCTGCAGATGATGTCCAAGCTGCCTGCCAGCGTGGAACTGGACGACCTGATTCAGGCCGGCATGCTGGGCCTGCTGGACGCCTCCAGCCGCTACCAGGACAACCGCGGCGCGCAGTTCGAGACCTTTGTCAGCCAGCGCATCCGCGGCGCCATGCTCGACGAACTGCGGGCCAACGACTGGGGCTCGCGCGGCCTGCGCCAGTCGTCGCGCGGCGTGGAAAAAGCCATTCACGCACTGGGCCACCGGTTGGGGCGCGCGCCCACCGAAGGGGAGATCGCCAAGGAACTGAAGATGGACCTGGAGGCCTACCAGTCGCTGCTGCAGGACATTCAGGGTTGCCAACTTCTCTACGTGGAAGACTTCTCGAAGGACGACGGCGAAAACCCGTTTCTGGACGCGCAGTCGAAGGAGTCGCGCAAGGACCGGCGCGGCGGCAACGACCCGCTGGAGCAACTGCTGGAAAGCGGCTTTCGCCACCAGCTGGTGGACGCCATCTCTGCCTTGCCGGAGCGCGACCAGCTGCTGCTGAACCTCTACTACGAAGAAGAACTGAACCTGCGCGAAATTGGCGCCGTGCTGGAGGTGAGCCAGTCGCGCGTGTGCCAGTTGCACAGCCAGGCGATCAGCCGGCTGCGGGCGAAGCTGAAGGACGTGCTGTAGGCGCCTTTCCTGCGTCGATGTTGGCATCGATGTTGGCATCGACGTCCGCATCGAAACGGCGCAGCCATTGCGCCGCCGTGGCGGGCGTGAAGATGTCGTCGCGCGCCTCGTTGGGCGGGTAGCTCACCAGCCACGGCCGCTGCGCCCGCACCGGCTTCAAGGCCTCGGCCAGCGCGCGCAGCGCGGCCGGCACGCCTTGTTCCACGGGGTGCAACGCGGGCGCGTGGCCGGCCTCGACCCACAACCCATTGCCGCACGGATGCAGGCGCAGGCCGGGCATCTTGCGCAAGGCGCCCGACAGCGTCGGCATGCCGCCCAGCCTCTGCGCCTGATCGCTGCTCAGCAGCACGGCAAAGCCCGGCGTGCGGATGCCGCCTTCCAGGCCCATGGCGTCGCGCATGAAGAAGGGCTTGTCGATGTCCAGGCCGAGGAAGCAGCGCGCCAACGCGAACTCCGCGGGTTCCTGCAAGGGGTGGCGTTCCAGCACCGGCGGGCGGCCCATGCCCAGGCCCATGCGGGCCTGCACGGCATGCAGCCGCTGCAGCGCGCTCAGCCACCAGGCGCGCAGCTCGTGCTTGTGCGCGCTCCAGAACGCCAACGGAAACTGCAGCGCGAGGTAGTCCAGCTCCGGTGACGGCCTGGGCTGGCGCGCGCGGCAGAACTGCACCACCGCCTGAAACTCGAAGCACGAGGCGCTTTCCTTCGTCGGTGCATCGAAACCGTGGATGCACACCATGTCGTCGGCGTGCTTCAGGCAGTGCGCGTCGATGTCTTCCTGCGTGTAGGCCTTGCGCGAGACCGCGCCACTGCGCAGCGCCATGTAGCGGGTCAGCGCCTGGCCTGTGAGCGCCTGAAACTCCTGGTGCAGGCGCGGAACGACCACGGCCAGCCGCGCGGCGTCGGCCCGCGAGTGCACATAAAAGCAGGCCGACGCGAACATGCCCAGCCGCCAGGTGGCGGGCGTTTGCAGCGGGCTGCCGGCCGGGCCCGCGGGCACCGTCACCGTGGCGTTGGGGTCGTGGCGCAGCGCGTCGGTCCAGCGCTGCAGGTCGGCGGCGGGGAGTGCGTCGTGCCCATGCATGCTGTCCGGGCCCGGCAGGTAGAGCACGTGCAACCGGTCGCGCCCGAACAGGTCGGCCAGCCGCTGGCTCTGGCGCAGGCCGAGCGCGTCTTGCGCAAACTTCAGCTCCACCGCGTGCATTACCTGGGCCGCGCGGGGTGCCGGTGCGTTCGGCGGCACCACCACGAAGTCGGGCGAGGTGCCGCCCCTGGGCTTGCGCCAATAGCAATCGCCCCTGCGCACCGGCCGTGGCAGCGGCGCGTCGATGAAGGGCATGCCGTTGGCTGCGTAGGCGGGCTCCGATGTGAAGGGCGCTCGCCAGCCGCCGGCCTGGTAGTCGCAGGCATCGAGCAGCGTGGCGAAGCTGCGCTGCGCATCCTCGCGCAGCTTGGGCTTGTCGTTGCCGTTCGCATGCACCACCGACTCTTCGCCGGGCTGCATTTCGTAGCGGCGCGAATCGGTGCGAACCGGAAAGGCCAGGGCGAACGCACCGATGGCGCGGTACAGCGGCAGGTCGGGCAGCGGACGGCCCCAGGTGTCGTCGGCGTCATGGTCGGCTTCTTTGTGCGCAGGCGGGTTGGCGATGTGGCCGCCGAGCCCGGCCAGCACCTGCGTGAGCACGCCCAGCGCTTCGCGCAAGCCGGGCTCCAGGCGCTTCAGGTCGGGGTACAGGCGCAGGCTGGCGGCCAGGTCTTGCTGAAGCAGCGCAGCGAGCGGCAGCGTGGGTGCTTTGGCGGCGCACAGCAGCTTGCCGAGCCGGAACATGAGCACGCCCATGGGGCGGCGCAGGCGGTCGATGGCTTCGGGGCTCAGGTTGTTCAGGACGGCGAGGGCCTGCGCAAGGGAATGGGCCAGGGCAGGGGCCGAATCAGGGGCGGGAGGAGGAGGCGTCATCGATGACTCCTGTCGAGGGTGAGAAAAGGTCGGCGCAGTGTGGGAGGCGCCCCTGGACTCGAATGCAAACAATGGTCAAACCGTCGGTATGCCGGGAAGAATTTCGCGTGCAGCGCGAAGAAGTTCGCAGACCACGGTCGTCAGGCGTTGTCCGGCAACCGGTCGCGCTGCTTTCCGTCGCGCGGCCGTGGCAACAGGCTTCACCCTTGACCGCTTGGCACAGACACACAGCCCCAAAAAAACGCCGCCTGAGCGCCCTGTCGAACGCGATGCCTTACGTCAGGCCTCACGCCAGGCTTCAACTCAGGCCTCGCGCCAGGCCCCCCGGCCCATTGGCGACTACGCGCTCATCGGCTCCACCCACAGCGCGGCGCTCGTGCACCGGGGCGGCGACATCGAATGGCTCTGCCTGCCGCGCTTCGATTCGGCCGCCATGTTCGCCAGCCTGCTGGGCGACGAGCGCAACGGCCACTGGACGCTGCGCGCCAAGGATCCGAAGGCCCGCGTCACGCGGCGCTACCTGCCCGGCACCGTGGTGCTCGAAACCACCATTCACACCGCCAAGGGCACCGCCACCGTCACCGACTTCATGCCGCGCCCGGCCGACGGCGGCACGCACGAGGTGGTGCGCATCGTGCGAGGCGTGCGCGGCACGGTGGCCATGCACACCGCACTGCGCATCCGCTTCAACTACGGCGAGTGGTGCCCTTGGGTGGAGCGGCGCGACGGCGCGGTGTACGCCACGGCCGGGCCCGACGCGGTGCGCATTCAATCTGGCGTGCCGCTGGTCAACGAGAACTTTGCGAGCTGCGCCGACTTCAGCGTGTCCGCGGGGCAATCGATTTCGTTCTGCCTCGAATGGTTTCCCTCGCATGCCACGCCGCCGGTGACGCGCGACGCCAGCGCGCTGCTGGCGCGCTCCGTGGCCGAGTGGGGCGCGTGGAGCGAACGCTGCGGCTACCAGGGCGAGTTTCGCGAGCCCGTGATGCGCTCGCTGCTCACGCTCAAGGCGCTCACCTACGAGCCCACCGGTGGCATCGTGGCCGCGCCCAGCACCTCGCTGCCCGAGCAGCCGGGCGGCGAGCGCAACTGGGACTACCGCTTCTGCTGGCTGCGCGATGCCGCGCTCACGCTGTACGCGCTCATCGGCTCCGGCTACGTGGAAGAGGCCAGCGCCTGGCGCTGGTGGCTGATGCGCGCCGTGGGCGGCTCACCCGAAGAGCTGCAGGTGATGTACGGCCTGCACGGCGAACGCTCGCTCACCGAGCAGGAGCTGGGCTGGCTGCCGGGCTACGAAGGCAGCAAGCCGGTGCGCATTGGCAACGGCGCGCACGGGCAGCGCCAGCTCGACGTGTACGGCTCGGTCATTGCGGCCTTTCATGCATCGCGCAAGGCCGGTCTGCCCGACATGGACAAGGTGTGGCCGCTGGAGCGCGCCATTGCCAAACAGCTCATGGTGCTGTGGAAGGAGCCCGACTGCAGCCTGTGGGAGGTGCGCGGCGAGCCGCGCCACTTCGTGCACTCCAAGATCATGTGCTGGCTGGCCTTCGACCGCATGATCGCCAGCGCCACCGAGTTCGGGCTCGAAGGGCCGGTGGACCAATGGCGCGCGGTGCGCGACGAGATTCATGCCGAGGTGTGCGCGCGTGGATACGACGCCACCAGCAACTCCTTTGTGCAGTACTACGGCGCGGACGCGGTCGACGCGGCGCTGCTGTGGATGCCGCTCATCGGCTTTCTGCCGATTCACGATGCACGGGTGCAGGGCACCATTGCGCGCATCGAGAAGGAGCTGATCTTCAACGGCCTGGTGTACCGCTACCGCACCGAAGAGGGTGTGGACGGTCTGCGGGGCGGGGAGGGCGCATTTTTGGCGTGCAGCTTCTGGCTGTCGAACGTGTATGTGGCCATGGGCAAGCTGCGCAAGGCGCGCACGCTGTTCAAGCGCCTGCTGGCGCTGGGCAACGACCTGGGCCTGTTCGCCGAAGAGTACGACCCTGTGGGCAAGCGGCAGCTGGGCAATTTTCCGCAGGCGTTTTCGCACATCGGGCTGGTCAACAGCGCGCATGCGCTGGTGTCGGCGGCCGGCGGTGTGTGGGAGCTGGCGGACCTGAATGGCAAGGCCGCCAAGCGGGTCGAGCCCAACGTGCCCAACGTGCCCGCCAAACCGGCGAAGGCCCTCAGGACGAAGCCGCGAGCGCGAACTCCTCCGCGCTGAACACCGTGTGGAACACGCTGCCGTCGAACATTTCGAACAGCTTCTTCGACACCTCGCGGCTTTCGTAGCGCACCGGGGAGTCGAGCGCAATGGCAATGTCCTCGCGGCTCGCATAGCGGGTGGACAGCACCATCGCCAGCGTGGGGTCGCTCACATCGCTTTCAATCTGGCGCAGCACGCGCACTTCGAGCACGCCCGGAAAGCGGGTCCACAGCGGCACGAGATTTTCGTGCACATGGCGGTCGAAAGCCTCTTCCATGCCGGGCTTGACCTGGCCCTTGAAGAATGCGCAGCGGATGAACATGGTTTTTTCCTTCCTGGTTGAAATTCTTTGAGTGACCGCGCCTGGGTTCAGGCGGCGGCGCCCGTGCGTTGCACCAGCCGCGCGCCGACGCTGGCCACGATCAGCGGCACCGGCGTGTCGATGGCGGCATGCAGCACGTCGGCCTCGCTGTCGTCGGGCGCTTCCAGCGTCTGCAACTGGCTGTCGAGCAGGGCGGCCGGCATGTAGTGGCCGGCGCGCTGCGCCATGCGCTGACGAATGAGCGCGGGCGGCCCGTTCAAGAACACGAACTGCAGCCCCGGCTCTGCCGCGCGCAGCCGGTCGCGGTAGGCACGCCGCAGGGCCGAGCAGGCCACCACCACGCCGTGCGGCGCGGCCACGCGGTTGGCCAGGCAGGCGCCCACGCGGTCGAGCCAGGGCCAGCGGTCGGCGTCGGCCAGCGGCAGGCCGGCGCGCATGCGTGCCACCGCCTCGTGCGTGTGCAGGTCGTCGCCGTCGATCCACGGCACGCCCAGGCGTTGCGCCAGCGCGGCGGCCACGCTGCTCTTGCCGGTGCCCGAGACGCCCATGACCACCACTGCCAGGGGCGGCACCTGGAGGGACGCCGACAGGGGAGTGGGCAAGGAAGTGGGCACGCTCATGCCGTCACAGGCTGGAGGTGATGCCGCCGTCCACGTACAGGATGTGGCCGTTCACGAAGCTCGATGCGTCGGAGGCCAGGAAGATGGCGGCACCGCCAAGCTCTTCCACCTCGCCCCAGCGCCCGGCCGGCGTGCGGCCCGACAGCCAGCCGGTGAAGGCCTCGTCGGCCACCAGCGCCTGCGTGAGTTCGGTCTTGAAGTAGCCCGGGCCCAGGCCGTTCACCTGAATGCCGTACTTGCCAAGGTCGATGGCCATGCCCTTGGTGAGCATCTTCACCGCGCCCTTGGTGGCGGCGTAGGGCGCAATGCCGGGGCGGCCCAGTTCGCTCTGCACAGAGCACACGTTGATGATCTTGCCGCGCTTGCGCTCGATCATGCGTTGCGCCACGAAGCGGCCCACCAGGAACACGCTGTCGATGTTGGTGGTGGTGATCTTGTGCCACGCGTCGATGGGAAATTCGGCGAACGGGCCGCGGTGCTGCATGCCGGCGTTGTTCACCAGGATGTCGATGGCGCCGATGTCGGCTTCGATGGCCGCCACACCGGCTTCCACCGCGGCGGCGTCGGTCACGTCGAAGGCCACGGCCTCGGCCGCGATGCCCTTGGCGCGCAGGGCGTCGCGGGCGGCGTTCAGCGAGGCGGTGTCGCGGGCATTGAGCACCACGCGTGCACCGGCGTCGCCCAGTGCCTTGGCCAGCGCAAAGCCGATGCCCTTGCTGGAGCCGGTGATGAGGGCGGTGCGCCCGGAAAGGTCGAACAGTTTCAAGGAGATCTCCTGGGCGTGGTGGCAGGGCGTGGTTGCAGGCGCTGGTGGCAGGGCCTGGTGGCAGGGCCTGGTGGCAAATGGCGGGCCGACGTTACCGGTATCTTCTGCACCCGTCAACGGGTGAAACGAGCGTCGGCTTTGGTGGATTTTCCATTGGCAAAAGATTAAAGTTACCGGTATCTTTTTCAGAAACCTTTCTTCACCGTCATCCGCAGGAGACACCCGCTTGACCGCTTCCGCAAACTCCCCGCACGTGCTGATGGCCGGCCCCTACCCGGAATGGGACATGGTGCCCCTGCAGGCCGCCTACACGCTGCACCGGCTCTGGGAGGCGCCCGACCGGGCGGCCTTCATTGCCGAACACGCACCCCACATCCGCGCCATTGCCACCCGTGGCGAGCTGGGCGCCAGCGCAGAGCTGATTGCCGCGCTGCCAAAGCTGGAGCTCGTGGCCTGCTACGGCGTGGGCACCGACGCCATCGACCTGGCCGCCTGCCGCGCGCGCGGCATCCACGTGAGCAACACGCCCGACGTGCTCAACGGCGACGTCGCCGACCTGGCCGTGGGCCTCACGCTGGCGCTGCAGCGGCGCATTGCGGGCGGCGACCAGTTCGTGCGCAGCGGCGCCTGGGCCGACGGCGCACCGCCGCTGGCCACGCGCGTGTTCGGCCAGCGTGTGGGCATTGCCGGTTTCGGGCGCATCGGCGGCACCATCGCGCGCCGGCTCTCGGGCTTCGACGTGGAGCTGGGCTACTTCAGCCGCACCGCCAAGCCCGACAGCCCGCACCGCCACTTCGAGAGCCTGGCGGCCATGGCCGGCTGGTGCGATGTGCTCATCGTGATCCTGCCCGGCGGCGAGGCCACGCGCGGCATCGTCGATGCCGAGGTGCTGCAGGCACTGGGCCCCAAGGGCTGGCTGGTGAACGTGTCGCGCGGCACCACCGTCGACGAAGGCGCACTGCTGCAGGCGCTGGAAGAAAAGCGCATTGCCGGCGCGGCGCTCGACGTGTTCCTCAACGAGCCGCGCATCGATGCGCGCTTTGCCGCGCTCGACAACGTGGTGCTCACGCCCCACCATGGCAGCGGCACCGAGCAGACGCGCCGCGCCATGGGCGAGCTGGTGCGCCGCAACCTCGAGGCCCACTTTGCGGGCCGCCCCCTCATCACCCCCGTACCCTGAAGAAGGAACCGTCATGCGTTTGCGTTGTATGTGCCTCGTGATCTACGCCCCGGACGACCTGCGTCTGGACGAACAGGACGCCGGCGAAATCGGGCCCGGCCAGGTGCTGGTGAAGGTCGGCATGGGCGGCATCTGCGGCTCCGACCTGCACTACTTTCACAACGGCGGCTTCGGCACCGTGCGCATCAAGGAGCCGATGGTGCTGGGCCACGAGGTGGCCGGCACCGTGGTGGCGGTGGCGCCAGGCGTGGACAACGTGCGCATCGGCGACAAGGTGGCCGTCAACCCGAGCCGGCCCTGCGGTGCCTGCAAGTTCTGCCTGGAAGGCCTGCCCAACCAGTGCCTGGACATGCGCTTCTACGGCAGCGCAATGCGCATGCCGCACGTGCAGGGGGCGTTCCGCAACATGCTCTTGTGTGAGGCCACGCAGTGCGTGAAGGTGGCCGACCATGTGCCGCTGCGCCTGGCCGCGCTGGCCGAGCCGTTCTCTGTGGGCCTGCACGGCGTGTCGCGGGCCGGGCCGCTGCTGGGCAAGCGTGTGCTGGTGTCGGGCTGCGGGCCCATCGGCGTGCTGGCCATTGCGGCGGCGCGTGCGCATGGCGCGGCCGAAATCACCGCCACCGACGTGGTCGACGAGCCGCTGGCCATTGCAAGCGCCATGGGCGCCGACCGGGTCATCAACGTTGCGACAGACAAGGAATGGGTGTCGCGCTACTCGGCCGACAAGGGCACCTTCGACGTGATGCTCGAATGCTCCGGCAACGAGCGCGCGCTGCGCGACGGCCTGGAGGTGATGCGCCCGCGCGGCGTGGTCGTGCAGCTGGGCCTGGGCGGCGACGTGAGCATTCCGCAGAACATGGTGGTGGCCAAGGAGCTCAGCATCTGCGGCTCGTTCCGCTTTCATGCGGAGTTTGCGCTGGCGGTGCGGCTCATCAACGAAGGACGGGTCGACCTGTCGCCGGTGGTGACGCACACCTTCCCGATGCTGCAGGCGCGCCAGGCCTTCGAGTTGGCGAGCGACCGCAAGCAGGCGATGAAGGTGCTGATCGACTTTGCGGACGTGGGCGGGGAGAGCGTGGCGGCCTGACGCGTCGAGTCTTCCGGGCCACGTGGCGGCCGGCGGACATGGGCCGAAACGGGGGAGCGGCGGCTGAGCGCTCCCTCGCGAGAACCGGCTATTTCAGCGTGGCAAGAAATGCCTTCACAGCGGCCCAGTTTTCAGCGGCGCCCGCGGCATTGCGGTCGTCGCGCAAAGTGGCCGCACCGTGCACGCCGTTCGTTCTGGCGATGAACAGTGTCTTGGCGCTGCCCGGAATGACGTCGAAGAGAGCCCGCGACGCAGCCACCTCCGCACCGTCTGTCGCCTGGTCGATGAACACCGGCATCTTCAGCGTGCGGGCGGCCTGTTGTACGGCCTCGGGGTTGCCCAGGTACTCGTCCGGCGAGAACGCCAGCACCGCCTTCACCTCGGTGGGATGCCGCGCCGCCAGAACGAACACCAGAGCGGCCGAATAGCTCGAACCCCAGACGATGGGGCGTGCGCCGGCCACATGCTCGCGTCCCCAGGCCAACGCAGCCTCGAGGTCGGCGAGTGCCGCGTCGTAGCTGTCCGAGCGACCCAGCGCGGCCACCGTGCGGTTCGTGCCGCCGAATTCATTGCCACCCGAGCGCTGGTCGATCGCCAGCACGCTGAAGCCGGCCTGGTTCAGGCGTGGCGCCAGGGGTGTGTATTCGGCGTGGCTGGCGCCCGCCTGGTGAAAGGCCAGGATCAGCGGCGCATCCCTGGCCTGTGCCGGCCAGTAGTGCGCGTAGACCTTGACGCCGTCGGCGGCGCTCAGCGTGATGGGTTGCGCGTGCGCTGCGCCGGCCGCCATGAACAACGCGAAGACGAACAGGATCACACGGCCCATGGTGGCGTCGATACGGCCGACCGGTCTCCGTTGCCATCGCACTCGCACGCTCACTCGCGCAGCGGATGAAACGGGCTCGCTTCCTTGGTGTGGGTTGTGCATGCGTGGCACTGTAGGGCGCATCCCGCCGCCAAGGCATCACGCAAAGTTCAACTCTTCGTGACAACTGCTGTCGGCCCTGCCCAGCCGCATCCGCGGCGCGCATGATGGCGGCCTGGAGACCGCATGCCTTCCTCATTGCCGCCACAAAGCCCATGACGACCCGCACCGCGTTCGTCTTCGCCGGTGGTGGCAGCCTGGGTGCGGTGGAAGTGGGCATGCTGCGCGAACTTGTTCGCGCCCAAGTTCGGCCAGACCTTGTCGTCGGTGCCTCCGCCGGTGCGATCAACGCGGCGTTCTTCGCAGGCGCGCCGCATGCACAAGGCGTTGCGGCACTGCAGGGGCTGTGGTGCAACATCCAGCGCCGCGATGTGATGCCCTTCGCATTCATGTCCCTGCTTCGCGTGCTGATGGGGCGCCAGGAGCATCTGGTGAGCAACGGCGCATTGCGGCGCCTGCTTCAGCGCTCGCTCGACTACCAGGCAATCGAAGACGCTGTTCTGCCTTTGCACGTGGTGGCCAGCGACCGGGTGACCGGCACCGAGGTCGTGCTGTCCCGCGGCCCGGTGGTGGACGCCGTGCTGGCAAGCAGCGCCATCCCGGGCGTGTTTCCGCCCATCGCCATCGAAGGTCGTGAACTGGTGGACGGCGGTGTCTGCAGCAACACGCCCATTGCGGCGGCGGTGCAACTGGGCGCAACCGACATCGTGGTGCTGCCCGCCGGCTTTGCCTGCGCACTGCAGACGCCGCCTCGCGGCTGGATCGGTCAGTCGCTCCATGCGCTGAGCCTCGTGGTGGCGCGCCAGCTGGTGCACGACATTGCGCATTTTTCTTCGCAGGTTCGCATCTGCGTCGTGCCTGCGCTGTGCCCGCTGGAGGTTTCGTCGTATGACTATGGCCACTGCGCCGCGCTGATCGAACGCTCGGCCACGACCACACGCAATTGGCTGGACAGTGGCGGCCTGCGGGCTGCGGCCCATCCGGGCCCGTTGGTCTTTCATCAGCACTGACGCCGAGATTCAGGCGCCCTGCCGGCTCTCTCCGGTCCGCCAGACCATGTGCAGTTCGTCATGCAAGACCTCGCCGATCTTCAGGGCGCCAGCTTCGCGCCCGAAGCGCTCGAAGCCCAGCGACTCGTACAGCGCGATAGCGGCCGCGTTGCTGGCATTGACGCTCAGGTTCACCTGAAGCAGACCGGGCACCGAGCGCGCCAGCGCAAGAGCCTGCGAGAGCAGCGCGCGCCCGACGCCCGCGCCGCGTGCGTCGGGCGCGACATACATGCCGAAGATCAGTCCCTTGTGCCGCAGCTTCGCCATGCTTTCGCGCCGCAGCGCGACGATGCCGATCAGCCGTGTGCGCTCGAATGCGCCGAACACGCCCTGGTCGGCGTGCTCGGCCAGGCGTTGCGCAACAACGTCGGGCGCAAAGGCAACTTCTTCTTCGTGGCTCGAGCCGAACGCGGTGGGCTCTTCAAGGAGCCCGGCCAAACGCAGGGCGTGACAAACGGATGCGTCTTGAGGGGTGAGGCGGCGGATGTGCATGGGTCGTGAAGCCTGACTTTCGTTGGGCGGGCAATACAAATATCGGGTGGTGTTCGGCGCCGCATGCCTCAAGAGCGCGGTGCGCCATGAAGGCCTGTGAACTCCGTCACACGGACGTCTCAGCCCGATGAATGTAAGCAACCGCCAAGATGCGATAAATGAGATACAGGTAACTCAATGTCGATTGCAATGAGGCGCCCGTAAAAAGGCAAATTCTTCACATTTACAGAGGTAAATGTGCAGTCTTTGGTGTACGGGAAAAGCCTATGTTACCGGTATCTTTTGTGGTGCCACACTGCGCTCCCCGCCGCAACAAGTACGCACCGTGACCCCCTCCATCGAAGTTCTGGACGCCCGTTTCGCGTCCGTCGCCAGCAGCGCCGGCACGCTCGAACGGCTGTGTACCGGCGCTGTCTGGAGCGAAGGCCCGGTCTGGCTGCGTGAAGACAGCTCGCTGCTGTGGAGCGACATCCCCAACAACCGCATGCTGCGCTGGCATGCCGAAGCCGGCATGAGCGTGTGGCGCGAAGGCGTGGAGTTCACCAACGGCCACACACGCGAGCGCGACGGTGCCCTGCTGCACTGCTCGCACGGCCAGCGCGCCATCGTGCGCACCCGCTTCGGGGCCGGCCTGTTGCCGCTGGCCGACGAGGTGGTGGTCGACCGTTACCAGGGCCGGCGGCTGAACTCGCCCAACGACATCGTCGTGAAGCGCGACGGCAGCCTCTGGTTCACCGATCCGCCCTACGGCATTGCGTCGGACCACGAGGGCCACAAGGCCGAAGGCGAGCTGGGCCGCAACCATGTGTTCCGTTTCGACCCCGCCACTGGCGCGCTGCGCTCGGTGAGCGACTGGGTCGAGGAACCCAACGGCCTGGCCTTCTCGCCCGATGAAAGCCTGCTCTATGTGAGCGACACCTCGGCCGCCTCGCACCCCGATGGCTCGGGGCATCACCACATCGTGGTGTTCGACGTGATCGGCGGGCAGGACCTGGCCAACCCGCGCGTGTTCGCGGTCGTGAACCCGGGGCTGGCCGATGGCTTTCGCGTCGACATGCACGGCTTCGTCTACACCAGCAGCGCCGACAGCGTGCAGGTCTACCACCCCGACGGCACGCGCATGGCACGCATCGCGGTGCCGGAGAAGGTGGGCAACCTCACCTTCGGCGGCAGCGATGGCAACGAGCTGTTCGTCTGTGCCTCCACCTCGCTCTACCGAATCCGCCTGAACACGCGGGGAGCGACCGGCCCATGAGCGCCAACGCTGCACTGCTGCAGTTTCAGTCGATCAGCAAGCGCTTTGGCGGCACGCAGGCCGTCGACAGCGTCACGCTCGATGTGCGTGCCGGCGAGATCCTTGCGCTGCTCGGCGAGAACGGCGCGGGCAAGTCGACGCTCATCAAATTGCTGGCGGGCATCTACCTCGCGGACCGGGGCGAAATTCTGTTCGACGGCCGACCGCAGGCCGACTGGCGGCGCGGCGACCGGCGGGAGCAACCCGTGGCCTTCATCCACCAGGACCTGGGCCTCGTGGACTGGATGACCGTGGCCGAGAACGTGGGCCTGGGCACGGGCTACCCGCGCCGCTTCGGGCTCATCGACTGGTCGGCCGCGAACGAAACAGCGCGCCGCGTGATGGCGCGCGTGGGCTGCGACATCGACCCCGGCCGCCGCGTGTTCTCGCTCACGCGTGCCGAAAAATCCTTGCTCGCCATCGGCCGCGCGCTCGAAGTGAAGGCGCGGCTGCTGGTGCTCGACGAGCCCTCGGCCAGCCTGCCGATGAGCGACGTGGAGCGCATGTTCGGCGTGCTGCGCGACCTGCGCCGCCAAGGCATGGCCATGCTTTATGTGTCGCACCGGCTCGACGAGGTGATGGCCATCTCCGACCGCGCCGCCGTGATGCGCGACGGCAAGCTGGTGGCGGTGAAGACCACCGCGCAAACGAACGAAGGCGAGCTGGTCGGGCTGATCGTCGGCAAGGCGCTTGCGGCTTCGGTGCAGAAGGCGAGGGCGCCGGCAGAGGGCGAGCCGGTGCTGCAGCTCGACGGCGCGGCCAGCGGCAACGCCGGCCCGTTGAGCCTGGTGGTGCACCGCGGCGAGGTGCTGGGCCTGGTCGGCCTGCGCGGCGCGGGCCACGAGGCCATCAGCCGCGCCATCTTCGGCCGCGAGCCGCTGTCGGCCGGCCGCATGCAACTGCTGGGCAACGCCTGCGACTTCACTTCGCCGGCCGATGCCATCCGCGCCGGCGTGGCCTATGTCGCGGGCGAACGGCTCGAAGAAAACCTTGCCGCCTCGATGACCGTGCTGGAAAACCTGTTCCCCAACGCCGCACTGCACGGCGACCGCGGCCTCGCCTTCGACCGGCCGCGCCGCCAGAACGCGCACGCGCTCTCGCTCATCAAACGCTTCGACATCAACCCGCCCGCGCCCTCGGCCGAGGTGCAGCAGCTCTCCGGCGGCAACCAGCAGAAGGTGGTGCTGGCGCGCTGGTTCCACCTGGACAAGCCGCTGGTGGTGCTCGAAGAGCCGACCGCCGGTGTCGACGTGGGCGCCAAGCGGCAGATCTACGGCGTGCTGCGCGAGCGCGCCGAAGCCGGCACGGCGCTGGTGGTCGTTTCCACCGACTTCGAGGAAATCGCGACCGTGTGCACCCGCGTGCTGGTCTTTCGCGACGGGCTCATCGCGGCCGAACTCACGGGCGAAGCGATCACGGTCGAAAAACTTTTGGCATTGGCAGCAGGCGCGGCAACGCGCGAGGAAATTTCCGCATGAGCAGTTCGATCAAGTCCACGGCGCTGGAGCCCGACAAGTCCCTTGACGGCGAGGCGGTGTCGGTGCTGCAGCGCATCGGCCGCTCGATGCCGGTCTACGGCCTCGTGGTGCTCATGGTGGGGCTGGCGTTGCTGTTCTCGCTGCTGCTGCCCGACACCTTTCCGACGCTGTTCAACCTGCGCGCGATCCTGGCAGACAAGTCGGTCATTGCGTTGCTCGCACTGGCAGCGACCATTCCCATGATCACCGGCAAGATCGACCTCACGGTGGGCTACGGCATCGTGCTGTGGCACATCCTGGCGATCAGCCTGCAGACCCAGCTCGGGCTGCCGTGGCCGGCGGCGGTGCTGGTCGTGCTGCTGTGCGCGGCGCTGTTCGGCATGCTCAACGGGCTGCTGGTCGAGCTGGCGCAGATCGACTCCTTCATTGCCACGCTGGGCACCGGCACAGTGATCTACGCGGTGGCCATGTGGCACAGCGGCGGGCGGCAGGTGGTGGGCGAGCTGCCAGACGGCTTCGTCGGCATCGCGGGCGGCAACCTGCTGGGGCTGCCGGTGGGCGCTTTCTATGTGCTCGCAGTGAGCGTCACGCTGTGGGTGGTCACCGAGTTCACGCCGCTGGGGCGCGCGCTGTATGTGATTGGCGCGAACCCCAAGGCGGCGCAGCTCAACGGCATTTCGGTGCGCAAGCATGTGATGGGGGCCTTCGTCGCGTCGGGGCTGCTGTCGGGCTTTGCGGGCGTGCTGCTGGCCTCGCGGCTGCAGATCGGGCAGGCCAGCGTGGGGCTGGAGTTTCTGCTGCCCGCGCTGGTCGGCGCCTTCCTCGGTTCCACCACCATCCGGCCCGGCCGCGTGAACGTGTGGGGCACGCTGGTGGGCGTGGCGATTCTTGCCATCGGCATCTCGGGCATCCAGCAGTTCGGCGGGGCCTTCTATGTGGAGCCGCTGTTCAACGGCCTCACGCTGCTGGTGTCCATCGGCATCGCGGGTTGGGCGCAGCAGCGGCGCAACCGTTCGATCAAGCGGCGCATTGCCGAGCGGCAGCTCGACCGCGCACCGCCCGCGCCCCTTGCAACCACCGGAGACAAAGCATGAAGAAGAGTGTTCACGCGTGCACGGCCGCCGCCGTGCTGGCCCTGTGCGCCGCCACGCTGTCGCACAACGCGACGGCCGACGATTTTCTGGACACCGCGAAGAAGAAGGTCGAGGTCGCGACCATGACCAAGGAGACGTGGGACGGCCCCACCGCCGGCCCCAAGGCCACCGCCGGCAAGACCATCGTCTTCGTCGCGGGCGACATGAAGAACGGCGGCATCGTCGGCGTGAGCAAGGGCGTGGAGGAAGCGGCCCGCGCCATCGGCTGGACGGTGCGCGTCATCGACGGGCAGGGCACGGTCAGCGGCCGCACCGCCGCGCTCAACCAGGCGCTGGCCGTCAAGCCCGCGGGCATCGTGGTCGGCGGCTTCGACACCACCGAGCAGAAGGCCGCGTTCTCGGGCGCGGCCAAGTCGGGCATTCCGCTGGTCGGCTGGCACTCGGGCGAGCAGCCGGGGCCGAACGACAAGGCGGGCCTCTTCGCCAACGTGACCACCGTGACCGACGACGTGGCCGATGTCGCTGCCTCCTGGGTGGTGGCCGATTCAGGCGGCAAGGCCGGCGTGGTGGTCTTCACCGACTCGCAGTACGCCATTGCGCTGTACAAGGCGCGCGCCATGGAAGCCGTCATCAAGAAGTGCGGCGGCTGCACGGTGCTGAGCTTCGAGGACAGCCCCATTTCCGAAAGCTCCACCCGCATGCCGCAGCTCACCACCTCGCTGCTGCAGCGCTTCGGCGACAAGTGGACGCACTCGCTGGCCATCAACGACCTGTACTTCGACTTCATGGGGCCGTCGCTCACGGCAGCCGGCAAGAAGGGCGACGGCTCGCCCAAGGCGGTGTCCGCCGGGGACGGCTCCGAGGCTGCGTACCAGCGCATCCGCACGCAGCGGTTCCAGGCCGGCACGGTGCCGGAGCCGCTGAACATGCAGGGCTGGCAGATCGTCGACGAACTCAACCGCGCGTTCAACAAAGAGAAGTGGTCGGGCTATGTGCCCAAGGTGCACCTGGTGACCATGGGCAACGTGGGCAAGGACGGCGGGCCGAAGAACGTGTTCGACCCCGACAACGGCTACCGCACGCAATACAAGGCCGTCTGGGGCAGGTGAGGCATGCCGCTGATCGACTGGCTCCTGGCGCCGCTCAGCGGCGCGTCCACCCACCAGATCGCGCCCTGGGTTTCCTGGCATGCGCGCTTCATGGTGCTGGGCTGGGGCCTGTTGCTGCCGCTGGGCGCCTTGATGGCGCGCTTCTTCAAGGTGACGCCGTCGCAGGGCTGGCCGCTGCGGCTGGACAACAAATTCTGGTGGCACACGGACCGCGGGCTTCAGTGGAGCGGGGTGGTCGCGATGACGGTGGGCCTGGTGCTGGCGTGGCGCGGCGCGCAGGGCGCGACCGAGCTTGCGCGCATCCATGCGGTGGCCGGCTGGGTGCTGTGTGCCGCCGGCTGGGCGCAGGTGCTCGGCACGCTGCTGCGCGGCAGCAGCGGCGGGCCCGCAGCCCCGCAGATGCGCGGGGACCACTACGACATGACGCGCCGCCGCCTGCTGTTCGAGCGGGTGCACAAGAGCGTCGGGTGGCTTTGCGTGATCGCGGCCATCGGCGTGATCGTGCTCGGCCTCGTGATGGCCGATGCGCCGCGCTGGATGCTCGTGGTGATGGGCCTGTGGTGGGGCTTGTTGGCCTGTGCCTTCGCTGTGCTTCAAAAGCGGGGCCGCTGCATCGACACCTACCAGGCCCTCTGGGGGCCCGATCCGATTCACCCGGGGAACCAGAAACCCCCGGTGGGCTGGGGCGTACGGCGCCCCTTCGACTGACTACACACAAAAAAGGGAGGCATGCATGGCAGGTCTGGAGTTGAACAACGTCGCCAAGCGTTTTGGCGACGTCGCGGTGGTGCAGCACATCGACCTTTCGGTGCACGAGGGCGAATTCGTCGTGCTGCTGGGAGAGTCGGGCTGCGGCAAGAGCACCACCTTGCGCATGGTGGCGGGGCTGGAGACAGTGAGCGAAGGGCAGATTCGCATTGCCGGGCGCGACGTGACGGCGCTGCCGCCCATGTCGCGCGACATCGCGATGGTGTTTCAGAACTACGCGCTCTATCCGCACATGGACGTGGCGCAGAACATGAGCTTTGCGCTGAGCCTCGCGGGCCGTCCGGCGGCGGAGGTGAACGCCAAGGTGGCGGCGGCGGCGAAGGTGCTGAACATCGAGCACCTGCTGCAGCGCAAGCCCAAGGAGCTGTCGGGCGGGCAGCGCCAGCGCGTGGCCATTGGCCGCGCCATCGTGCGTGAGCCCAAGGTGTTTCTGTTCGACGAGCCGCTCTCCAACCTGGACGCCAAGCTGCGCGGCCACATGCGCGCGGAGCTGGCGCTGCTGCACGAGCGGCTGGCCAGGACCACGGTGTACGTCACGCACGACCAGATCGAGGCCATGACGCTGGCCGAGCGCATCGTGATCTTCGACAAGGGCCGCATCCAGCAGGTCGGCACGCCCGGCGAGGTGTTCAACCGGCCGGCCACGCTGTTCGTTGCGGCATTCATCGGCATGCCGGGCATGAACCTGCTGCCGGTGCGTTTTGTCGATGATGGGGCGGGCGAGGGTGGCCATGGCCTGCTGCGTGGCGACGGCTTCGAGCTGCCGGCACCGGGCTGGCTGCGCGACTGCGTCGTGTCGCCCGAGCAGCCGCTCACGGTGGGCATTCGACCGCAGGCGCTGCGCATTGCGAGCGGGCACGCGCCGCTGAACCTGAAGGTCGATGTGGTCGAGTACCTGGGCACCGAGAGCCAGGTGGTGGGCCATCTTGCGAGCGTTGGCCATTTTGCGGTGGAGCGCGGCGCGCGCATCACCGCCACGGTGCAGGGCGATGCGCACGGCCTGCTGCACACCACGGTCGGCCTCACGGCCAGCGCTGAAGACATGCATGTGTTCGACACCGGCAGCGGTCTGTCGCTGCGGGCCTAGACGGTTTTTTTTTCCTTTTTTCTGTTCCCCAAATTCAAGCCGAGGTTTTCTCATGCAACGCAGAGACATCATCAAGAACGCAGCGATCACGGTGTTCAGCGCGGGCCTGCCTTTCAGCGGCGCCAACGCGCAGAGCCGCTACGCCAAGTACGCGGGCCAGACCGTGACGATGAACATTCCCTCGCATCCTCACTACGACGCGATGGTGAAGATTCTTCCGGCGTTCACGCGGGAGACCGGCATCAAGGTCGAACTCGACAAGCTGGCCATTGCGCGCCTGAAGGACAAGCAGCTGCTGGAGATGGCCAAGCCCAAGTGCGACTACGACCTTGCAAGCTACCTGGTGATGTGGAAGAGCGAGTACGTCGACAAGAACCTGATTCGCCCGCTCGATCCGTACCTGACCCACGCGGCGCTGGCGGACCCGGACTTCGACATCAAGGACATCATCTCGATCTACATGGAGAACATCGGGCTGGTCGGCGGGCCGAAGGGCTACCTGGCGGGGCCGGGCGCCAGGCTCTACGGGCTGCCGTATGGCGCGGACACCTCGGTGCTTGCGTACCGGCGCGACATCTTCGCCAAGCACAACCTGCAGCCGCCCGAAACCTACGAGCAGCTCGGCACGCTGCTGCGCGTCATCAAGGACAAGGAAGGCATTGGCGCGCTGGCCTCGCGTGGGCAGGCCGGGCACAACTGCGTGCACGCCTGGCTGCTGCACCTGAACCCGCTGGGCGGCGCCATCTTCGACGACCAGTGGAAGCCGCGCTTCAACGATGCGGCCGGCGTGGCCGCGCTCAAGTTTCTGCAGGAGGTGGTGGCCACCGGGCCCGCAGGCATTCCGGGCTATGGCAACGGCGAGAGCAATGCCGCCTTCCTGCAGGGGCAGGCCGCCATGTTCCTCGATTCGACGACCATGTCCGGCCTGGTCAACGACCCGACCAAGAGCAAGGTCGCGGGCAAGATCGGCTGGGCCCTGCATCCGCGAGGCACCCGGCGCGCCTCGTGTGCCGGCGGCTTCGGGCTGGCGATTCCGAAGAACGCACGCAACGGCGATGCCGGCTTTCTGCTGATGCAGTGGCTCACCTCGAAGGCGCAGGACAAGGCGGTCTCGCGCGTGGGCGGCGTGCCGATTCGAAACTCGACCATGACCGATGCCAGCCTCGTGCAGCAGTACCCCGAGTACAGCGTGTTCCACGAAGCACTGAAGTACGCCAACCCCGACTGGCGCCCGATCATCCCCACCTGGGACAAGATCAACGTGCAGGCGCTGGGCGTGGGCATTTCCGAGGCACTGATCGGCAAGAAGACGGCCGAGGCCGCGCTCAACGAGCTGGTGCCGACGGTGACGCGGATCATGCGCGAATCCGGCTACCCGGTCTGACGCGGCAACGGGCACTTCAATCATGCGCAGACCTGGCTGGCTTCCAGCTTTCTACATCGGTCCCGCCGTGCTTGTCATGGCGGCGGCCTGCCTCTACCCGGTGGTCTCGGCCATTCAGCTGGGCTTTTTCGACTGGAACCTGGGCACGCCCTGGTCGCAGGCGAACTGGGTGGGCGTGAGCAACTTCGTCTCGGCCTTCTCCAACCCGCGTGTGTGGTCCTCGCTGTGGACCACGCTGATGTTCGCCGCCGTGTGCGTGAGCGCTGAAATGGTGCTGGGCATTGCGCTGGCGCTCGCGCTGGAGCATCCGGTGCGCGGCACGGCTTTCTTTCGCACGCTGTTCATCCTGCCGATGATGATCGCGCCCATTGCCGTGGGACTGGCGTGGCGCTACATCTTCGACGCCCAGTTTGGCCCGCTGAACGCGCTGCTGGGCGTGTTCGGCGTGGCGCCCATGGCCTGGCTGGCCGACCCCGCGCTGGCCTTCATTGCCATCGTGATCGCCGACGTCTGGCAGTGGACGCCCTTCGTCTTCATCATGATGGTGGCGGCGCTGGCCAACGTCGATGGGGCGGTCATCGAGGCTTCGCGCATCGACGGTGCGCGCTGGTGGCAGATGACCTTCAGGGTGAAGCTGCCGATGGTGATGAACGTCATTGCCATCACGCTCATGATGCGGCTCATCGACGCCTTTCGCGTGCTGGAGGTGGTGTACGTGCTGACCTTCGGCGGGCCGGGCGACAGCACCGAAATTCTGTCGCTGCATATCTACAAGACGGCCTTTGTCGGGCAGCAGCTCGGTGTTGCCGCCGCCGTGTCGGTGCTGTTGCTGTTGGTGGTGGCTGGGTTGTCCTGGGGCGCGTTGCGCCTGTCGAACCCCATGAAGGACTCGCAATGAAACGCCCGCTTCCCCTGGCTATGGCGCACTACGCCATGCTGATTGCGCTGAGCCTGTTGTGCGTGGGGCCGATTGCGCTGATCTTTGCGACCGGCCTGCGCCAGCAGGTGGACATCTTCGCGCAGCCGCTGAACTTCATCTTCATGCCCACGCTGGAGAACTACCGCGCGGTGCTGACCGAAGACAACATGGGCCGCTACTTTGCCAACAGCCTGTTCGTGGGCGTGATTGCCACCGCGCTCACGCTGGTGCTGGGCTGCATGGCGGCCTACGGGCTGGCGCGGTTTCGCTTTCCGGGGCGCGCGGCGGTGGGCTATGCCACGCTGCTGCTGCGCACCGTGCCGCTGGCGGTGCTCGCGATTCCGGTGTTCATGATCTGGAGCCAGTGGCAGCTGGTGAACAGCCTCTGGGGGCTGATCCTGCTGTACGTGGCGGTGAACCTGCCGTTCACGGTGTGGCTGCTCTACGGCTTTGTGCTGCAGGTGCCGGTGGAGCTGGAAGAAGCCGCGGCCATCGACGGCTGCGGGCCGATTCGCGTGTTCACCAAGGTGCTGTTGCCGTTGATGGGGCCGGGGCTGGCGGCGGCATCGATCTTCACTTTTCGCATTGCATGGAACGAGTTCATCCTGGCGCTGGTGCTCACCGACCGCCAGACGCGCACGCTGCCGGTGGCCGCCTCGCTGTTCGTGACCGACATGGGCGTGGACTGGGGCAAAGTGATGGCCATGGGCAGCCTCATTGCCATACCGCCGCTGATCTTCACCTTTGTGGCGGCACGGCAGATCATCTCGGGGTTGACCGCGGGGGCAGTGAAAGGCTGAGCCTGGGCGCAGTGCTGCATCGCGCATCACACTCACCACCATCCCCGCCATCACCCCCACCATCACGACAGACAGGAGACCTCAATGACAACCGAAGAATCGAAACACCCACCCATCGGCGTTGCAGGCCTGGGCGTGATGGGAACGGCGACAGCCCAGCGGCTGCTCGATTGCGGCCGCCATGTGGTCGTTACCTCGCGTCGCCGCGAGGCGGCCGCTCCCTTGCTGGCCGCGGGCGCCGAGTGGGCAGACTCGCCGGCGGCCCTGGCATCGCGCTGCAATGTGGTGATCGTCAGCGCCAGCACCGCCGCGCAAGTGGAGGACGTTGCATTCGGGGCCACAGGCATTGCCAGCGGCACTGCATCGCGCCGCCTGACGCTCATCGACATGTCCACCATTTCGGCGCAACAGACGGCGGCATTCGCGGCGCGTGCGGCCGGCTTGAACATGGGCTGGGTCGATGCGCCGCTTTCAGGCGGCGCACCCGCCGCCAAGGAAGGCCGCCTGACACTCTTTTTGGGCGGCGACGAGGCCGATGTGCAGGTTGCAAAGCAAGTGCTGCACGACCTGTCGAGCCGCATGACGCACCTGGGGCCGGCCGGTTCCGGGCAGGCGGTGAAGGTCATCAATCAGGTGCTGGTGTGCATCGGGGTGTTCGCGCTGTCCGAGTCCGCTTCGCTGGCCAATGCCTCGGGGCTCGACCCGAAGCTGGTGGTCGAAGCGCTCAGCGGCGGGCGCGCCGACTCGGTGATCTTCAGGGAATTTTTCGCGAAGTTCGCCAACCGCGACTACACACCGACCGGCCGCATTTCCAACATGGTCAAGGACATGCAGAACGCCCAGGACCTGGGGCGAACGCTGGGCGTGGCCTTGCCGTTCATCGGTCTGAGCCTGGAGCTGAACCGGTGGCTTGTGGCGCGTGGCTTTGGTGATGCCGACATTGCGGCCACCATGGAGTTCTACGGCAACGGCGCGACTTGAAATCGGCGAAGGCGGCGAAGGCGGCGAACGCGGCAAAGGCTTTCGCGGGATTCAGGAGCTTTCGCGCTGCGCGATTTCGAACGGGATCATCACCGTTTCGGCTTCCAGCCGCTTGCCGTTGCGCACCTCTGTGATCGCGCGCTTGAGCAACTCACCGGTGGCGCGGCCGATGCCCGCGCAGTCGATGACGACCGTGGTCAACCTCGGGTGACAGGCCGTGGAAACCTCGAAGCTGCCAAAGCCCGCAATGGCCAGGCGCTGAGGCACCGCCCAGCCGCGGCGCTGGCATTCCATGAGCGCGCCGAACGCGGGATGGTCGGACACGCACACCAGTGCGTCGGTGTCGGGCCAGCGCTGCATCACTTGCACCACGGCCTGGGCGCCATGGGCCATCGACACCGGCGGCGTAGGGCCGACAACGACGATCCGGTCCTGCGGCAGCCCGAGTTCTTTCGCGGCCGCCTCGAAGCCCTGCCGGCGTTCGGCACCGCGCGGGTCCCGCTCAGGCGTGCCGCCCATGAACGCCATGCGCCTGTAGCCCTTTGCATGGAGCTGGCGCACAAGTTCGGCGGTGGCTTCGGCGTTTGAAAAGCCGACGGTGTGCTCGATGGGGTCTTGCAGCATGTCCCACATCTCCACCACGGGCACGGCCGCGGCTTTGAGCATCTTGCGCACCGAAGGCAGGTGGCTGCCGCCGGTGAGCACCACGGCTTCGGGCCGGCGCGTGAGCATGGCCCTGAGCAAACGCTCTTCCGTCGGCAGGTCGTAGTCGGTGTAGCCGAACAGCACCTGCAGACCGGTGTCTTCCAGCGCAAGGGTCAGGCCGTGCACGGTGTCGGCGAAGTTGGAGTTGTTCAGGCTCGGTATGAGCACGGCCACGAAACCCGAGCGCTTGGACGAGAAGGCGCTGGCGGTTCTGTCGATGACGTAGCCCATTTCCCGGCTGGTGCTCAGGATGCGCTGGCGCAATTCCTCCGAAGCGCCGCGGCTGCGTGCGCTGGTGCGGGTGAGCGCACGCGACACGGTCATCTTTGAAATGCCCAGCCGCGCCGCAACGTCGGCCATGGTCACGGCGCCGGTGGGTTGTTTCTTTGCACGGGGAGCGGCAGGCGCTTTGGCTGGGGTGCTTGCGCCGGAATCGAACTTTCTGCTCATCAAGGCGGCCTGTCACTGGCGTGGGGAGAGTCGGGCAGATGTTCTCCCGACGAAATGGGTCGGAGCCAGGGCTCGACGGCGCAGTTTAGCTGGTGCCTCGAATGGTTCAGGGTTGCCGGCAACAAAGCAAAGAGGCGTTCTCTGCGTTGGTTGTCGGCTGTTTTTTGGGGCGCATGCCGGCGTGGTGCCCGGCTACAGCTCCTGGTGATCGAACGTGGCGTTGTCGATCACGTTGTGGTGCTCCAGCCCGTGCTTGTCGAACAGCTGGATGTCGGTGACCGTGGGCGTGTAGTCGAGGATGCCGAAGTTCTCCCGCTCGCCCACCACTTTGTACTTGGTGACGAAGGCACCCGAGGAGATGACCTCGAACATCTTCGTGGCGCCCGCCGGCGGCAGGAAGGCGTTCTCGTGGATGTCGCCCGACAGGAAGATGACGTTGCGGCCCTGGATCAGTGCGCGGAACTTTGCGTACTCGTCGCGGTAGCGCATCCAGCCGTTGCCGGTGGCGCGAATCGGCATGCCGGCGCAGATCACTACAAAGCCGTTTTCGTCCTGCAGCTCCTGTTGCAGGAACTGGAACTGGTCTTCGCCGAGCAGCGTGTGGCTGTCGCCCGGCTCCTCGCTGTACCAGCGCGTGTCCAGAAAAATGGCCCGGCCGATGCGCTGGCCCGCGTGGCTCAACGGTGTGGAGTAGTACAGGCCCGCGACCGGCGGGTCGATCTGCATGAACTGCGCGAACAACGCGCGCGACATGTTTTTCTTGGCGGCGTTCACCTGCGAACCGCAGGCGTTGTTCCAGGCGAAGTCGTGGTCGTCCCAGGTGCCGTACACGCCACCTTCAGGGCCTTGCCGCTCGCGCATGGAGGCAACGAGTTGCTTGAAGCCGGGCACGTTCCATTGGTCGGTGTACTTCTGCGCCATCACCTGGCCGAAGTAGTCGTCGGCCCAGTGCTTGGGCTCTTCCAGGTGAGGAAAGAAGTCCATGTAGATCTGGTCGCCGAGCAGAAAGAGGTAGTCGGGCTTGTGCGCCGCGATCCGGTCCCACACTGGTTGTGCATGGCCGGGGCGCAGGTTCATGCAGGAGGCGAAGGCGATTTTCATGGGGCTCCTCTTTCTTCTTCCCTGCCTGAGGGCCGGGTGACGCAGATCTTAGGCAGCCCGCGCGTGCTGTCTCTCCGCAGAACAGGGGATGGTGCCTTGCGTCAGAGTGCGCGCTTTGTGCAGTTGACCGGGCATTCAGGGCGGCGCTCACGCCGACGGGGTACTCCCCTCCGCGAATGTCCCCCGGGGCTTCGCCCCTCCTCCTTTATTTCGCTGCGGGGAGCACCCCATCGACGTGAGCGTGTTCAGAGCCGGCGTTGATCAGCCGCACACCGACAGCGGGGGGCGTTGGTCAGAGCAGTAGTCGATCAGTGCGCACCAGCAGCGTGTCCAGGTGCACAGGGCGTCGGGTGCTCCCCGCAGCGAAATAAAGGAGGAGGGCGAAGCCCGGGGGACATTCGCGGAGGGGAGTACCCGGCGGCCTGTGCACGCGCGCCGAACAAAACACGCCCAACGACTCAACGACTCAACGACTCAACGACTCAACGATTCAACGACTCAACGATTCAGCCGAGCAGCCACACAACAGGCTCAGAGCCAGTTGCCGCTTTGCGGCATCTGCACTTTCTCCGCCGGATCGTTGCTCGTGACGAACGAGCCGATGACGATGCTCAGCACCGAGATGAAGATGCTCGCGAACAGCGCGGTCCAGAAGCCCGACACCCTGAAGCCCTTCACCAGCGCCGCCACCAGCAGGATCATCAGCGCATTGATGACCAGCAGGAACAGCCCGAAGGTCACCAGCGTCAGCGGCAGCGTGAGCACGATCAGCAACGGCTTCACGACCGCGTTGGCCAGGCCCAGCAGCAACGCGGAGACCACCAGCGCACCGGTGCTGTCGAACTTCAGTCCGCGAAAAAGATGGCTCGCCACCCAGAGCGAAACGGCGGTGATGGCCCAGTGGATGAGGAAGGGGGTCAGGTGGTTCAGCATGAAGCGGGCAGGGGTGAGGAGGTCAGGGGCTCAGGGGGTCAGGGTGTCAGGGTGTCAGGGGTATGGCAGCAGACGCAGATTTTGTTTCCGTCCGGGTCCAGCACGTAGGCGCCATAGTAGTCCGGGTGGTAGTGGGGCCTGAGCCCCGGCGGGCCTTCGCAGGTGCCGCCCTGCGCAAGCGCCCGGGCATAGGCCCGGTCCACGGTGGCGCGGTCGGCCGCCAGCAGCGCCACCATGTGGCCGTTGCCCGGCGATGCGGCGTTGCCGTCGTGCGGCGTACCCACCAGAAACAACGGGCGGGGCGCGTCGTGGCTCTGCCAGCCGGCCCATGGCTTGCTGTCGTCGCGAAACCGCAGCGTCAGGCCCAGCGTGTCCAGCAGGTGCGAATAGAAGGCAAAGGCGCGTTCGAAGTCGTTCACACCAATGTAGACATGGGACAGCATGGGAGCCTTCTTGCGAGTTGGCTCACGATTATCGCCAGCGATTTTCGTTTGTTACCCAGAGAAACAATGGCACACACCCCGGTAAGATCGCCGCTTTCGCGCCCTGCCAAGAGCCTTGGGGGCTTCCTTTTTCGCCTGCTCAACAAGGCTCGTGCGCCCTATGGCCAATGCGTCGATCGCCAGCATGACACCCGCCCCGGCTTCGGCCGACGAGGCCGAATCGTGGGTGCGTGGCGAACTCATCCGCAGCCTCATGCGCTCGGCCAAGGGCTCCTACCTGGTGTCGGCCGCGCTGATGCCGGCCATGGTGGGCCTGAACTGGGGCTACGTGCCCCGCTGGGAGCTGTTCACCTGGTTCGTGGCCGGCATCATCGCTACCAGTTGCCGTGCCTGGGGCGCGCGCGTGTACGCGGTGCGTTACGCCGGGCGCAGCGCCGCGGCGCAGCAGCAGTTCACCGAGCGCTACGGCTTTGTGTGGAGCGCCAGCGCGGTGGTGTGGGGCTTCTCGGTGCTGCTTTTCTTCGAGCGCTCGCCGCAGGTGAACCAGTTCATGAGCTGGCTCATCGTGGCCGGTGTGGGCACCTTTCCGCTCAACGGACTGGCGCTGCACCCGCCGCTGCTCAAGCGCTATGTGAATACGCTGTTCATCACCATGCTGGGCGCGGTGGTGCTGCGCCTGATCAGCCTGACGATGCAGCATCCGCAGTTCCAGTACGGCTACCTGATGCCGCTGCTGCCGGTGCTGCACTGGTTCCTGCTGCTGCGTGCCGGGCGCCACATTCACGAGACGGCGCGCAACAGCCTGGAGCTGCTGTTCCACAACCACATATTGATCAAGTCGCTGACGCAGCAGCGCCAGGCGGCGGTGTCGGCCGTGGCCATGAAGAACCGCTTTCTGGCCAGCGCCGCGCACGACATGCGCCAGCCGGTGCTGGCCCTGTCGCTGTACGCCGACTGGCTGCGCAACGAGCCCGAACTGGTGCTGGAGCTGGCGCCGAAGATCGTGCGCGCCACGCATGCGGTGAACGCGCTGTTCGACTCCATGTTCGACCTGGCGCGCATCGACTCGGGCCAGGTGCGCCTGCACGTGGAGCGGGTCGACGTGCCCGAGCTGCTGCACGACCTGGAGCTGCAGTACCGCCCGGTGGCCGATAGCCGCGGGCTCGACTTTCGGGTGCATGTGTGCGAGGGCTCGTTTCTGACCGACCCGATCCGCGTGCGCCGCATGATCGGCAACCTGCTGGCCAATGCCATCAAGTACACGACCGAGGGCGGCGTGCTGCTGGCGGCGCGCCAGACGCGCGACGGCCTGCGCGTGGAGGTGTGGGACACCGGCATCGGCATTGCGCCCGAGCACCTGCGCGACGTGTTCCTGGAGTTCTACAAGGTGGCCGACCATGCGGGCACCTCCGACGGCTTTGGCCTGGGCCTGGCGATCGTGGCGCGGCTGTCGCATGTGCTGGGGCACCCGGTCAGCGTGCGCTCGCGCGTGGGCAGCGGCAGCGTGTTTCGCGTGGCGCTGCATGACGCCGACGAGGCGGTGGCGCAGGCGCGGGTGACGGCCTCCGGCGGATAACTCAAAGCGCCTCCAAACAAACCCCAAATAGAAAAACCGCGCCAAGCGCGGTTTTCAATTCCAGAAACACCGAGGAACCGGCTTCGCCGGGCCTCAGGTGTTGCCCCCTGCAAGGGGGAAGGAGCAGCGACACGAAGTGCGCGAAGCCTGGGGGTTAGCCAGGTTCAGCCAGGTTCAGCCGGACAGCATTCCGTTGGTGCGCGCGTAGTGCAGCGCCTGCGTGCGGCTCTTCACACCCAGGCGGCGGAACAGGCGCCACAGGTGCACCTTCACCGTGTGTTCGCTGATCTCCAGATCGGTGGCGATGTCGCGGTTGCTCATGCCCTTGTCGAGCATGGCAATAAGCTGCGTCTGGCGCTTGGACAGCTTGCCGCTGTTGGCGGCCGGCATGTCGGTGTCTTCTTCTTCCGAACCCGCCATCAGCAGGCCGCGCAGGGCAGCCGCCAACTCGTTGGAGCTGGCCGACTTTTCGATGTAGGTGTCGGCACCTGCCTCGATGCAGGCGTCTTCCATGTCGGCAGCCGGTGCCGCCGAGTACACGGCGATCGGCACGTTCGGGTAGACCTGCTTGACCGCAATCACGCCCGACACGCCATTGGTGTCCGGCAGCTTCAGGTCCAGGCAGAAGAGGGTGGGCGCGCCACGCTGCTGCACCGAGCTCGCAAGCTTGTCCAGGCGCTCCAGTTCGACGATGTTCTCGGCCGGGCGCAGGCGCCGCAGGACCATGACGATCGCGTCGCGCATCAGGGGGTGGTCGTCGATGACATAAATGCTCATGTTTTCTTCCTTTGTGATCGCACCGTCTTCTCTCTCTTATTGCTCACCAGCGGATAAGCCGATGGCTTAACCAGATCAACTCCCCAGGGTTGTGGGCGTTGCCTCTGCCAGTGCCTCCAGCGCTTCGGTGACAGCGCGTGTTCCTTCTGTGTCGATGGGTTCGAGCTGGGCGGCCAGCAAGGCCAGCGCCTCGCCGCGCTGCGCCTGCAAGACCGCGATGGTACGGCCCGCTTCCTGCGGGGATGTGAAACCCCGGCTTTGCAGCAAAGGTTCTCCGCGCGCGTCCAGCAGCTTGAAATAGAACAGGCCATCGGCCTTCTCGCGGTACTGCTTGAAGCTGGGCTTTGCGACCTTGGCCGCCTTGGCGCCAGCCTTGTCCTTGCCGGTCGCCAGGTTGCGCAGGCCCACGGCGTGGCGCAGGCGGGTCATGAAGGGCTTCGACAGCGCACGCGCCTTCTCCGCGCCGATGAGCAGAATGCGCTCGATCTCGGCCGGGTCGTTCATCAGCGCGTCGTAGCGCGCGCGCAGCGGTGCCACTTCTTGGTCGATGCGCTCGAACAGCGTGTGCTTGGCGTCGGCCCAGCTGATGCCGTCGGCGTACGCCTTGCGCAGCGCTTCGGTTTCGTCGGCGCTGGCAAAGGCCTGGTAGATCTGGAACAGGGCAGAGCCCTCGGTGTCCTTGGGCTCGCCGGGCGCGCGCGAGTCGGTCACGATGCTGGCAATCTGCTTTTGCAGCTGCGCGCGCGGCGCGAACAGCGGAATCGTGTTGCCGTAGCTCTTGCTCATCTTGCGGCCGTCCAGGCCCGGGAGCGTGGCCACGGCCTCGTCGATCTCGGCATCGGGCAGCGTGAAGTGCTCGCCATACTGGTGGTTGAAGCGCTGCGCCATGTCGCGCGCCATCTCGATGTGCTGCACCTGGTCGCGCCCCACGGGCACCTTGTGCGCATTGAACATCAGGATGTCGGCGCCCATGAGCACGGGGTACATGAAAAGGCCGGCAGTCACGTCGGCGTCGGGGTCTTCGCCCTTGGCCACGTTCTTGTCGAGTTGCGCCTTGTAGGCATGCGCGCGGTTGAGCACGCCCTTGCCGGTCACGCAGGTGAGAAACCAGGTCAGCTCGGGGATCTCGGGCACGTCGGACTGGCGGTAGAACACCACGCGCTCGGGGTCGAGCCCGCAGGCCAGCCAGCTGGCTGCAATCTCCAGCGTGGAGCGCTGGATGAGTGCCGGCTCCTGCACCTTGATGAGCGCGTGGTAGTCGGCCAGGAAGAAGAAGCTCTGCACACCGGGCGCGACGCTTTGCCGCACCGAGTGGCGGATCGAGCCGACGTAGTTGCCGAGGTGCGGCGTGCCCGACGGGGTGATGCCGGTCAGGACGCGCAGGGGAGCTTGGGAAGACGAAGCCATGTGACGAAGAACCGAGAACTTAGAGCAGCAATGCCTTGAGCGGCGTGATGATCAGGTTGATGACGTAGTAGCCCGCGTCCATGAGCGGGCGCAGCCAGTAGTTGCTGACGACACCGGCAATGACCAGGCCCATCACGATGAAGAAGCCGTAGGGCTCGATGCGCGCCAGAAACTGCTGCGCCGGGCCGTTGGGCAGCAGGCCCGCCAGCACGCGGCCACCGTCGAGCGGGGGCAGCGGGAACAGGTTGAAGGCCCACATCACCAGGTTGACCAAAATGCCGCCGCGCGCCATCTGGATGAAAAAGTTTTCAGTGTCCAGGCCCGCGGCCACCAGCGCCACCAGCACCAGCGCCCACACGATGGCCTGAATGAAGTTGGACACCGGCCCTGCCAGTGCGACCCAGATCATGTCGCGCTTCGGATGGCGCAGCCGCCCGAAGTTCACCGGCACCGGCTTGGCGTAACCGAACAAAAAAGCACCCGAGGTGGCGAAATACAGCATCAGCGGCATCAGGATGGTCCCGATGGGGTCGATGTGCTTCATCGGGTTGAGGGTGACGCGTCCCATGACCTCGGCCGTGTTGTCGCCAAAATAGCGCGCCACATAGCCATGAGCCGCCTCGTGCACGGTGATCGCGAAGATTACCGGCAGTGCGTAGATCAGTACGGTCTGTATCAGATTGGAAATATCCACGGGGCGATTGTGTCAGACGGGGCGTGCGAATCGGTCTGATTTCACAGGCCCAGCACGGCCAGTGCACCGCGTCCCTGGCGCACCACCACAGGGTCGTCGCCAGTGCCCATGGGCGTGAGGTCGACCACCGTGGTCGGCTGCGACGGGCAGGCGCCGGCGTCGATGACGGCACCGATCTGCTTCTCGAAGCGCTCGCGAATGGTTTGCGCGTCGTTCAGCGCCTCGGTCTCGCCAGGCGGAATGAGCGTGGTGGCCAGCAGCGGTGCGCCGTGCAGTGCCAGCAACTCCAGCAGCACCTTGTGGTCGGGCACGCGCAGGCCGATGGTCTTGCGCTGCGGATGGCTCACGCGGCGCGGCACTTCCTTGGTGGCTTCGAGCAAAAAGGTGTACGGCCCGGGCGTGGCCGCCTTCAGCAGGCGGTACTGCTTGTTGTCGACGCGCGCGTAGTTGGCCAGCTCGCTCAGGTCGCGGCACAGCAGCGTGAGGTGGTGCTTGTCGTCGACCTGGCGGATGCGGCGCAGTTGGTCGACCGCGTCCTTGTCGTCGAGGTGGCAGGCCAGGGCGTAGCTGGAGTCGGTGGGCACGGCCACGATCTCTCCGCGCTGCAGCAGCGCCGCGGCCTGCTTGAGCAGGCGCTGCTGCGGGTTCTCGGGGTGGACTTCGAAGTACTGGGCCATGAAAGAGTCTCCTGTTCAGGATTCGGCGGGTTCAATGGGCACGCGGCGCTCTCGCACCGTGAGCCACGCACCGGCCGCGCCGCAGACCGCGATCATCGCCATGCCGATGAGCGAGAAGCGGTCGGGCACATGAGAAAAGATCAGCCAGCCGCCGAGCATGGCGAAGGCGATCTGCGCATAAAGATAAGGGGTGAGCGTGGACGCCGGCGCGCGCTGGTAAGCCAGGATCAGCATGAAGTGTCCCACCGTGCCCATCAACCCCATGAGGCACAACAGCGCCCACCATTCCCACGAGGGCAGGGCGGTCCATGCGAAGGGCACGGCCACCGAGGCAATCAGCGTGCCCACCCAGCCGGTATAGAAGTGCATGGTCAGCGGGTTCTCGGTTTGCGCGAGCTTGCTGGTGAGCACCTGGAACCAGGCGTTGGTCAGCACCAGCCCCAGCGGCAGAAGAATGGCCCAGCTGAACGCGCTGCCGCCCGGGCGCAGGATGACCAGCGTGCCCAGAAAGCCACCCGCCACCAGCGACCAGCGCAACGGAGACACATGCTCCTTCAGCGTGGTGGCCGCCAGCAGCGTGATGACGAGCGGCGCAATCAGCACGATCGACGTGAACTCCGCCAGCGGCATGTAGCGCAGGCTCAGAAACGCGAACAGGCTGGAGGCCAGCAGCAGCGCCCCGCGCAGCAATTGGTAGCGCGGGTGCCGGGTGCGCAGCAGCGCGGTGCCGTGCAGCGGCAGCAGCACCAGCGTGGTGGCCACCGCCTGAAACGCGTAGCGGACCCACACGCCCATGAGGATGGGCACTGCCAGAGTGGAGTATTTGGTGGCGGTGTCCAGCGTGGCGAAGCACCCCACCGCCAGCACCACCAGGCCGATGCCCGCGAGGATGCGTTCGGATTCCTGGCTGCGGCTTTGCTGCTGGGCTGCGCGTGCGCTGGCAAGGGCTGCAGTCGCCGCGCTGTCATGGCCGAACGCAGCAGTCGCTGCGCTGTCATGGCCAAACGCAGCGGTCGCTGCGCTGTCGCTCACGGGCCGCGCACTCTGGCTCACTGCTGGATTCGGTCGCCGAGCAGTTCCCACACGGGAGTGAGCGTGCTGGGCAGCGGCGGCAGCTTGCCCAGGTCGCAGTGGCTTTCGTCGGGGCTGTGGAAATCGCTGCCGCGCGAGGCGGCGAAATCGAATTCGAGTGCCTTGTCGGCGTACTCGACATATTCGGCCGGCGTGTGGCTGCCCGTGACCACTTCGATCGCCTGGCCGCCGTGCGCCTTGAATTCGAGGAATAGCGCGTACTCCTCGTTGGCGGTGAACTTGTAGCGCCCAGGGTGCGCAATGACGGCCATGCCCTTGGCACCGGTGATCCAGCTGACGGCATCCTTCAGCGTGGCCCAGCGGTGCGGCACGTAGCCGGGCTTGCCTTCGGTGAGGAACTTGCGAAACACCTCGGGCGTGTCGCGGCAGTGGCCCTGTTCGACCAGAAAGCGCGCGAAGTGCGTGCGCGAAATGAGCTCGGGGTTGCCCACGAAGCGCAACGCGCCTTCGTAGGCACCGACGATGCCGACCTTGGCCAGCCCCTCGGACATTTCCTGTGCGCGCTTGCCGCGGCCACCGCGTGTGTCGTAGAGGCCCTTGGAGATGGCGGCGTCGTCGGGGTCGAAACCCAGGCCGACGATGTGCACCGTTTCGTTCGCGAAGGTCACCGAAATTTCGGTACCGGTGAGGTAGCGCATGCCGTTGGCACGGGCCGCCTCCGCGGCGCGGTGCTGGCCGCCGATTTCATCGTGGTCGGTGAGGGCCCACAACTCGACCCCGTTGGCGGCCGCGCGCGCGGCCAGTGCTTCGGGCGTCAGCGTGCCGTCGGAGACCACGGAGTGGCAGTGAAGATCGGCATTGAGAATGGTGGACACCCCTGCATTCTATGGGGTCTGGAACATCGGTGCGGGCGCATGGATGCTGTGCAATGCGCTACTAAATAAATAGCATTACTGCACGGCTGCATGCGGCTCAGCGCTTCTTTCGAAAAGCCGCCCAGGCCGCCACGCGGTGAAAGTGGCAACGATGGCCACCACGATCCAGAACCCATGCTTGTGGTCGGCCAGCGGAATGCCGCCCACGTTCATGCCGAACAGGCCGGCCATGATGTTGATCGGCAGCGCCAGCACCGTGACCACCGTCAGCACGAACAGGCTGCGGTTGTTGTCCTCGTTCACGTTGGCGGCAATTTCTTCCTGCAGCAGCTTGATGCGCTCCTGCAGCGCCTGCATGTCGCGCAGCACCACGGAAAACTCTTCGGTCGAGCCGCGCAATTCCTGCGCGTCGGCCTCGGCCATCCAGGTCGGCGGGCCTTGCAGCAGGCGGAACAGCGCCGCGGGCTCGGGCGCCAGCAGCCGCTGCAGCCGCACCAGCAGCCGGCGCAGCACGCCCAGGCGCGCGCGCTTGTGGTCCAGCCGCCCGGCGAGCAGCTCGTCCTCGATGCGGTCGATGCGCGACGTCACGCCGCGCACGATCTTCACCAGCACGTCGGCCTGCGCGCGCAGCAGGTGCTCGAGCAGCTCGGTGCTGGAGCGCGGCGCGTCGCCTGCCTTCACGGCCGTGCGCAGCGCGTCGACCGAGCGCAGCGGCTTGGTGCGCGCCGTGACCACCAGGCGCGGGCCCACGCTGATCCACAGCGTGGAGATGTCCGAGGGCTCGAAGCTGAACTCGAAGTGCACATCGTTGATGACCGCAATCAGCGAGTCGTCCGCGCGCTCGATGCGCGTGGAGGGCAGGCCTTCGTGCAGCGTCTCGTAGAAGGTGTCCGACAGGTTTGCGTGCCGCTGCAGCCAGCGCTCCGCATGCGCGTGGCTCAGGTTGAAGTGCAGCCACACGTAGGCTGGACTGTCTTCGGTGCATTCGGCGTCGCGCTGCTCGGCCAGCCAGACGGCCGCCTGCGCCGAGTCGATGGCCCGAGCGGGCTCGGGCGCCGTGGCGTCGAAGAGGTAGCCGGAAATCAGCCCGGCTTCGTCGCCGCCATAGGACTGGGCGGCGAGATCATGGAATGCCGAAGACAAAGTGCGTGATTCAGAAGAAGCGGGTGAACAGCCAATAGAGCGAGCCCGACAGCAGCATCGCCACCGGCAGCGTCAGCACCCAGGCCAGCGCCAGGTTGCGCAGCGTGGACATCTGCAGCCCCGAGCCGCTGGCCGTCATGGTGCCTGCCACGCCGGAAGACAGCACGTGCGTGGTCGACACCGGCAGGCCGTACATGTCGGCCGCGCCAATGGTGACCATGGCCACCAGCTCGGCCGAGGCACCCTGCGCATAGCTCAGGTGCGTCTTGCCGATCTTCTCGCCCACGGTCACCACGATGCGCTTCCAGCCGATCATCGTGCCCAGGCCCAGCGCAATGGCCACCGCCACCTTCACCCACAGCGGAATGAAACGGGTGGCGCTGTCCAGTTCCTCGCGGAAGGCGTTCACGCGCATCTTGGTCTCGGCGTCGAACTTGGCAGCGCCGCTCTTGTCGAGGTGGCGAATGGCTTCGGAGGCCAGGTACATGTCGTTGCGCACGTTGGCCACGGCCTCGGCCGGTACCGCGGCCAGCGAGCCGTGCTTGCGTACCTGCTCGCCGATGCTGCCGGCGGTGGCGGCCAGCGCGGGCACCACGGCGGGGCTGAACTCGCGGGTGCGCACATAAGTGGAAAGCGTGTCGCGCACGGCAGTCGATTGGGCAGCGGCTTGCGCTGCGGGCTGTGCGGCCGGTTGTGCGGCTTGCTGCGCCGGCAGCGAGGTCGGCACGCTGCGGTTCAGCGCGCTCTGCGCCATCTCTGCAACGGCCACGAACTTGATGGTTTCGTCGGCCGGCATCGCGCGGTTCAGCGCGTAGGCCATCGGCACCGTGCCCACCAGAATCAGCATGATCAGCCCCATGCCCTTCTGGCCGTCATTGGAGCCATGCGCAAAAGACACGCCGGTGCACGTCAGGATGAGCAGACCGCGAATCCACCACGGCGGCGGCTCGCTGCCCTTGGGTTCTTCATACAGCGCGCGGTTCTTCACGAAGGCGCGCAGCACCAGCAGCAGCAGCGCGGCACAGCCGAAACCGACCATGGGCGAGAGCAGCAGCGAATAGCCCACCTTGGTAGCCTGTGCCCAGTCGACACCGCTGGTGCCGTCACGGCCATGCATCAGCGCATTGGCCACGCCCACGCCGATGATCGAGCCGATCAGCGTGTGCGACGACGACGCCGGCAGCCCCAGCCACCACGTGCCCAGATTCCAGATGATGGCCGCGATCAGCAGCGCAAACACCATGGCAAAGCCCGCCCCTGAACCCACCTGCAGAATCAGCTCCACCGGCAGCAGCGCGATGATGCCGAAGGCCACCGCGCCGCTGGACACCAGCACGCCCAGAAAGTTGAAGAAGCCCGACCACACCACCGCGAAGTTGGGCGGCAGCGAGTGGGTATAGATGACAGTGGCCACCGCATTGGCCGTGTCATGGAAGCCGTTGACAAACTCGAACCCCAGCGCAATCAGCAGCGCCACGCCCAGCAGGATGTAGGGCACCCAGGTGGTCACCGGCGCGCCCGACGCGCTCACGTCGCCCACCAGGCTCCATGCGGTGAACAGCAGCCCTGCGGCCAGCAGGCCCACGAAAGTGATCAGCGTGACCGGGCCGGGCTTGGCATCTAGTTTGGGCCGGTGCGCGGCGCCGGGCGCTTTCGGCATCTCGGCTTGGGGGGCGGCGAGGGTGTTCATGGCGGCGGTTTTTTAAGCTGTTGGTATGCCGCGGATGGTGTTCCGGCCATATGACAACTTTGTGTCGGCGCTTGTAAAAGAGCGTTTGTCCGTCACGCCGCGGTCACATGGGCGGGGCAGCATGCTTTTTTCTTCGCCTTCACTCTCGAGCCTTCCATCATGCTGAACAGCGCCCTCCCGGACCACGAAGAACTGATGCAACGCATCGCCCGCGACCTGATCGACAGCTACGACGAAGAGCTCGAGCTGGAAATCGAGGACCGCAACATCGAGGGGCTCGACCCCTCGACCACAGCGGCCACCCTGGCGGGCGAAAAGGCGGCGCGCCAGGCCTACTTCAAGGAACTGTTCCGCCTGCAGGGCGAGCTGGTGAAGCTGCAGGACTGGGTGCAGCACAGCAAGCAGAAGGTGGTCATTCTTTTCGAAGGCCGCGACGCGGCGGGCAAGGGCGGTGTCATCAAGCGCATCACCCAGCGCCTGAACCCGCGCGTGGCCCGCGTGGCCGCGCTGCCGGCGCCCAACGACCGCGAACGCACGCAGTGGTACTTTCAGCGCTACGCAGCGCACCTGCCGGCGGCCGGCGAAATGGTGCTGTTCGACCGCAGTTGGTACAACCGCGCCGGCGTCGAGCGCGTCATGGGTTTTTGCTCCGACGACGAGTACGAGGAGTTCTTTCGCACCGTGCCCGAGTTCGAGAAGATGCTCGTGCGCTCGGGCATCAAGCTCATCAAGTACTGGTTCTCCATCACTGACGACGAGCAGCACATGCGCTTTCTCGGCCGCATCCACGACCCGCTGAAGCAGTGGAAGCTCAGCCCCATGGACCTGGAAAGCCGCCGCCGCTGGGAGGAGTACACCAAGGCGAAAGAAATCATGCTGGAGCGCACCCACATCGCCGAAGCGCCATGGTGGGTGGTGCAGGCCGTCGACAAGAAGAAGGCGCGCCTGAACTGCATCAGCCACTTGCTGGGTCAGTTGCCCTACAACGAGGTGCCGCACCCGACGGTCGAGCTGCCGGAGCGCGAGCGCCATGCCGACTACCTGCGCCAGCCGGTGCCGGCCAACATGGTCGTTCCTGAAATCTACTGAGATCCCGAAGGGCGGCGCGACCGCCGTTTGGCTGGCTGGCGCTTTGCCTTCACACTGCCCGCCATGGCCCGTCGTTCCACCGCTTCCGTCTTCGCCCGCGCGTACCAGCGCAACCTGCGTGCGCTGACCAAGGTCACGCTGAGCAACAGCAAGCGCATTGCGGGGCAGGTGCAGCGCGCAGCCGCCAAGCGGCTGAAGCCGCCGCCCGGCAAGGGCGACTGGCTCAGCGGCATGGCCGTGGGGGCGGGCGGCGCCCGGGGCTACCACCTGTTTCGCCCCGCCGAACTGCAGCTCTCGCCCGGCGAGAAGCTGCCGCTCATGGTCATGCTGCACGGGTGCGGCCAGACCGGGCGCGACTTTGCGGCCAGCACGCGCATGAACGCGTTGGCCGTGCGCCAGCGGTTTCTGGTGCTCTACCCCGAGCAAGACCGGCTCGCCCACCCGCAAGGCTGCTGGAACTGGTACGAGCGCCGCTCCGGCAAGGCCGACGCCGAGGCCGCGACGCTGATGGCCGCGGTCGACCAGGCCTGCATGCTGTACCCCGTGGACCGCGACCGCGTGGCGGTGGCTGGGCTGTCGGCCGGTGCCAGCATGGCGGCGCTGCTGGCCACGCGCTACCCCCATCGTTTTCGTGCCGTCGTCATGCACTCGGGCGTGGCGCCCGGCGCGGCCAAGTCGTCGGCCACGGCGCTGGGTGCGATGCGCGGCAAGAACGTGCCGCCCATGCCCACCACGGCGGTCGGCAAGGCGATGGGCGCCGCGGCCGTCTTCGCCACCTTGCCGCCGATGCTGGTGCTGCACGGCGATGCCGATGCGGTGGTGGCGCCAAGCAATGCCGGCAGCAGCGCGGCTGTGTGGGCCACTGCATTGGGCGCCCGGCCCGGCATGCCGCGCGCCATGCAGCGCGGCAAGCGCCGCGCGATGCAGGTGACCGACTTCAAGCGCAAGGGCCGCACCGTGGTCACGCTGTGCGAGATTGCGGGGCTCGGCCATTCGTGGAGCGGCGGTGCGTCCGCCCTGATGTTCAGCGACCCCACGGGGCCTGATGCCACGCGCATGGCGTGGGCGTTTGCGTCCGCGCAGTTCAAGGTGGTGGCGAAGGACTGAGGCTCAGTCGCTGGCGGGCGCAGCAGGCGCGGCCAGTGCAGACAGTTTCGCGGCCACGCGCTGGCAGGCGGCGATCAAGTCCCGCACGATGCGTTCGTCCACGTTCATGTCGCCTTCGTACTCGCCCAGGTTTCGGATCTCATGGCCTTTGGCCAGCACCCGCCACACCTCCGGTCCCAGCGACAACGTGTGGGGCAGCACCTGAAAGACGATGAAGCGGTTGCTCGAGCGGTAGCCATGCCACCGCAACGCCGCAAGGCACATGGCGTGCGCTGCGTTGTAGGCCAGATCGAAGCGGCTCTCCAAAGAAAGCTGGGTGACTTGTGCGTCCGCCAGCCGGGCCAGGCCGGAGCGCAGCAAGCCCGCGAACTCGCGGGCGTCGGGTGCTTCTGCTGTCAGCGGCCTGGAGGGGCCGCACAGGTTGTCAAGCGGGGAGGGCATCCGCGTTGCCGATCACCCAGAGCTTGGGCTGCGCCATGACGCGGGTGGCGAACGATTCGCCGTCCTTGAGCTTTCGCATCAGTTCCTTCCGTGTGAGCAGGGTCGGGTTCACTGTACGGCCCAGGCGTGCCGACACCGCGTCAAGCGCAAGAAAGAGGTCCGAATACGCAAGTTCGTCACTGACCAGCAACAGGTCGATGTCGCTGGACGCCGTGTCGCTCTTCTTGGCGACCGAGCCGAACACGAAAGCCGCCTCGATCTTGTCGGCCAGGGGTTGCAGCGCTTCATGCAGCGGGCCTGCAAGGCCGAAGGTCTTGCGCACGATGCCGCAGAGCTCTTCGTAGATGGGGGCTTGCGGGTTGGCCTGGTAGTGCTTCTGGTTGCCCAGGCGCGACGTCGTGAGCAGCCCGCTGTCGGTCAGCTGCTGGAGCTCGCGTTGCACCGCGCCCGATCCCGCGCCGGTAAGCTTGATCAATTCGCTGGAGAAGAAGCTTCGATCCGGCTGGCCGAAGAGATAGCCGAGCACGCGCTGCTGTGTGGTCGTGAACAGGGCGTCCGCCAGGCCGGCGGATTTTTCCGGCTTCAGCTTCGGCATTGGCGGTTCTGACTTACCCATTTTGGGCATTCTAATGCCCAAAATGGGCTTTTCAATCTGCCCGCACAGGACCTCCCCATGACCAACGATCTGACTTCGCTCACCCAAGCCCTGCGCGACTTCGCCCAGGCCCGCGACTGGGAGCAGTTCCACTCCCCCAAGAACCTCGCCTCCGCGCTTTCGGTCGAAGCCGCCGAGCTGCTCGAACACTTTCAGTGGCTCACCGAAGCACAGAGCCGTTCGCTGCCGCCCGACAAGCGCGCCGAAATCGGCACCGAGATCGCCGACGTCTTTCTCTACCTGCTGCAGCTGGCCGACAAGCTCGGCATCGACGTGGTCGAGGCGGCGAAGAGCAAGATGGTTCTGAACGCGAAAAAGTATCCCGCTCCAACCTGACGTCGCGCTGCAGTGTTCTTCGGGTATCGAACAACGATCCTTTCCTGATTCGCTGGTCGCTGCCTTCGCAGCCCTCCCTAGCCTGCGTTCTTTCAAAAGAACCATCAGGAGGGAATTCGAATGCAACGTCTTGCAACCCTGGCAGCCGCGCTGCTGATCACCGCGGGCGCGGCCTGCGCCGACGCGCTGCCGACCAACCAACAGCCGATGTACGGCAACCACGAGAAGGCCGCGGCGTTGAAGAGCGCGGACGACGCTTTCGTGGCCGCCATCGAACAGCAGGGGCTCTCCCGCGCTGACGCGTCCAGGCATGCCGTGCGGGCGGGTTGGCGTTATTGGGCGAACAATGACCTGATCACGGCCATGTCGCGCTTCAACCAGGCCTGGCTGCTCGACCCCGAGAACGGCAACGCGTACCACGGCTTCGCGCTGGTCACCGCCACGCGCGGTGGCACGCCGGAAGAGGTGGAGCAGTTTTTTCGCCTCGCCGCGTCCAAGCCGGGTGTTGCCGCCGAAGCGCATGTCGACTACGGCCGCTTCCTGTGGATGCAGAAACGGCTCGATGCCAGCCTGGCGCAGCTGGACACGGCGCTCAAGGTGTCGTTAACCGCGCGCAATGCCCGCTCCCAGATGGCGTTCGTGCACTACCTGAAGCAAGACTTCGCGCCAGCCTGCGTCTGGGCGAAGGGCGCCAGGGCCAACAACGACGAACTGGAGCCGGGCTTCCTCGAAGACATGTGCCAGCGCGCGGGCACGCCCTGAAGTTCCGCTGAATACCTTCCGTGTACGCCACCCGGCGTATTTCACCTTCCTGGTGCATTCCGCAGACTCCTCCTCACGCCAGCCAAACGCTGGCGACCGCGTTCAATCCACCCCGGAGCAGGAGTCCACATGCAACGTCGTTTCACACTCAAGGCGCTGACCGCCGCCGTCGCGCTGGCCAGCATTTCTGCTGCGCCCGCATTTGCCGCAGACACCATCAAGGTCGGCGTGCTGCACTCGCTGTCGGGCACCATGGCCATCTCTGAAACCGTGTTGAAAGACACGGTGCTCATGGCCATCGACGACATCAACAAAAAGGGCGGCGTGCTGGGCAAGCAGCTCGAGCCCGTGATCGTCGATCCGGCCTCCAACTGGCCGCTGTTCGCCGAAAAGACCAAGCAGCTGCTCGGGCAGGACAAGGTCGCGGTGATCTTCGGCTGCTGGACCTCGGTGTCGCGCAAGTCGGTGCTGCCGGTGGTCGAGGAAATGAACGGCCTGCTGTTCTACCCGGTGCAGTACGAAGGCGAAGAGCTCTCCAAGAACGTGTTCTACACGGGCGCCGCACCCAACCAGCAAGCCATTCCGGCCGTCGACTACCTCATGAGCAAGGAAGGCGGCGGCGCCAAGCGCTGGGTGCTGCTGGGCACCGACTACGTGTACCCGCGCACCACCAACAAGATCCTGCGCGCCTACCTGAAGAGCAAGGGCGTGAAGGACACCGACATCGACGAGAAGTACACCCCCTTCGGCCACAGCGACTACCAGACCATCGTTGCCGACATCAAGAAGTTCTCGGCCGGCGGCAAGACCGCCGTGGTGTCGACCATCAACGGCGACTCCAACGTGCCTTTCTACAAGGAGCTGGGCAACGCCGGCCTGAAGGCCAAGGACGTGCCCGTGGTCGCGTTCTCGGTGGGTGAGGAAGAGCTGCGCGGTGTCGACACCAAACCGCTGGTCGGCCACCTGGCCGCATGGAATTACTTCATGAGCCTGAAGAACCCGACCAACACGGCGTTCATCAAGGAGTGGAGCGACTACGCCAAGGCCAAGAAGATTCCGGGCCACATGGACAAGCCGCTCACCAACGACCCGATGGAAGCCACCTGGATCGGCATCCACATGTGGAAGCAGGCCGTGGAGAAGGCCAAGTCGACCGACACCGACAAAGTGATTGCCGCCATGGCCGGCCAGACCTTCACGGCCCCCTCGGGCATCGTGTCGAAGATGGACGAGAAGAACCACCACCTGCACAAGAGCGTGTTCATCGGCGAGATCAAGGCCGACGGTCAGTTCAACGTGGTGTGGAAGACGCCCGGCCCGGTGAAGGCCAAGCCGTGGAGCCCGTACATCGAAGGCAACGACAAGAAGCCGGATTACCCGGCTGGCAAATCGATGTAAGTGTGTTTCTCCCTCCCTCTCTTTCTTGCCCCCTCTCCCCCTGGGGAGAGGGCAGGGGTGAGGGGGCAACGGCGGTCGATCCGGCTTGCCGCGCTTGTTGGACGGCCGCCGGCCCTCACCCCAACCCTCTCCCCCAGGGGAGAGGGGGCAACACCAAACTCACCATGCTTCGACGATCCCTTCACTGCGCCTTCGCCGCCATGCTGCTCATGGCATCGGCCGCCCACGCGCTGACCGCCGACGAAGCCCGGGCCATCGCCTCCGGCGAGTCCGAAGCCCGCATCGCCGCGCTCAACAAGGCCGTGCTCACGGCCGATGACAAGACCGCCGCCTTCATCCAGGCCATGTCCGACGACGCGGTCAAGTACACCGAAGACAAGGTCTTCGTGATGAAGGACGACAAGGGCTTCGACCCCGTGACCGGTGCCCAGGTCAAAGTGCCCGACACCGCGGAAGACGTGGTCAACAACAACCTGATGCGTGGCGCACTCGATGCCGCGCAGGCCGCGCTCAAGCTCACGAGCAAGGACGACGCGGTGCGCGCCGAAGCCGCGCGGGCGCTGTTCAAGGACCCCGACGAATCGCGCATTCCCATGGTCGAGAAGGCGCTGGCCGCCGAGACCAACCCGAAGATCAAGGCACAGCTCGAACTGGTGCGCGCCGCCGGCATGCTCAACAGCGCCGACAAGGCCAAGCGCCTCACCGCCGCCAAGGAGCTGGGCAACAACCGCAACCCCGACACCAAGCTGCTGCTCAACCAGCGCCTGGCCGACGAGACCGAGGCCGACGTCAAGGCCGCCATCGTGGCGTCCGTAGCCAGCATCGACAGTTCGCTGGTGTGGGGCGACCGCATCAACGCCGTGTTCAGCGGCATCAGCCTGGGCTCGGTGCTGCTGCTGGCCGCGCTGGGCCTGGCCATCACCTACGGGCTGATGGGCGTCATCAACATGGCGCACGGCGAGCTGATGATGATCGGTGCCTACGCCACCTACGTGATGCAGGGCATCTTTCAGAAGTACCTGCCCGAGTCGATGTTCGGGTGGTACCTGGTTGCCGCCATTCCCGTGTCGTTTCTGGCGTCGGCATTGGTCGGCGCCATTCTGGAGCGCGGCGTCATCCGCTTTCTTTACGGCCGTCCGCTGGAGACGCTGCTTGCCACCTGGGGCATCAGCCTGATGCTGCAGCAGCTGGTGCGCACGCTGTTCGGCGCGCAGAACGTCGGCGTGGAAAACCCCGGCTGGATGAGCGGCGGCTTCACCATGCTGAGCAACGTCACGCTGCCGTGGAACCGCATCGGCATCATCGTGTTCGCGGTGCTGGTGTTGCTGGCCATGGGCTGGCTCATCGGCCGCACGCGCCTTGGCTTGTTCGTGCGCGGCGTCACGCAGAACCGCCCCATTGCCTCCTGCATGGGCGTGAACACGGCGCGCATCGACACCTACGCCTTCGCGCTCGGCTCCGGCATTGCCGGCCTGGCGGGTTGCGCGCTGAGCCAGATCGGCAATGTGGGCCCCGACCTGGGTCAGAGCTACATCGTCGACAGCTTCATGGTGGTCGTGATGGGCGGCGTGGGCCAGCTCGCGGGCACCGTGTATGCGGCGCTGGGGCTGGGCATTCTCAACAAGTTCATCGAAGGCTGGGCGGGCGCTGTGCTCGCGAAGATTGCGGTGCTCGTTTTCATCATCATCTTCATCCAGAAGCGCCCACAAGGCATCTTCGCGATGAAGGGCCGGAGTGCAGAGGCATGAGCAAGGTCACGCTACCAACCAAGGGGCCGCTGCTGAGCGGCAAGGGCTGGACGGCCTTCTTCGTCGCGCTCATCGTGGTGTGCGCGGTGGCGCCGGTGCTCAACATGTGGGTGCCGGCCGACAGCCCGCTGCACATGAGCGACTACGCGGTGGCGCTGGTCGGCAAGATCATGTGCTACGCCATCTGCGCGCTGGCCATGGACCTGATCTGGGGCTACACCGGCATTCTGTCGCTGGGCCACGGCATGTTCTTTGCGCTGGGCGGCTACATGATGGGCATGTACCTCATGCGCCAGATTGGCCGCGACGGCAACTACAAGAGCGACCTGCCCGACTTCATGGTGTTCCTCGACTGGAAGGAGCTGCCCTGGCACTGGACCTTCAGCGGCAGCTTCGTCATGACGCTGGTGATGATTGTTGCGGTGCCCGGCCTCATTGCCTTCGTGTTCGGCTTCTTCGCCTTCCGCTCGCGCATCAAGGGCGTGTATTTCTCGATCATCACGCAGGCCATGACCTTCGCGGCCATGCTGCTGTTCTTTCGCAACGAGACGGGCTTTGGCGGCAACAACGGCTTCACCGACTTCAAGCGCATTCTGAACATTCCGATTGCCACGCAGGAAATGCGCATGACGCTGTTCGCACTCACCGGCGTCACGCTGCTGGGCTTCTTTCTGTTCGCCAAGTGGCTCATCGGCAGCAAGTTCGGCCGTGTGCTGCAGGCCATTCGCGACGCCGAAACGCGCGTGATGTTCTCGGGCTACAACCCGCTGCCGTACAAGCTCACCATCTGGGTCATCTCCGCCGTGATGTGCGGCGTGGCCGGTGCGCTGTATGTGCCGCAGGTGGGCATCATCAACCCGGGCGAAATGAGCGCGGCCAACTCCATCGAGATCGCCATCTGGGCGGCTGTGGGCGGGCGTGCCACGCTGATCGGGCCGATCATCGGCGCCTTCATCGTCAACGGCGCCAAGAGCTGGCTCACCGTGGCCTACCCCGAGTACTGGCTGTACTTTCTGGGCGCCTTGTTCATTGCTGTCACGCTGTTCCTGCCGAACGGCATCGTGGGTTTGGTGCGCAAATGGGTGGCCAGGGAGAAGGCACCGGTGGTGGGTGCGGCCGCGGCGGTGAGCGACGGGCGCGAAGAAGCCCAGCGCGCCCTGGCCGCCGAGCAGGGCATGGAGCCTGAAACATTGCACGCGCCGCTGGGCGCAGACGTGAAGGGCGCACGCGCATGACCCCCGACCTGATGGAAGCCGGCGCCGAGCGCTCGGCACGTGCCCATGGCATGCCCTACGGCAGCGGCAACACGGAGTCGGGTGGCCGCGCCGCCGGCTTCGGCCGGGTCGCCACGCCGGGCGAGGTGGACGTCACGCACGGGCGCATCCTGTACCTGGAAGACGTGTGCGTGAGCTTCGACGGCTTCAAGGCCATCAACAACCTGTCGCTGGACATCGCACCGGGAGAGCTGCGCTGCATCATCGGCCCGAACGGCGCGGGCAAGACGACCATGATGGACATCATCACCGGCAAGACCCGGCCCGACTCGGGCACCGTGTTCTTCGGCAGCACCATCGACCTGCTGCGCCACCGCGAGGCGGACATCGCGCAGCTGGGCATCGGGCGCAAGTTTCAAAAGCCGACGGTGTTCGAGCACCTCACCGTGTTCGAGAACCTGGAGCTCGCGCTGAAGACCAACAAGGGCGTGCGCGCGTCGATGCTTTTCAGGCTCGACTCCGCGCAGAGCGACCGTTTGGCCGAGGTGCTGGAAACCATTCATCTGGCCGAGAGCGTGTCGCGCCTGGCCGGCAACCTGAGCCACGGGCAGAAGCAGTGGCTCGAGATTGGCATGCTGTTGATGCAGGACCCGAAGCTGCTGCTGCTCGACGAGCCGGTGGCCGGCATGACCGACGAGGAGACGGCCCGCACTGCGGAGCTGTTCCTCACGCTCAAGGGCAAGCATTCGCTGATGGTGGTGGAGCACGACATGAGCTTCATCCGCACCATCTCCGAGATCGTGACTGTGCTGTGCGATGGGTCTGTGCTGGCGCAGGGTACGTTGGACGAAGTGCAGGCTGATGAGCGTGTGATCGAGGTTTATCTTGGGCGCTGAAGTCGTTCGGGTTGCGGCGATGGGGGTTGAGCCCTTGGGCGGCCGACGTCACCGGCCGCTTCGCGGCTCCCCTGCGCTGCTCGCGTCAGGCGGGGTCTCGCCCAAACTCGCTTCGCTCAAACAAGGGCGAGCCCTGATCCGCCTGACGCTGCGCTGCTCGGCGGTGCCTCAACGGCCACCCAAGGGCTCAACCCCCATCGCCGTGGGCAGGGCCGTGGTTGTTCCACCTCTTCGGAGTCCGGTGTCAGGTTTTGCTCCCTCCCCTTCCGGGGGAGGGCTGGGGTGGGGGCAAGCGGCCTTTGAGACGTTCGCTGCCTGTGCAAGCGCCGCGTGCCCCCATCCCAACCTTCCCCCGGGAGGGGAAGGAGCAAGACCTCAAAGAAGTGCGGAGCGCCAGTTCACCCCCGGCGCCCGGTATGCGGCGCGGTGCGGGCGGCCCCTCTGGGCCGCCGAGGAGCGGAGCGTTTCGCGGATCAGGGCTCGCAGCTGTTTGAGCGAAGCGAGTTCTGCGAGACCCCGCGAAGCGCGAGCACCGCAGGGGAGCCCGAAGGGCCGGCACAGTGGGGCTGTCCGCGCCGTGCCGCATACCGGGCGCCTCTCCCAACCGAACAAGGAAGGCGCAAAAAAATGCTGACAGTAAAAAACATCCACCAGTACTACGGCGGCTCCCACATCCTCAGAGACGTGAGCTTTCAAGCGACGCTAGGCAAGGTCACCGTGCTGCTCGGCCGCAACGGCGTAGGCAAGACAACGCTGCTGAAATCGCTCATGGGCCTGGTCCCCATCAAGAGCGGCAGCATCGAACTCGAAGGCAAGCCGATCCAGAAGGCGACCCCTTACGACAGAGCAAGAGCAGGCATAGGCTTCGTTCCCCAGGGCCGCGAAATCTTCGCAAGGCTCACCGTCGAAGAAAACCTGCGCATGGGCCTGGCCTACAAGAGCGGCAGCACGCCCATTCCGTCGGAGCTGTACGAGCTTTTCCCCGTGCTCAAGCAAATGATCAGCAGAAGAGGCGGCGACCTCTCCGGCGGTCAGCAGCAGCAGCTTGCCATCGCGCGCGCCCTGGCGCCCAAGCCGCGTCTGCTCATCCTCGACGAGCCGACCGAAGGCATTCAGCCCAGCATCATCAAAGACATTGGCCGCGTCATCCGCATGCTGGCCGACCGCGGCGACATGGCCATCGTGCTGTGCGAGCAGTACTACGACTTTGCCCAGGAACTGGCCGACGACTACCTCGTGATGGAGCGCGGCGAAGTCATTGCGCGCGGCCTTGGCAAGGACATGGAAGCGAACGGCGTGCGCCAGCTGGTGGCGATCTGACCGCTCAGGCCGGCCTCTGTTTGTCAAGCCGGTACCGGGCGAGCCGCAACCCCGTATCGGCATAATTTCAGGGTTTACCCTAAAATCTTGGGTCTGCCCGCGGCCGCCGGGCACCTTCCCAGGAGCCTGGCCTTGAATGCCTCCCCCCCCGCGCTGGACAGCGCGGACACCCATATTCCCGTTTCTTCCACTTCTTCTTCCACCGGCGCACCCGTCAACTTCTTGCGCGCGGTGCTCGCACTCGGCGTCGGCGGCTTTGCCATCGGCACTGGCGAGTTCGTCATCATGGGCCTGCTGCCCGAGGTGGCGGCCGACATCGGTGTGAGCATTCCGCAGGCCGGCCACGTCATCAGCGCCTATGCGCTGGGCGTGGTCATCGGCGCGCCGGTGCTTGCGGTGCTGGCGGCCGGCTGGCGCCGCCGGGCGCTGCTGATCGCGCTCATGGCCGTGTTTGCCGCGGGCAACTTTGCCAGCGCCGCGGCCCCCAGCTACCTGCTGCTCAACCTGCTGCGCTTTGCCACCGGCCTGCCGCACGGCACATACTTTGGCGTGGCCGCGCTGGTGGCCGCCACGCTCGCGCCACCGGGGCGGCGCGCGCGGGCCGTGGGGCTCGTCATGCTGGGGCTCACGGGCGCCACGCTGGTCGGCGTGCCCATTGCGGCGTGGCTGGGCCAGGTCTTCGGCTGGCGCGCGGCCTTCGTGTTCGTGGGGGTGATCGCGCTGGTGGCCATCGTGCTGCTGCGCCGCGACATCCCCGACCTGGCGCCGCCCGCAGGCGCCAGCCCGTGGCGCGAACTGGGCGCGCTCAAGCGCAAGCAGGTGTGGTTCACGCTGGGCATCGGGGCCATCGGCTTCGGCGGCATGTTCGCGGTGTTCAGCTACATCAAGCCCACACTCATCGAAGTGGCCGGCCTGCCGCTGGGCGGCGTGCCCGTGGTGCTGGCGCTGTTCGGCCTGGGCATGGTCATGGGCAACCTGGTGGGCGCGCGCCTGGCCGACAAGTCGCTCATGCGCACCATCGGCGGCCTGCTGGTGTATGCGGCGGTGGTGCTCGCGCTGTTCACCTTTGCTGCGCACAACGTGTACACGGCCGCGTTCAACGTGTTCCTGATCGGCACCACCGTGGCCATTGGGCCGGCGCTGCAGATTCGGCTGATGGACGTGGCCGGCGACGCGCAAACGCTGGCCGCCGCGCTCAACCATTCGGCCTTCAACATGGCCAACGCACTCGGCGCCTGGCTGGGCGGCGTGGCAATTTCCGCGGGCCTGGGGTGGACGTCGACCGGTTGGGTCGGCGCCTTGCTGGCCTTGGCGGGCATGGGCGTGTTCGCCTGGGCGGTGATGAGTGCGCGCGCCACCGCGCGGCAGCCCGCAGCCGTCGCCTGCTGAGTCTTCAAGAGGGCAGAGCGGGTCAGGGCAGTCAGGGCGTACGCGGCGCGGTGCGCTCGCGCAGCAGCAACGCAAAGGTCCGCAGCTCCGCGGCGTTCAGGTCGGACACAGCCCACGCCTGCATGCCGCCCTGCGCCCAATGCGCCAGCTGGTAGCCCTGGCGCGTGGAGAACACGGGCGCCAGAACTTGCCCCTGGCCCTGGCCCTGCGCCGCGGGCCACACGAACAGGTTGATCACATGCGGCCCCGCGCGGTACACCAGCGCCGCCACGGTGCGCCCGTCGAGGTAGTCGAGCCGCCCGCCCGAGAGCGGAAAACCTTCAGCGGCCAGGTCCGCCACCGGCGGTGAAAAGTCCAGCTTGCCGGCGAACCACGGCTTCACCGTGTGCTGGTCGGTCGAGGCCACGTCGGCCAGGTGCGCGGCCATCAGCGAGCGCACATGGTTGGCGGTGACCGCTTCGGCGAGTGCGTCCGAAGGCGGCAGCGGCGTGGCCAGCAGCACCAAGGCCAGGCCCCAGGCCGTGGCGGCGCCCGTGCCGAAGCAGGCCAGGCCCTGCCACCAGCCCCGGCGTTGAAGTTGACGTTGCCGTATGGGAGCGGGTGGTGGCGCGGCCACCGCCTCGGTGCGCAATGCCTGCCCGATGCGCTGGGCCAGCCCGGCAGGCGGCGCATGCCGTGCGGCCTGCCGGCGGATCAGCATGCCCAGTTCGTCGTCAGACATTGACATGGTGTGTTCTTCCTTCCTGGTCGCCAGGGTCGCCAGGGTCGCTGGGGCGATCGTCGCGCAGGCTGTCGCGCAGCATCGCCCGCCCGCGCGACAGCCTCGACATCACCGTGCCCAGCGGCACGCCGGCGATGCGGGCGATGTCCTCGTAGCGCATTTCTTCCAGCTCGCGCAGCACGATGACCTCGCGGTACACCGGGGGCAGGGCGTCGATTGCGGCGTTCACGCGCTCGCCCTGCGCGCGCTGCTCCCACTGGCGGGCCGGGTCGCCGCGCTCGGGCGAGGCGGGGGCGGCCGCGGCCTCGCTGTCGCGCAGCTCGTCGAACTCGACCTGGTCGGCCAGCTGCCGGTTCTGCCGCATCCAGTCGTAGCAGGCGTTGCGCACAATGCCCAGCAGCCACGGCCGCGCGCTTTCGCCGCGCAGCCCGTCGAAGAACCTGAACGCGCGCAGAAAGGCCTCCTGCACCGCGTCGTCGGCCAGCTGGTCGTCGCGCAGCAGCCAGCGCGCAAGGTTCCAGGCCGCATCGAGATGCGGCAAGGCAACGGCTTCGAACTGGCGGGTGCGGTCGGTCGTCAACAGGCTCAATGCGCTCCTTCTTCCTGCATGACGGATGGGCGCGGCGCTTTATTCCCTGTTTTTTTTGCGACCTGCGTGGAATAAGCGGGGCATGCCATGCGTCATGCCCTCTGCGGATTCTGCTTGCTTCGGCTTTTTTCCACAGGAGGTTTTCACCATGATCGCCATGCCCGGCTTTGCGCGCATCCTCGTTGTCCTTGCCGCGCTCGCGGCGTCTGCCGCCCCCGCTCTGGCGGCCGGGCCCAAGGCCTATGTCGGCAACTTCAAGGACAGCACCGTCAGCGTGATCGACACCGGCACCGAGCGCGTGGTGGCCACGGTGCCCGTCGCTCCGGGGCCAGACGGCATCGTCGTTGCGCCGGACGGGCGCAGCGTGTTCGTCAGCGGCTCCGGCGCCTCGGCCGTGAGCGAGATCGACGCCGGCACCGACCGCGTCACGCGCAGCATCGACGTGGGCAAGGGACCGCAAGGCCTGGCCATGACCACCGACGGCAAGTGGCTGCTGGTGGCTGTGAACGGCGACGACCGCGTGGCCTTCGTCGACACCACGGCGCACGGCGTGGGCGCCACCGTGGCGGTGCCCAAGCCGCACACCATCGCCATCCGCCCCGACGGCCGGCAGGCCTACGTCGCCTCGCAGGAGCCCGGTCACTTCGCGCTGGTGGTGATCGACATGGCCACGCGCGCGGTGGTCAGCGAAATTGCGCTCGACAAGCCGCCACGCGATCTGGAGTTCGACGCCGACGGCAAGGCGCTGTACCTCACGCTGGCCGGCGTGCCCGCGGTGCAGGTGCTCGACCCCGCCACCAACCAATGGAGCGCGCCCATTCCCACGGGCGTGTCGCCCCACATCGCGCAGCATTTTGCCGGCATGGTCAGCGGCGTGGTGGTGGTGCAGGGGCCTGGCGAGGTGATGCTGTTCGACCCCGCCGCGCACGCGTCGGTGCGCAGCATTGGCGTGGGCAAGCAGCCGCACTGGCTCGACCTGTCGGCGGACGGCAAGAAGCTCTGGGTGAGCAACGAAGGCTCCAACGACGTCAGCGTGGTCGACCTGGCCGGTGGGCCGGTGCACACGGTGGCGGTGGGCAATGCACCGCGCAAGATTGCCGTGCAGCGTGTGGCCGCGGCACAGGGCGCCCATGCAGCAGGCTCGGCGCACGTGGCCATCCGCAACTTTGCCTTCGAGCCCGCGCAGATCACCGTCAATGTCGGCCAGAGCCTGACCTGGCAGAACGACGATGGCGCGCCGCACGGCGTGGTCTTCAAGAACGGCACCCCCGGCATCGACCTTCTGCTGCCGGGCAAGGCCTTTGCACGCAGCTTCGACAAGCCGGGCGTGTACGAGTACGCCTGCTCGGTGCATCCGTACATGACGGCGCGCGTCACGGTGGTGGCGCAGCAAGCGCACTCCTGAAAAGGCGCGGTTGACAGCGACAAGCGAAGCGAACGACATTGCCGGGGATGAGCATCCACACACCGTCGGCCCGCGCATGAGCGCACCACCGCTCTCGCGCCGCCGCCTGCTGTGCGGCGGCCTGGCCGCTGCATCGCTGGGCCATCCCTTCCTGCGGCTGCACGCACAAGCCTTGTCCTTGTCGCGCGAATTGTTCACGCTGGGTGTGGCCTCTGGCGCGCCGCAGCCCGACGGCTTCGTGCTGTGGACGCGGCTGGCGCCCGATCCGCTGCAGGGCGGCGGCATGAGCGAGTTGATGGGCGATGCACCGGTCGACGTGCGCTGGGAGGTTGCAAGCGATGAAGGCTTCCAGCGCATTGCAGCCAAAGGCACGGCAAGCGCGACGGCGGTGCTCGCGCACTCGGTGCACGTCGAGGTGCAGGGCCTCGCGCCGGGCCGGCCGTACTGGTACCGCTTCACAGTCGGTGGTGCGCGCAGCCCCGTCGGGCGCACGCGCACCACGCCGGCTGAAGCCGATGAAGCCACGCAACCGCTGCGCTTCGCGTTCGCCTCGTGCCAGCAGTACGAGCAGGGCTTTTTCGCCGCCTACCGAGACATGGCCGCGCAGCCGCTCGACTTTGTCGTGCACCTGGGCGACTACATCTACGAAAGCTCCTGGGGCACGCGCCACGTGCGGCACCACCAGGGCAGCATTCCCACGCAGCTGGCGGAGTTTCGAAACCGCTATGCGCTGTACAAGTCCGACCCGCACCTGCAGGCCGCGCACGCTGCCTTCCCCTGGCTGGTGACCTGGGACGACCACGAGGTGGCCAACGACTACACCGACGACGTGTCGCCCCGCACCGCCGACCCCGCGCAGTTTCTCGCGCTCCGCGCGGCCGCCTACCAGGCCTGGTACGAGCACATGCCGGTGCCAGAGCGCATGCGCCCGCGCGGCGCTGACGCCACCATCTACGGGCGTCACCGTTTCGGCCGCATGCTCGATGTGCTGCTGACCGACGGGCGCCAGTACCGCTCGCACCACGCGTGTCTGGCCGGGCGCAGCGCGTCGCCGTTGGCCGACTGCGCCGAACGGCTTGCGCCCGAACGCAGCTTCTTCGGTGCCACGCAAGAGGCCTGGCTGGCGCGCGAGCTTGCGGCGCCTCCTTCGCGCTGGACCGTTCTTGCGCAGCCCACGCTGCTGGCCGAGGCCGACCGCAAGCGCGGCGCCGAGCACGGCTACTGGATGGACGGCTGGGACGGCTACGCCGCCGCCCGCACGCGCCTGTTCGACGGCCTGGCCGCGCACCAGGCGAACGGCGGCAGCACCATCGTCGTCAGTGGCGACGTGCACGCCTTCTGGGCGGCGGACCTGCGCCGCGACGATCAGGCGAGCGCCATCGCCACCGAGTTCGTCGGCGGCGCCATCACCTCCGAAGGCCCGAGTGCTGCCAGCGTGGCGAACATGCGCGCGAAGAACCCGCACCTGCGCTACGGCCGCGCGGACAAGCGCGGCTATGCGCTGGTGACGCTCGACGCGCGCGGCGGCGCGGTCGAGTTCCGCGCGGTGGACGACGAGAAGCAGGCCGACTCCGGCGTGGCGGCCATGGCCCGCTTCGGCGTGGAGCGCGGCGCCCCCGGCGTGCACGTAGACAGCGCCTGAAACCACGCTCGCCTGCGGGATTGGGTGGCCGTGTCTATGATGGCCGCCGCCCTTTCCTCACCCTCTACAGAGCGACAACACCATGAGCATTCCCACCACCCGTCTTGGCCGCACCGGCCTCACCGTGTCGCGGCTTGCGCTCGGCACCATGACCTTCGGCCTGCAGACCGACGAGGCGGTGTCGCACCAGATCCTGGACAAGGCGGCCGAGGGCGGCATCAACTTTCTGGACACCGCCGACGTGTACCCGCTGGGCGGCACGGTCGAGACCACCGGGCGCACCGAAGAGATCATCGGGCGCTGGCTGCAGAAGCAGGGTCCCGCGGGGCGGCGCCGCTTCGTGGTGGCCACCAAGGCGGTCGGCAAGGTCGGGCCCGACAGCTGGGACCAGGGCGCGTCGCGCAAGCACCTGCTGGACGCCATCGACGCCTCGCTCAAGCGGCTGCAGACCGACCACGTCGACCTGTACCAGCTGCACAGCGACGACCGCGAGACGCCGCTCGAAGAGAGCCTGGAGGCGCTGGACATCATCGTGAAGTCGGGGCGCGCGCGCTACATCGGCGTGTCCAACTTTCTGGCCTACCGGCTGGCGCGCGCGCTGGGCAAGTCGGAGCTGCACAAGCTCACGCGCTATGTGTCGGTGCAGCCGCGCTACAGCCTGCTGTTTCGCGAGATCGAGCGCGAGCTGCTGCCGCTGTCGGGCGAAGAAGGCCTGGGCGTGATTCCCTACAACCCGCTGGCCGGTGGGTTGCTTACAGGCAAGTACAAGCCCGGCGGCAAGCCGGAGGAAAACACGCGCTTCACGCTCGGCACGGCCGGCAACATGTACCAGGACAGGTACTGGAACGAGCGCAGCTTCAACACCGTGACGCAGCTGCACAAGCTGGCCGACGAAGCCGGCGTGCCGCTGGCCACGCTGGCCGTGGCGTGGGTGATGGCCAACCCGCTGATCACCGCGCCGCTGCTGGGGGCGAGCCGGCCTGATCAACTGGATGCGACATTGGCCGCGGCGGAATACAAGCTCGATCCGGCGTTGAAGCAGAAGCTGGATGAGCTGACCGCCGAGTACCGCAAGGGCGACGCGCCGCGCTGATTGCGGATTTCTCCTTCCCGCGCTGGGGGAAGGCTGGGATGGGGGCAGGCCTTCGACGCGGCACCGCGGTTTTTCAGAGGCCGTCGTGCCCCCACCCCAACCCTCCCCCGGGAGGGGAGGGAGCAAAACCTGAAAGCGGCGTGTTTGTCTTGCTCCTTCCCCTCCCGGGGGAAGGCTGGGATGGGGGCAGGCCTTCGATCAGGCGCTGCGCTTTTTTCACAGGCCATCGTGCCCCCACCCCAACCCTCCCCGGAAGGGTAGTGAGCAAAACCCAAACTGTCAGAACTGTCAGTTAACCGACAGCGAGCGGTTTGACGCGGCTTCTTAGAGTGGCCGCATCATGGTTCTCCCAGACGCCCCCCCTCTCACGCGCGCGGCCCTCGCGCTGGCTGTCTTGCTGCTCGCAGGCTGCGCTGTCGGCCCCGACTACGTTCGCCCGCAGATCGACGCGCCGGTCGCCTTCAAGGAAACCGGCGGCCCCTGGAAGACCGCCGCCCCGCAGACCATCGATGCCGACCACCCCTGGTGGGACGCCTACGGCGACAGCACCCTTGGCGCGCTGATGGTGCAGGCCAACGCGGCCAACCAGAACATCCGCGTGGCCGAGGCCCAGTACCGCCAGGCGCAGGCCATCACCGCCGCCGCGCGCGCCAACTTCTTTCCGACCGTAGGCCTGAACGCCGGCGCGAGCCGGGCGCAGACCAACAGCACCGGCACCGTCAAGCTCGGCACCACCGACACCCTGGGCCTGGGCGCCAGCTGGGAGCCCGACATCTGGGGCGCGGTGCGCCGCTCGGTGGAGGCCGACAACGCGAGCGCGCAGGCCAGCGCCGACGACCTGGCCGGCGCGCGCCTGAGCATCCAGACCACGCTCGCGCAAGACTACCTGCAGGTGCGCGTGATCGACCTGCAGCGCGACCTGTACGCCAGCACCACCGCCGCCTACGCCAAGGCGCTCCAGCTCACGCAGCACCAGTACGCCGCGGGCACCGTGCTGCGCTCCGACGTGGCGCTGGCGCAAAGCCAGCTCAAGACGGCCCAGGCCCAGGCCGTGGACCTCGAGGCGCAGCGTGCCCTGCTCGAACACGCCATTGCCGTGCTGACCGGCCAGGCGCCTTCGTCGTTCACCCTGGCGCCTTTGGAGGCCGCCGCGCAGCCGCCGACGGCCGAGCTGCTGTCGTCCGCCAGCGCGCTGCACGTGCAGCTGCCGGTGACGCCGGCGGGCCTGCCTTCGGAACTGCTGGAGCGTCGCCCCGACATCGCCGGCGCCGAGCGCCGCGTGCAGGCCGCCAACGCCAACATCGGCGTGGCCAAGGCCGCGTACTTTCCGCAGATCGTGCTCAGCGCCAGCGGCGGCTTCAGCGCGGCGCGCCTGGCCACGCTGTTCAACACGCCCAGCCGCGTGTGGTCGCTGGGCGCGGCGCTGGCGCAGACCGTGTTCGACGGCGGCCTGCGCAAGGCGCACAGCGACCAGGCCGTGGCCGTCTACGACGTGTCGGTGGCGCAATACAAGCAGACCGTGCTCGGCGGCTTCCAGCAGGTCGAAGACAACCTGGCCACCCTGCGCGTGCTCGACAGCGAATCGGCACTGCAGGCCGACGCCGTGCGTGCCGCGCAGCTCGCCGAACGGCTGGCGCTGAGCCAGTACCGCGGGGGCACCGCCACCTACCTCAGCGTGGTGACGGCGCAGACGCTGTCGCTGACCAACCAGCGCACCGCCGCCCAGGTGCTGGGCCGCCAACTGGCCGCCAGCGTGTCGCTGATCGCGGCCACGGGCGGCGGTTGGACCGCCGTGGACACCGTGGCCAGTGCCAATACGGCCAATGCGGCCAATGCGGCCGCCACCGTCACCGCCGCCACCGCAAAGACTTCCGGAAATTGATGCCATGACGACCACCACACGCAACGCACGCACCGCCCCGCAGCCACTCCAGCCAAGCCACCAGCGCCGCGCCACCTGGCTTGCTGCCGCCACGTTCATGCTGGTGCTTGGCGGCAGCGCCTGGGCACTCACGCACCACGCGGCCAACGCCGCCAAGCCCGACGCCCCCAAGACGCCGCCGGTGCAAGTGACCACCGCCCCCGTGATGTCGCAGAACGTGCAGGTCTACCGCTCGGGCATCGGCACTGTCGCGTCGATGGCCACCGTGACCGTGAAGACGCGCATCGACGGCCAGCTCGACAAGGTCGGCTTCGTCGAAGGGCAGGACGTCAAGGCCGGCCAGTTGCTCGCGAAGCTCGACCCGCGCACGCTGCAGGCGCAGCTTGCGCAGGCCCAGGCCACCAAGGCGAAAGACGCCGCCCAGCTCGCCAATGCCCGTGCCGACTTCAAGCGCTACACCACGCTGCTCGGCGAAGACGCGGCCACGCAGCAGCAGGTCGACACGCAGAAGGCCCTGGTCAGCCAGCTGGAGGCCGCCGTGCAGAACGACGCCGCGCAGGTGCAGTACGCCGAGGTGCAACTGAGCTTCACGCGCATCGCGGCGCCCATGAACGGGCGCGTGGGCGCGCGGCTGGTGGACCCCGGCAACATCGTGCACGCGACCGATGCCAACGGCCTGGTCGTCATCAACCAGATCGACCCCATCGCCGTGCAGTTCACGCTGCCCGAAGACGCGGTGCAGGACATCAACCGCGTGCAGCAGCAAAGCGCGCAACCGCTGGCCGTGGTGGCCTACGACCGCAGCGGCGCGCAGATGCTGGGCACCGGCAAGCTGATCTTGCTGAACAACCAGATCGACACCACCAGCGGCACCGTGCAGTTGAAGGGCAGCTTCGCCAACCCGCAGCACACGCTGTGGCCGGGCCAGTACGTCAACGTGCGCCTGCAGCTCGAGCGCCGGGCCAACTCGCTCACCGTGCCCGCCGCCGCCATTCAGCGCGGCCAGGACAGCACCTACGTGTGGGTGGTCGACGACCAGAACAAGGCAGAGAACGTGCCGGTGCATGTGGTGCAGATTGCCGACGGCACCGCCGTGGTCGACAAGGGCCTGCAAGCGGGGCAGCGCGTGGTGATCGACGGGCAGTACAAGCTCAAGCCCGGTGTGGGCACTGTCGAGCCACCGCCTGCTTCGCCTGCATCGTCCGCAGCGACCGGGCAGAAGGCTGGCGACGCCCCGGCGCGCAAGCCTGCAGGCAGCACCAGCGGCACCAGCGGGAGTAGCAATTGAGCATTTCCGCCGCCTTCATCAAGCGCCCCATCGGCACCACGCTGCTGGCGCTGGCCATTCTGCTGGTGGGTGCGGCGGTGTTTCCGCTGCTGCCGGTGGCGCCGCTGCCGCAGGTGGACTTTCCGACCATCCAGGTCTCGGCCAACCTGCCGGGCGCCAGCCCGGAGACCATGGCCTCCAACGTGGCGCAGCCGCTGGAGCGGCAGTTCTCGCTGATTGCGGGGCTCTCGCAGATGACCTCGACCAGCGGCCTGGGCTCCACGCAGATCACGCTGCAGTTCGACCTGGACCGCAGCATCGACGCCGCCGCGCTCGACGTGCAGGCCGCCATCAACGCATCCACCGGCCAGCTGCCCGCCAACTTGCCAAGCCCGCCCACCTTTCGCAAGGTGAACCCGGCCGACGCGCCCATTCTCATTTTGTCGGTGCAGTCCAAGACGCTGCCGCTGACCGAGGTGAACGACTACGCCGACAACATCCTGGCGCAGCAGATCTCGCAGATTTCCGGCGTGGGGCTGGTCAACATCGGCGGCGTGCAGAAGCCGGCGGTGCGCATCCAGGTCGACCCCGCCAAGCTCGCCGCGCTCGGCCTGGGCCTGGAAGACGTGCGCACCGTGCTCGCGTCGGCCACCGTCAACGCGCCCAAGGGCACCATCGACGGGCCCAACCAGAGCTTCACCGTCTACACGAACGACCAGCTGTTGAAGGCGCAGCCGTGGAACGACGTGGTGCTGGCCTACCGCAACGGCGCACCCATCCGTGTGCGCGACCTGGGCGTGGCGGTGGACGGACCCGAGAACGCCAAGATTGCCGGCTGGGCCTATGCAGGCGCCGCCGCGCCCGAAGGCAGCACCGTGCAGAACGGCCGCTCCATCGTGCTGGCCATCACCAAGCAGCCGGGCGCCAACGTGATCGAAACGGTTGACCGCATCAACGCCGCGCTGCCGCGGCTGAAGGCCTCGATTCCGCCGACGGTGGAGGTCAACGCCATCATCGACCGCACGCAGACCATTCGCGCGTCGGTGAAGGACGTGGAGTTCACGCTGCTGCTGACCATTGCGTTGGTGGTCGTGGTGATCTTCGTGTTCTTGCGCAACGTGCCGGCCACGCTCATTCCCAGCGTGACGGTGCCGCTGGCGCTGCTGGGCACGGTGGCGGTGATGTACCTGCTGGGCTACAGCCTGGACAACCTCTCGCTCATGGCGCTGACCATTGCAGTGGGCTTCGTGGTGGACGACGCCATCGTGATGCTGGAGAACATCTACCGCTACGTGGAAGAGGGCATGTCGGCCATGGAGGCCGCGTACAAGGGGGCCAGCGAAATTGGCTTCACCATCATCTCGATCTCGGTGTCGCTCATTGCGGTGTTCATTCCGCTGCTGCTCATGGGCGGCATCGTGGGGCGGCTGTTTCGCGAATTTGCGGTGACGGTCACTCTCACCATCGTGGTGTCGGTCGTCATCTCGCTCACGCTCACGCCCATGCTGTGCTCGCGCTTCCTGAAGAACGAGCATGGCCGCAAACACGGGCGGCTCTACCAGCTGTTCGAGCGCGGCTTCGACGCCATGCTCAACGGCTACAAGCGCGGCCTGCACGTGGTGCTGGACCACCAGTTCATCACGCTCATGGTGTTCATTGCCACGGTGGCCGCCACGGGCGTGCTGTTCGCGGTGATTCCCAAGGGCTTCTTTCCGCAGCAGGACACCGGCTTCATCTCGGGCTTTGCGGAATCGGCGCAGGACGCCTCCTTTGCGTCGATGAACGCGCGCATGCTGTTGCTGGCCGACGTGGTGCGCAAGGACCCCGACGTGACCGGCTTCGGCATGAACGGCAGCTCGTCGACCTACAACACCGGCAACTTCTTCATCAGCCTGAAGCCCAAGGACGAAGGCCGCACGGCCACGGCCGACGAGATCATCGCGCGCCTGCGCCCGCAGCTGGCCAAGGTGCAGGGCGTGAACCTGTTCCTGCAGGCGGGGCAGGACATTCGGGTGGGCGGGCGCGCCTCGCGCACGCAGTACCAGTACACGGTGACCGACGCCAACCTGGACGAGCTCAATACCTGGGCGCCGCAACTGCTCGCGCGCTTCAAGCAACTGCCCGAGATCACCGACCTGGCCTCCGACCAGCAGAACGCCGCCGCCTCCGCCGTGCTGACCATCGACCGCGACCGCGCGTCCAGCTTCGGCATCACGCCCGCCACCATCGACGCCACGCTCTACGACGCCATCGGCCAGCGCCAGGTGGCGCAGTACTTCACTCAGCTGAACAGCTACCACGTGGTGCTGGAGGTAACGCCCGCGCTGCAGCAAGACCCGGCGCTGTTCAGCAAGCTGTACCTCAACTCGCCGCTCACCGGCCAGCAGGTGCCGCTGTCGAGCTTTGTGAAGGTGGACACCAGCAAGACGGCCTACCTGTCGATCAGCCACCAGGGCCAGTTCCCGGCCGTGACCATCTCGTTCAACCTGGCGCCCGGCCATGCGCTGGGCGACGCGGTGAACGCCATCAACAAGGCGCAGGCCGACATGGGGCTGCCGCAGTCGCTCACGGGCTCGTTCCAGGGCACGGCGCAGGCGTTTCAAGACTCGCTGTCTTCGCAGCCCTACCTGATTGCCGCGGCGCTGGTGGCGGTGTACATCGTGCTGGGGCTGCTGTACGAGAGCTACATCCACCCGCTGACGATTCTGTCGACGCTGCCCTCGGCCGGCGTGGGTGCGCTGCTGATACTGATGGCGGGGGGCTACGACCTCAGTGTGATTGCGCTGATCGGCATCATCCTGCTGATCGGCATCGTGAAGAAGAACGGCATCATGATGATCGACTTTGCGCTCAAGGCCGAGCGCGAGCAGGGCATGGCGCCGCAGGAGGCCATCTACCAGGCCTGCCTGCTGCGCTTTCGCCCGATCATGATGACGACGATGTGCGCGCTGCTGTCGGGCCTGCCGCTGATGCTGGGCCACGGCTCGGGCTCCGAGCTGCGCCGCCCGCTGGGCTATGCGATGGTCGGCGGGCTGATACTCTCGCAGGCACTCACCCTGTTCACGACCCCGGTGGTCTACCTGTACCTGGACCGCGCGCACTACTGGTATCTGCGGCGCAAGGAGGCACGCAAGGCGCGCAAGGCAAGCAAGGCAAGCAATGCCAATAGCGGCGGCGAGGCGCCCGTGGCCGCCGAGGCGCACGGCACAAGCTGAACCCACGACAGCGACAAGAGACACATCGCACTGCCATGAAGATCCTGATTGTCGAAGACGAACTGAGAACCGCCGACTACCTCTCCAAGGGGTTGACCGAGCAGGGCTGCACGGTCGACATGGCGCACAACGGCATCGACGGCCAGCACCTGGCGCTCACGCACGACTACGACGTGATCGTGCTCGACGTGATGCTGCCGGGGCAGGACGGTTTTTCGGTGCTGCGCGAGCTGCGCGCGGTGAAGCAGACCCCGGTCATCATGCTCACCGCGCGCGACCGCGTGGAAGACCGCATCAAGGGCCTGCACGAGGGCGCGGACGACTACCTCATCAAGCCCTTTTCGTTCCTGGAGCTGCTGGCGCGGCTGCAGGCGCTGAACCGGCGCGGTCGCAAGCAGGAGCCGATGCAGTTGCGCATTGCGGACCTGCAGATCGACCTGCTGGCGCGCAAGGCGTTCCGTAACAGTGTGGGTAGCAGCGTGGGCAGCAGTGGCGGTGCCCCCACCCGCATCGACCTCACCGCCAAGGAGTTCGCGCTGCTGGCCGTGCTGGCGCGCCGCCAGGGCGAGATCCTGTCCAAGACCGCCATTGCCGAGCTGGTGTGGGACATGAACTTCGACAGCAACACCAACGTGGTCGAGGTGGCCATCAAGCGGCTGCGCGACAAGATCGACGTGCCCTTCGGCACCAAGCTGCTGCACACCATTCGCGGCATGGGCTATGTGATGGAGGTGCGCGACAGTGGCGGGGAACGTGGCGGTGAACGTGGCGGTGAGGGCCAGGGCGCCGGACAAGCCACGCACGGGCAGGGCACCGGCCTGTGAATTTGCAGCGCTCCATCACCGCGCGGCTGGTGTTGATGTTTGCCGCGGTGGCGCTGGCCACCTTTGCACTGGCCGGCTTCGCGCTGCACAACGTGCTGGCCCGCGAGCTGGAGCGCCACCAGTACGAGGAGCTCGACACCACGGTGAAGAGCCTGCAGTTCTGGATCAAGGCCATCGGTAGCCCCGAGCGCTGGGCCCGCGTGCAGGCGCGCATGGACACCCTCACGCCCGAAGACGGCAGCGTGCGCTTCTGGGTGCTCAGCGACGACCCGCGCTTTCAGTACGGCAAGGGCTTGGCCGAAATAGACGGCCTCACACGCGAGGCCAACGGCCACACCAGCGCCATCGTGCTGCCGGGGGAAGAGAAGCCGTTTCGCACGCTGTCCGTGCACATTCCCGCCTTCGAGCAGCGGCCCGCGGTGCGCCTGATCGTCGGGCGCAACACCGAGCCTTATGCGCGCACGCGCCACACCTTCCTCACGGCGCTGGTGGCGCTGGGGGTGGGCGCGATGCTGGTGGTGGCCTTCATGGGCTACTGGATCGCCCGCGTGGGGCTGCGGCCGCTGGAGCGGCTGTCGGCCGAGGCGCAGGCGCTGCGGCCCAAGACCTTGTCGCAGCGGCTGCGCGCGCAGCCGCTGCCGGTGGAGCTGCAGGCCCTGGCCGAGGCCTTCAACGGCGCCCTGGCCCGGCTCGAGGAGGCCTACGGCCAGCTCGAATCGTTCAACGCCGACGTGGCGCACGAGCTGCGCACGCCGCTGGCCAACCTGATCGGCAGCACGCAGGTGGCGCTGTCGCGCCAGCGCAGCGCGGGCGAGTTCCAGGAGGTGCTGCAGGCCAACCTCGAAGACCTGGAGCGGGTGCGCTCCATCGTCAACGACATGCTGTTTCTGGCGCGCGCCGACCGCGGCGAGGTGGCCACCGGGTTGGTGCTCACCCCGGTGGCGCAGGAGGTGCGCAAGACCATCGAGTTCTTCGAGGTGGTGCTCGACGAAACCCGCGCGCAGGTGCGCATCGAAGGCGACGTGCTGGCCGAGGCCCGGCTGGAAAGCGCGCTGTTCCGCCGCGCCATGTCCAACCTGCTGCAAAACGCCATCGAGCATTCGAAGCCGGGCGCGCAGATCGCCGTCACGCTGCGCGAGGCGCCGGGCGCCACCTGGATCACCGTGTCCAACCCCGGCGCGCCCATCGACGCGCAGCACCTGCAGCATTTGTTCGACCGGTTCTACCGGGTGGACGCCGCGCGCAACGACGGCGGCGAGCACCACGGCCACGGGCTGGGGCTGGCCATCGTGAAAGCGGTGGCGAGCATGCATGGCGGGCAGGTGAGTGCGTCGAGCGAAGGCGGGTTGAACACCTTCGGGTTCAGCGTGTCGCGTGCCACCTGAAAAACCTGCTGGCTCCAGCCCTCCTTCAATGGCCTGCACCCGGTACGTTCTTGCCCCATGCAGGACAATGCCTGCCGGCATGAACCCTCCACCTCTCCAGCGATTCATCGCGGCACTCCCAGGACACCCGGCATGGCACAGCTGATGTCGATGCTGGTGCAGAACGCGATTCTGGTGGTGTTCGTCGCCAGCTTCGCCGCCCGCCTCGGCCTGCCCGTGCCGGCTGCCGCGGTGCTGGTGCTCACCGGTGCCCTGCTGGCCGCGGGCGATGTGTCGGTGGTGGGCGTGGTGCTGGCCGCGGTCGTCGCCAACCTGCTGGGCGACGGCGCCTGGTATTACGCCGGGCGGCGCTTCGGCTACCGCTTCATGCGCATGCTGTGCCGCATCTCGCTGTCGCCCGACACCTGCGTGCGGCGCGGTGAGTCGCTCATTACCGAATGGGGCGGCATGTCGCTGGTGGCGGCCAAGTTTGTGCCGGGCGTGTCGGTGGTGGCACCGCCCATGGCCGGCGCACTGGGCATGTCGGTGCGGCGCTTCATCGGTTTCGACGTGGGCGCGGCGCTGGTGTGGACCGGGCTGTTCCTCGGACTGGGCTGGGTGTTCCGCAATCAGATTCAAGACGTGCTGGCCGTCATGGCGCAGGCCGGCGGCATCGCCACCATCGCGCTGGCGGTGCTGCTGGTGGTGATTCTGGCCGTGCGCTACTGGCGCCGGCGCGCCTTCATGCGGCTCACCGGCATGCCGCGCATTTCTGTGGACGAGCTGCATGAACTGCTCGACGGCGAGGAGCCGCCGCTGGTGATCGACGTGCGGGGCAAGGCCGGCATGCAGGTCGACCCGCGCCGCATTCCGGGGGCGCAGTCGTACACGCTGAAGGCGCTGCAGCAGCGCGGCCTGGACCTGTCGCACGCGGCCGGGCGCGACGTGGTGCTGTACTGCAACTGCCCCAACGAAGTGTCGGCCGCGCAGGCCGCGCGCGTGCTGCTGGCGCGCGGCGCCAAGCGGGCACTGCCGCTGACGGGCGGGCTCGACGCGTGGGTGGCGTCAGGTCGGCCGACCAGCGTGGACTGAACGGGCGGGGCCCTTGTCCGCCGGCCGGCCGCCCTGCAGCAATCGAGTGAGCGTGCTAAGGTGCCCCGGCCCGGGTTAACCCTTGGCCACCCCTCTTTTTCGCCGACCTCCCCGACACCCGACAGCCACCGAGGCCCTTCGTGCCACTTCCCGACGCCCCCCTTCCCAATGCCGCGCAGCGCGCCCGCGCCGACGCGTCGGACAGGTCCAATGCCCCTGCGCGACCGGCCGATCGATCCGCTGACCGAACGGCCGACGCCCCTCACGCCCCCGGGCTCAGCCCCGCGCTCACGCTGGTGTTTGCCGTGGCCTGCGGCCTGTGCGTGGCCAACATCTATTACGCGCAGCCCCTGATCGGCCCCATCTCCGAAGCGCTGCAGCTGCATGCCGGCCTGGCGGGGCTCATCATGACCCTCACGCAGCTCGGCTACGGCGCCGGCCTGCTGTTGCTGGTGCCCTTGGCCGACGTGGTGGAGAACCGTCGGCTCATCGTGGGGGCGCTGTTCGGCGCGGTGATCGGGCTGGTGGGCATTGCGCTCTCGGACTCGGCCGTGACCTTTCTGGCGGCCTCGTTCCTCGTGGGAACGTGCGCGGTGGCCGCGCAGGTGCTGCTGCCCTTTGCCTCGCACCTGGCGCCGGAAGCCTCGCGCGGCAAGGTGGTCGGCAACATCATGGCCGGCCTGCTGGGCGGCATCATGCTGGCGCGGCCTTTCGCCAGCATCGTGGCGTCGGCGTTGGGATGGCGTGCCGTGTTCTGGGTGTCGGCCGTGCTCATGGCCGGCCTCATTGCCGTGCTGTGGCGCGCGCTGCCGGAGCGCCGCCCGCATGCCTCGGTGGGCTATGCGCGCACCATGGCCTCGCTGCCGGGCATCGTGTGGAACACGCCCGTGCTGCGCCGGCGCGGCTTCTACCAGGGAATGATGTTCTCCGGCTTTCAGGTGTTCTGGACCGCCGTGCCGCTGGCGCTGGTGCATGAATTTGGCTTGGGCCAGCGCGGCATTGCACTGTTTGCGCTGGCCGGCGCGGCGGGTGCGTTGATGGCGCCGCTGGCGGGCCGGCTGGCCGACCGCGGGCTCACGCGCCCGGCCACCGGCTGGGCCATCGTGGTTGCGCTGCTGTCGTTCGTGCTGGGCGCGGTGTCGATGCACTTTCAGTCGCTGGTCGGGTTGGTGGCGGCGGGCATTCTGCTCGACGGGGCGGTGCAGCTGTGCCAGGTGCTGAACTTTCGCAGCCTGTTCATGCTGGCGCCTGAATTGCGCGGCCGGCTCAACGGCCTGTTCATGACCTTCATCTTCATCTGCGCCGCGGTGGCCTCGGGCATTGCGGCGGCCGTGTATGCCTTCCATGGGTGGACCGGCGTGTGCCTGCTGGGCGGTGGGTATGTGCTCCTGGCGCTGCTGTACTACACGACCGAGTTCCGGCGCGGCGCGGTGGTTGCCGCGGGACGGTAGTCGCCGCATTCGATGAGCCCTCCGGCTTTTTCGCGGCGCCTGCAGGTGACCCAGGTCGGCGCGGTCGTCATCTGGCCCCTCCTGCTGCTCTGCGCGGCCTACACGCTGTTGATGGGCGTTGCAGGCGTGTGGGTCATCGACCTGGATGCGACGGGTTGGCACATTGCGCTGGGCATCGTGGCCTGGCTGGCCATCTTCGCGCTGTGGCTGTTGGGCCTGGTGGTCGTCACGCGCGTGTGGATCTGGGTCGAAACGCATTGGCTGAAACCGGACGAGCGCCGGCCAAAGCCTTTCCACGGAGCCACCCAAGTCGACGTTGGCGAAAGCGGCTTCTCGGTGCAAGGGCTTGGCCACGTCGACTGGATCGACGTGCTCACCATCGAGGGCATTCCCGACAGCGACAGCTACCTGATCGTGCACACCCGGCCGTTCAAGAAGCTGATGCTGACGGTGCCCGTCGACGAGCTGGTGCCGGTCATCAACCACTATCTCTCGCTCAAATCCAGCCCCACGCCGACCGCCACAGGCTTGCTGCAAAGCCGCGCCATGGTTTTTTGCTGGCGGTGTTTTCAGGCTTGGATAGCGGCGGGCTACGCGCTGGCTGCGGCGGCGGGCATCGCCCTGCTGCTCAATGCCGCCGACGCGGGCTTTCTGAAGACCATGGTGGGGCTGTGCGTTCTGATGCCGCTGAGCGCGTGGCTGGTCTGGTTCATTCCCTTCTCGCAGGTCAGCACGTTCGCGCCTTCCCGGGTGCGGGCCTTCCAGCTCGACGGCACGCGGCTGCAGAGCACCGACGGCAGTTGGCAAGCCGACTTGCGACAGGCCCGCATCAGCCATCGCCGTGCAAGCGGCCTTGGCTACGAGTTCAGCTTTCTTGCCATTCGGCCAAAGGCGGGAAAGAACTTGAACCTGATGCTCGAAGGCGGCGCCGATCAAGAGGCGCTGCTGAGCGCCTTGAGCGAGCGCGGCTTGCTGCCGCTGACGAACCTGGAGCGTTGAACGAGCCGTGCATGTTGCGCTCGGCGGATGACTTTGCGCGCCGCAGCCGCCTACATGGTGGCCCGGCGCCGCAGAGAGCTGCGCAGCGATGTCGACCTGGCCGTGAGCAAGCTGCTGCCGCTGTATGAATTCGGCTAGGACGATGTGGTGCTGGCGCTGATGTACGACACGACCGAGTTCCGGCGCGGTGCCGGCGGCAGGCCGCATGGCCGGACTGTTTAAGGGCTTGAAGGTTTACAGGCGGCTGTCGCGCTCGGCCACCTGCGCGGCCAGAAAAGCCTGAAAGCTGGCGGTGAGCGACACCACCAGCAGCAGCGCCAGCGCGAACACCATCGCCGTGAGCCACAGCAGGTGCGCCATGAAATACGGCGGCTGGTGCATCGCGCCCATGCCCAGCCAGGCCCACACGGCCAGCACGATGGCCAAGGCCGGCAGCGCGCGCTTCCAACTTCTGCGGTACGTGGAGGGCCGCAGCAGCGCCCACACCAGCGCTGTCTCCGCAAGCACCGCGCCTAAGAACCACGCCACGCCCTGCAACGGATAAGGCTGCGGGTCGGTGCGCCCCAGCACATGCACCGCGTAGCCGTCGGGCGAGAAGCCGGCGATGGCGATGCCCGCGATGCCGAGCAGGGCGAACACGGGGAGTAGGAGCTGGCGAACGCGAAGGCGAGGGTGGTTCATTGGGTGGGGATGATAGGCAACGACAACCTCCCTGAGCCCCGCGCAACGCCCGCCGGTCCCGCGCTCGCCCGGTGGTAGTCTTGCCGCCCGATGAATCTCCGCTCCAAGATCGTTGCGCTGGCCGTGGCACCGCTGCTCGTCGCACTGGTGCTGGTGGCCCTTGCCGTGCGCCACCAGGAGCACGACCTTGCGCAGCGCGAGCGCGCCCTCATCGAGCGCAGCTACATGGCCCAGCGCCGCAGCGAGCTGCGCAGCTACGTCGACCTGGCCGTGAGCAACCTGCTGCCGCTGTATGAATCCGGGCAAGACGACGAGGCCACGCGCAACGAGGCGCTGCGCCGGCTGGCCGCGCTGAACTACGGCGACGACGGCTACTTCTTCGTCTACGACCTGGAAGGCAATGCGCTCATGCATTCACGCCAGCCCGAGCTGGTCGGCAAGAACCTGTGGGGGCTGAAGGACTCGCAGGGCCGCTTCACCATTCAAGACCTTGTCAAGGGCGCCAAGGACAACGGCGGCGCGTACGTCGAATACGAATGGCGCAAGCCCTCCAGCGCGCAACTGGCGCCCAAGCTCGGCTATGTCACCGCCATGCCGCGCTGGAACTGGATGGTCGGCACCGGCTTGTACCTGGACGACATTCAGTCGACCATGGACACGCTCGACCGCCAGATGAACGCCAACGTCACCGCCACGCTGCTGTGGATTGCGGGCATTGCCGCGCTGTGCCTGGGCACCGTGAGCGCGGCCGGCTTGCTGCTCAACCTCAGCGAGCACCGCACGGCCGAGGCCAAGCTGCGGCTGCTCGCGCGTCGCGTGGTGCAGTCGCAGGAAGAAGAGCGCGGCCACCTCGCGCGCGAGCTGCACGACGGCACCAGCCAGACGCTGGTGTCGGCCAAGCTGCTGATCGAGTCCGCCGTGGAGCAGCTCGACCGCCAGCACCAGCGCCCGCCGCCCGCGCTGGGCAAGGCGCTGCAGCGGCTGAACGATTCGCTCACCGAGGTGCGCCGCATCTCGCACCGGCTGCGCCCCGCGTTGCTCGACACGTTGGGTCTGCCCGCCGCGCTGGAGCGGCTGGTGGACGAGTTCCGCGAAGAGGGCGCCGTCGATGCGTCGATGATGATCGGCGGCGAGGCCTTCGAGCTGCAGCCCGAGGTGAAGACCGCGCTGTTCAGGCTCACGCAGGAGGCACTGACCAATGTGCGCAAGCATGCGCAGGCGCGGCATGTGAGCATCGAGCTGCGCTTCGACGAAGAAGACGGCGTGCGGCTCGACGTGAGTGACGACGGCACCGGCTTCGACATCGACGCCGTGCAGCTCGACCCGCGCCGCGGCATCGGCCTGCGCAACATGCGCGAGCGCATGGAGGCCATTGGCGGCAAGCTCACGGTGTGCTCGAACGACGGGCGCACATCCATCGAGGCCGAGGTGCCGCTGCACCACGCAAGGGCCGAAGCCACGGCAGCCGCCGCATGACCCACACCGTGAAAATAATTCGCCTCTTTCTGGTCGACGACCACCCGCTGGTGCGCGACGGCTTGCGCGCGCGGCTGGGCTCCATGCCCAACCTGGAGATCGTGGGCGAGGCCGGCAACGCGGCCGAGGCGCTCGCGCAGATCGACAGCGTGCAGCCCGACCTGATGCTGATGGACGTCGGCATGAAGGACATGAACGGCATCGAGCTGGCCGCGCTGCTGCTGCAACGACAGCCGGCCACGCACATCGTGATGCTCAGCATGTACGACAACCCCGAGTACGTGCAGAAGGCCCTGCAGGTGGGCGCGCGCGGCTACGTGCTGAAAGACGCGCCGGCGGTGGAGATCATTGCGGCCATCGAGGCCGTGTCGGCGGGCGGCACCTTTCTGAGCCCGGCCGTCTCGAAGAAGCTCTTTCGCACCCAGGCGCCGCGCCCCTTGCTCACGCCGCGCGAGAGCGAGATTCTTTCGGCGCTGGGGCGGGGCGAGTCGAGCAAACAGATTGCGCGCGACCTGAGCCTGAGCGTGCGCACGGTGGAGGCGCACCGCCAGAGCATCAAGCGGCGCCTGGGCATCGAGGGGCAGGCCGAGCTCATCAAGTACGCGGTGGAGCATGCGCGCGCGTTCGACCAGGGCTGAATTGCGCGAGTGATGCTGTGCTTGCGAGGAGGGCAGCACACGCAACACGCCGGCGGTGCATGTGGCCGCGTCGTTTCAGGTGACGCCGAACAATCTGCCGAAAGATCGCCGCCTCACTTCGCCTGCACCATTGCTGCTCGCAAGGCACCCCGTCGTTGTTGCCGTCCATCTTGACGCCGGGGCAGTTCTTCAGAAAGTAGTTGGCCTCCGCACGGGAGCTTGGCTCCGCCGCACTCGCCTCACTCCCTGCCCAGCCGCAGCGAGGGCAGCAGGCACAGCGCCGCGCAGGTCGCACCGGCACCCACGAGAAAGGCCGTCGACAAACCGAACCACTGGGTCGCGAAACCCACCACCGGCCCGGTCACGCCCAGCGCAATGTCCGCGAAGGCGATGAAGTTGCCCACTGCACGGCCGCGCTGTTCAGGCGGAACGGAGCGCGTCGCAATGACGCCCATCGCCGGGAACACGAGCGAAAAGCCGAGGCCGGTCAACGTCGCGCCCAGCACGGCTATTCCCGGTGCGTGTGCGCCCCAGATCAGCAGCTGCCCCACGGCCTCGAAGAGCAATGAACCCATGGCCACCTTCGATGCGCCGATGCGGTCCGGCAGGCCTGATCCCACCAGCCGCACGAACACATAGGCCGCACCGAAGCCGAGCAGCGCCGTGCCCGCATGCGACCAGCCGTGCGCCGCGTAGTCGAGCGTCAGAAATGCGGCCATCGCGGCATAGGGCACGGTTGCCAGCGCCAGCACCAGACCCGGTCGCCAGATAAGGCCGAGCACACGATGGAAGGGCACGCGCTGCCCACCCGCGGCGGCAACGGCGGGCAGCCGCAACGCAATGAGCCAGGCCAGCATCGGCGTCAGCAACGCAAGAACGCCGACGCCCGCAAAGCCGAAGGTCGCCTGCACGGCCAGCCCCAGCGGGGCGCCGAGGCCGAGCGCGGCGTAGATCGCAATGCCCGTCCACGACATGACCTTGCCGGTGCGCGCCGCGCCCATGCGCGCGATGCCCCAGCTCATCAAGCCGGTAAGGAACAGGCTCTCTCCGAAGCCCGCCACCAGCCGCCCGAGCAGCAGCACGGCCAGCTTGGCGGCGGGGTCGATGGGCAGCATGCTCGACAGGGCATAGGCCAGGCCCGAGCAGGCGGTCAGTGGCAGCCCCAGCAGCACGGCGGCGCGGGGCCCGCGCTGGTCGCACAGCGTGCCGGCCTGATGCCGGGTGAGCAAGGTGGCCAGCGACTGGGCACCAATGACCCAGCCGACGGTGAGCGCAGTCATGCCCAATTGGCCGCGCACCTCGAGTGCAAGCGCGGCCAGCGGAACGCTGATGGCAAGAAAGCCCAGGAACACCGCGAGCACCACGGGCGCGAGCCCGGTGAACGCGGAAGGAGTGCCGAGCGGCGGCACGGATACGGATACGGATGAGAAGTTTGTGGTCATGCCAAGGCGCGTCTTTATGGACCGAGATATTCCCTGCTGGGATCCTCTCGGCAAAGGACGCGTTGGATGACGGTAACGCTTACGGCAGCACCATTGCAGGCTGCGGCGGCGACTATAAACGCGGCGCGGCGCCGTCGTCAATGCGCAGCTGGCAGAATTTTTTCGAAGTGTTCACGCGTGCTTGTCGAGCACCTGCAGGCGCCCTTCGCGCCACACGAACAGCTCGTCTGACAGGCCGTAGGCGGAGGTTGTCGCGATCTCTCGCGCCATCTCGCGCAGGGCCGCTATCGACTCACCGTCTTCGCTGCCGCACACCAGCAGTTCGTCGCGCGCCGCAATGGCGAAGACGTGGTTGCCTTCCACGGGCACGCGTTCACGCCAATGGCCGAAGACAAGCACCATGCTCGCGTCGTAGTTGTGGTCGAGCCGCGCGGCGTAGCGGCCACCGCCGCCCTGAATTTGCAGTTGCGGAAGCCACGCGGTGAGGTTTTCGAATGCGGTGGCGTTCAAGGCAGCGACATCCATGCCGATGCGCTCCAGCCGGCTTGGCGTGATGTAGCGCATGGCCTCGGGCGTGTCTTCGACATAGGCCAGCACCAGCGGCCCGGCCAGCGTGGACAGCACGGGTTGCTGGCTCTCGGGTGCATTGCTGCGCGCAAGCTGGGCTTGCGAGGCCTGGCGCCATGCCAGTGTTTTCATGACCGGGAGAATGCGCGAGGGGTCGGGTGCGTCGTCGGTGCCGTCCTGGCCCTGTGTTCGCCGTGCATCGGCCAGGTGTTCGGCAAACAGCGCGTCCATCGCTTCGGGTTGCTGCAGGTAGCGCGCATACGCGTTGCCCAGAAAGGTGCTGACCTTGCCGCCTTCGGCAAAGGTCCAGTGCACGCGCGTGAGGCCGGGCGTTTCGTCATGTTCGACGTCGACACGCGTGCCCGGCAGGGCATTGCGCACGTACGCGGCATAGCCCTGCGCGTAGGAGGCGATGCTGACTGGCTGTAGGGGTGCGGCCGCGCGACCGCCAAAGAGCTTTTTAAGGAAGAACATGGGTGACAGAGCCATTTCAAGAACGTTCGAACCGTTTCATTCTCGATGCACCCTTACAGCAACCCCGCGCAGCGGACATCGATCACGATGTTTCAATTTTGAAATGCACCCGTGGCGCCAGCCTGCTGCGGGGCGTTTAAAGTTCGTGCCCCGGTAGCGCTTTCTCGCTACGTATTTTTCCCCCACTGTTTCACTGAAAAGGAAGCTCCTGTTTTGAACAAGACCGAACTCATCACCGCCATCGCCAACGACACCAACCTCAGCAAGGTCGACGCGGCCCGTGCTCTGGACTCCGCCCTGGACCACCTCTCGCGCGCCCTGGCTGGCGGCGACACGGTGCAACTGATCGGCTTCGGCGCCTTCTCGGTGTCCGACCGCCCCGAGCGCACGGGCCGCAACCCGTCCACCGGCGAGCCGATGACCATCAAGGCCAGCAAGGCGCCCAAGTTCACCGCCGGCAAGGCGCTGAAGGACGCAGTCAACGCTGCGCCCGCCGCGTAAGCCTCGCACACCTCCGTGCAATGACGCCCTTTGGCGGCCCCGGTGCAACAGCACTGGCCGCAAAGGGCGTTGTGCTTTCAAGGCGCGCTCTCGTTGCGCTTTCAGGAAGGCGCCGCGTTCCGCGATAGAGTCTGCGAACGCCCACCCGCCCCGCCTTCCGCCATGCACGATGCATTCCCGCCTACATCACCGTTTCGCATGCTGCCGCAGTGGCTCTTCAAGCTGCTGCCGCTGGTGGCCTGTGCATTGATCGTGGGCTGCGCGGGCCCTGCCAGGCACGTGCCGCGCACAGGGCAGGCGCCCATGGTCAGCAGCACGCCGCTCACCGACGAACAATCGAACAGCATCGCCATTCACGCGCTCGGCCTGGTCGGCACACCGTACCGCTATGGCGGCAACACGCCCGACGGCGGCTTCGATTGCAGCGGGCTCATCGGCTATGTGTACCTGAACAGCGTGGGGCAATCGCCGCCGCGCACGGTGGCGCGCATGTCGGGGTTCGGCCGGCCGGTGGCCATGTCTGAACTGCGCACGGGCGACCTGGTGCTGTTCGGTTCTTCCACGCCGTCACACGCGGGCATCTACGTGGGCGGCGGGCGGTTCGTGCATGCACCGTCGACCGGTGGCGAGGTGCGGCTCGACAGGCTCGACGGCGTGTACTGGTCGCGCCAGCAGACGCAGGCACGGCGGCCCTGACGGCGGCAGCGAGCGCGCGCGCTGCACCGCGTGACGGCAGCCCTGTGACGGCAGCCCTGTCTACATCACGCTTCAGTCCTCCGCGTCGCGCAATTTCCTTCTGCGCCAGGCGCCCCGTTCTTCGATGAACCGAACCGGCCTGCACGCCGCCCGCTTGGCCGCGGCGCTGCTGTGCAAGGGCTGCCAGTCGCTCGGGCTGTCCGCCTGCGACAGGCTCAGCCATTCGGCCCCGCAGTGCCCGCACGTGGCCACGCGCACATCGCGCGCACCGTGACGTCCGAGCAGCGTCTGTTCGCCGAGCGACGGCGTGCCGCAGCAGGACCACAGCAGCGTCATGTCGGGTCGCGCGCGGGTTTGCCTGGCCCATGCGGCGGCGCGGTACCAGAGCGTGGCATTCAACGCCATGTCGCATCCGCCTTCGCCCGCTTTCGCGGTGCATCGAGCCTGTAGAAACGCACCAGCGCTTCGGCCGACAGAACCCACACGGCCGCAACAACGGCCAAGCACACGATGTCCATGAATCACTCTTGCTTTGGAAGGCATCGAGTGTGGAAAAACGTGCGTAAAAACGGCGTCGAATGCGCACCGGTGCGCGTAAAAAAACGATAAAGATCCGCGCTCAGGCCGTTCGGCCGTTCAGGCGCGAGGCGACTTCACATGCTCCGGCCGCACGCCCAGCCCCACCGCGCGCGCGGGCAACCGCCGCAGCATCGGCCAGCGCGACAGCAGCCGCAGCGGCCATGGCACATGGCCTGGCCTTGCATTCACCTTGCCTCCCAGCACGGGCACCAACATGCGGTTCTGCACCATGCGCTGCGCGGCCTGCGTCACACGCACCGGCCATTCCCTGCGGCGCTGCAGCTGGGGCAGCAGGTCGTCGATCTGCTTGTGGGTGGCGCTGCCCGCGAGCGACGCGGCCAGCAGGTTGGCGGCGGCCACGGCGTCCTGCACAGCCAGGTTGATGCCCACGCCGCCCACCGGCGACATGGCGTGCGCCGCATCGCCGATGCACAGCATGCCTTTGCACGCCCACGACTCCAGCCGGTCGACCGTTACCTCGAGCAGCTTCACCGCGTTCCAGTCGGGCAGGGCCTGCGCCAGCCTGTCGCGCATGAAGGGCGCGACCTGCGCAACTTCCTCATGGAACGCCTCGATGCCGCGCGCCTGCAGCGCCGCATGGCCGCCCTTGGGAATGACGAAGGCGCATTGCCAGTAGTCGCCCCGGTTCAGCGTTACCAGAAAGCGACCGCCTGCAATGTGGCCGGCGGTGGCGTCGGGGTCGCTGGGCGCCTTGGGGATGCGCATCCACAGCACATCGATGGGCGCGCCGTAGCTGATGTGCGGCAGCGCGGCCGCGTCGCGCAGCGTGGAATGGCGCCCGTCCGCGGCCACCACCAGCGAGGCGTGCAGCTCAATGTCTTGCGGCTGGCCGGCACGGCGCCCGCGCCGCACCTTCACGCCGCTCACGCGGCCGTTGTCCTGCAGCAGGCCGATGGCCTCGGCGTCGGTCCACAGCTCGAAGCCCGGGTAGCGCCGCGCCTCTTCGCACATGAAGTCCAAAAACTCCCACTGCGGCATCAGCACCAGAAACTTGCAGTGCGAGGGCAGGCGCGTGAAGTCGGCCACCGGAAAGCTCTGGCCTTCGAAGGTGGCGCGCAGTTCGTCGACGCGGTCGTGCGGGCGCTGCAAGAAGGCGTCGAGCAGGCCCAACTCGTGCAGCACTTCGAGGGTAGATGGGTGCACCGTGTCGCCGCGAAAGTCGCGCAAGAAGTCGGTGTGCTTTTCCAGCACCACGACGCGCGCACCGGCGCGTGCCAGCAGGAGGCCCAGCACCATGCCGGCGGGGCCGCCCCCCACGATGCAGCATCGGGGTGGTGTGCCGGGTAGGTTGCCGGGTGGGTTGTCTTGTGCGTCGATCGTGCCGCCCCTTCGAGCCGAATTGAAACCAAAAGACGCATGTTGCTGCCTGGTGCGCTTTGTGCGTGTAGGTCCAAAGGCATTGAAACGCGCAGCGCTTGTCGCACGATTCGGGTTTTCCATTACGCAAAGCCACGCACCTGCCCCGCGCGGTCCGACGGATGCGCGCCGGCTCCCGTGCGGGAACACTTCGCGGATTCAATATTGGAGACATCCGCATGCACAGCATCCGACGCCACCTGGTGTGGCTGGTCGTGGCCGTGGTCGGCGCATTCGCGCTCGGCACCGTGGCCCTGACCCGCGGTGAAAGCGTCAACGCCCTCTGGGTGGTGGCCGCCGCCATCTGCACCTACCTCATCGCCTACCGCTACTACAGCCTGTTCATCGCCGACAAGGTGCTGGGCCTGGACGGCAACCGCAAGACCCCCGCGCACCGCCACAACGACGGCCTGGACTACGTGCCGACCGACAAGAACGTGCTGTTCGGCCACCACTTTGCAGCCATTGCGGGTGCGGGCCCGCTGGTGGGCCCGGTGCTTGCCGCGCAGATGGGCTACCTGCCCGGCCTGCTGTGGATTCTTGCGGGCGTGGTGTTCGCGGGTGCGGTGCAGGACTTCATCATTCTGTTCATCTCCACGCGGCGCGACGGCCGCTCGCTGGGCGACCTGGTGAAGCAAGAGATGGGCGTGGTGCCCGGCATGATTGCGCTGTTCGGCACCTTCATGATCATGATCATCATCCTGGCGGTGCTGGCCCTCATCGTGGTGAAGGCGCTGGCCGAATCGCCGTGGGGCACCTTCACGGTGGCGGCCACGGTGCCGGTGGCGCTGTTCATGGGCGTGTACCTGCGCTACATCCGCCCGGGGCGCATCGGCGAGGTGTCGCTCATCGGCTTCGTGCTGCTGATGCTGGCCATCTTCGGTGGCCAGGCCGTGAGCCAGAGCGCCGAGTGGGCGCCGCTGTTCACCTTCGACGGCAAGGCGCTCACCTGGATGCTGGTGGGCTACGGCTTTGTGGCCGCCAGCCTGCCGGTGTGGCTGCTGCTGGCGCCGCGGGACTACCTGTCGACCTTCTTGAAGATCGGCACCATCATCGCGCTGGCCATCGGCATCATGTTCGTGATGCCGACGCTGCAGATGCCGGCCATCACGCAGTTTGCGCAAGGTGGCGGGCCGGTGTGGTCGGGCAGCCTGTTCCCGTTCCTGTTCATCACCATCGCGTGCGGCGCGGTGTCGGGCTTTCATGCGCTGATTTCTTCGGGCACGACGCCCAAGATGCTCGACAACGAGCGCCATGCGCGCTTCATCGGCTACGGCGGCATGCTGGCCGAATCGTTCGTGGCGGTAATGGCGCTGGTGGCAGCCTCGTGCATCGAGCCGGGCGTGTACTTTGCAATGAACAGCCCCGCCGCGCTGGTGGGCACCACGGCGCAACAGGTGGCGGCCACGGTGTCGGGCTGGGGCTTCGTCATCACGCCGGAGATGCTGCTGCAGACCGCCAAGGACGTGGGCGAAACCACCATCCTGGGCCGCGCAGGCGGCGCACCCACGCTGGCCGTGGGCATGGCCCACATCCTGCACCAGGTGATCGGCGGGCAGGCCATGATGGCCTTCTGGTACCACTTCGCGATTCTGTTCGAGGCGCTGTTCATTCTCACGGCGGTAGACGCCGGCACGCGTGCTGGCCGCTTCATGCTGCAAGACCTGCTGGGCAGCTTCGTGCCCGCCATGAAGCGCACCGATTCGCTGCCCGCCAATCTGGTGGCCACGGCGTTGTGCGTGGCGGCCTGGGGCTACTTCCTGTACCAGGGCGTGGTCGATCCGCTGGGCGGCATCAACACGCTGTGGCCGCTGTTCGGCATCTCCAACCAGATGCTGGCCGCGGTGGCGCTGCTGCTGGGCGTGGTGGTGCTGTTCCGCATGAAGCGCGAGCGCTATGCGTGGGTGGCCATTGCGCCGGCCGCGTGGCTGCTGGCCTGCACGCTCACGGCGGGCTGGCAGAAGATTTTCTCGGCGGACCCGAAGATCGGCTTCCTCGCGCACGCCGCCAGGTACACCGAAGGCATTGCCAACGGCGTGCTGGTGGCACCGGCCAAGACGCCCGAGGCCATGTCGCGCATCGTGTTCAACGACCGGCTGGACGCCGCGCTGTGCGCGCTCTTCATCTTCGTGGTGCTGAGCGTGCTGGTCTACAGCATCAAGGCCTGCCTGGCCGCGCGCGCGACCAACCGCCCGACCACGCATGAGACGCCGTTCGAGCCCGTGGGCGCGGCGTCGGCCGCGGGTCACTGACACCATGGCATTCGCCTTGCCCGAAGCCGGGCGCTACCTTGCGCGCTCGGTCAGGCAGTCGCTGCGGCTCATGGTCGGGCTGCCCGACTACGACGTGTACCTGACCCACATGGCAGCCACCCACCCTGACCGCGCGCCCATGAGCTACGAGGCCTTCTTTCGCGAGCGGCTGGAGGCGCGCTACGGGGCGGGCAAGGGGCGATGCTGCTGACGGCTAGGCCGGGGCTTGCGCGGCGTCAGTCTTGCCCTTGATCCCGTTCTTGCTCTTGTTCATGCCCATGCCCTCGGTATCGTTCCTCGAATAGCGCCCAGGCGGCATGCCCACATGCCGCGTGAACGCCACGCCAAAGGTGCTGACCGAGCTGTAGCCCAGCTGCTCGGCAATCGCCGAAATCGCCAGCTCCCGCTGCCGCAGCATCCGCCGGGCCAGCGCCATGCGCCACGCCAGCAGGTATTCCATGGGCGCGACGCCCACGGCACGGCTGAAGCGCTCGAAGAAGGCCGAGCGCGACATGCCCGCTTCTCGCGCAAGCTCCAACACCGTCCATGCGTGTGCAGGGCGCTCGTGCATGCACCGCAGCGCCTGCGCGAGCTTGGTGTCCGCCAGGGCGCGCACCAGCCCCGGCGAGGCCGCGGTGCTGGCCGACGAGCGGAACGCCTCGATCAGCAGTACCTTCAGCAGGCGCGCCATCACGATGTCGCGCACCGGCCGGTCGGCGCGCGACTCGTCGCCCACCAGCTGAACCAGCGTCGACAGGCGCTGCTCCCCGCGCACGTGCAGCCACTGCGGCAGCAGCGACACCAGCAGCGTCGCGTCCGCGGAGCCGAACACGCAGTTGCCGACCAGCATGCGCACATCGACCGGGCCGTTCGGGTCGCCCACGCGCGCGCCGCCGGGCATCGGCGCAATGGGGGTGGTCACGGTGTCTCCTTCGCGGGGCGGCTTCCGGTCGAGGCTGGACGTTGCAAAGCTGCGCGCGGCGGGCACCAGCGCAAAGTCGCCCGCGTTCAGCGTGATGGTGTCGCTGTGCGTCGGGCCGTCCACCGTCAGGTGGCATTGGCCTTCGAGCACGACGAAGTAGAACGGCCGGCCCGTTTCGCTGCGGCGCACCGCCCAGGGCGCCGAGGCGACCACGAGCTTGGAGAACGGCGCCTGCGGTCGCAGCAGCGCCACCACTTCCGCCAATGGGTCGACCATGCTGGACTCTTTCGACAAACGAATGGACCTTCAAGTGTAGTAAGTCCGGAGTTTGGTTCGTATCGTCGGGGCATCGTCAACCCATATGGAGTTTCCTGATGTCCGGTATTACCAGCACTTCAACAACAATTTCCACCGTCCTGATCACAGGCTGCTCGTCCGGCTTCGGCCTGGAAACGGCGCGCTTCTTCCTCGACAAGGGCTGGCACGTCATCGCGACCATGCGCACCCCGCGGGACGGCCTGCTGCCGCCCTCCGAGCGGCTTCGCCTGCTGCCGCTGGACGTGACCGACGCGCAGAGCGTGCAGCGCTGCATCGAGGCAGCCGGGCCCATCGACGCGCTGGTCAACAACGCCGGCGTGGGCCTGCTGGCGCCCGTGGAAGGCATGGCGCTGGCCAGCGCGCGCGAGGTTTTCGAGACCAACACGCTCGGCACCATCGCCATGACCCAGGCCGTGCTGCCGCAGTTTCGCCAGCGCCGCGCGGGCGTGGTCGTGAACGTCACCTCGACCGTCACGCTGACGCCGTTGCCGCTGCTGTCGGTCTACACGGGCAGCAAGGCGGCGGTGAACGCGTTCACGGAATCGCTCGCGCTGGAGCTGGCCCCGTTCGACGTTCGCATGCGCCTGGTGCTGCCGGGCCGCGCACCGGGTACCAGCTTTGGCGACAACGCGCGGCTGCGAATGGGCGATAGCACGCCGGAGGCGTATGCCGACTTCAGGCAGCGCGTGTTCGCCACGGTGCGCGACACCGCCACGCCTGTCACGCACGCGCAAGATGTTGCGCAGGCCGTGTGGCGCGCGGTGACCGACCCGGCCGCGCCGATGCGCATTCCCGCCGGGGCCGACGCCATTGCCGTTGCGCAGGCGCAGGCGCCCGCATGAACAAAGCGGCAACGCAAGTGCCATAGCGGCATCGCGTTACGCTTCTTTCGCAACATGGCTATTTCGCTGCGTGGCCGGGGTCTACAGTCGCGCCCACGTCCGCGGCCCAGCGGCCGGCATGGAGCGCAACATGACCCAGGACCCGTTCGCAGAGTTCAAGCAGCGCCAGCGCCAGATGTGGTCGACCTTTGCGCCGACCGCCATGTTCACCCCGCCGGTGGCCGGCCACCTGGTGCGCTTTGCGCAGGTGGTGCCCGGCGAGGCGGTGCTCGACGTGGGCACCGGCACTGGCGTGGTGGCCATCACGGCCGCGCGCCACGGGGCCACGGTGACGGGGCTCGACCTCACGCCCGAGCTGCTCGAACTGGCACGCGACAACGCCCGCATCGCGCGGCATGAAGACATCGTGTGGACCGAGGGCGACGCGGAGCAGCTGCCGTACCCCGACGGTTCTTTCGACGTGGTGCTGAGCCAGTTCGGCCACATGTTCGCGCCGCGTGCCGAAGTGGCCATGGCCGAGATGCGCCGCGTGCTCAAGCCCGGCGGGCGCGTGGCCTTCGCGACCTGGCCGCCGGAGCATTTCGTGGGCCGCATGTTCGCCTTTGTGGGCCGCAACTCGCCGCCACCGCCGGCCGGTGCCTCGCCGCCGCCGCAGTGGGGCAACCCGGCCACGGTGACCGAGCGGCTTGCGCCGCACTTCGGCGCGCCCTTCTTCGAGCGCGGCACCATGAACTATCCGGCGCTGAGCATCGACCACTTTCGCCTGTTCATGGAGCGCTCTGTCGGCCCGATGCAAAAGCTCGTGGAAGGCCTGGCCGGTGACCCGCAGAAGCTGGCCGCGCTGCGGGACGAATTCGACGCCATGGCGGCGCCGTATTTCTCCGGCAACGTGATGCACCAGAACTACCTGCTCACGCGCGCCAGGGTGAAGTGAGCCGTCGCGAGGAACCGGGCCGCGGCATGCCGACCCCATGTTGCAGCGCTGCCACGCCCCGGCTGCCCGCTGAGCCGCCGCATCTAGAATCCGCCGGGTCGCGCGATGCGATCCCCTTTGCAGCCCCACGCTCCGGCCTCATGCGCCGGCGCTGAGCCGCAAAGGCACCCAACCCAGAACATTCCAGGCAGGGCACATCCGGTTTCTCCATCTGAACGGTGGAGGCGCCGCATGTCGCTTCGCGATTTCAAATCAAAAAATCGCCCTGGAGGGTAGTTACCCATGTCCGTTCGTTCGCGCGCGCAGCGTCTTCGCCTGCGCCACACACCCTTGTTCGTTGCCACGCTCGCGGTGCTGCATGGCGCCGCCCATGCGCAAGGCGTGCCGTCTTCCGCCCGGGCCACCGACACGCTCAAGGAGGTCACCGTCAGCTCCGAGCAGGACGCCGGCTACGCCCCTTCCGCCAGCAGCACCGCCACCAAGGGCAGTGCGCCGCTGCGCGACATTCCACAGGCGGTGAACGTGCTGCCCGCACAACTGCTGCGCGACCAGGGCGCCACATCGATGCAGGACGCCCTGCGCAACGCACCCGGCGTGTCGTTCAACGCGGGCGACGGCCAGCGCGACCAGGTGGTGATTCGCGGTTTCTCCGCCATTGCCGACTGGTTTGTCGACGGCGTGCGCGACGACGCGCTGTACTTTCGCGACCTGTCGGACACCGAGCGCATCGAGGTGCTGAAGGGGCCTGCCGCGGTGCTGTACGGGCGCGGCTCGTCGGGCGGCCTCGTCAACCGCGTGACGAAGAAGCCGGTGTTCGAACGCCCGTTCGGCGACGTCTCTCTGGGGCTGGGCAGCCACGACTTCAAGCGGCTCACAGCCGACCTGAACACGCCCATCGGCGAGAACATGGCGTTTCGCCTGAACGTGGCGCGCGAAAAGTCGGGCAGCTACCGCAACCAGCAGTTCATTGACCGCTACAACATCGCGCCGTCGCTGGCCATCAAGTTCAGCCCGCAGACCGACCTGCTGCTGCAGTACACCAACGCCTACGACCAGCGCCTGACCGACTTCGGCATTCCGGCGCTCAACGGCCGCCCGGTGAACGTGCCCATTGGCACCTACTACGGCTCGGCCTTCGGCAAGCGCGACGACACCACCACCACGCGCGTGCAGTCGTTCACCGCCACGCTGAACCACCGCTTCAGCGAAGCGCTGAGCGTGCGCAACACCACGCGCTATTCCACCTACAAGCTCGACCGCTTCAACACGCTGCCCAGCGGCACCACCGACCCGGTGCGCCTGACGGTGGGCCGCACGCGCGGCTTTGTCGACCGCGACGAGAGCAGCTGGTTCAACCAGACCGACCTGACCTGGCGCAACGCGCTCGGCGGTTTCAAACAAGAGTGGCTGGTGGGCGCCGAGTTTGGCCAGCAAGAAAAAAGGCTGTACTCGGTGTCTTCGGCCACCGGCTATGAACGCGTGAGCATCCTGAACCCGGTGTCCGCGCCCGCGCCCGCGCCGATTCCGCTGGCCAGCTACCTGGCCAGCAGCGCCATTCCCAGCAACTCCACCTTCAAGACCGCCGCGCTGTACGCGCAGAACCAGATCACGCTGGCACCGCAATGGAAGGCGCTGGTCGGCGGGCGCTACGACGTGTTCGGGCAAGACACCTCGTTCGAGCGCACGCTGGCGCCGCTGTCGCGCACCGACCGCAAGTTCAGCCCGCGCGCGGGCCTGGTGTGGCAGCCGACCGATGCGCAGTCTTACTACGTGTCGTACAGCCGGTCGTTCCAGCCTTCGGCCGAGACCTTTGCGCTGTCGACCGGCAACACCGCCAACGACCCGGAGATCACCGTGAACAAGGAGATCGGCGCCAAGTTCGACTTCATGGACGGTGCGCTCAACCTCACCACCGCGCTGTTCAACCTGGAGCGCTCGGGCATCAAGAACACCGACCCGACCAACCCGGCGCGGCAGATCAACGTGGGCACGCAGCGCACCAACGGCATGGAGATCGCGCTGGCCGGCAAGCTGCCGGGCCGCTGGGACATCAGCGCGGGCTATGCGTACCTGGACGCACGCATGGTCAAGTCGCTGGCCACGGTGAGCTCGCAGCAGCTGCCCGTGGGCGCGGCCATTCCGGTGCAGGGCAAGGTGGCGTCGCTCACCCCGCGCAACTCGGCCTTCGTGTGGCTCATGAAAGACCTGGGCAGCGGGCTGAGCGCGGGTGGCGGCGTGAACTACGTGGCCTCGCGCTACGCCTCGCTCAGCAACCTGGTCACGCTGCCTTCGTACGTTACGGCCGACCTGGCCGCCAACTACAAGACCGGGCGCTACGAGCTTGCAGTGAACCTGAAGAACATCGCCAACAAGAAGTACTACGTGTCGGCGCACGGCAGCGTGGATAACCTCATCATGCCGGGGCCCGGGCGCGAAGTGCAGGTGACGCTGACCGCGAAGTTCTGACGCGCCGGGTCAGCGTTGGGTCAACGCGGTGTCAGCGCGGGGTGCGTGCCGAGGCCCCCTTGCGCTCCAGTAGCTCGACCATCTTCAGCGCCGCCGGCGCCAGCGGCCGGCTCTTCAGCGCCAGCCGGTACAGCGGGCGCGACAGCACCGCGCCGGCCAGCTTCAGCTCGCGCAGCGTGCCCAGCGCCAGCATGTCGGCCACCACCACGCGCGGCAGCATCGACACGCCCACGCCGCTGGCCACGGTGCGCGCAATGGCCTCGTTGCTGGCCATTTCCATCCAGGGCAGGGCGGCAATGCCATGGGCCGCGCACAGTGCCTCGGTGGCCTGCCGCGTGCCGGAGCCGGCCTCTCGCAAGATCCAGTTCTGCCGGCCGAGCACCTCGGCCGTCACCGCGCGGCGGGGCAGGGGGGAGTCGGTGGCGACCACCAGCGTGAGCGGGTCGGCCTTCCATTCGCTCACCTCGATGCGCTCTTCTTCGACCCGGCCTTCCACCAGCGCCAGGTCGATGCGGCATTCGAGCAACTGCTCGCACACCCACTGTGTGTTGCCCACCATCACGCGCGGCACCACCGCCGGGTAGGCCGCGCAAAAGGCCGCCACATAAGGCGGCAGCCAGTAGCTGGCCACCGTGGTGCTTGCGCCGACCGTGAGGCTGCCGCGCTGCACGCCGACCCGCGCACGCACGTCGTCGAGCGCGGCGCGCTCCATGGCAAAGATGCCGCGCGCATGCGTGAACAGCGACGCGCCCGCCTCGGTCAGGCCAAAGCCCTTGCCGGGGCCGCGCTCTATGAGCGTCAGGTCGAGCTGGTGCTCCAGCTCGCGCACGCCCTTGGACACGGCCGGCTGGCTGATCCACAAGCCCTCCGCCGCGCGAGAAAAGCTGCCCGCCTCCGCCACGGCGACAAAAAGGCGCAGCAGGTGCAGGTTCATGGCCATAACTTCAGTTCATGCATCGGTGAAGTTTATGTCTTTGACTCATGGGGTGCCGGTTTTTAACCTTGGGCCAATGCAGTCACTTGTCGCCTCGTTCGCTTCCTTCAGCGGTTTCACATTCCTTCGCACCCGCGGGCCGGGCGTGCTGCTTGCGCTGCTGCTGGCCGGCATGGCGGCGCTGCTGGCGCAGTGGGGGCCGATGGTGCAGCTGGGGTTGAGCGCGCTCACCCTGGCCATTGCGCTGGGCACGGTGGCGGGCAACACGGTGTTCGCCTCGGTGGCGGGGCGCGCCGGGCCGGGCGTGGACTTTGCGCGCAGCACGCTGCTGCGCGCGGGCATCGTGCTGTACGGCTTTCGCATCTCTCTGCACGACATTGGCGCGGTCGGCTGGCCCGGCCTGCTCATCGCCGCGGCCATGGTGGCGCTGACCTTCGGCGTGGCCGTGTATGTGGGCACGCGCTGGCTGGGGCTCGACCGGCAGACCGCCGCGCTCATCGGCGCGGGCAGCGCCATCTGCGGCGCGGCGGCTGTCATGGCCACGCAGCCGGTGGTGCGCGGGGAAGAACACAAGGTGTCGATCGCGGTGGCCACGGTGGTGGTGTTCGGCACGCTGTCGATGGTGCTGTACCCGCTGGTGTTTCCGTACCTGGGCCTGTCGGAACACGCCTTCGGCCTGTTCGCGGGCTCGACCATTCACGAGGTGGCGCAGGTGGTGGCGGTGGGCGATGCGGTGGGCCCCGCTGCGGCGAACGCGGCCGTGGTCGAGAAAATGCTGCGCGTGATGATGCTGGCGCCGTTCCTCATGTGGCTGTCGTTTCAGTCGGCCGCGTCGCTGAAGGGCGCGACCAGCTTCCGGGCCTGCTGCAAGCAGGTGCGCGTGCCCTGGTTCGCGGTGCTGTTCATCGCGGTGAGCGCGGTGCATTCGGCCGGCGTGCTGCCGCGCGAACTGGTGGCGGGGCTGGTGCAGCTCGACACGCTGCTGCTCGCCACCGCCATGGCCGCCATGGGCCTGCGCACCAGCGTCGCCAGCCTGCGCCGCGCCGGGGTGCAGCCGCTGAAGCTGGGGGCGCTGCTGTTCCTGTTTCTGACGGTGGGCGGCTACCTGGTGAACGCGGCGGTGCTGTCGCTGTTCTGAGGCCATGCGTTCGAGGGCCGAACGGCCGGCTCGCGTTGCTCCCGTATCGCCGCCCGCGCCAGGCGCCACGCAAGGAACAGGAACACCAGCGGCAGCACGATGGTCTGCAGCACGAACAGCGCGATGAGCTTCACGATGCGCTCGGCCCAGTCGGAGGCAGATTTCAGTATCTGGTCGTACGTGGCCTTCAGGTTCGGCAGCTTCGGCAGCCAGCGCTCGATGCGGTCGCGCCAGCCTTCCTGCGCCACGGGCGCTTCCTGCGTGGCGTCGACCACGGCGGTGGGCGACTTCTCGATGCCCGACAGCGCCGTCTGGTAGTCGTTGGCCATGAACGCGTGATACAGCCCTTCGTTGGCCACCGCGCTCAGCGGCACCGCAAAGCGCACCAGCAGCAGCCCGATCAACATCGACTGCAGCCAGCGCGGCGAGCGGCCACGCTGCCAGCGCCAAGCCACCCATGCCAACGCCACGCCGCTCACCAGCCACGACATGAGGTGGTGCGCGCCAATGTTCAGCAGCATCAGCTGAATGCCGAAAGACACGCTGGCCGCCAGCATGATGGCCGCGAACTGCTCGATGAGTTCGTTCAGCGGCTTCAGCGCCTGGCCCGGTGCAAAGCTCACGCCCACGCCGCCCGGCGTGGCATCGACCTGCGTGCCTTGCGCCACCGACACCACCGCGCCCAGCGCGCGCGCGGCGGCAAAGGTGGTCAGCGCGCGCTTCAGGCCGTCGTTGACCTGCGCACGTGCCGGCGTGTCGATGGGCGCGACCCAGCAGCCCACGAGCACCAGCACGGCCACCAGCAGAAGGTAGGCGCGCTGCAGCATCGGGTTTTTCACGGTGCTCACTTCTTCGCCCCTTGCATCTTCATGATGATCTTCGTCGTCTCGTTGCCTTCCTCGCGCCCGTCGGGGTGGCGGCGCATGTAGTCGAACACCTTGGCCTGCGACACCTTCACCATCTGGCCCGCATGCAGGCTGGGCACTTCGGCCGGTTCGTTCTTCAGCAGGCCTTCGATGGTGTCGCCGTTCCAGCGCGCCACCTCGACCCACATCCATTCATTGCCGCCGTCGCGCGTGGTGAAGGGCGCCTTCACCAGAATGAACTCGCCGGGCTGCAGGCCCTTGGCAAAGGCCTCGCGCAGCTTGGGCAGTTGCGCGTTGGCCGCCTTGCTGGCGGTGAGCAACTCGTCGTTGTGCTTCAGCCGGGTGACCGTGTCTTCATCCGCACCAAAGGCCGCGGTGAGCATGGCGGTCTGCTGCGCGTAGCGGTCGGGGCCGGTGTAGCGGTCGAAGCGAATCTCGTACAGCCGGTTGCGCGGGTCGCCGTCTTCCCACTTGCCGTTGACCACCGACAGCTTGGCCACGGCCGCGGCGTTGGGCTTGAGGCTGGCCAGCATCGGGTCGCGCGCGGCGGCGTGCTTCAGCGCGCGCAGGTTCAGGTCGTACTGGCCGGGGCGCTGCAGCGTCGCGCCTTCGGCCATGGCCTGCGCAAACATGTTCACCAGGTTGCCCATGGGCCGGTTGCTCGACCAAGAGAAGTCGCTCACCACCACGTCGGGCAGGCCGAACTTGGCCATGCCCAGTGTGATGGCGCGCACCAGCGTGTCGCTGCGGTAGGCGTGAATGACGGTCTGCTGCGACATGTCGGGCACATTGCCGGCCCATGAATCGATGCGGCGCTTTTGCCAGGCGTCAGGCGTGAAGACCTCGCGCGTTTCTTCGTCCCACAGCAGGCCGTTGGTGTCGCGCGCCACCTGCACCGTGAGTTGCAGCGCATTCAGCATCGCGGCGGAAGCCTGCTGCGCCGGATGCGCAAAGTCGAGGATCAACGCGCGGTCGGCCTTCTGCAGCCCTTCGGCCTGCGCGCGCGACAGGCCATGGCCGAAGCGCTGCAGCAGCTCCATGCTGGGCGCGCGGTAGCTCTGCAGCACGGTGGTGGTGTTCCAGTTTGCGAACACCACGGGCTCGGTGGCCGATGCGGGTGTGAGCGGTGCGGACAGCAGCTTGGGGCTGCCCCCGAGCTTGCCGAGCCGGCTGCGCAGCACGGCCACGGGGTCGGTGGCCGGGGGCTTGGCGTAATAGATGGCGAACTGAAAGTGCACCGGGCCGACCTGCGGCGAGCCCGCGGGCACCGGTGCGCCGGGCTTGGGTTGGCTCGCGCTTTGTGTCGTTGCCTGTTGCTGTGCGGTGGGTGTCGCCGCAAAGGAGAGTGCGCTCATCGACAGGGCGAATGCCGCGATGGCGGTGCGGGGGAAGGGCGTCTTCGGCAGGGGCATGAGTGAAGGTGATGAAGTCGTTGCGGGTGCGGCGGCTGCTCGCATTCTCGTTGCGGTTAAAAGCGCCGCGCACGCTGAATGCCACGGCACAGCCAATGAAATCTATTGTCGGAAAGGCCCGCCTCGATACACAGCGATACGCAACGCCGGTTCTTGCGCCCTCACGCGATCACCATCGCGGCCGCCAGTCGCTGCACCGACTGCCCTTCAACCCTGAATTGCCGATTCGCAAGGAGATACCGATGTCTGCTCCCCTTCAACTGCCCCGCCGTTCGTTTCTTGGTACCGCCGCGCTCGGCGTGGCCGCTGCTCAACTCGGCATGGCGCTGCCTGCCTTTGCCCAGTCGGGTGGTTCGCCCGGTTCGCAGAACGTGCAGGGCACCGGCCCGCTGCGACGCCTGGAGCCGCTGAAAAGCATCAATGCCGGCGTGCTGAACGTCAGCTACTACGAAGCCGGCCCCGCCAACGGCGCGCCGGTGATTCTTCTGCACGGCTGGCCCTACGACATTCACATGTTCGTGGACGTGGCGCCGCTGCTGGCTGCTGCAGGCTTTCGGGTGATCGTTCCTTACTTGCGTGGCTACGGCGCCACGCGCTTTCTGTCGGCCGACACACCGCGCAACGGCCAGCAGGCGGCGGTGGCGGTCGACATGCTCTCGCTGATGGACGCATTGAAGATCAAGACGGCGACAGTGGCCGGTTGCGACTGGGGCGCGCGCACCGCCTGCATCATGGCCGCGCTGTGGCCGGAGCGCGTGAAGGCGCTGGTGTCGGTTAGCGGCTACCTCATCGGCAGCCAGGAGGCCGGCAAGGCGCCGCTGCCGCCTGCCGCCGAACTGCAGTGGTGGTACCAGTACTACTTTGCGACCGAGCGTGGCCGCGCGGGCTACGAGAAGAACCGGCACGACTTCGCCAAGCTCATCTGGCAGATTGCATCGCCCAAGTGGGCCTTCGACGACGCCACTTTCGATCGCAGCGCCAGCGCGTTCGACAACCCCGACCACGTGGCCGTGGTGGTGCACAACTACCGCTGGCGACTGGGCCTGGCAGAGGGCGAGGCTAAGTACCTGGAGCTGGAGGCGCGGTTGGCGCAGGCACCTGTCATCACCGTGCCCACCATCACAATGGAAGGCGATTCCAATGGCGCGCCGCACCCGCCGCCCGCCGCCTATGCCAAGAAGTTCTCCGGCTTCTACGAACATCGAACGGCCAGTGGCGGCATCGGCCACAACCTGCCGCAGGAGGCACCGCAGGCCTTCGCGAGCGCGGTGATCGACGTAGCGCGACGCTGAAGAAAAGCCGCCGCGGCATTGCCGCAGAACCGAGGGCGCGGCGGTCGAATTGAAACCTCCCTCAGTTGTTAATCCTTTCTTCCGCATGACCTTCGGCACTGGCTGCCGCGCATGCGCTCGCCTAAGGTTCGCGCATTGCGAAAGCAGGCACGTCGAATTGCCGAATGTGTTGCAAAGCCTGCCAGAGCACTTCTTCCGATGACGTGCAGTTTGAAAACCAATGGCTCCGTTTTCTGCACAGCCGAAAAAAATCGCAACAAAATTTCGCGCTGAACTCTGAAGAATCAGGAAAGTTTTGTTAAAAAATAATTGCACTGTCACGAACGGCCAGCAACATGGGCTGCAGTTCAGGCGTTTGCAAAGCGGCGTGTTCGGCGTGTCAGGCGTGTTGTAACGCTAAAGATTGGCGTACCGACAAGGCAGCCCTCCGCGTTGTCACCGGGTGCATTTGCACCCGCGCGGAAAAAAAGATTTTCGAGGTTGTGCTCCCGCGGGGGGAGGGCAGCCAGTTCAACGGTGCTCTTGCGGGCCCACAACAACTGAGGGAGTTGATCTCATGGCAGTAGACATGTTCATGCGCGTCGAAGGCGCGGGCGGCGAATCCAAAGACGCGAACCACAAGGAGTGGAGCGACATCAAGTCCTTCGCCTGGGGCGCAACGCAGCCCGGCAACATGGTCAGCGGCGGTGGCGGCGGCGTGGGCAAGGCCAGCTTCAACGACCTGCAAGTGCTCGCGCGCATCGACAAGGCCGCACCCGCGGTGCTGAAGAACTGCGCCAGCGGCAAGCACCTGGCCAAGGTGGAAGTGTCGGTGTGCAAGGCCGGCGGCTCGCAGATCGAATACACGCGCGTCACGCTCGAAGAAGTGCTGGTTACTTCGGTGCAGTACACCGCCGAACAAGGCTCCGACGCCGTGTTCGTGCAATACGCCTTCCAGGCTGCCAAGGTAAAGCAGCAGTACTGGGAACAGACCGACAAGGGCGGCAAGGGCGCCGAAACGGTTCTGGGCTGGAACCTCAAGGAAAACAAGGAAGCCTGACCCTTCTTCCGCTGCGCAGGCAGCGGCAGCAAGGTTGTGGCGGCTGAACAGAGCGGGGCGCTTGCGCCTCGCGCTGGGCTTGTTCGCGTGTGTTCGATTTCAAGGGAGAGTGTCATGCCACCAGGCGCCGCGCGGTCCGTCCGCGTGCTGACCGCGTCTTCGGGCGCCATGCCGACGCTGGGCGGGCAGAGCGCGCTGGAGCCCATTGCCATCGAAGGCGACGAAGGCCTGAGCAGCCTCTACCGCTACACCGTCACGCTCGGCACGCCCGAGCAGGCCGGCTACAACGAGCGGCAAGCCGCGAACGTGAACATCAAGCAGCTGGTGGGCCAGGCGCTGACGGTGCACATCGTGCTCGACGGGCGCGGTGGCGGTGAAGACCAGCGCCACATCTGCGGCCTGGTCACGCGCGTGCGCTTCCTGCGGCTGGAGAACCGCCGCGCGCTGTACGAGGCCGTGATAGAGCCCTGGCTCACGCTGGCCACGCGCACGAGCGACTACCGCATCTTTCAGAACAAGAGCGTGCTCGACATCGTGAGCGAGGTGCTGGGCGACTACGACTTCGCGCATGAAGTGAAGGCCAGCCGCGCCTACCCGCCGCGCGAGTTTCAGGTGCAGTACGGCGAGAGCGACTACGACTTCATTGCGCGGCTGCTGCACGAGTGGGGCCTGTATTTTGGCTTCGAGCATGCGCAGGACAGCCACAAGCTGGTGATTTGCGACGACATGTCCGCGCACCGGCCGTACGACAGCGCGGCCTACCAGAAGATTCCGTTCCACGGCGCGGAAGACACCGTGCGCGAAGAACACTGCGACCGCTTCAACGCCTGCGAGAGCCTGCAGAGCGGCCGCTGGGTGACCGACGACTTCGACTTCAAGCGCCCCAAGGCACGCCTGCAGCAAGTGAGCGCCATGCCGCGCAAGACCGCGCAGAACGCGCAGGAGCGCTACGGCTGGCCCGGCGACTACGCGGTCGAGTCCGAAGGCGAGCAACTGGTGCGCACGCGCATGGAAGAGCTGGGCAGCCAGGGCGAGCGCGCCAGCGGCTCGGGCAACCTGCGCGCAGTGGTGCCGGGCTGCCTGCTGACGCTGGAGCGCCATCCGCAGGACGAGTCGAACCGCGAATACCTGGTGACCGCTGCCCACCTGCGGCTGCAGGACATCGGCGACGCCAGCGGGCAGCAGGCCTTCGAATGCCGTGTCGACTTCGACGTGATTCCCAGCAGCAAGGTCTTTCGTGCCCCCGCGCCGCCCGTGCCGCGCCCGCGCACCACCGGCCCGCAGACCGCCATCGTCACCGGCCCGGCGGGCCGCGAGATTTGGACCGACGAATACGGCCGCGTGAAGCTCAGCTTTCACTGGAACCGCTACTGCACCAAGGACGAGAACAGCTCCTGCTGGGTGCGCGTGTCGTCGCCCTGGGCCGGCACCAACTTCGGCGGCATTCAGATTCCGCGCATCGGGCAGGAGGTGATCGTCGACTTCGAGCACGGCGACCCCGACCGCCCCATCGTGACCGGGCGCGTCTACAACGCCGACAACATGCCGCCGTGGGACCTGCCCGCCAACGCCACGCAAAGCGGCCTGCTCACGCGCAGCTCCGAAGGCGCCACCGACGCCAACGCCAACGCGCTGCGCTTCGAAGACAAGAAGGGCGCCGAGCAGCTGTGGCTGCATGCCGAGCGCAACCAGGACATCGAGGTAGAAAACGACGAAACCCACTGGGTGGGCCACGACCGCAGCAAGACCATCGACCACGACGAGACCGTGCACGTGAAGCACGACCGCACCGAAACCGTGGACCACGACGAAACCATCACGGTGCACAACGACCGCACCGAGACCGTGGACGGCAACGAGACCATCACCATCCACAAGAACCGCACGGAAACGGTGGACCTGAACGAGACCCTCACGGTGCACAAGAACCGCACCGAAACCGTCGACCTGAACGAGACCATCGGCATCGGCATGAACCGCAGCGAGACCGTGGGGCTGAACGAGACCATTCACATCGGCGAGCACCGCAGCGTGACCATTGGCGGCGCGAAGATGGAGACCATTGCACTGGCCAAGGCCGAGACCATCGGCCTGGCCAAGGCGCTGACCATCGGGCTGGGTTACCAGGTGACGGTGGGGGCGGCGATGAACACCACGGTGGCGCTGATGCAGACCGAGCAGGTGGGGCAGTCCAAGCGCGTGGACGTGGGCAAGACGCTTACCTTCAATGCCGGGGACCGCATCGAGCTGGTGTGCGGCAAGAGCTCGCTGGTAATGACGTCTGAGGGCGTGGTCACCATCAACGGCTCGTCGTTCGACTTCTCCGCGAGCGGGCCGGTGCAGGTGAGCGGCAAGGACATCGACCTCAACTGAAACCACTGAGCCACTGAAGCCCGCGCCGTGGAATTTCGCAACCTGACGCCCTTCGACGCCCTGTGCTTTCGCGCGGCCACGCCGAGCGACCGCGAGTACCGGGTGGTCGCCATGAAGGTGGGCTACAGGCTGCTGCAGGGCCCGCGCGGCACCTGCGTGGCCGAGGTGAACGACGACGACCCCGTGCCCCTGGCGCTGGCCGATGCGTACTGGGGCGAGGAGGGCGCATCGAGCCCGCGCGAAGAGAGCGACCTGGCGCCCTTCAAGCCGCGCTGCGACGTCATCGTGAATGCCACCGCCCACGCGCCGCGCGGCGTGCCCTCGCCCGAATGGGAAGTGCGCGTGAAGGTCACGGCCGGCCGGCAGTGGGTGCAACCGCCAGAGCCGCCCAAGCCGCTGCACCCGGGCGCACGGCTCACGCCGCAGCAGCAGGCCGCGTGGAACCACGAGCGCCAGAGCGCCAGCGCACTGGCCGCGCCGCGCGCCGTGCTCGACAAGCGGTTGCGCGTGAGCGGCCCGTCGCTCTTCTATCTGCGCAACGGGCGCGAATGGGCGCGCACCGCCAGCGAGCCCATGCTGAGCCTGGACATGCGCTGGGAGCACGCCTTTGGTGGCCGCACCTTGCTGCGCAAGCCCGGTGCGAGCGAGCACGAACCGCCGCTGCTGAACGAGGTGTGCTTTTCGAACCCGCTCGGCCAGGGCTGGCTGGAGCGCCGCGCCATCGAGCAGGCGCGCCACGCCGGCCTGCCCGACATCGAGCGCATGCCGGCCCCCCGCATCGAGCCTGCCCAGGAGCGCATGCAGCAGCCCGTGCTTGCGACACATGCCGGCACCGGCCTTGACGCGCGTGCCATGGCGCAAGCCGCCAAGGGCTATGCGCGTGAGCCTGCCGGCCTGGGCGTGGTGGGCCGGGCCTGGGCGCCGCGGCTGGCACTGGCCGGCACCTACGACGACACCTGGCTCGCGCAGCGCCACCCCTGGCCGCCGCTGGACCTCGACTTTGGCTACTGGAACGCGGCGCCCGCCGACCAGCAGGTGCCGTACCTGCCGCCGGATGCATGCATCGAGCTGTGGAACCTGAGCGAGCCGTCGTCCACGCCCGGCGGCCACTTGCGCGTGACGCTGCCCGGACACCGCGCGCTGGTGCTGCTGCGGCTAGACAACGGCGCGCTGCTGCCCCTGCCCATGGTGACCGACACGCTGCTCGTCGATGCGCAGGCCATGACCTTGTCGCTGGTGCATCGCGTGTGGATTCCGTCGGATGCGCCCGTGCGTGTGATGGAGGCGCGCTTCGAGACCGACCCGGCCGCGCCGCTGGTTCGCGCGGCACCGCACGCGGCGCCCACCCCTGGCACCACGGAGCCCGTGGCATGAGCGCCAACGTCGCCGCCCGCAAGCAGGGCAGCTGGCGCGTGGTGAGCCTTGCGCCGGATGTGTGCAAGACGCCGATGGGGAGCGCCGTTCCGCCCGTGCCCTATCCGGTCACGGCGCAGCTGTCGAGCACCACCGCGGTGGCCAGCAGCGTGCGCGCCAACGGCCACCCGGTGGTGGTGTACGACATGAGCGTGGTGCCCACCACCATCGGCGATGCGGCCGGTGCCGCCAAGGGCGTGAAAAGCGGCACCGTGCAAGGCAAGTGCTACCCCAAGGACCACAGCCGCACGGTGCGCGCCGAGGGCAAGCTGCTCGTGCGCCATGACGATCTGTTCTGGATGAACGGAAAGTAGCGCGCGCATGGCCGTCACCGTGGACATCGCTCCCGCATTCACCAGGTCGGTTGGCGCCGGCGGGCGGCTGGTGGGCTACAACCATGCCGACTCCGTGTCGCTGCTGTACTTTCCCTCCGACCTGGGGCCGGCGCAGAACACCTGGAACATGTCGCACGCGCAGTACGAGGCGCTGCGGCAAGAAAAGCCCACGCTCGAACTCCCCGAGCTCAAGCCGCCCGAGCTCAAGCCGCGCAAGCCCGGCACCAACGCCAACGGCAACACCCTGGGCACCGTGGTCGGCGAAACGCCCTCGACTGCCGCCAAGGCGCAACAGGCCAACCCCGAGGTGCAGCCCGAGACACCGAAAGAACAGAGCTGGTGGGGCAGCTGGGGCAGCGCCATCACGCACACGGTGCTGGACGTGGGCGGCGTCATTCCGGTGGTGGGCATTTTTTCGGACGGCGCCAACGCGGCCATCTACGCGGCCGAGGGTGACTATGCCAACGCCGCCATCTCCGGCGCGTCGGCCGCGGCCAACCTGGTGCCCGGCGGCGGCATTGCGGCCAAGGCCGGCAAGATTGCGATCAAGGGGGCGCTGAAGGGCGGCGAGCGCGTGGGCATCAAGCAGGCCGAAAAACTGCTTGCCGAGCGGCTCCTGAAAGAGAAGCTCGAGAAGGAGGCGGGGGAGGCGGCTGCCAAGGAGGCTGAGGAAGCTCTGGCGAAGAAAGCCGCAGAGGATGCGGCCAAGAAAAAGGCAGCGCCAAAAGCCGAGTCGGGCGGCTCGAAGAAGAAGGACACGCAGGTCAAGAAAAAGGTCAAGCCAAAGCCCAAGTGTGGGCAGAAGGGACCCTACAGCGACCGCTCCAAGCACGACAACGAAGGCGTGAACTGGGACCACGTGCCCTCTCAGAAGGCGTTGCTCGAGCGCGCTGCCGAGATCAAGGGTTCGCCGCTGACCAAGGCCGAGAAGAGCGCCATTGTCGACAGCGCGCCGACCATCGCGACACCCAGCGCACTGCACCGCGAGCAAAGCGAGACCTTCGGCGGCCGGCAGCATCAGACCATCGATGGCCTCAAGCGGCCGATGCGTGATGCGCAAGACCTGCAAAGGGCTGCCAAGGAGAACACCGAGAAGATCCTCAAGGAGATTGACAAGTACGACCCCGGCTGCAAAGGCAAATACAAAGAGGCCGCCGAGGAGATCACCCGCATGACGCACGACGAATGGACGAAGTGGCTGAAGAAGGCCATGAAATCGGCTAGAAAATGATCTGCAAAGCACAGGAGCAACGCATGACACTGAACGACCTATTGCCCCTCTTCGGGTACTCCGAACTGAACGCTGACCTTGACCAGCTTCTGAGCTCTGCGGGAACGAGCGTTCGGTCGCTGTCCGCCAAGACACTGCGCGCCGAAGGCTCTGACGCCATCGAACTCAAGCCGCTTGGGCTGGAACTGGCCTTTTGGGAGCGCGAAGGGTATGAGCGCAAAGTGGCAACCCCGAAGGACACGGGCAACGCGATCTTTGTGGCGGCCTTTGCCTACGGCCCCGGCAGCAAGAGCTTCAAGCCCTACGTGGGGCCGGTGCCGTTCAGCAAAGGACCGATCGCCACGCGAGAAGACGCGCTTCGCGAGTTCGGCGCACCCACGCTGACGGAGGAAGAAGACGACGTCGTCGAGTGGGACCAGTGGCTGAAAGAAGGCCTGCAGGTGCGCGCCACTTACCAGGACGATGGTGCGTTGTGGAACCTGTCGTTTTCTGTGCCCTTCAAGTGAAGGTTTGCGCGCCCTGGGTCCACCAGTGAACAACCCGATTCACGCCTTCGAGGCAAACAACTATCTGCTGGGTCACGCCTGGGAGAGTGCGCCGGTGCAAGCGTTGATCGAAGGTTGGAAACAGCTTGAATGGCTGGACCAGGAGGCGTTGAAGAAGGCCCGCACGGACCATCGCCTTTCGCTCATGAACCCTGCGCTGGGGCTCTATCTGTTCTTCACCGATGCCGAAAGCTACGAGGCGCGATACGGTCAGCCTTGCAGCCGGGGCAGTCTCATATTGAGCCGGGTCTCGCTGATGGTGAACTTCAATTTGCAGTGGTCCCCGTATGCGGGTGTCTTGCCGCTTTCGCTGCGAGCTGACGATATGGCGGGCGATGTGCTGCAGCAGTTGGGCTCTCCCGCAGAGATGTGGCGCGTCGGTCTGAAGGTCGCCAAGGCGCGGTGGTCCCTTGAGCGTGCCGAAGTGGATGCGAGCTTCGAGACTGGCACCGGACGGCTCAGACTGGTCACGATGACGCCACCCCGCGTGCAACCGGTTCTGGCAGCCGCGGTTCCTTCGCCTGAGCAGTTCGCAAGGCAATTCGGCCGCCCACTTGCCGAGTTGCAGGGCGAGGCCCAGTTCGACATCTTTTCCCTGGGCAGGAAAGCCCGCGAGATTGCCGAATACGGAGAAGCCGATTACTCCGATCAGCTTGGCATTGAACTCTATTTCAAGCCCGGGGCCGAGATGTCGGATTTCATACCGACGGCAGCTCGAAGCAGTCAACCCTGCCTGAGTGGCGTGCGCTACAGAGCAGACCTGGATTTTCAGAGCAGCGGCTACGCAGGCGCCTTGCCGTGGGGCCTGCAGATGAGCGACACGCTCCATGTAGTCGCCGCGAAAGCAGCCGTGCAGCCGTTGAAGGAAGTGCTGGACGACGACGACGGCTATCAACTGTGGCGAACGGATCTGTGTGACGTGCATGTGCTGCACAGCTTCCTGGAAGACCGCATCTACCGCGTCACCTTGCTGGCGCGCGGCTGCTACGAATAGCCCATCGACCCGCTGCAAGAGCCTGCGTTCGGCACTGATATGACTCATCCCATGACGCCTGCCAACTACCCCTGTCTCGCCGATATTGCCAAGGCCATTGCCAAGCCCTTCGACGGGGAAGAGTTCAGCCCTGTCGCAAGGCAACTGGGTCTGTCCTGGTCGGACGGCGACAAGCTCGACGCCGGCGTAGAGGTCTACGACTTCTTCCTGAAGGACCTGGGCCTGAACTTCACCTTCGAGGACGAAGGCGTTCTTTTCGACCGCGAATATCACGATGCCGGAGACGGCCCGTTCGTGTTGACGAAGTGCGCGTTCTGGGGTCATGAGCGCGGTATGCAAAGGTACCCGGGCCCGCTGTGGCAGGGCATTTCGTTCGAGGACTCGCTGGAGGCCGTGAAAGAAAAACTCGGCGAACCCACCAAGGTCAACGAAAGAGGCGGCGTCTATTTTTGGGTCAACCCCGACTTCAGGTTGACTGTCACATGGACGTCGCCCGAAAAGATCCGGGTCGTCACCTGCTGGATGAACAGGAGCTAGCGCCCCATGAGCCTGTTCAGCTTTCTCTCGCTGCTGGGCGCGGACGCAGCCGACGCGCGGCTCGTCGCGCTGCTGGAGGAACACGGCGTGCGCCGGCGTCCTGAAAAGCCGGCCCCCTTCAAGAGCCCTTACGAGGTGCTCTTTCGCTTGAGCAAGCACGGCATCTGCCTGTCCTTCCAGGACCTGGCCTATGTGGAAAACCGCCCACCGCGGCAGTGGGGCAACAGCACGCTGCAGCTGCGTGCCGTCACCGTCACGGCCGGTGTCCAGGCCCGGTACCTGCCCTACACGGGCGAGATGCCCTACGGCATTGCCTGGGCCGACACGCGCCAGCAGGTGCGAGAGCGCATGGCGCAGCACCACGACAAGCTGCACGCCTACCTGCGCGACTGCTGGTGGTTTGGAGAGCGCTACATGAGCCTGACCTACCAGCCGGGCGAACTCACCCAGCCCGAGCGGCCCGGCGTGTTCGACCTGACCTTCGGCCTGTTCGAGCCGCCCAGCGCGCTCGTGCAACAGGCCAGCTACCCGGGCTTTCAGACGCTGGTTGCGCTCTTCGGCAAGTCCATGGGTGCGCCGGAATTCCAGCAGGCCTTTGCGTCGTTCGATGTGGAGAACTGGCGGGCCGAGAGCGAAGACGGTCACCTCGACCGCCGCCGCGCCTTCGGCTTCGAGCTGTACTTCGACCCGGCCCGCCCGGCCGAAGACGGCACGCCTTCCTTTGCCGGCGCCAACCTCACGCGCGAGCGGCTGGGCCCGTCGCGCGAGTGGAAGGGCACGCTGCCCTTCGGCCTGCACTTCGACGACACACCGCCGGTGCTGCGGCACAAAGTGCCGGCCCCGCCGCTGGCGTGGGACGACGGCATGGTCGTCTGGAACTTTGCGAAGTGGGCCTTGCCGCAGATGGACGTGCGCGTGAACTGCGACACCGTGCGCAACCGCATCGAATGCATCGCGCTGCTGGCGCCAGGGTATCTGCGGCGCAACGAAAGCGCCTAGGGTCGGAGCCTTCGACGGCAAGCAATGGCGCACCATCGTTGCGCCTTGCCTTGGCTGATGAATGGTGCCCCTCACCGCAAGCGCTTTCCGCGGTCTTTTCCAAGCCAAGCCAAGCCATTTCATTCCATTCAGTCCGCATGACCCTCCACGACCTGCTTCCCCTTCTCGGGCACTCCGAACTCGACGCAAGCCTTGAACAGCTTCTGAAGTCCGTCGGCGCCAGCGCGCGAACGCTGTCCGACAAAACACTGCGCACGGAAGGCTCCGACGCCATCGAGTTCAAGCCGCTCGGGTTGGAGCTGGCGTTCTGGGAACGCGAGGGCTATGAGCGCAAGGCGGCGACCCCAAGGGATGCGGGCAAGGCGATCTTTGTGGCGGTCTTTGCCTACGGCCCCGGCAACAAGAGCTTCAAGCCCTACGTGGGACCGGTGCCGTTCAGCAAAGGACCGATCGCCACGCGAGAAGACGCGCTTCGCGAATTCGGCACACCCATGCTGACGGAGGAAGAAGACGACGTCGTCGAGTGGGACCAGTGGCTGAAAGAAGGCCTGCAGGTGCGCGCCACTTACCAGGACGATGGTGCGTTGTGGAACCTGTCGTTTTCGGTGCCCTTCAAGTGAAGGTTTGCGCGCCCCGGGTCCACCAGTTCAAGCCGGGGCCGAGATGTCGGATTTCATACCGACGGCAGCTCGAAGCAGTCAACCCTGCCTGAGTGGCGTGCGCTACAGAGCAGACCTGGATTTACCGCGTCACCTTGCTGGCGCGCGGCTGCTGCGAATAGCCCATCGACCCGCTGCAAGAGCCTGCGGTAGGCACTGACATGACTCATGCCATGACGCCTGCCGACAAGGCCGCTACTTCACCCGCTCGATCGACACGGGCGACACCAGCACGTTCGTCTGGTGGTGGCCGTTGTCCGCATGAAAGAGCGTGCCGACGACCTTCACCTGCTGGCCCTTGAGCGCCTTGAACGTGGCCATGTTCTTCGCGTTGAGTGCCATGTGCAGCAGCACCACGCCCTTTTCCGCCTCAGCCTCAGCCCCTGGGGCGGTTGGCGGGGCTTGAACGGTGATGGGCTTGTTCAGCCGCAGCGACGGAAACGTGAGCTTCTCGCCGTCGGGCGTTTCGCCGGGGGAGGAGAGCAGGGTGCCTTGCAGTGTGACGACTGCGGGCTCGTAGCTGTAGGTCGTTGCGTTCGCGAGCGAGGTGGCGAGCGAGGTGGCGAGGGTGAAGGCCAGGGCGGTGAGGGTGAGGCAGGTGCGGGGCATCGAGTGTGTCGCGTGCAAGGGCTCAGGCGTTTCGATCAGACGGGTCGACGAGTGTGCTGCGGCTGCATCGAGCTGGGTTGAACTGCGTCAATGACAGCCTGCGCGCGTGTCGATTTCGCGTCGCAACAGACGGCCATTCTTTTGCTTTCTGGATGCGGGCAAAGTAGCGCCTATGCGAGTTTCTTCGCAGCGCCAAGGCTTCCAAAGCGGCGCTTCTCTTCATACATTTGATGACCGCCGCGCCTCACGGCGTGACACCGATGCACACCGCAGCGATGTCGATGTGAGGCACAAAAGGCGACGGCCAAGGTGCGGTAACACCCTGACCGTCTGACCACTCAACGTGCACTAACTTTGCAGGAAAGCACATCAAATGGCTGATCGAATTATCGCCGGGCAAAACTCGCCCACCTCCGACGACACCCACCCCGGGCCAGACGCGTCGGACATTCTCGAGAACAAGTTGACCCAACTGCAGTCGCTGCTGAGCTGCTGCTACGGGGACTGGAGCGAGTGGTTCGAAGGAATAGGGGAGCGGCACCGGGACAACATCATTTGGCTCGCGTCCGACTTGGCGGACGACATCGCCCGGCTTGCGCAGGAGCTTTTGAAGCGGCTGAACGCGCAGGGCGAGCAGGGCGGCTGAAGCACCTGAGGTTGGTGGCCGGTGGGCGTTGCGGCTCACCGGCTGCCTTCAGGGCTGGGCCGCAGCGATTGCACCGGGTGACAGCCGGTCGCGAAAGTAGGTCGCGGTCTCTTCGTCGCTGCAGTAGACGTAGCACCCCTTCATGCCGCGCGTCATCAGCGTGCGGTAGGTGTTTTTGATGATCAGGTCGGCCTCTGCAGCGGCTTTTTTCGGGTCTGCCTTGGCCCGAACCCCATAGCCACGCAACGTCTTGTCGTGGCGATCGCGCGCCTTCGGCACCGTCACCACATGCCCGTCTCGCACGACGAGGTCTGGGCCGATGATCACGCCGATGTAGTCCACCTCCAGGCCTTGGCAGGTGTGGATGCAGCCGACTTCGTTGATCGAGTTCGGCTGGATGATCCACAGGCTGCCGTCGACGTCGAGGTTCCATTGCTTGCGATAGTCGCCAATGACGATGTCGAAAGCCTTCGGGTCTTTCTTGCTGGTCCACGGCCAGCAGTAGCCGGCCACCACGCGCGCAGTGCCTGTCGTGTTCTTCGCCGCAATCGACGCGTGAAGCTCGTCGGGCGTGTTGAAGACGCGAAAGTCGAATTCGGCAGAAGTGAGCGTCTTGTTCGCCGTCTCTCGCACTTCGAGCGTGTCGTCCAGCCAAGCGATGTAGCCGTCTGACCCGCTGCACCTGAACTGAGAGGCCAGCTCGTGTTCAGACACTGTCGCGCCCTTGCCAACGCCAAAGTCGCGAATGGTCTTTTTGGTGCCGATGTCGCTCAGCGCCACGCGCTGGTCTTCATCGATGAAAAACACCGTGCACTTCGCGGCGGCAATGAGTTCCTTCACCTGGTTCTCGCCCAGGTTGCCGTACAGCCCGCTCTTCTCGTTCAGGCGGTGGGCCTCGTCCACGATCAGCACGTCGAACTGGTTTTTGGGCGTGTCGATGAAGCCGCCAGAGCCCGTGAAAAGGTTGGTGTAGTGCGTGCGCTTCATCGTGCCGACGAGCTTGGTCTCGTAAACGCGCCTTGGGGCAGCGTTCTTCGAAACGTACTTGCAGTTCAGGCCGCCACCCATCAGCTTGACCAGCGCGTTGATGGCGAGAACCGTCTTGCCCGTTCCTGGGCCGCCTTCGACGATCACCACCTTCGGGTTCGCGCTCGTCGCGGATCGGCCCGCGGCCAGGATGTGTTCGTAGACCTCTTTCTGGTCGTCGATCAAGATGAACTCGGCGTTGCCCTTCAGCAGGCCCGCAAGGCTGTCGCTGAGCGCCTTCGATGGCCTGATGCTGTCGGCGCCGGTTGAATCTTGACCCACCCTGCCGGTTGAACTTTGACCCGGGGATGGAAGCCGGCATCGTGGAAGCCGGCTGTGCATAACTCTAGCGTCTTCCTCCTTTCTTGACTTCTTTATTG
>NZ_JAYLVN010000007.1:0-272250 GCF_046156345.1 Variovorax sp. H27-G14
TCATGGCCATAGTGATCACTCCTGATACCCCACCGCTTAAAAAAGCAGCAGGGTAGGCTGAACACCCGGGTCAAATTTGAAGCGGCACAACCCTCACAGGTGGGTCAAATTTCGGCCGGCGCCAACACCGCTCCCCGCGGATGGTCAGCACTTTCTTGGCGTGAATCAAGAATTCTTTCTGGGACGTCATTTCAATGTCGCCGTCGGAGGGGAGGTGCGGATCTATTAGCGCAGTCATGCAAAAATAATACGCATTGCGTACCAATGCTGCAAGGAAAAAAATGGATGGTACGCACTGAGGACCAATTACTCAGTCCTACCGAGTTCATCGTAGCGTTTTGCGGATGCATGCGGTTTTATTTTGATACCTAATCTGGATTTCAGTATTCGCTGGATGCCAATGTGAGGGGGTTACCCCTATGCGAGAAATGAGTCGAACGGGGTTTTAGGCGCTCGCCTGCTCGCGGAGGCCGTATCGAACAAGGCGCGCCGCCCCGCTGACGCACGTTGACATGACCGCGCCGAAGAGGCAGATCATTGGCAGCAGATATTGACCTCGCGTGGCCAAGTCCTGCCAGTGGCCGTCGTGGCCAACTACCCGATCTGCTTGGCGAACTGCGCCGCGGACAGGGGCGGGTAGCATTGGCATGCAGTACCCAGTAGCTGGCGAGCGCCGCTGAGGGCGTTAGGATAAGGACGGGCAAGTACCCTAACGTGGGTCGTGGGCTATCAGACGAAGACTGGGGAGCAAAGCGGGGAATAAACCAAAGAGCGAGGGACAGATTCCCAATAAGAATAGGCGTTACAAGACATCATTCAGTCGACCCCAGCTAAAAGGCCAGTGATGCAAGTGCCGCTCGCGCGTGATCGCGCGTGAGGTGGCCATAATGCTTCTCGATCATCGCGACGCTAGTGCCAGACAATTGGGCAACGGTAAGGCTGTCGACGCCTGCGTGGATGAGATCGGTGATGACACTATGTCGGACGCTGTAGGTTGATGCCTTGGCAGGCATTTCGGACCCGACTGATGCGCGACTGAACTGATACCCCCAGGTATCTCGGTTCCATAGGCGACCTGCGGAATTCGCAAAAATTTGTGCTGTTGGCAGCTTGTCTTTGCAGTGCGACGCGAAAAATCCAGCGGTGCTGTCGGGCAAGTGGATCTTCCGATCACCGCCGGCCTTGTCCTTGCCTACTGTCAGTACTCCAAGCCTCTCATCGAATTGGGCAACTGTGAGCGACGCCATCGCACCAGGGCGAAGCGGCACCAGTGATAGAGCTCGAAGGAAATCCGCCATGTCTGGCGTGGCCGAAGCGACCAACCTCTTTCGTTGTTCGAGATCTAAGTAAATGTCGCGTCGACGGTCTGCATTTTTTGCGGGTGCCAACTTGGCACGCCAAGCGAAATTCGATGTGACGAGGCCATCATTGAACGCAAGATTAAGGGCGGCGCGGAAAGAGTTTACGTCGCGATTCACCGCGCTTTCCGACCTCTTCATTCCCTTGTTCACTCCCGAAGGGTTTGGCTTCGCGCGCAAGGCCCTGCGCCACGCCTCGATGTGTACTGGAGCAAGCTTAGTCAACTCGATTGCAGAGAACTTGCGGTCACTGAGTACGTGGCGATTGAATCTCGCCTCAGCATCGTCCGCGGGTTTGTCGCCTTTCGTGTCTCGAAGATGCGCGACATAGATCCTGCATACGTCAGCGATTGTGGTTACGTCGGTGCTGCCGCCCTTGCCAAGGTGATCGAACCGCACCTGAGCGGCTTTCACTGCAGCGTCGTAGCGTTGATGGTCGGCGAGAGCAGAGAAATCGCCAAGTGCATGGTAGACCTGCTTGCGTGTACCTTCGTCAAAAGCGCGAGCGATCCAGGTGCCGCCGTCGGAGGCGCCAGTCTTGCGAAATCCGAGATAGTTGCCCTTGCTGACGCGATGCCAGTAGGGTTCACGCCGCGGTTGCAAGCGGCCTCGCGCCGAGACGGTGTCGATCTTTGTAGCCATGGTTAGTACGGAAAAAATACGGAAAACCTCCTCGTATTTTATCGGACAACATCGGAAAGATCGCCGTCCTTCACAGAGGAAAACGCGATCCTATGGCATCCCATGTCGTCCATAAACGCTGCCCAAGAGCGGCAGCGGCAAGGTGATGTGGCGGCTGCTGCAGGAAGACGAGAGCAGCGCGGCCCCGCAAGCCACCTCGTAAGCAGCGCCTACTTGCGCGCCAGCGACTTCAGCAGCGACCCGGCTTCCTTGCGCCCGTCCGCGCTGATGCGCGGCGAAGCCGCAGCCTTGCTCAGGTAGTCGACCACCTTGCGGTGGTTCTGGTTGGGGCCTTCCCACAAAAACAGGCGCCCCAACTCCAGCGCCGCGTCGTCGTCGCCCTGCGCATAGGCCCGCTCGAACCAGAAGCGGGCCCAGCGAAAGTTGCCTTCGTCGCGGTAGCAGATGGCCAGGTTCGCGCAGCCCGCGATGTCGCCAGCCCTGGCGGCCTTGCGGTACCACGCGCGCGCGGCCTCGGCGTTTTGCTTCACGCCGATGCCGTGGTCCAGAAAGTAGCCCACGCTGTTGAGCGCATGGGTTTCGCCCGCGGCGGCCGCTTTCAGGAACAGCGAAAGCGCCTTCTTGTGCGCACCGGCATCCCATGCGTCATTGGCCGCGAGAAACCAGTCGTCGTTGGTCGGTTCTTGCATGGTGCGGTGTCTCCTTCGAAGCGCTGGCGGAAGAAAGAGGGGGAGCAAAGGAAAAGGAAAAGGAAAAAGTCTGTGTACTGCAGCGCCGCGGCACACGGATGACTTAGCCTTGATCCGGCGGCCATTCTCCGGCACCTGCCTATCTCCTGCTCTTTCATGCACTTTCGCGCACTGCTCTCCGTCTTTTCCATTTTTTGCCTCCTGGGCGTTCCGCTTCTCTCCCACGCCGCTCCCCGCACCTGCCTTGTCGTCGGCATCAGCGACGGCGACACGCTTACCGCACGTTGCGGGCGCAGCGGCGCCTATGAGCGTGTGAAGGTGCGCATTGCCGCCATCGATGCGCCCGAAAAATCACAGCCTTACGGCCAGCGCAGCAAGCAGGCGCTGAGCAGCCTCTGCTTCCAGGAAAAGGCGCGCATCACCGAGATTGACACCGACCGCTACGGCCGCACCGTGGCCGACGTGGACTGCAACGGCGAGGACGTCGGCACCCGCATGGTGTCCGACGGCTGGGCCTGGGTGTACGACTACAACCGCATCGCCACCAAGCGCGGCGGCGGGCTGTTCAGGCTGCAGAACAGCGCGCGGGCGCGCCACCTGGGCCTGTGGACCGACGCCAAACCCACGCCACCCTGGGACTGGCGCAAGCGCCAGCGCGCCGAGCAGCCGCATTGGGGCGGCGCGGGTTCGGGCCGGGGCTGGGGCAGCTTCTTCTGAGGCTTTTTCTTTCGGGCGTTGGCGCTCAGGACTCGCTCTTGCCCTGCACGTCCGCCACCACGCGCGCGTGGCGCCTGAAGCTCCAGTACGCGCCGGCCCAGTCCATCATCACGACGATGCGGTTGCGAAAGCCGATCAGGAAGTACGCGTGCGCGAACAGCCAGAACAGCCACGCGAGCCGTCCGCTGAACCGCAGCGGCCCGAACGGCGTGCCCAGGTCGACCACGGCCGAGTTGCGCCCGATGGTGGCCAGGTTGCCGTAGTCCGCATAGCGGAACGGCACCGTCGGCTCGCCCGCGATGCGGCGCAGCACATTGGCCGCGGCCGCGCGCCCCATCTGCTTGGCGCCGGGCGACACGCCGGGCACCGGCTTGGGCGGCTTGCCGGGCGCATGGCTCATGGCGGCCGCCAGGTCGCCGACCACGCTGATTTCGGGGTGGCCCGCCAGGCTCAGGTCGGGCTCGACCTTGATGCGCCCGGCGCGGTCGCATTCCACGCCGGTGGCCGTGCCCAGCATGCGCCCCAGCGGCGAGGCCGCCACGCCGGCCGCCCACACCACGCAGCTGCTACTGATTCGGTAGCTCGTGACAGGTGCGCCGTCTGCACCACCGCCGGTCTGCACCTCGAGCCCGGTGGCGTCGATGGCCGTAACGCGCGCGTTCAGCCGCACCTCGACACCCAGTTTCTCCAGTTGTTCCAGCGCCTTCTGGCTCAGCGATTCAGGCATGGCCTGCAGCACGCGCGGGCCGCCTTCCACCAGCAGCACCTGCGAGCGGCTCGGGTCGATGTGGCGGAACTCGCCGGCCAGCGTGTGCTTGGCAATCTCGGCCAGCGTGCCGGCCATTTCCACGCCCGTGGGGCCGGCGCCGATCACCACGAAGGTGAGCAGGGCGCTGCGGCGCTCGGGGTTGGTGGTGATCTCGGCGTTTTCGAAAGACAGCAGCACGCGGCGGCGGATTTCGAAGGCATCGGCCAGCGTCTTCAGGCCCGGTGCCACGGGCGCCCATTCGTCGTGCCCGAAGTAGCTGTGCGTGGCACCCGCCGCAACGATCAGGTGGTCGTAAGGCACATGGTCGCCGTGGGCCAGGTGCACCGTGCGGGTGGCGGGGTCGATGCCGCTTACCTCGCCCAGCAGTGTGGTGATGTTCGGCTGCTTGCGAAACAGCGAGCGCACCGGCGCCGCGATGGAGGGCGCCGCCAGCCCGGCGGTCGCCACCTGGTAGAGCAGGGGCTGGAACAGGTGGTGGTTGGTCTTGTCGATCACCGTCACATCGACATTGGCGCCTTGCAGCTTGCGCGCGGCTTCCAGTCCGCCGAATCCGCAGCCGACGATGACGACTTGGGGCCTGCCCGAGGGGTTGGTCGTTTGCATCCGACGGATGATACGCAGCCCCCCTGCACGCCCCGGCGTCTTGTGCCACAGTGGCTGCCCGCCGATTTTTCGGCTGCGGGGCTGCGGGCTTTTGTCCTACGCACCGCCGTCACCCGGATGGGCTACAACTTGCGGCTGACCCGACTGGAGACCCCATGACGCTTTCCCGGCCGATCACACCGGCGGCAAGCGCACTGCGCGACAAGTTTCGCGAGGTGCGCGCCATGAGCCTGGCGCTGGCCGCCCCGCTTTCCGCCGAAGACCAGTGCATCCAGTCCATGCCCGATGCAAGCCCCACCAAGTGGCATCTGGCGCACACGACCTGGTTCTTCGAAACCGTGCTGCTGCAACCGCACGCCACGGGCTACACGCCCTTCGACCTGCGTTTTCACTACCTCTTCAACTCGTATTACGAGGCGTTGGGGCCGCGCCATCCGCGCCCGCAACGCGGCCTGCTCACGCGGCCTTCAGTGGACGAGGTGCATGCGTACCGCCGCCATGTCGACGACGCGGTGGTGGCGCTGATGGAAGAGGGCGCGTTCGACTGGGCAACCGTGGAGCCCATCGTCACGCTCGGTCTCAACCATGAGCAGCAGCACCAGGAGCTGCTGCTTACCGACATCCTGCATGCCCTGTCGTGCAACCCGCTGCTGCCGGCCTACAAGCCCGCGAGCGGGCCCGCGCTGCGGCTGGCCACGGTGGCGCCTGCGATGCGCTGGATCGAACAGGCCGGCGGCGTGGTCGAGGTGGGGTTCGCGGAGCACCCGGGGCAGCCGGCGTTCTGCTTCGACAGCGAGACGCCGCGCCACCGCGCGCTGGTACAGCCGCACGCCATGGCCGACCGGCTGGTCAACTGCGGCGACTACGCCCAGTTCATTGCCGACGGCGGCTACCAGCGCCCCGAGCTCTGGCTGTCCGACGGCTGGGCCGCGGTGCAAGCGAACGGCTGGCGTCATCCCGCTTACTGGCTCGCGCCCGACGATCCTCGACTGGGCTTCGGTTTGCAGACGCAGGGCGCCGCCAGCTGGCATGTGTTCGGCCTGCACGGCGTACGGCCGATGGAGGCCGACGCGCCGGTGTCGCAACTGAGTTTTTACGAAGCCGCCGCGTACGCCGAATGGGCCGGTGCGCGCCTGCCAACGGAGTTCGAATGGGAGGCGGCCTGCAACGCGCCCGGCATCATGCAGATGACGGGCCATGTGTGGCAGTGGACGCGTTCGTCGTACGACCCGTACCCGGGCTTTCGCCCCATGCCTGGGATTGCCGCCGAATACAACGGCAAGTTCATGGTGGGGCAGTTGGTGTTGCGAGGTGGCAGCGTGGCCACGCCAGAGGGCCACACGCGGCCCAGCTACCGCAACTTTTTTCCGCCGGCCGCGCGCTGGCAGTTCTCGGGGCTGCGGCTCGCGAAAGACCTTTGATCATGCGCAATCCAACCAACTCGTCTTCGCTGTCTTTCGTGCCTGCCAAGGGCGGTGCATCGTCAAATAAATCGCCTGTTGCCGAGGCTGCCGACGCGGCACCGGTGTCGGAATTCGGGCGCGAAATGCAGGCCGGGCTGGCACGCTCGCCGCGCAGCATTTCGCCCAAGTTCTTCTATGACGTGGCGGGCTCGCAGCTGTTCGACCGCATCTGCGACCTGCCCGAGTACTACCCCACGCGCACCGAGCTGCGCATTCTGGGCGAGTGCGCGGGCGAGATCGCCGAGCAGATCGGGCCGAACGCGGAAATCGTCGAGTTCGGCGCCGGGTCGTTGACGAAGGTGCGGCTTTTGCTCGATGCACTGGAGACGCCGAAGCGCTACCTGCCCATCGACATCTCCGGCGAGCACCTGGAGGCAGCTGCGCAGCGACTGAAGGCCGACTATCCGGCGCTGGTGGTGCAGCCCATTGCGGCCGACTACACCATGCCGCTGGTGCTGCCCGCGCCCATGCCGGGGGCAGGGCGCCGGGTCGGGTTTTTTCCGGGCTCGACGATCGGCAATTTCGAGCCCGAAGAAGCGCTCGCTTTCCTGCAGTTGGCCGCGCGCATGCTGCGCGGCGGGGGCTTGCTGATTGGCGTCGACCTGGTGAAAGACCCGGCGCGGCTGCATGCGGCCTACAACGACGCGCAGGGCGTGACGGGGGAGTTCAACCTCAACCTGCTGCGGCGCGCCAACCTGGAGCTGGACGCCGACTTCGATGTCGACGGCTTCGCGCATGCGGCGTTCTACAACGCGCCCCGGCAACGCATCGAAATGCACCTGGTGAGCCGCCGGGCCCAGAGCGTTTCCTTGAACGGAGAACGCTTCGGCTTCGAGGAGGGCGAGACCATTCACACGGAGTACTCGCACAAGTTCACGGTGGACGGCTTGCGTGCGCTCGCGGTGCGCGCGGGCTTCAAGCCGGGCGCTGTGTGGACCGACCCTGAACGGCTCTTCAGCGTGCACTGGCTGGCAGCCTAGGCCTGCGCGCCTGGCAAATAAACCAGCCGGAACAGGGTCGATAGGGCAACGACGCGGGCGAGCCTTGCGGCAGCGGCACAATAGCGCTGCCCCGTGCGGCATGCGCAACGGCAAGCGCCCGCAACCCCTCCCCCTGGAGACCGAGACCATGAAAGCAACCTGGAACGGCGTCACCATCGCCGAAAGCGACGACACCGTGCTCGTTGAAGGCAACCACTATTTCCCGATGAGTTCGCTCAATCGCGATCACGTGACCTTCAGCAACCACAAGACCACCTGCCCCTGGAAGGGGTCCGCGAGCTATTTCTCGCTGCTGGTCAACGGCGAGCTCAACACCGACGCCGCCTGGTACTACCCCGACCCCAAGCCCGAAGCCGAAGAAATCCGCGACCGCGTGGCGTTCTGGAAGGACGTGAAGGTCAGCGCGCAGTGACCACGGCCGCTTTCGCGCCGCCTTTCATTTCCCCCGCCGAGCTGCCCGCCGCCTTGCGCGAGCAGGGCTACGCGGTGCTGAGCCCGCAGGGTGTCAGCGAATGGCTGGGCACGCCGCTGGCGCAGCTCGACGCGCTGCATGCCGACTGGAACGACCTGCCGCCCGACGAATACCTGAAGGACGGCGGGCGCTACCGCACACGGCGCCATGCCTGCTTCACGGTAGAGGCCGCTGAGTCCGATGGTCACGGCACGCTGGCCCAGGTGCCGCACCGCGCGCACTGGCAGCCGGTGGAATACAACGCGCTGCACGGCGGCATGCAGCGCTGGTTTGCGCCCATGCGTGAAGCCACCGTGGCGCAGCCGGTGTGGCAGCGTCTGCTGCAGCAGCTCGGCCAGGCCAGCAGCAACATGCGCGGCGCGCCGCAGCGCTGGTACGTGGAAGCGCACCAATTCCGCATCGACACGGCCGGCGGCATCGGCCGCCCGACGCCCGAAGGCGCGCACCGCGACGGCGTCGACCTGGTGGCCGTTGCGCTGGTGGGGCGCCACGGCATCAAGGGCGGCGAAACGCGCGTGTTCGAGGCCAACGGCCGGCGCGGCGAACGCTTCACCATGACCGAGCCGTGGAGCCTGCTGGTGCTCGACGACGCGCGCGTGATTCATGAGTCCACGCCCATCCAGCCGCTCGAAGACGGCGCTGAAGGCTGGCGCGACACGCTCGTGATCACCTGCCGGGCCAAGGGTTTCCAAGGGGACTGAGCCCGTGCGACGGCCCCGCGCAGCGTCGAACGCGCGAGCGCAGTGCGTCCTCGCTGGCACGAGTCCTACAGCCCCGCTGCACAACAGCGGTTAAATTCGAGACCCGGTTTCTTGTCACTCCTCAGGAGCCGTGTCTGTCTGTGAACTAAAGCGAGGTCCCGCCATGTTCAATCACATCCTGGTTCCGATCGACGGCTCCGAAACTTCCATGCTCGCCGTCAGCAAGGCCAGTGGCCTGGCGCTGGCTTTCGGCAGCCGCATCACGTTGATTCACGTGATCGACAACTACCCCTTCATCGGCGTGGGCGCGGACTATGCGCTCGGCCAGAACGAATACCTGGCCGCCGCCACGGCCAGCGCCAATGCGGCACTCGCTCGCGGCGTGGCCGCGCTCGCGGCCGAAGGGCTGCACAGCGACCAGCGCGTGATCGACGGCCATGTGGTGCACGAAGGCATCGTCGACACGGCCATCGCCATCGCGGCCGATCTGATCGTGATGGGCTCGCATGGGCGCAGCGGCATCGAGAAGCTGCTGCTGGGCAGCGTCACTCAGCGCGTGCTGCAGGACGCGAACATGCCCGTGCTGGTGGTCAAGGGCGACTTCAACTAAGCGTCAATTCGAGCGGCGGGTGCGAAGTCAGGTGCGTGCCTGAATTCAAGGCGCTCTTGCGTCACCGGGTGCAGCAAGCCCAGCTCGCTCGCATGCAGCAGCAGGCGCGGCGCCCGGGCCTGCACCGCGGCATCGCCATAGAGCGCATCACCCAGAATCGGATGGCCCACCGACAGCAGGTGCACGCGCAGCTGGTGCGACCGGCCGGTCAGCGGCTCCAGCAGCACATGGGTGGACACCGCCCCGCCGTGGGTCGATGAAGACAGCGCCTTCCACCGCGTGACACTCGGCTTGCCGGCGGGGTCGGTTTTCTGCAGCGGGCGGCGCGGCCAGTCGGCCATCAGCGGCGCATCGATCGACGACCAGTCTTCTCGCAGCGGCATCGCGCCATCGACGATGGCCTCGTAGCGCTTGCTCACGCGCCGCTCGGCAAAGGCCGCGCTCAGCGCGCGCTGCATTGCAATGCCGCGCGCCATCACTACCAAACCGCTGGTGCCCATGTCGAGCCGGTGCACGATGAGCGCGTCTGGCCACTGGCGCATGGCGCGCGCACTCAGGCAGTCTTGCTTGTCGTCACCGCGGCCGGGCACGCAGAGCAGGCCGGCGGGCTTGTCGAGCACCAGCAGGTACGGGTCTTCGTGAACGGGGGACAGCAGGGGGGCGCAGGTCATGGGTGCCGCCGAGTGTAGAGAGCGCCTGGTGGGCGCGGCGGGGCCATCGCAGCATGCTCACGACCCGCTCACGAAGCCTCGGCTATCCTCGAACGAATGTCCGGCCCCGCACCTGCCCCCTCTTCTTCTCCTGCTCCCCCTTCTTCTCCTGCCACCGCCGCTCCGGCCGCCGGCTCCGCTTCTCCCCCCAGCTTTTCCGACCTGACGCGCGAACGCCCCTTCATGCAGATGTGGACGGCGCGCCTGTTCGGCACCGCCGCCTCGCAGATGCTGCTGGTGGCCATTGGCTGGCACATGTACGACCTCACCGGCAGCGCCTGGGACCTGGGCCTTGTCGGCCTCTACCAGTTCGTGCCGGCGCTGCTGCTGGCCCTGCTGGCGGGCCATATCGTCGACCGCCACCACCGCGGGCGCATCGTGGCGGCCTGCTTTGCGGTGCAGGGGCTGGTGGCGCTGGTGCTGCTGCTGGCGGTGATGGAGAAGCACGACACGCGCGGCCTGCTGCTGGGCCTGTCGCTGGTGCTGGGCGCCGTGCGGGCGTTCCAGATGCCCGCGCAGCAGGCGCTCACGCCGCTGCTGGTGCCGCCCACCATGCTGGCGCGCGCCATGGCTTTCAGCTCGGCCGGCATGCAGGGCGCGATCATCGGCGGCCCGGCCCTGGGCGGCCTGCTGTTCGTGGCGGGCATGGCGGTGGTCTATGGCGCCAGCGTGGCGTGCTTCGTGATTGCGTGCGCGCTGGTGCTGCGCCTGCGGTACGCCTACACGCCGGCCGCGCGCGAGCCGGTCACGCTGGCCACCGTGTTCGCGGGGGTCGACTTCATCTGGAAGCGCAAGCCCGTGCTCGGCGCGGTCTCGCTCGACCTGTTCGCGGTGCTCCTGGGCGGCGCGGTGGCGCTGCTGCCCATCTACGCCAAGGACATCCTGCACACCGGGCCCTGGGGGCTCGGCCTGCTGCGCGGCGCGCCGGCGGTGGGCGCGCTGGTGATGTCCATCGCGCTCACGCGCCGGCCGGTGGAGCGCAACGTGGGCCGCACGCTGCTGCTGGCCATTGCGCTGTTCGGCGTGTGCATGGTGGTGTTCGGCATATCGAAGAGCTTTGTGGTGTCGCTGATTGCGCTGGCCGTGTCAGGCGGCGCCGACATGGTCAACGTGGTGATTCGCCAGACGCTGGTGCAACTGGAAACGCCGGATGCCATGCGCGGTCGGGTGAGCGCGGTCAATTCGATCTTCATCGGCGCCAGCAACCAGCTGGGCGAGTTCGAGTCGGGCGCCACGGCGGCGCTGCTGGGGCCGGTCGGCTCCGTGGTGGTGGGCGGTGTGGGCACGGTGCTGGTCGCGCTCACCTGGTTCAAGCTGTTCCCCTCGCTGGCGCAGCGCGACCGGCTGGTGGTGGCGGCACCGTCGGTGCGCCCGCAGCCCTGATTCGCGCGGTTCTAGTCGGAAAAAAGCGAACGCGCAGCCGGCGCTTCGAGTGACAGGTCGCCAAGTGCCTGCGCCACGCAGGGCAGGATCCAGCCCTCGGCCTTTTCGTCGGCGCTCAGGCCGGGCCAGTCGATGGTGTGGCGGGTTTCGCCGGACAGCCGCAGGCAGATGCAGGTGCGGCAGGTGCCATTGCGGCACGAACTCGGCAGCTCGATGCCGGCGGCCTCGGCCGCTTTGAGCAGTGTGGTCTGCGCGTCGGTCTCGAAGTCGAGGCCCGAGGGCTCGAGTCGGACCTTCATGGCTGGGCAGGCGGGTCTTGCGGCAGGTCTTGCTGCACGTCTTGCTGCAGGTCGTGCAGCGGCGCTGGCTGCGGTTGTTGTTGCTGCTCGCGGCGCTGCTCGCGCAGCATGAACAGGTACAGGCTCTCGACCTTCTCGCGCGCCCACGGCGTCTTGCGCAAGAACTTCAGGCTGGAGCCCACGCTCGGGTCGATGGCAAAACAACGGATGGGAACCAGCTCGCTCAGGTGCTCCCATCCGTAGTAGTCGGCCAGCGTGGTGACGATGGCCTCCAGCGTCAGCCCGTGCAGCGGGTTGCGCGGCTGGGCCTTCTTGGCCGCGGGGACCGTCGGGGCCGGCGCTGGTGCGTCGTCGGTCACTTGTTCTTGAGCTTGCCGCGGGGAATCACGGCGGTCGTGAGCGTGCGCACGGGCTCGATGCCGCCGGTGCCCACGGGCTTGGGCGGCGAAGTGTCCTTCTTCGGTTTCTTCGTTTCCTTGTTGGCGCGTTGCTGACCTTTGGCCATGTCGATTTCTCCTGTTGTTACGACGGATACAGCAGGCAGTTTAGCGGTGCGGCGACAATAGCCGGTTCCATCCGATTTCCTGCATTCATGTCCGATTACGAAGTTCGCCCCGCCACCCTGCGCGACGCCAAGGCTGTCGCTGAAGTTCATGCCCTGTCCGTCAAGGCCGCCTACCAAGGCATCCTCCCCGAAGAAGAGCTGCCCGTGCTGGCCCCTGCCTCGCGCGAAGCCAAGTGGCGCGAAGCCATCGAGTACAGCGAGCCCCAGGTCCGGGTGGCCGTGCTGGGCAACGAGGTCGTCGGTTTCGTCGGCTACGACCGCTCGCGCGACCCCAAGACCCCACCCACCACGGGTGAAATCTGGGCCATCTACGTCAAGCCCGAGCACTGGAGCAAGGGCGTGGGCGTGGCCCTGTGGGACGCCGCCCGCGACGGCCTCGAAGAAGAGGGCTGCACCAACGTCACCGTGTGGGTGCCCATTCGCAACGACCGCGCCGTGCGTTTTCACGAACTCGCTGGCTTCAAGCGCGAGATGAAGACCGCCAAGACGACCGCCATGGGTTCCGTGCGCGTGGAAGAAATTCGCCTGAAGCGCACTGTGGCCTGACGCATGAGCGCCGACAGCAGCACCCTGAACCACGCCACGCGCGTGCGTGCCCACCAGCGCCGCACCGTCGTCGTGCACTGGATCCGCCGCACCCACGGCTGGTTCGGCTTGTGGGGCGCGGTGCTGGGGCTGTTGTTCGGTTTCAGCGGCATCTGGCTCAACCACCGCAACGTGCTGAAGCTGCCGCAGGCCCAGGAGCGCACCCGTGCGCAACTGGCGCTGCCCGAGCCCGTGCCGGAAACGCCCGAGGCCATGAGCCAATGGCTGCAGGGCGCGCTGCGCATGAGCGGGCCGCCCGACAGCACGCGCATCGAAGCGGCCAAGCCCGTGGCCTGGGCCGACAAGAACGACAAGAGCGCGCCGGTGCTCACGCAGCCGGCGCACTGGGTCTTCAATTTCGGCGGGCCGAACGAGATCGTGCAGGCCGAGTACTGGCAGGGCAACCGGTCAGTGGGCGTGGCCACCACGCACAACGGCTTTTTCGCCACGCTCACCAACATGCACAAGGGCGGCGGCATGCCGCTGGCGTGGATTCTGGTGGTCGACACGCTCGCGGGCAGTCTGATCTTTCTGTCGCTGTCGGGCGTGGCGCTGTGGATGCTCACGCACCGCCGCCGCCGCGTGGGGCTCGTGCTGTTCGGCGCCTCGCTGGTCACGGTGCTCACCCTGGCGCTGAGCGCGCTCTGATTCGCCACGCGAATTGGCTTTCGCGCCACGTGCGTCGTGAATTCCCATCTTCGCCACGTTCGTGGTGAGTTCTCATCTTCGCCACGTTCGTGGTGAGTTCTCATCTTCGCCACGTTCGTGGTGAATTCCCATCTGCGCCACGTTCGTGGCGCGTGCGTACGGTTATTGCAAGGCCCGGTGGCGGCTGCGGATAAGCTCGCCGCTTCTTTTCAGCCCACCCTTTTTGCCCATGGCCACCAGCCTTCTCCTGCTGCTAGACGACATTGCGACCGTGCTCGACGACGTGTCGGTCCTCACCAAGGTGGCCGCCAAGAAAACCGCCGGCGTGCTGGGTGACGACCTTGCGCTGAATGCGCAGCAGGTGTCCGGCGTGAGGGCCGAGCGCGAAATTCCGGTGGTGTGGGCGGTGTGCAAGGGCTCGCTGGTCAACAAGGCCATTCTGGTGCCGGCCGCGCTCGCCATCGGCACCTGGCTGCCGTGGCTGGTTACGCCGCTGCTGATGGTGGGCGGCGCCTTTCTCTGCTTCGAAGGCTTCGAGAAGCTCGCGCACAAGTTCCTGCACAAGAACGAACTCGCGGCCGACACCGAGCGCCACGAGAAGGCCGTGGCCGACACCGCCGTCGACCTGGTCGCCATCGAGAAGGACAAGATCAAGGGCGCCGTGCGCACCGACTTCATTCTTTCTGCCGAAATCATCGCCATCACGCTGGGCACCGTGCAGGGCCAGCCCTTTCTCACGCAGCTGAGCGTGCTGGTCGGCATTGCGCTGATCATGACCATTGGCGTGTACGGCCTGGTGGCCGGCATCGTGAAGCTCGACGACGCGGGCCTCTACCTGAGTCAGCGCGCGAGCGCCGCCTCGCAAGCCTTTGGCCGCGCCATCCTGTGGGCGGCACCGTGGCTCATGAAGGGGCTGTCGGTGGCTGGCACCGCCGCCATGTTCCTGGTGGGTGGCGGCATCCTGGTGCACGGCGTGCCGGCCTTCGGCCATGCCGTGGAAGACTGGTCCAAGGCCACGGGCGGCGTGTTCGGCACGCTGGGCTCGATGGGCGTGAATGCCGCCGTGGGCCTGGTGGCCGGCGCCATCGTGCTGGCCGTGGTGGAGCTGGTCGGCAAGCTGCGCAAGAAGAAGGCTTGAGCAAGGCTCGAGCGGCTGCGGGCAACCGCTTCCCTTGTTGAAAACCCGCCTGCTGGCGGGTTTTTTCTTTACTGACGCGGCCCTTTGCCTTGTTTGCCGCGCTTGATCAGCTCGCCGACCACCAGCACCGCCCCCAGCACCAGCGCGAACCAGCCGACCAGGTACGCGCCCGCGACCATCTCGAACCAGCGTGTGCCTTGCAGAAAGCGGGGCCCCAGCAGAACGGCGGCGCCGATCACGAGGCAGAGAATGCCGCGTTCGAGCGTGCGGAGTTGTCGTTTGGGTTGCGCCATGGCTTCTTTGTTCGGGGACGGAGTGGAATCAGTGCGTCATTGTCCCGCGCATGGCAGCGGGATGCCCCTGCAGCGGAAACGATTTGCCCGTGGGCACCAGCGTGTCGCCATCGAGCCTCAATATCGTGATGTCCTGGTCGATGAAGTTGCCCACGTACAGGTACTTGCCGTCGGCGCTCCACACCGCGCCTTCGGGCAGGCCGCGCACCACCACCTCGTTGGCGCGCGTGACCTTCTTGCCGTCGATCTTCAGCAGCACCACCGAGCCGTTGCGGTTGTAGAAGTAGGCGTTCTTGGCCGAGTTGCTGCCCCGCAGAATCACCGCCACCGCATGCCGCCCGGTCGGGCTCACGGCCAGGCCTTCGGGGCCGTCGCCGACCACCACCTTGTCGACCACGCGCGGCGGCGTGGCCTCCATGTCGATCACGCTCACCGTGTCGACCTGGCCGTCGGACGCACCCGAGTTGCCGTTGTCCGCCGTCAGCGCCAGCTTGCCATCGGGCGTCACGTCGACGTTGTAGGGCCACAGGCCTGCCGCCAGGTCGACCTTGTTGTAGCTGACCTTCTCGCCGTCAACCTCGAGCAGCGCGATCTTGTGGGTGGTGAACTTGGCGGCCAGCGCGCGCTTGCCGTCCGGCGTGAAGCGCACATGCGCCACCGAATCGCCCATGGCCACCGTGTCGATCAGCGTGACCTTCTTGCCCGCGATGCGCAGCACGCTCACCGAGTTGTCGGCGCGGTTGGCCACCAGCGCCAGCGTGCCCGCGCGGTTGATCGACAGGCCCGAGGGCTGCTTGCCGAGTTGCAGCGTGTCCAGCAGCTTGGGCGGCGTGGTGGTCAGGTCGATCACGAAGAGGCGGTTGTCGGGCACCTGCTTGCGCACGCCGTTCTCCTCGACCACGTTGAGCGAATTGGCGACCAGCGCCAGCGTTTCGCCAGGCGTGATCGCCAGGTTGGTCGGTGGACCGGCGATGGTGTTGTCCAGCTGCAGCGTGCCTAGCAGCTTGGGTGCGAGCGGGTCGGTGCCGATGTCGAGCACCTGCACGGTGTCGCGACCCATGGGGCCGAGGATGACGGCGCCGGCGTCGTTCCACGACTGCTTCTCGTCGTTGGCGACCAGCATCAGCTGGCGTTGCGCAACGGTGGGCGTGAGGGGCGCGCAAGCCGAGAGCGTGGCAAGGGCGGCCAATGCAAGCGCCGCGAGCGCGGCGGGGCGGAAAGTCATGGTGTCTGTCTCCGGTGTTGTTGTGTGTGGGGATGGTAGCGGTGCCCGGCACAATCCTTCGACCGACCGACCCCCGGAAATCCCTGGAGACAAGCACCCATGACCATCGAGATTTCGAAGGAAGCGCGCCAGCTGGCCATCGCCTCGATCCAGCGCTACTTTCAGGAGAACATGGAAGAGCCGATCGGCAACATCGGCGCGGGCGCGCTGCTCGGCTTCTTCCTGGAGGAGGTCGGTCCGCTCGTCTACAACCGCGCCGTGGCAGAGGTGCAGGAGCGCCTGCAGCAGCGCATTGCCGAGGTCGACCTCGAGGTGCACGAGGACGAGTTCCAGTACTGGCGCAAGTTCGACAAGCAGAAGAAGGGCAGGTAGGCGTCGCGCCCACGCATCGCCACGCATTCAAAGATGCTTCAAAACGTTGCAAAATCCGTCGCCATGCATCTTCACCGCTCGCCCCTTCGCCCCCCGCTCCCTCCCGTTCTGCGCGCTCTGGCCGCCTTGCCTTTCGTGCTGGCCGCTTCCCTGGCCTGCGCGCAGCAGAACCCGGCCGACTTTCCGCTCGATTCGGTCGGCTACCTCAACGAGGAACTGCCCCGCATGGAGGCCGCCATTGCCGCGAAGGACCGCAGCTTCTTTCAGGGCGCCATGGCGCGCACGGTGCAGTTCTCGGAGCGCTGGGGCTTCAAGGTGACGGCCAACCCCGACCTTGCGGCCTACCCGATGTGCACCGCCGCCGTCATGGACTACGCTGTGGTCGGCATGTGCCGGCTGGTGCCGTCTGATGAGTGCGAACCCGGCCTGGCCTCACGCCTGGACGCCAACGTGAAACGCTGCCGCGAGGTAGCGGTCAAGAAATAAACACCGAGACACCGGAACCCCCATGGACTACACCCGTTACAAGACCCTTGCCATCACGCGCCGCGGCGCCAACGGCGCGGTGCTCGACATCCAGATGCGCGCCGCCAACGGCAAGCTGCCCACGGCGGGCCATGACGGCCACCGCGAGCTCGCGGAAATCTGGCGCGACGTGTCGGCCGACGACACGGTGCGTTGCGCGGTGCTTCGGGGCGAGGGCCTGGGTTTTTCGGGTGGCGGCGACCTGGCCATGGTGCAGGACATGACCACCGACGACGCGGTGCGCCAGCGCGTGTGGCGCGAGGCACGCGACCTGGTCTACAACATCATCAACTGCGACAAACCCATCGTGAGCGCCATGCACGGCCCGGCCGTGGGCGCGGGGCTGGTGGCAGGCTTGCTGGCCGACATTTCCATTGCCGCGAAGAACGCCAAGATCGTCGACGGCCACACCCGCCTGGGCGTGGCGGCGGGCGACCATGCGGCCATCGTCTGGCCGCTGCTGTGCGGCATGGCCAAGGCCAAGTACCACCTGCTGCTGTGCGAGCCGGTGAGCGGCGAGGAGGCCGAGCGCATCGGCCTGGTGTCGCTCGCGGTGGAAGAGGCCGACCTGCTGCCGCGCGCCTACGAAGTGGCCGACCGGCTCGCGGCCGGCAGCCAGAGCGCCATTCGCCTGACCAAGTACGCGCTGAACAACTGGCTGCGCCAGGCCGGCCCGACCTTCGACGCCTCGCTGGCGCTCGAATTCATGGGCTTCGCGGGCGCCGACGTGCGGGAAGGCGTGGCCTCGCTGCGCGAACGGCGCGCGCCGAACTTCGGCTGAAGTCCGGCTCAATTCCGACGCGGTTGGATCAGGCCTTCTTCAGGCCCTGCAGCGTCTGCAGCAGCACCACGCGCGTCTGCCCCAGCACCATGCCCTTCCACTCCTCGTTGTCGCAGTAGAAAGCGTCGCGCAGCTGCGCACGAATTTCGCGTTTCTGCGACTCAGGTGCCTCCGGGTGGCGGCGCAACCAGGTGTCGGCCCGCAGGCGCACCAGCACTTCGAGGTCGGGCAGCGTGCCGAACTCCAGCCCCATCGGCGCCACGCGCGCGTTCGGGCATTCGTCGTACGCGGTGGAAATGACCGGGCCCGACACGTCGGCCGAGGCCGAGTCACCCGCGAACGGCGCGAACACGTCGGCGCCCCACCAGGCATGGGCCAGCGCCAGGTCTTCGGGCGTGTTGCGGCCGGGGTAGATCTTCTCGCCGTGGCCGTAAGGGCCCAGGCCGGTGTGCACGTCGATCCAGCCCAGGTGCGTGGCCGCGGCCGCGTACTTGCGCAGGATGGCGCGGATGGTCTTGTTGCTCCACGACGGCGCGGTGCCGCCGTAGAAGAGGCCGTCGGGCGAGGTGTACTGGCCCTTGGTCACGGCCGCGCGAAAGGCGGTCATGCCGTGCTGGCCGATGTAGGCGGCCACGGCCGCGTCGTCGGCGGGTGTCGGCGGCCAGGTGGCGGGCAGCACCAGCGGCTCGACTTCGGCATACGCCGCGTTCACCGGCAGCGGCGCGTTGAAGTCGATGTGGTTGCGGTTCAGGTCGATGTTGTCTTCGTTCGTGCGGTGCAGGTGCGAAAACCCATGCGGGTTGACCGCATGCACCAGCAGCAGCGCCACGCCGGCCTGCTGCAGCCGTGCGAGCAGGTCGGCGTCGTTCAGCGTGGCCACCTGCGTGCCCGAGCCGCAGAAGCCTTCGGGCCCGTGCGTGCCCGATGTCACCAGCAGCACCTTCTTCGCGTCGATGGCGCCAATGAGCGCAACGTCGGTGGCCAGCTCTTCGCCGAGCGCACCGCGGTGCTCGGGGTGCACGAAAGACTCGACGGCCGCGCCGCGCTGGGCGGCAGCCTCCAGAAACTTGGCGCGGGCTTCGACGTAGGTGCCCGAGAAATACCGTGTGGCGGCGCTGCGTTGGGTTGGCATGAAGTGGGTTCCTGTGCGTTGCTTGTCGTGAGATCAGTGAAAGTGGTCAGCCGTTGACGTGCGCGCCCGCGGCATCGATGTCGCGGCCCGTATGGTCGCGCAACCAGAGCAGGCCCAGCAGCGACACCAGCGTCATCGCCACCAGGTACCAGGCCGGCGCCAGCTTGCTGCCGGTGGCGTTCAGCAGCCAGGTGCTGATGAAGGGCGCGAAGCCGCCGAACAGGGCCACGCCCACGCTGTACACCAGCGACATGCCGCTGGCGCGCACCGCCTTGGGAAACATCTCCGGCAGCATCGTGATGCCGGGCACCGTCTGCACCACCAGGCCAAAGCTGAACACGCCCAGCACGGTGAACAGCACCGCCGGCGTGGGCGAGGCGTTGAGCCACAAGAAGCCCGGGTAGATCAGCACAGCCAGCGCAACGCGGGCCCACAGAATCAGCGGCTTGCGGCCCACCTTGTCCGACAGCTTGCCCACGAAGGGCGCGAAGCCGAACGAGATGAGCCCCGTGAGCGCCGCGCCGAACAGCGCCACCGACGGCGTGAAGCCCAGCTCGCGCACCGCGTAGGTCGGCATGTAGAAGGTGACCACATAGGCGGCCGTGGTGCCGCCCACCAGCGACAGGATGGCCGCCAGCACCGTCTTGCTGTGCTGCGTGCAGACGATCTTCAGGCTGCTCTCGCGCGGCGCGGCGGCTTCTTCGGGCGAGATGTGCAAAGACTCTTCGAGGTGGCGGCGGATGTACATGCCCACCGGCGCAATCAGCATGCCCAGGAAGAACGGCACGCGCCAGCCCCAGCTCAGCATGGCCTCGGGCGAGAGCGTGGACGTCAGCACGCCCACCACCACTGCGCCCAGCAGCACGCCCAGGCCCTGGCTGGCGAACTGCCAGCTGGCCATGTAGCCGCGGTTGGCGGGCGTGGCGTGTTCGACCAGCAGCGTGGTCGATGCACCCACCTCGCCGCCGGCCGAAAAGCCCTGAATGAGCCGCGCCAGCACGATGACGATGGGCGCCGCCACCCCAATGGCCGCGTAGGTGGGCGTGAAGGCGATCAGCGCGCAGCCCAGCGCCATCAGGAAGATGGTCAGCGTCATGGCCTTCTTGCGGCCCGCGCGGTCGGCATACGCGCCAATCACGATGCCGCCCAGCGGCCGCATGATGAAACCCACGCCAAAGCTGGCCACCGTCAGCAGCAGCTGGCCGTACGAGTTGAAGGTCGGAAAGAACAGCTTGCCGATCACCAGCGCCAGAAAGCCGTAGACGGTGAAGTCGAAAAACTCCAGCCCGTTGCCGATCGTGGTGGCCACGATGGTCTGGCGCCTGTGCGCGGGGGATGACGACGCTGACGGCCGGTTGCTTGCGATGCTCATGTCTGTCCAGTGGGTGCTTTGCGGGGAGAGTGTCGGCAGAGGGCATGCATGCGGCATGCAAGCCCTCTGCCGCGCCGGATGCTAGTGACTCGCCGCTGTCATGAAAAGACAATAATCGGGCCGCGACGATAACTTTTGGTTGTCTTGTGGTCTACCCTGAGTACCTGCCTTACCCGACGTACCCCCGTGAAGCGCATCCCATGAAACCCAACCAGCTGCACGCCTTCGTGGCGGTGGTCGAGCAGATGAGCATTCGCGCCGCCGCCCGCGTGCTGGGCATTTCCCAGCCGGCGGTGACCAAGATCGTGCGCGAGCTGGAGCGTGAGGTGGGCGCGCCGCTGGTGGAGCGCAGCGTGAAGGGCGTGCGCCTGACCGAGTTTGGCCAGGTCTTTGCGCCGCGCGCGCGGCTGCTGCTGGCCGACATGCAGCGCGCCCGCGACGAGATTGCGCAGATTCGCGATGGCGCCACCGGCTCGGTTTCGATGGCCGTGAGCGCCTCGTTCGCGCTCACCGTGCTGCCCGCGGCCTTCAAGGACTTTCACACGCGCCTGCCCGCGGTCGACGTGCAGTTCAGCGAGGCGGTGCTGCCGTGGATGCTCGCGCGGCTGCGCGACGGCTACCTCGACTTTGCGGTGGCGCACGTGGTGCCCGGCACGCTCGACGCGCAGTTCGAGGCGCTGGAGCTGTTTCCGGTGCAACTGGTGGTGGGCATGCGCACGCGCCATCCGCTGCGCGGGGCGCGCTCGCTGCTCGACTTGTACGCGGCCGAGTGGATCCTGCCGGGCGACGACCACCGCGGGCGCGAGTCGGTGGCGCCGCTGTTCACGCCGCTGGGGCTGCCGCCGCCGTCGCGCATCATCCAGGGCCAGTCGGTCACGGTGGCGCTGGGGCTGGTGGGGCACATGGACCTGATTGGCCTGTTCGTCGAGCCGCTGGTCAAGCTCACCTTCAAGCGCCACGGCATCCGCCGCGTGGACATCGAGGAGCAACTGCCGATGCTCAACGTGTGCGTGGTGCGCCGGCGCGGGCAACTGACGACACCGGCGGCGCAGCACTTCATCGAGTGCATTCAGCGGGCGTCTGCAGTGGCGATGAAGGCTGAGGGCTGACCCGCTCAGGCCGACATTCAGGCCGGCGGAAAGTCGACGCCGGCTTCGCCGCTCTGCCACGGCGCGTACTTGTGCATGGCGCGCTCGAACAGCGCGCACGCGGTCCAGCCCGCGAGCCATGCGTGCAGCCGCGGCCAGGGCTGGGCGTCGAACCACGCGGCATCGACCATCGCGAACTGGCGCACGAAGGGCATGAGCGCGGCATCGGCAAGCGTGGCGTGGTCTCCCGCCAGATGGGGCGCCGTCGAGAGCCTGGCTTCGAGCCCGTGCAGAAACTGCGCGCCGCGCGCGCGGGCCGGCTCGCCGCCATCGGCATGGCGGGCGGGGTACTTGTAGCGGTCTAGTTGGGGCTTGAATTGCTCGTCGCATGCGGCCACCAGTGCGAGCAGGTCATCGAGCGTGCCGATGTCTGGCTGCAGCCAGCGCTGCGGGTCATTGCGACGCAGGGCCCACAGCATCACGTCGAGGCTTTGTTCGAGCACCGTGCCTTCTTCGGTCAGCAGCACCGGCACCGTGCCCTTGGGCGAGGCCGCGAGCAGCTCGGGCGGCTTGTGCCTCAGCGCCACCTCGCGCAATTCACAAGACTGGCCGCTGGCGACCAGCGCCAGGCGGGCGCGCATGGCGTAGGGGCAGCGGCGGAAGGAGTAGAGAACGGGGGGCATGCGGGCGTGCATTCGTCGGAGCAACGAGGGGAGGGTGCCGATTTTCTGCCATGCCGGCGGGGTGGCGCGCCAATGGCGCCTGCCATGCATCCGGGTCAGCGCGTCCGCAGTCGCTTCAGTCCGTCAGGCCGAGTCGCCGCAAAACCAGCGCCACGCAGGTCTGCGCATCCATCTCCACCGTCGACAGCCGCAGCTCGGGTGCTTCCGGCGCCTGGTACTCGCTGTCGATGCCGGTGAAGTTTTTCAGCTCGCCCCGGCGCGCCTTGGCGTAAAGGCCTTTGGTGTCGCGCCGCTCGCATTCGAGGAGCGGCGCATCGACAAACACTTCCACGAATTCGCCCTCGGCAAACAGCCCGCGGGCGAGGCGGCGTTGTTCCCGGTAGGGCGAAATCACCGCTACCAGCACGATCAGCCCCGCTTCGGCCATCAATTTGGCGACTTCACCCACGCGGCGCACGTTCTCTATGCGGTCAGCCTCGGAAAACCCCAGGTCCGCGTTGAGCCCGGTGCGCAGCCGGTCGCCATCGAGCACACAGCTGGCCAGCCCTTGCGCGCTCAAGCGCTGGTGCAGCTGGCCCGCGATGGTCGACTTGCCTGCGCCTGAAAGACCCGTCAACCAAATGCATCGCACAGAGGACAAATCGCCCGACAAATTGTTGAAAAACATGGACGAATGGTAATACTCTGAAGTAGCCTATAACCTTTACTTACAATCCCTGACGAAACGGCGCTTTGAGGCCCAGGGGAGCAAAACAACAGGTCAAGGCAAGCAGTGTCTGCAGGCTGCAGCACTGCGCAGCGAACGCTGCAGTCAACATGAACAACAAGATCCACTTCATCTCGGGCATGCCGCGCTCGGGCTCCACGTTGCTGTCCGCCATCCTGCGGCAGAATCCCCGGTTCCATGCCGGCATGACGAGCCCGGTCGGCGCGTTCGTGAGCAGCCTGCTCGATCAAGTTGGCGCCGGCTCCGAGTTTGGCCCGGTCGTCACCACCGAGCAACGCCAGCGCCTGCTGCGCGGCCTTTTCTCCAGCTACTACGCGGACAAGCCCGAAGGCGGCGTCGTCTTCGACACCAACCGCCTCTGGTCGGCCAAGCTGCCCGCCGTGCGCGACCTGTTCCCCGACGCCAAGGTGATCGCCTGCGTGCGCAACGTGGCATGGGTCATGGACAGCATCGAGCGGCTGTACCGCGCCAACCCGTACGAGAACACCCGGCTGTTCAACGACGCCACCGAGCGCAACACCGTCTACAGCCGCGTGGAAACGCTGTCGCAGCGCAACCGGCTGGTCGGCTTTGCCTGGACGGCGATCAAGGAAGCCTTCTACAGCGAGCAGGCCGGCTCGCTGCTGGTGGTCGACTACGACCTGCTGGCCAACGCGCCCGACAAGGTGCTGCCGCTGGTCTACCAGTTCATCGGCGAGCCCTGGTTCGAGGGCCACGACTTTCGCAACCTGGCGTTCGACGCGCCCGAGTTCGACACCGCGCTGGGCGTGGCCGGCCTGCACAAGGTGCGCCCCGAGGTCTCGCTGAAGCCGCGCCGCACCGTGCTGCCGCCCGATCTTTTCGCGCAGTACACGAACATGAATTTCTGGCAGGACGGCGCCAACAGCCGCGCCAGCGTGATCACCGCCCGACCCGCCGACGCATCCACCGACGCACCCACCCATGCGCCCACGGGTGCCCAGGCGCCCTCACAGGCCAAGCAGGACAACAACGCATGAACCGCATTTTCAGCACCCTCTGGAACGAGATCACGCAGTCCTTCGTGGCCGTGGGCGAGCACACCGCGCGCAAGGGCAAGCGATCGGGCGGCAGCGCCGACGCCGGCCCCACCACCCATCCCGGCGCCAATCCCAGCGCCATGCCGCGCGCCGGCAAGGTCCACATGATGGCGCTGGAGCCGCGCATCATGTTCGACGGCGCCGCCGTGGCCACCGCGGTGGCCAACGACCCGACGGCCTCGCACGCCGCCGACACGGCACTGGCACCCGCGGCCCACCCTGCCGTGGCCCCGGTCGATGCACCGTCCGCCGTGGCGCCGCGCGAAACGCAACCCTCCGCGCCCGCCCCGGTGGCTCCCACCGTCGCGCCCGTTGTCGCGCCTGTGAAAAGCGCTGCGACCGACACCGCGCCAGCAGCAGCCGCAACCACCGACGCCAGCCGCACCGTGGCGGCCAGCGCCGCCCTGTCGACCCTTGTGGCCACCCCCGCGCACGACGTCGTCTTCATCGACAGCCGCGTGGAAGACAGCGCCGAATTGCTCAAGGGCATTTCGCCCGACGCCGAAGTGGTCTACCTCTCCGCCAACGCCGACGGCGTGAAGCAGATGGCCGACTATCTGAGCGCCCACCCCGGCGCCAGCGCGGTGCACGTGCTGGCGCACGGCTACGAGGGCAACCTCTGGCTGGGCACCACCTTCATCGACAACAGCACGGTGCAGGCGCACAGCGCGGACTTCGCCCGCATCGGCCAAGGCATCGTGGCGGGCGGCGACATCCTGCTGTACAGCTGCAACACCGGCGCCGGCGAAGACGGCGCGCAACTGATGGGCCAACTGGCCGGCCTGACCGGCGCCGACATTGCGGCGTCGAGCAACCGCACCGGCGCGGGCGGCGACTGGGTGCTGGAGGTGACCACCGGCCACATCGAGGCGGCATCGCCGTTTGCACAGGCCTCGCTGCAGGCCTATGACCACAGCCTGGCGCAGCTCACCGTGACGACGGGTCTGGACACGGGTGCCGATGCCACCTTCGGTGTCAACTTTGCCGCCGACAACGCCGACGGCGGAGGCTTGTCGCTGCGCGAGGCGATTCACTGGGCGGCGGCCAACGACACCATCGTGTTCAACGGCGCCACCACCAACGTGACGCTGGCGGCGGGCGAACTGGTGATCGACAAGAGCCTGACCATCGATGGCGCCCCGGGCGGCACCACGCCCCATGTCACGATCGACGCCAACAACCAGTCGCGCGTGTTCAACATCACGACCGGCAATGTCACGCTCAACGCGCTGACGATCACCAACGGTTTCCTGAGCGGCAAGGGCGGGGACCTGGGGAGCGGAGTGGTTGGCGGAGCGGGTGGCGATGCACTCGGTGCCGGCATCTACAACGCCGGCACCTTGTTGATCACCAACAGCAGCATCGCGGGCAACAAGGCGGCCGGCGGCGGCGGTGCCGGCAGCCAGATCGGCGGCGGCGGTGGCGGCGGCGGCGGTGGCGGTGGTTTCGGCACGACCCCGGGCGGCGCCGGTGGAGACAACCCGGGGTTCTATCCCGGCGGCAGCGCGTCGGCAGGCGTGGGGGGCAACGGCGGCGGCTATGTGAAATCTCCCAGCCAGTTCCTGGGCGGAAAAGGTGGCTCGGCTACCGGCGGGAGTGGCGGTACCTACGCGGGCTACACCTCTGGCGGCACCGGCGCCACGGCGAACAACGGGTCAATCAGCATTGGCGGCGGCGGCGGTGGCGCGGGCTATGACTATGGCGGCGGCAAGGGCGGCGTTGCCGTGGCCGGTATCTACAACGCCGGCACCCTGACCATGCTCAACAGCGCGGTCACGGGCAATGTGGCGGCGGGTGGCGGGGGCGGGGGCGGTGCATATACAGGCGCGCAGTCGCACACCGGCAACGGAGGCGATGGCGGTGCAGCCGTCGCCGCCATCTGGAACGTCGGTGGCACCGTGAAGCTCGACGCCTCGACCGCCGGACGCCTGACCACCGGCAACGCCGCCACTGGCGGCACGGGAGGCAAGTCGACCGTGTCCAGCAACGGGGGTGCCGGCGGGGCCACCGTCCAGCTTGTCACCACCGGAGGCGGCGCCACGCAGAACACGACTTACGTCGCCCCCGTGATTGGTAGCGCCACGTACGACGCCACCACGGGCGTCCTGGCAGTGACCGGCACCATGCACGCCGGCGACACCATCGACGTGAGCAAGCTGTCGTTGACGGGCGAGGGCGGCAGCTACACGCTGACCACGGGCAACGTGACCGGCAGTGCCAATGCCTTCTCGGTCACGCTGAACGCCGCCGACAAACTTGCCATCGGCGGCATCCTCAACAAGGCCGGCACCAGTTCGGCTGGCGGCACGCCATTCAACCTGGCGGCGGCCATCAACTGGGACACGACGACCCCGGCCGACTCGGACACCACCGGCAATGCCGTGACCGTCTCCAACGTCGTCGCACCCACGATCACCTCGGCCACCTACGACGCCACCACGCATGTGTTGACCGTCACCGGCACCGGGCTGGTTCAGACGCTGGGCGCGGCCAACGACATCACCGTCGGCAAGCTCACCTTCACCGGTGAGAACGGCAACACCTACACGCTGTCGACCACGTCCAACGTGGAAATCACCAGCGGCACCAGCTTCGCCGTGACGCTGACGGGCGCCGACATCGCTGGCGTGGCCGCGCTGTTCACGAAGAGCGGCACGTCGTCCGGCAGCGGCACGACCTACAACATTGCCGCGGCCGACGACTGGAACAGCACCGTCACCGGTGGCGACATTGCCGACCTCACGCTCAACGCCGTGACGGTGTCCAACGTGCCGCCCAACATCGCCAGCGCCAGCTACGACGCCAGCACCGGCGTGCTGACTGTCGGCGCGCTCAACATGACCACCGGGGACACCATCGATGTGTCCAAGCTCTCGCTGAGCGGCCAGGGCGGCGCCTACACGTTGACCAGCGCCAACGTGACGGCAATCAGCGCCACCGCGTTCTCCGTCACGCTGAACGCGGCCGACCGGCTCGCCATCAACGGCATCCTGAACAGGAATGGCGCATTGGCCGTCGATACCACCACGTTCAACCTGAGCGCGGCCGCCAGCTGGGACGCCAGCCGAACGACGGCTGCCGACCTGACAGGCAATGCAGTGACCGTGTCGAACGTCACCGCGCCCACCATCACCTCGGCCACCTACGACGCCAACACGCATGTGCTGACCGTCAGCGGCACGGGCCTCGTCAGAACCGTGGGTGCCACCAACGACATCACCCTTGGCAAGCTCACCTTCACCGGTGAAGGCGGTGCCAGCTACACGCTGTCGACCACGTCGAACGTGGAAATCACCAGCGGCACCAGCTTCAGCGTGACGCTCAGCGGCGCCGACGTGGCGGGCGTGGCCGCGCTGTTCAACCGCAACGGCGTGGCCTCGACCGGCGGCGCAAGCTACGGCCTGAGCGCCGCCGACGACTGGAACAGCACGGTCACGGGCGGCGACATTGCCGATGCGGGCAACGTGGTCACGGTCAGCAACGTGCCCGTGCCCACCATCACCAGCGCCACCTACGACGCAGGCACCGGCACCGTGGTCGTTACCGGCAGCGGCTTCGCGCACCTGAGCGGCGCGGCCAACGACATCGTGGCCAACAAGTTCACCTTCACCGGCGAAGGCGGCGCTACCTACACGCTGAGCGACACCGCCAATGTGGAGATCACCTCGGCCACGTCGTTCACGCTGGTGCTGAGCGCCACTGACCGCGCGATGCTGAACCAGATCGTCAACAAGGCCGGCACCGCGTCGACCGGCACCACCCCCTACAACCTGGCGGCCGCCGAAGACTGGGCCGCGGGTGCGGACGCGGCCGTGGCGGTGGCCGACCTGACGGGCAACGGCATTGCCGTGGGCAACGTCGCGCTGCCCACCATCACCAGTGCCACCTACGACGCGGGCGCTGGCGTGCTGGTGGTCACGGGCACGGGCTTCACGCATGCGGCGGGCGCCGCCAACGACATCGTGGCCAACAAGCTGACGCTCACCGGTCAGGGCGGCGCCACCTACACGCTGACCGACACCGCCAACGTAGAGATCACCTCGGGCACCAGCTTCACGCTGCAGCTCAGCCTCGCGGACGCCGCGGGCCTGGCCGCGCTGATGAACAAGGCCGGCGCCAGCTCGACCGGCGGCACCGTCTACAACCTGTCGGCCGGGGAAGACTGGGCGCAAGGCGCCGACGTGGCCCTCACCGTCGCCGACACCACCAACGGCGTCACCGTGTCCAACGTGGACACCACGCCGCCGACCGTGAGCTCGGTCACCGCCAGCGCGGCCAACGGCGCGCACAAGGCCGGCGATGTCATCGACATTCAGGTCAACTTCAGCGAGAACGTCTACGTGACGGGCACGCCGCAGATCACGCTGGAAACAGGCAGCACCGATCGGCCCGCCAGCTACCTGAGCGGCAGCGGCACCGGCACGCTGACGTTCCGCTACACGGTGCAAGCCGGCGACACCAGCGCCGACCTCGACTACCTCGCCACCAGCGCACTGGCGCTCAATGGCGGCAGCATCCGCGACCTGACCGGCAACAACGCCACGTTGACCCTGGCGTCGCCCGGCGCGGCCGGCTCGCTTGGCGCCAACCAGGCGATCGTGATCGACACGCAGGCGCCCACGCTGACCATCAGCAGCGACGTCCCGGCGCTGAAGGCCGGCCAGTCCGCCACCATTACCTTCACCTTCAGCGAAGACCCGGGCGCGAGCTTCATCGGCACGGACATCGCGGTGAGCGGCGGCACCCTCGGCACCCTCAGCGGCACGGGCCTGACGCGCACCGCCACGTTCACGCCGACCGCCGGCCTTGCGAGCGGCTCGGTCAGCATCACCGTGGCAGGCGGCAACTACACGGACGCCGCGGGCAACAACGGCGGCGCAGGCGCCACGCCGTCGATCAGCATCGACACCCTCGCCCCCACGCTGGGCATCAGCAGCAACGTGGGTGCGGTGAAGATCGGCGAGACCGCGACCATCACCTTCACCTTCAGCGAAGACCCGGGTGCGAGCTTCATCGGCGCGGACATCGTGGTGAGCGGCGGCACGCTGGGCACCCTCAGCGGCACGGGCCTCACGCGCACGGCCACGTTCACGCCAACGGCTGGCCTGGCAACGGGCACGGCCAGCATCACCGTGGCAGCCGGCAACTACACGGACGCCGCGGGCAACGACGGCGGCGCTGGCACCACGCCCGTGATCAGCATCGACACGCTGGCGCCCACGTTGGCCATCACCAGCAACGTGGGTGCGGTGAAGATCGGCGAGACCGCAACGATCACCTTCACCTTCAGCGAAGACCCGGGCGCGAGCTTCATCGGCACGGACATCGTGGTGAGCGGAGGCACGCTCGGCACCCTCAGCGGCACGGGCCTGACGCGCACGGCCACGTTCACGCCCACGGCAGGCCTGGCGACCGGCGCGGCCAGCATCACGGTGGCGACCGGCAACTACACGGATGCCGCAGGCAACGGCGGCGGCGCAGGCACCACGCCCGCGATCAGCATCGACACGCTGGCGCCCACGTTGGCCATCTCCAGCAACGTGGGTGCCGTGAAGGCGGGCGAGACCGCGACCATCACCTTCACCTTCAGCGAAGACCCGGGTGCGAGCTTCATCGGCACGGACATCGTGGTGAGCGGCGGCACGCTCGGTGCGATCACTGGTACAGGCCTGACGCGCACGGCCACGTTCACGCCGACAGCAGGCCTGGCGACGGGCTCGGCGAGCATCACGGTGGCAGCCGGCAACTACACGGACACCGCGGGCAACAACGGCGGCGCGGGCACCACACCGTCGATCAGCATCGACACTTTGCCCCCAACGCTGGGCATCACCAGCAACGTGGGTGCGGTGAAGATCGGCGAGACCGCAACGATCACCTTCACCTTCAGCGAAGACCCGGGCGCGAGCTTCATCGGCACGGACATCGTGGTGAGCGGCGGCACGCTGGGCACCCTCAGCGGCACTGGCCTCACGCGCACGGCCACGTTCACGCCAACGGCTGGCCTGGCAACGGGCGCGGCCAGCATCACCGTGGCGAGCGGCGTCTACGCCGACGCGGCGGGCAACACCGGCGCGGCCGGCACCACGCCGTCGATCAGCATCGACACGGTGGCGCCCACCTTGACCGTCTCCAGCAACGTGAGCGCCGTCAAGGCGGGCGAGACCGCGACGATCACCTTCACGTTCAGCGAAGACCCGGGCGCCAGCTTCATCGACAGCGACATCGCGGTGAGCGGCGGCACGCTGAGCGCCATCAGCGGCAGCGGCCTGACGCGCACAGCCACCTTCACGCCGACAGCAGGCCTGGCGACGGGCACGGCGAGCATCACCGTGGCGGTTGCCAGCTACACGGACGCGGCGGGCAACACCGGCGCGGCAGGCGCCACGTCGGTCAGCATCGACACGCTGCCGCCCACGCTGGCCATCAGCAGCAACGTGGGTGCCGTGAAGGCGGGCGAGACCGCGACGATCACCTTCACCTTCAGCGAAGACCCGGGCGCGAGCTTTGTCGACACCGACATCGCGGTGAGCGGCGGCACGCTCGGCACCATCAGCGGCACGGGCCTCACACGCACGGCCACGTTCACGCCAACGGCGGGCCTGGCGACGGGCGCGGCCAGCATCACGGTGGCCGCCGGCAGCTACACGGACACCGCGGGCAACAACGGCGGCGCAGGCACCACGCCTGCAATCAGCATCGACACCTTGCCACCGACGCTGGCCATCAGCAGCAACGTGGGCGCAGTGAAGATCGGCGAGAGCGCGACCATCACGTTCACCTTCAGCGAAGACCCGGGCGTGAGCTTCACCGACAGCGACATCGTGGTGAGCGGTGGTGCGCTCGGCACGATCAGCGGCACAGGCCTCACGCGCACGGCCACGTTCACGCCAACAGCAGGCTTGGCGGCGGGCGCGGCCAGCATCACGGTGGCGGTGGGAACCTACACCGACGCCGCAGGCAACGACGGCGGCGCAGGCACCACACCCGCGATCAGCATCGACACGCTGGCCCCGGCGCTGGTCATCACCAGCAACCTGAGCGCCGTCAAGGCGGGCGAGACCGCGACGATCACCTTCACCTTCAGCGAAGACCCGGGCGCCAGCTTCGACGCGGGTGACATCGCGTTCAGCGGCGGCACGCTCGGCGCCCTCAGCGGCACGGGCCTGACGCGCACGGCCACCTTCACTCCCACGGCGGGCCTGGCCTCCGGCACGGCCAGCATCACGGTGGCGAGCGGCGCGTACGCCGATGCGGCGGGCAACGCCGGCGGCGCAGGCGCCACGTCGATCAGCATCGACACGCTGCCGCCGACCCTGGCCATCAGCAGCAACGTTGCCGCCGTGAAGGCGGGAGAAACCGCCACCATCACCTTCACCTTCAGCGAAGACCCGGGCGCGAGCTTCACCGGCGGCGACGTCGTGGTGCGCGGCGGCACGCTGGGCGCGATCAGCGGCACGGGCCTGACCCGCACCGCCACCTTCACGCCAGGCGCCAACCTGAACGCCGGCGCGGCCAGCATCACGGTGGCGGCCGGCAGCTACACGGACGCGGCGGGCAACGACGGCGGCCTGGGCACCACCCCGTCGATCGCCATCGACACGCAGCGCCCCACGGCCACCATCGTGCTGGCCGACCCGGCGCTGGCCGCGGGCGAAACCACGACGGTAACCATCACCTTCTCGGAGGCCGTGAGCGGCTTCGGCAACGCAGACCTCACGGTGGCCAACGGCACGCTGTCGGCGGTGAGCAGCACCGACGGCGGCATCACCTGGACCGCCACCTTCACGCCCACGGCCGGCCTGAACGCCGGCACCAACGCCATCAGCCTGAACCTGGCCGGCGTGAGCGATGCGGCGGGCAATGCCGGCGCGGGCACCTCGCAGTCTGCCAACTACGTGCTCGACGTGACCGCGCCGACGGCCACGGGCCTGGGCTTCGAAGAGGGCAACGACAGCGGCGCGAGCTACCTCGTGCACTTCTCGGAGCCGGTGAGCGGCCTGAGCAGCGCCGACTTTGCGTTGCGCACCACCGGCCAGACGCGCGGCAGCATCACCGGCGTGACCCGTGTCGACGCGCTCACCTGGCGCGTGACCGTCAGCGACATCACCGGCGAAGGCACGCTGCAGCTCGACCTGCGCCCAGGCCGTACCGTGACCGATGCGGCAGGCAACGCGATGACGCAAGGCTTCGACGGCGAAGCGCGCAAGCTCAACGTGTCCACGCTCACACCGGTCATCGACACCGCGCTGGGCGGCTCGCTGTTCGGCGAACGCAAGGCGCACGAGCCAGTGGCGGCGGTGCCGTTCGAGGTGGGCACGCTCACCGTGGGCGGTGCGCTCGACGGTTGGCGCCATGACGAGCGCAGCACCTCGCTGCTGGTGCCGGTGTCGGCCGCGGCGCCGCTCAGCATCGACCACATCCTGCGGCTGGACGCGCTGGGCACGGTCGACTACGACGCTTCGCGGCTGGTGCGCAGCGTGTCGGGCTTCGTGCGCTTCCCCGACAGCGACGCGCAAGGCCTCACGGCCGTGCCCGACTCGGGCTCGCATGTGCTGCGCGTGGGCCGCGGCTTTTCGTTCACCCTGCCGGACGGCACCTTCGTGTCGGGCGACCCGGGCGCCGTCGTGAGCGTCGAGGCGCGCCAGTTCAGCGGTTCGCCGCTGCCGGCGTGGATGCGCTTCGACCCCGTCAGCGGGGTGCTCTCCGGCGAGCCGCCGGCGGGCGCCAAGGGCGTGGTGAAGATCGTGGTGATTGCCACCGACAACCTCGGCCACCGGGTCAGCACCGTGGTCGAATTCAACTTCGATTCAGCGGCCGCCCCGGCACCCGCACCCGCACCCGCACCCGCACCCGCACCCACGCCGGCAGCCGCCGGGCGCCATGCCGCCGGCCGTGCCAGCCTGGACGACCAGTTCGCGCGCTTCGGCAAGCCCGCGCAAGACCTTCACGGCGCAGCGCTGCTGGGCCACCTGAGCCCGGCAGGCACCGAGCGCGACGGCGCGCGGGCACCGGCTGAAATTTCGTGAACCGCGACCACCCCATTCAACAAAAGACTTCCTTCACCATGACCAAACTCGAAGCACCCCGGGCACTCAGCGTGCTGGCCGCCGCGGCGGTTCTGTTGCTCAGCGGCTGCGCAATGCAGACGCGCCCCATCGAGATGGGCGAGCGCCGTGCCGCCATCGTTACCGAGCGCACCGCCATCACCGCCAACCAGGAAGCCCTGAGCGGCCCGGTGACGCTGGACGAGGCCATGGCCCGCGCGCTGAAATACAACCTCGACTACCGCCTGAAGCGCATGGAAGAGGTGCTGGCCCAGCGCCAGCTCGACCTGAGCCAGAACGACCTGCTGCCCCAGCTCACCGTGGCCGCCGGCTACGCCGGGCGCAACAACGAGAACGGGTCGTCGTCGCGCAGCCTGTCCACCGGCGCGCAGTCTTTGGTGCCCTCCACCTCGACCGACCGCGACCGCGTGACCGGCGACCTCGGCCTGACCTGGAACGTGCTCGACTTCGGCGTGAGCTACTTCCAGTCGCAGCAGCAGGCCGACCGCGTGCTGGTGGCCCAGGAGCGCCGCCGCAAGACAGTGCACCAGGTCATGCAGCAGGTGCGCCAGGCCTACTGGCAGGCCGCGGGCGCCGAGAAGCTGGGCAGCAAGATCGACGTGGTGGTGAGCGACGCGCGCCGCGCGCTGGACGACTCCCGCAAGATCGAGCAAGAAAAGCTCATGGCCCCGCTGGAAGTGCTGAACTACCAGCGCCAACTGCTCGACGTGATCCGCCAGCTCGAGGCCATCAACGACGAGCTGTCGCAGGCCAAGCCGCAACTCGCGTCGCTGATGAACCTGGAGCCCGGCACGCGCTTCACCATTGCGCTGCCCACCACGCTGGCCGCGCCTTCTTTCAAGATGCCCGTGGGCAAGATGGAAGAAACCGCGCTGCTGCTGCGCCCCGAGCTGATGGAGGCGCGCTACAACGAGCGCATCAGCGTGCTGGAGACCAAGAAGGCCATCACGCGGCTGCTGCCGGGCCTGGAGTTCGGCATTGGCCAGCACTACGACAGCAACAGCTTTCTGGTGAACAGCAACTGGCGCGACGCCGGCCTGCGCGTGAGCTTCAACCTGTTCAACCTGATCAACGCACAGTCGATCCGCGCCAACGCGCAGGCCCAGGAAGAGCTGGCCAGGCAGCAGCACCTGGCGGTGTCGATGGCCGTGCTCACGCAGACCCATGTCGCGCTGCGCGACTACACCGGCCGCTTGCGCCAGTACGAGCTGAGCAAGGACATGGACGACGTCGACCAGAAGTTCCTGGGCCATGTGCGCAACGCCACGCGCGCCAGCGCCACCGGCAAGCTGCAGGAAGTACGCGCCGCCGCCAGCGCGCTCACCTCCGAGCTGCGCCTGTACCAGAGCTACGGCGCGATGCAGAACGCCTACGGCCAGATGCTCAGCACGCTGGGCCTCGACCCGCTGCCCGCAAGCATCGACAGCCATGACCTGTCGGCGCTGCGCAGTGCTGTCGGCAGCATGGAAGCGCGCTGGGCCGACGAAGTGAGCAAGACGCAATGAGGCTGGCCCGTCACCTTCTGCGCATGGCCGTGCGGGCCACCTGCGGCGGCATGGTGCTGGCCGCCTGCGCCGGCATGGCGCAGGCCGCACCGCCTGCCATGGCCGGTACGCCCGGCATGCCAGCGCCCGCCACAGCGAAGGCCCCGGCCGACGCGCCCGGCGCGTCCGACAACCGCATCCGCACCCAGTTCGCACCGCGCAACGAGGTGGTCATTTCAAGCGAACTGGCCGCGAAGATCTCCAGCCTGCCGCTGCGCGAAGGCGACGCCTTCCGCGCCGGCCAGACGCTTGTGGCCTTCGACTGCTCGCTGTTCCAGGCGCAGCTGGGCAAGGCCCGCGCCACGCTGGACACCGCGAAGCAGACGCTGGTGGTGCAAACGCGCTTGGCCGAGCTCAACTCGACCGGCGCACTGGAGCTGCAACAGGCCCAGGGCCGCGTGAACGAGGGCACGGCCGAGGTCGCGTACTCGCAGGCCACGGTCAGCCGCTGCACGATTCGCGCGCCCTTCAATGGCCGCGTTGCCAAGCGGCAGGCCGCAACCTACCAATACGTCACGCCGGGCACGCCGCTGATGGGCCTGATCGACACCAGCGAGCTGGAGCTGCAGCTGATCGTGCCGTCGCAGTGGCTCTCGCGGCTGAAGGTCGGCAGCAAGTTCCAGGTGCAGGTCGACGAACTGGGCACCCAGGTGAGCGCGCGCATTGCACGGCTGGGCGCGCGCATCGATCCGGTCAGCCAGACCATCGGCGTGACCGGCGTGGTCGAAGGCAACCCCGCGGGCCTGCTGCCCGGCATGGGCGGTTGGGCCACGTTCGCGCCTGCATCGCCATCCGCGCCTGCACGTTGAGCACCTCGCCCGAACCACCCGGCGGCACGGTCAGCGAGCCGGTCGCCCAACTGCTCGGGCTGGTGCAGCTGGCGCGTCGCGCGCGCGACGCGGCCACCCCCCAGGCGCTGGCCTTCGTCATGGTCAACGAAAGCCTGCAGGTGCTGCGCTACCGGCAAGCGGCGTTCTGGCGTGTCGACACCGCGGTGGCCGGCATCAGCCGCGTGGCGGCGGTGTCGGGCTTGCCCGAGCCGAACCCGAACGCGCCCTACATCCACTGGCTGGCGCGGCTCTTTCGTGCGGCCATCGGCAGGCCGGCAAGCGACGCCATCGCGGTGCTGTCACCGGCCGACGTGCCCGAGCTGGCCGCCGAATGGGGCGAGTGGCTGCCCGCCCACGTGCTGTGGCTGCCGCTGAAACGCGGCGACGCCGCGCCCACCGGCTACCTGCTGTTCGCGGCTGACACGCCCTGGACCCCGCACGACTTGGCGCTGGCCGCCGAAATCGGCGGCAGCTATGCCCACGCGCTGGCCGCCTTCGCGCCGCGCCCCACGGCGCTGCACCGGTTGCGCGACGCCCTGCGGCGCAACCGCCGCCGCCGCTGGCTGTGGCTGCTGCCGGTGCTGGTGGCCTGCTTCCCGGTGCAAAAGAGCGTGCTGGCCCCGGCCGAAGTCGTGCCCAAAGACCCGTTCCTGGTGCGCGCGCCGCAGGACGGCGTGGTCGACCGCGTGCTGGTGCAGCCCAACCAGGCGGTGAACGCCGGCACGCCGCTGTTCAACCTCGACCAGGCGGCGCTGCAGGCGCGCCAGGCCGTGGCCAGCAAGGCCTACGACACCGCGCAGGAAGAGTTCCGCCAGTCGGCGCAGATGGCCGTGACCGACGACAAGGGCAAGCTCGACATGTCGCTGCGCCGCGGCGCGCTGCAGGAGAAGAAGGTCGAGCTCGGCTACCTCAACGAGCTGATGGGCCGCGTGCAGGTGCGCGCCGACCGCGACGGCATTGCCGTGATTTCCGACGTCAACGAGTGGCAGGGCAAGACCGTGCAGCTGGGCGAGCGCGTGCTCACGCTGGCCGACCCCGGCAAGGTGGAGCTGTCGATCTGGCTGCCCGTGGGCGAGCGCTTCGACGCCGAGCCCGGCGCGGCCGTGAGCCTGTACCCCAACGCCAGCCCGCTGTCCAGCTACGACGCCGTGGTGACCCAGGTGGCCTACAGCGCCGAGCCCACGCGCGACGGGCAGATCGCCTACCGCTTGAAGGCCGACTTCAAGCCCGGCGAGACGCTCCCGCGCATCGGCCTCATGGGCACCGCCAAGCTGCACGGCAGCCGCGTGCCCTTGCTTTACTACGCGCTGCGCCGCCCGCTGACCACGCTGCGGCAGTGGCTCGGCATCTAGGCCGAGGACGCGCACCGTGCACACCATGGAGATGATGGCAGGCAACGCCATGGCGCCGCCGCCCCTGAGCACGCTGCCCCCGCTGCGCCAGGAGCTGGCCATTCACCCCGGCCCGACGGACGCCGACGGTGTGCCGAGCTGGACGCTGCACGACCCGATCGACAACCGCTTCTTCCAGATCGGCTGGCCGGCGTTCGAGATCTTGTCGCGCTGGTCGCTGCGCGAGGCCGCCAAGGTGCTGGCCGCCATTCGGCAGGACACCACGCTGGCGGTGTCGCAGGCCGACATCGAGGCGGTGTTCGCCTTCCTGCGCCACCACCACCTGCTGGTGGCGCGCAGCGCTGAGGACAACACGCGCTTGGCGCACTACGCCAACGCCACCCGCATGAGCCATGCGATGTGGCTGCTCAAGCACTACCTGTTCTTCCGCATTCCGCTGGTGCGCCCGATGCCCTTTTTGCGCGCCATGCTGCCGCGCATCGGCTGGGTGTTCACGCCGCGGTTCTGGTGGGCCATGCTGGGCGTGGGCGCGCTGGGGCTGTACCTGGTGGCGCAGCAGTGGGACAGCTTCATGCACCAGTTTGCCGGCTACAGCAGCTGGCAGGGGGTGCTGGCCATCGGCCTGGCGCTGAGCGTGGCCAAGGTGGCGCATGAACTCGGCCATGCCTTCACCGCCTACCGCTACGGCTGCCGCGTGCCCAACATGGGCGTGGCCTTCATGGTGATGGTGCCCATGCTCTACACCGACACCAACGAGGCGTGGAAGCTGCCCTCGCGCCGCGCGCGGCTGTTCATCAGCTCGGCGGGCATGGCCGCCGAACTGGCGCTGGCGGCCGTGGCCACGCTGCTGTGGAACTTCCTGCCCGACGGGCCGGTGCGCGCCGGCGTGTTCCTGCTGGCCACCAGCACCTGGCTGGTCACGCTGGCGATCAACCTCAGCCCGTTCATGCGCTTCGACGGCTACTTTCTGATGTGCGACTGGCTGGAAGTGCCCAACCTGCACGAACGCGCATTCGCGCTGGGCCGCTGGCGGCTGCGCGAATGGCTGTTCGGCTGGGGCGAGCCGCCGCCGGAAACCTTTGCGCCGCGGCGTCAGCGCGGGCTGGTGGTGTTCGCGTATGCGGTGTGGGTCTACCGGCTGGTGCTGTTCCTGGGCATCGCCTTCCTGGTCTACAGCCTGTTCTTCAAGGCCCTGGGCGTGTTGCTGCTGGCGGTGGAGCTGGGCTGGTTCATAGCCCGGCCGGTGCAGAAAGAAGTGGCCGTGTGGTGGCAGCAGCGCACGCGCATGCGCCTGAACCGCCAGACGCTGCGCAGTGCTGCGCTGGCGCTGGTCGCGCTGCTGGTTGTGCTGGTGCCATGGCCACGCGGCGTCGAGGCGCCGGCCGTGCTGGGCGCGCAACAGGCCCAGTGGCTCTATGCGCCGGCACCCGCGCAGGTGCAGGGCATGCAGGTGGCGGTGCACCAGAGCGTGAAGGCCGAGCAGGTGCTGCTGACGCTCGACTCTTCCGACCTGCGGCGCCAACTGGGCCTGGCGCAGGCGCGCGAGCAGCAACTGCGCTGGCAGCTGGAACAGCAACCGTTTTCAGAGCGGCTGCAGCAGAACGGCGCGGGTCTTCTGCAACGCCTGGAAGGTGCCAAGGAAGAGGTGGCGGGCCTGGTGGCGCTCAACCAGCAGCTGCAGCTGCGCGCGAGCTTCGACGGCGTGGTGGTCAGCCTCAACAGCGCCTTGCAGCCCGGCGTATGGGTGGCGCGCGGCGAGCGGCTGGTGCAGGTGGCTGCGCCCGAGGGCGTGAAGGTCGATGCCTATGTCGAAGAGGCTTTTCTCCCACGCATCGAGGCCGGCGCGAGCGCGCGCTTCATCGCCGACGAACCCGGCGTGCCGCGCGTGGACTGCCGCGTGCAGAGCGTCGACCGCATCGCCTTGCCCAGCGTGGAACACCTGGCGCTGACCAGCCCGTACGGCGGGCCCATTCCCGCGAAGCTGGACGGCAACGGCGTGGCGCAACCGCACGACGCGCGCTTTCGGGTGCGGCTGCATGAATGCACCGGGCTGCCGGGCACGGGGCGGGAGCGCACCGGCAGTGCGGTGATCGGCAATTCGCATCAGAGCTTTGCGGGGCAGTGGTTGCGGCAGCTGGCGGCGGTGCTGCACCGTGAGGGTGGGTTGTAGCTGCGAGGCGTTGCTGATGCTTCGGGCCACGTTGTCGAAGGTTCGTGCACCGTAGCGAGCGATCCACCTACCGCGGATGCCCCCGGCGACCGGCGGCCGTCTTCGTGGCCGAGCCATGGCCGCGCTGCTGTGCGATCTGCTGCGCAGCGTCGGCAAAATATGCCCGCACGATGTCGAACGCCCGCTCGGCGGCGGGTAGCAGCGTTCGGCCGGCGCGTCTGACGATGCCCAGCGTCATGTCCAGATCGAGCCGCGGCTCGACGTCGAGGGCCACCATCGTTCCGGCGCTCAAGGCCGAGATCACGGCGATGTCGGTGGACGGCGCAATGGCGTCGCTCGACGTGACCAGCGTGTGGATCGTGCCCACGTCGTCGGTGTTCATGGCGAAGTGGTCTTCCAGCGGCATCGAAAGACCATAGGTTTCCGCAATGCGGCGCATGACCGATTGATCCGCGTACCCCGCCATCACCATCGGATAGGCGGAGAGTTCGGGCATGCCGATGCGTTTGCGCCCGGCCAGCGGGTGACCGGCGCGCGCAAACCAGCCGAAGGTGCTCACATACGCGGCCTCTGCCACCAGGTCCGGCTCGCGCGCTGCCATGCGCACATCGCCAACGAAGAAATCGAGCCGCTCCTTGACCAGCGCATCGAACAGCACGTCCGAGCTTTGCACCATCGCGCTGAGCCTGAGGCCGGGCGACTCCGCCACCAGCTGCAGCATCATGGGCCCCAACAGGGAACGGGCGATGGATGAACCCATGCCGAAAGACAACGCTCCCAACTCGCCGGCGCGCATGAGCGACAGCGACCGGGCGCCTTCCTTCTCGTCGAAGACGATGCGGCGAGCACGTTCGACATAGGCATCGGCATAAGCGGTGGGCCGCAGGCGCCGCCCTTGCCGATCGAAGAGGGGAACCCCCAGCGCGTTTTCCAGCGCGCTCAGGCTGCGCGAAATTGCAGGAAGGCTGAGGTGAACGTGCTCCGCCGCCGCACTGAGCGTTCCCAGGTCCATTACCGCCAAAAAATGTTTGAGTTGCCGCGTGTTCATGGCCTCACTTGCGCAATTTGCAAGTTATTACTGAATAAATTGCAATTTACTAAACTTTAATCGATTTCTAGACTGCGACCTGAACTCAACAGATCGCGTCGATGAAACCCAATTCCTCCCGTTCCCCCGCCCTTCGGCCGGTGGTGGTCGTGGCGTCCGATCTCATCGAGTGGCATGGCCATGCAACGCATGCGGCGCTGGACGGCTACGTGCGCGCTGTCGGCAAGGTGTCCAAGGCGCTTGCGCTGGTGCTGCCGGCCGCCGGCGACGCGATCGATGCCGACAGCCTGATCGAAGCGATCGATGGCATCGTGCTCACGGGCAGCCCCTCCAACGTGCATCCCTCGCGCTATGGCGCCGGCGAGCCGCACCCCGACATGCAGATCGACCTCGCGCGCGACGCAACGATCCTGTCGTTGCTGCCCCGGCTGATAGACGCCGGCATTCCGGTGCTTGCCGTGTGCCGCGGTTTCCAGGAACTCAACGTCCTCTACGGCGGCACCCTGGAGCCTGCCGTGCACGCGCAGCCGGGCCGCCTCGACCACCGCGAGGGCGACCATGACCGCCCGGTCCAGCGTTGGTACGACGACAGGCACGAACTGCACATCGTCGAAGGCGGCCTGCTCGCGCAGCTGGCCGGAGGCACACGCGCCGTCGTGAATTCGTTGCATCACCAAGGCATCGAGCGACTTGGCGAGGGCCTGCGCGTGGAAGCGACCGCGCCCGACGGGTTGATCGAATCGTTCTCGATCATGTCGGCACCGCAGTTCGCACTGGCCGTCCAATGGCATCCCGAAATGCGCATCGACGACAGCCCCCTTGCGCGCGCTCTTTTCACTGCCTTCGGGGACGCCTGCCGCCTGCGCCGCCAAGAGCGCCTGGGCATCCCTGAAGCAACTTGAACAACACACGGAGACATTCCCTTTGGACAAGAAACAAATCATCGCGCTCTTCAGCGCCAGCTATTCAGAGGCACGCGGCAAGTTCCTCCAGGCCGCGGCGCGGCGCGGACTTGCCGTCGACTCGCATGAGCTTTCGCTGGCCGGCGCGCAGGGCGAGGTGCTGGCCACCGATGTCGTGCTCGACGGCCCCGCCGATGCATCGAAGGTCCTGGTGGTCATCAGCGGCGTGCACGGGGTGGAGGGCTTCTGCGGATCGGCGATCCAGACCGGCATGCTCGAGCTCGGGGCTTCGGTACAAGAGCAGGCACGGCACGACCTCGCCGTGCTTTACGTTCATGCGGTCAATCCCTACGGCTTCTCGCACCTGCGCCGCGCCACGCAGGAGAACATCGACCTCAACCGCAACTTCGTCGACTTTTCCAAGCCGCTGCCGGTCAATGCCGGCTACGCCGAGATCCATGACCTGCTGCTGCCGCCCGAATGGCCGCCACAGCCGGCAACGGAAGACCTGCTCGATGCCTATCGCGAGCGCCATGGCGCGCGCGGGCTGCAGCGCGCCATCTCGCTCGGCCAGCACGTGCACGCAGACGGCCTTCACTACGGAGGCAGCGAGCCGGCTTGGAGCAACCGGACTTTTCGCCAGATCCTGAAGACCTACACGCCGCGGGCTCGCGAACTCGCTTCGATCGACATCCATACCGGCCTCGGCCCGTACGGCGTGGGAGAGCGAATTTTCGCCAGCTTCGACGAGGCCGTGCTCGAGCGCGCAACGCGCTGGTGGGGCGCGCTCACCTCCGTCACCACCGGCACCTCGACCAGCATTCCGTTGACCGGTCCGATCCAGACCGCGTTGGCCGAGGAATGCCCGCAGGCACGGCATGTGGGCATCTGCCTCGAGTACGGCACCTGGCCCATGTCGCGGGTCTCTGCGGCCATGCGCGCCGAGCACTGGCTGCATCGCCACGGCTGCGCGGACGCAGTGAAGGCCGCTTCGATCCGACAGGAAATGAGGGACGCCTTCTTCCCGGATGCCGACGACTGGAAGCTGGCTGTCTGGGACCAGGGCGCACAAGCCTGCCAGCAAGCCCTGCGCGGGCTCAAGGAAGACGCCGCGGCAACGCTCGCGGCCTGATCTGCTTTTCAAATCACAAAATACCGAGAGACGCTCGATGAACAGCACCACAGTCGATGTCCGCCCGGGCGGCGAGACACGTTCCGGCACCACGGCCGGCGCTTCAGCTGCAGCCGGCACCGGCGCCAGCGCCAGCGACGCCAGCGCCAGCGGCGCGATCAGCCGCAAAGCCGTTGCCGCCGCCGTCGCCGGTAACGCCCTCGAGTTCTACGACTTCGTCATCTACGCTTATTTCGCCGTCTACATCGGCCGCACCTTCTTTCCGGTCGGCGGGGAGTTCGGCAGCCTGATGATCGCGCTGGCAACCTTTGGTGTCGGCTTCTTCACGCGTCCCCTGGGTGGCGTGCTGATCGGCGCGTTCGCGGACAAGGTGGGCCGCAAGCCCGCAATGATCCTCACGGTGGTGCTCATCACCTTCGGCACCTTGGGCCTGGCGGCGACGCCGAGCTACGCGAGCATCGGCATCGCGGCGCCGATCATCGTGGTCTTCTGCCGGCTGCTGCAGGGCCTGGCGCTCGGCGGCGAGGTCGGACCCGCGACCTCGCTGCTCATAGAGGCGGCCCCGCCCGGAAAGCGCGGCTTCTATTCCAGCTGGCAGATCGCGAGCCAGGGCATTGCGGTCGCGGTGGGCGGCGTATTCGGCGTGACACTCTCGCTCATGTTGTCACCCGACCAGCTCGCATCGTGGGGCTGGCGAGTGCCTTTCCTGTTCAGCCTTGTCCTCATCCCGATTGCGATCTACATGCGTCGCAGCCTTCCCGAGACGCACGAGGGCGCGCACGGGCGAACCGGAGCACAGATCGTGGGCTCGGTCTTCAAGGAGCACCGCCGCATTCTTGTGCTTGGCGTCCTGATCACGGCCTCCGTCGCGGTGGCCTCGCAAGTCGGCAACTACATGGTCACGTACGCGGTTCAGGTGCTCAAGCTGGGGCCGGCGGTGGCACAGGGCTCGATCCTGATGGGCGGTGCCATGACCTTCATCTTCGCTTTGCTGGGCGGTTGGTTATGCGACCGCTATGGTCGCAAGGCGGTCAACATGCTGCCGCGCATCGCGCTGACGGTTTTGATCGTGCCGCTGTTTCTGTGGTTGTCCGGTGCACCGAGCGCGGTCACGCTGCTGTGCGTCACGGCAATGCTTGCTGGGCTCACGGCCATCTTCGGCGCCGCTGGCCTCGTGGCCGTACCGGAGCTGTTGCCCATCGCGGTACGCAGCACGGGCCTGTCGCTGGTCTATGCGATCAGCACGTCGATCTTTGGTGGCACGACGCAATTCCTCGTCACCTGGCTGCTCGCTGTGACTCACAACCCGCTGGCTCCGGCCTACTACGTGGTGATCATGAGCGCGATCAGCATCTGGGCGACGTGGATGCTGCCGGAATCGCGAGACGTCGACGTGACGAAGTGAAGCGCGGGTCACGTTGGGCGCCTGAGCTGCAGGCTGGGTTGATGCGGCCTGCTGAGCAGGGGGCCGGCGTAGGACAAATTCGCCCCGCGCAGGCGAATTACACGGACTGCTGTGGTGCGTGAACGGCGATCAACATCGCAGCAACGTACTCGCCCTCCAGGAGGTGCCCTGCCATGCCGTCCCCCACCGAATTCACCGGCCTTGCGTCCGCCAGCCAGCTCGCCAGGTCCAACCCCGTTCGCTTCCCCGGCGAAAGCACCGCCTACCGCAAGGCGCGCACGGAGTTGCTGGCCGAAGAAATCGACCTGCGCCGGCGCATCGAGCGCGTCGCTGAAATGCGCCGCGCGCTGCCTCCGGGCGGCGCCGTGCCGGAGGACTATCTGTTCCAGGGCGTCGAAGGCCCGGTGAAGTTCTCCGAGCTCTTCGGCACGCACGCCACCCTCATCACCTACAACTGGATGTTCGGCCCTCAACGCGAGCGACCCTGCCCCATGTGCACGTCGCTGCTGAGCGCGTACGACGGCCACATGCCCGACATCCTGCAGCGTGTGGCGTTCGCGGTGATCGCCACCTCGCCCGTCGAGCGCATGGTGGCTTTTGCCAAGGAGCGTGGCTGGCGCCATCTGCCGCTTTATTCATCGGCCGGCAACGACTTCAACCACGACTACGCCGGCGAGAAGCCCGGCGGTGGCGACAACCCGGCCTTCAACGTGTTCAAGCGCGACGGCGACGTGATCCGCCATTTCTGGGCCGCCGAAATGAGCCCCGGCACCGCCGACCCGGGGCAGGACCCGCGCGGCGCGCCCGACCCGATGCCGCTGTGGAACCTGCTCGACATGACGCCCGAAGGCCGCGGCAAGGACTGGTATCCGAAGCTGAGCTACTAGCCCTGCGCGGGGCAGCGGGCAGCCGCGAAAGGAGACTGCGATAAAATGCAACCTTGTTGCATATGCTTCCTATAATGCAATTCTGTTGCATATATGGAGCCTGCCCACATGGCCGACCGCCTCCCCGTCACCGTGCTCTCCGGCTTTCTAGGCGCCGGCAAGACCACGCTGCTGAACCACATCCTCCACAACCGCGAGGGCCGCCGCGTGGCGGTCATCGTCAACGACATGAGCGAGGTCAACATCGACGCAGCGCTGGTGCGCGACGGCGGCGCCAAGCTGTCGCGCACCGAAGAAAAGCTGGTCGAAATGAGCAACGGCTGCATCTGCTGCACGCTGCGCGAAGACCTGCTGCTGGAGGTGGGGCGGCTCGCCAAGGAGGGGCGCTTCGACCAGCTGGTGATCGAGTCGACCGGCATCTCCGAACCGCTGCCCGTGGCCGAGACGTTCACCTTTGCCGGCGAAGACGGCAAGAGCCTGGCCGACGTGGCCCGGCTCGACACCATGGTGACGGTGGTCGACGCCTTCAACTTCCTGCGCGACTACGGCTCGGCCGACAGCCTGGGCCAGCGCGGTCAGTCGCTGGGCGACGACGACACGCGCACGGTGGTCGACCTGCTGATCGAGCAGATCGAGTTCTGCGACGTGCTGGTGGTGAACAAGACCGACCTGGTGACGGCCGACGAGCGCAAGCGGCTGATGGCCATCCTGCGCAGCCTGAACCCGCGCGCGCGCATCGAGCTGTCGAGCTTCGGCCGCGTGCCGCTAGACCGCGTGCTGAACACCGGCCTGTTCGACTTCGATCAGGCCGAGCAGGCGCCGGGCTGGCTGGCTGAGCTGCGCGGCGAGCATGTGCCCGAGAGCGAGGCCTACGGCATTCGCAGCTTCGTGTACCGCTCGCGCCTGCCGTTCCACCCGATGCGCTTCTGGAAGCTGGTGCAAAGCGAATGGGAAGGCGTGGTGCGCTCCAAGGGCTTCTTCTGGCTCGCGAGCCGCGCCACGCGCGCCGGCACGTGGTCGCAGGCCGGCGGTGCGTGCCGCTACGGTGCGGCGGGCTTCTGGTGGGCGGCGGTGCCGCGTGAGCATTGGCCCACCGACGCCGACGCGCTGGCGCTCATCGAAAAGAACTGGGACCCGGCCACGGGCGACGCACGCCAGGAGCTGGTGCTGATCGGCATCGGCATGGACGAATCGGCGCTGCGCGCGCGGCTCGATGCCTGCCTGCTCACGGAGAACGAGATGCGCTTCGGCGCCTCGTGGTGGCGGAACTTTCAGGACCCGTTCCCTTCTTGGAACGGGTGAGCAAAGAACGTGTGAGTGAAAACTATCGGGCGCATTCCCCGCACGTGCCGTGCAGGGTGAGGGCGGTGTGGCGCGTGTCGATGCCCTGCTTGCGCAGGGCCCGTCCGAGCCGGCCCATGACCTTGGGCAGTTCCGGGTCGGACGGCAGCGCCAGCACCTTGTGGCAGTGGTCGCATTCGAAGATGTTGCCCGACGCGGCCTCCACATGGCGCGAGAAGCGGTTGACCCGGTCCGCGCCCACGCGGCGGTCGCACAGGCCGGCCTCGACCAGCCGGTCGAGCACGCGGTACACCGTGACGCGGTCGGGCGCCTCGCCGGCAGCGGTGGTGTAGGCCGCGGCCACGTCTTCGTGCGTAAGGGGCTGGGAGGCGTGTTCGAGCAGTTCGAGCACCGTCTGCGCGGCGCGGGTCACGCGCAGGCCGCTGTCGCGCAGCAGCGTTTCGCTGTTGAAAGGGGCGGCGACGAGAGGGGCCTGGGGCTTCGGGTGCGGGGTGGTGGTCTTCATGCGAAACGCCATTGTGTTGCATACAGGGTCTCCGTGTCGCGCCCGGGGCCGGTTGCCGGCACCGCATATGCCCGAATGGACCTAAGCATCTGACAAATGGGTCGTTCGCTTGCGGGCCACGGCACGACAGAATCGCGCGCCCTGTGTCTTGCAATCGAAAGTTCTCCATGCGCGTGCGTTCCCCTTTGAAGCTGGCTCTTGCACTGTGGGCCGGTGTTTCACTCGCCACCGCCGCGCAGGCCCAGGCACCGACCGCTCCCGCTTACCCGTCGAAGGCGGTGCACATCACCGTCGCCAACACACCCGGCAGCTCGCCCGACGTGCTTGCGCGCCTGCTGGGCCAGCGCCTGTCGGAGCAGTGGAAGCAGCCGGTGGTCATCGACAACCGCGCCGGCGCGGCCGGCATTCTGGCCGCCGACGGCCTGGCCAAGGCGCAGCCCGATGGCTACTCGCTGCTGGTGGGCGCGGACGGCCCCATCACCATCCTGCCGAACATCCAGCCCGGGCTCCCCTACGACGCGCGGCGCGACCTGGTGCCGGTGGTGTCGCTCGGGCAAATCGACTTTGTGCTGGTCGCCAACCCGAAGACGGGCTTTCGCACGGTGGCCGACTTCGTGCGCGCGGCCAAGGCCCATCCGGGCCGCATCAACTATGCGTCGGCCGGCAACGGCAGCCCGCAGCAGCTCAGCATGGAGCTGCTCAAGCAGAAGGCGGGCATCTACGTCACCCACATTCCCTACCGTGGCGGCCCGCTGGGCATGCAGGACGTGATTGGCGGGCAGGTGGACGTGATGTTCATCGCCGTGGGCCCCGCGCTGCCGCACATCCGCAGCGGCCGGCTGGTGGCGCTGGGCACCAGCGGCGAAAAGCGCCATGCGCTGCTGCCAGAGGTGCCCACCGTGGGCGACACCTATGCGGGCTACCGCTCGGGCACGTGGTTCGGGCTGTTCGCGCCGGCGCGCACGCCGCAGCCGGTGCTGGACGCCATTGCGGCGGACGCAGGGCGCATCGTGCAATCCACTGCCTTGCGAACCGAACTCGCGGCGCAGGGCATCGAGGCCACGGGCTACCCGCAGCGCCAGTTCCAGGCACGGGTGTCGGCCGAGTACGAGCGCTATGCGCAGATCGTGAAGGCGGTCGGCATCAAGCCTGAATAGGGCGCCGCCGCCTCACTTCGCCGACCGGACCACCGCCTTGGCAAAGGCTTCCACGTCGTCTTCGCGGCACACCTCGGCGGCCAGCGGCGCGTGGCCCTGCGTCATGGCGACCAGCGCCATCGCCTTCTTGGGGCACAGGCCCAGGCAGCTGCACTCCACCACACGCAGGCGCACCGGCATGTGGGCCAGGCCATGCTTCAGTTCCTTGCGTACCTGCCGGGCGGTGAGCCGGGTGGGGCCGTCCTTGCGTTCTTCGCATTCGCCGCAGACCAGCACGGCGCCTGCCAGCTTGGTATCGACCAGGGGAGGGGAATGGCTCACGCGGGGTTCCTTGATGTTGTTTGAACCATGGTGGGCGCGGCGCGGCGATGTGCAAGTCAGCCAACCGGCCGTTTCGGTGTTTCCGTGCCTCTCTGCCTTTGGCCCGGCCTGAATGCGCTAAGGTCTCGCCCATCTGTTTTTGAACACTCTCGAGCGACCATGTCCCGTTCTCCCATCGAAATCGAAACCGCCCCCAACCCCACCGCCACGGTGATCGTCATGCACGGCCTGGGCGCCGACGGCAACGACTTCGTGTCCCTGGCCAACGAGCTCGACCTGTCCGCCGTGGGCCCGGTGCGCTTCGTGTTCCCCAATGCGCCGGTCATTCCCGTCACCATCAACGGCGGCTACCAGATGCCCGCCTGGTACGACATTGCCGTGGCCGACCTGGCCGCGCATGAAGACGAGGCCGGCCTGCGCCGCTCGCAAGCCACCATCGACGCGCTCATCGCCGCCGAGAAGGCGCGCGGCATTGCCGCGCAGCGCATCGTGGTGGCCGGCTTCTCGCAGGGCTGCGCCATGGCGCTCATGACCGGGATGCGCCACGGCGAGCGGCTGGCCGGCATCGTGGGGCTGTCGGGCTACCTGCCGATTGCCGCCACCACGGCGGCCGAACGACATGCGGCCAACCACCAGACCCCCGTGTTCCTCGCCCATGGCCGGCAAGACCCGGTGGTGCCCCTGGCCGCGGCCCTGCGCTCGCGCGACGCGCTCCTGGCGCTGGGCCACACCGTGGAGTGGCATGAATACACGATGGCGCACTCGGTGTGCATGGAAGAAATTGCCGACCTGAACCGCTTTTTGCTGCGCGTGCTCGGCTGATGGCGCGGGGGGCGCAAGGCGCTCCTTCATCGGGCCGCCGCAAGGCCTGAATTCAGCGCGCCGTTCAACCGCAGAGCGGGCGCATTGCCTGGGGCCCGCTATGAAAAACGTAGCGAGCTGAAGGGTGCCGATGCCCGGGATTCCCTGCGCAAGCAGTGCCTGCGCGCCCGTGCTACCTTCCAGCCCCTCAGAAGATAGATGGGTCATAACAATATGAGCAGCAGATTGCAGGAGAGGTTGGGCGCACTTTCAGCCGCACGACTGAAGGGCATGCGACGTGGCATCGAAAAGGAAAGCCTGCGCGCGCTGCCGGACGGCAAACTCGCGCTCACGCCGCACCCCCTGGCGCTGGGCGCCGCGCTCACGCATCCGCACATCACGACCGACTTCAGCGAATCGCAGCTCGAGCTCATCACCGGCGTGCACGCCAGCGTGGAAGCGGCGCTCGAAGAGCTCACCCAGGTGCACCAGTTCACCTACCGCGTGCTCGACACGCTGGGCGACGAGCGCCTGTGGGTGTCCAGCATGCCCTGCGGCCTGCCCACTGACGAGACCATTCCCATCGGCCGCTACGGCGCTTCGAACGTGGGCCGTGCCAAGAGCGTGTACCGCATGGGCCTGAGCCATCGCTACGGCCGCCGCATGCAGACCATCTCCGGCATTCACTACAACTGGTCGCTGCCCGAGGTGTCGAGCGAGCAGTACTTTGCGCTGATCCGCAACTTTCGCCGCCACGCCTTCTTGCTGCTGTACCTGTTCGGCGCCTCGCCGGCGCTGTGTTCGAGCTTTGTGGCGGGCCGCCCGCACGAGCTGCAGCCGCTGGGCGACGGCAGCATGTTCATGCCGCACGGCACCTCGCTGCGCATGGGCCGCCTGGGCTACCAGAGCGACGCGCAGGCCTCGCTGGCGGTGAGCTACAACAGCCTGGACGGCTACGGCGCCTCTCTTCAAGACGCGCTCACGCGCCCCTGGCCGGCCTACGAGGCCATCGGCATCCAGAACCTGGGCGGCGACTACAACCAGCTGGCCACCAGCCTGCTGCAGATCGAGAACGAGTTCTACGGCACCATCCGCCCCAAGCGCGTGATCAACCCCGGCGAGCGCCCGCTGCATGCGCTGCGCGAACGCGGCGTCGAATACGTCGAGGTGCGTCTGATGGACCTCGACCCCTTCGAGACGGTGGGCATCAACGCGCAGACCATGCGCTTCATCGATGTGTTTCTGCTGCACTGCCTGCTCAGCGACAGCCCCGACGACACGCCGCAAGAAATTGCCGACCTCGCCCACAACCAGCACCTGACGGCCGCGCGCGGCCGCGAGCCGGGCCTGACCCTGCGGCGCGACGGGCGCGAGGTGCCCCTGGCCGACTGGGGCACCGAGCTGGTCGAGCAGTGCCTGCCAATGGCCGCCGCGCTGGACGCGGCACAAGGCAGCGGCACCCAGCATGCCGACGCGGTGCACGCCGCGCTGGCCGCGCTGCGCAACCCCGACAGCCTGCCCTCGGCACGCATGCTCGCCGCCATTGAAAACGAGCACGGCAACTCGTTCACCGGCTTTGTGCGCGCCCAGTCAGAGCAGACCCGCGAAGCGTTGCTGGGTCTGGCGTTCTCGCCGGCGCAGCAGAGTGCCTTCGAGCAGATGACGGCCGAGTCCATCGAGGCGCAGAAGCGCATCGAAGCGGCAGACACCATGCCCTTCGAGATCTACCGCGAGCAGTACGTTTCGCCCACGCGCCTTGGCATGGCGCGCGGCCGCATGGCGGTAGCGGCTTAGCACTTTCTTCTGTCTTTGTCTGCCGGGCGCCTTGCCATGACCACACAGGCGCTGGCGGATGGCCTACAGGCATTGGCCCGCATGGACCACCGTGGGCGCCAGATGCAGGGCCACGATGGCGCCATGACATTCAAGGCCTACCTCGTTGAAGACAGCCCGGTCATCCGGGAAAACCTGGTTGGTTTCCTGGAGGACGTGGCGGACGCACACGTGGTGGCCTCGGCCAGCACCGAGGAAGAAGCCGTAACCTGGCTGCTGCTGCATGCGGACGGCTGGGACCTGACCATCGTCGACCTGTTCCTCAAGCGCGGCAACGGCCTTGGGGTGATCCATGCCTGCCGCAACCGCTCGCCCAACCAGAAGGTGGTGGTGCTCAGCAACTACGCCACGGCCGACATGCGCGAGCGTTCGCAGCAGTTGGGCGCCGATGCGTTCTTCGACAAGTCTGCGGAGCTCGACCAGTTGGTCGCTTACTGCGAGCAGGTGCGCGGCTCTCCCCACGGTTGATTCTTTATGCGCCCTGACGCGCCGGTGACTTGTCCCCCTCGCGGAGGACTGCGCGCGCCCGCCTTTCTGGGTTAAAACGCCACGCTGCCGCCTTGGCGGCGACGAAACAACGGCAACTCCCTAGGAAAGCGACAGAGAGACATGAGCAGCAACAGCATCGACTTCAAGGGCCGCGTGGCCATCGTGACCGGCGCGGGCGGCGGCCTGGGCCGCCAGCATGCGCTGGCCCTGGCGGCACGGGGTGCCAAGGTGGTGGTCAACGACCTGGGCGGCGCACGCGATGGCTCCGGCGGCACGGCGGGCTCGGTGAGTGCCGCGCAGGCGGTGGTCGACGAAATCAAGGCGGCCGGTGGCGAGGCCATGGCCAACGGCGCCTCGGTGACCGACTTCGTGGCCGTGCAGGCCATGGTCAAGCAGGCGGTCGATGCTTGGGGCCGCGTGGACATCCTCATCAACAACGCCGGCATCCTGCGCGACAAGAGCTTTGCCAAGATGGAGCTGGACGACTTCAAGCTGGTGGTCGACGTGCACCTGATGGGCGCGGTGAACTGCACCAAGGCCGTCTGGGCGCTCATGAACGAGCAGAAGTACGGCCGCATCGTGATGACCACGTCGTCGTCGGGCCTGTACGGCAACTTCGGCCAGAGCAACTACGGCGCGGCCAAGCTCGCGCTGGTGGGCCTCATGCAGACCCTGAGCCTGGAAGGCGCCAAGAACGACATTCGCGTGAACTGCCTGGCACCCACCGCCGCCACACGCATGACCGAAGGCCTGATGCCGCAGGAAGTGCTGGACGCGCTCAAGCCCGAAGCCGTGGTGCCCGCGATGCTGGTGCTGGCCGCGCAAGACGCGCCCAACCGCACCATTCTTTGTGCCGGTGCCGGCACCTTCGAGGCCGCGCACATCACGATGACGCAGGGTGTTTGGGTAGGCGTGGGTGCCGACGCGCCGGAGCAGCTGGCCGCTCGGCTGGCCGAAGTGACCTCGCGCGATGGCGACTCTGTGCCGCAAAGCGGTGCCGCGCAGGGCACCAATGAGGTGGGCAAGGCGATGGCGAACGCCAAGCGAGCCTGACGCTGCCTTGCACGCAGCAGCACCCCATGCTGCTGCGTGGTTCGAACGAACTACTCGGCGGTAAAGCTCGCGTCCTTGCGGATGGAGTCGCGGTCGCGGTGGTTGTTCAGGCGCCCCAGCGTGCTGTCCAGCACGCGCTTGAGCTTGTCGGCCGCGCCGCGGAACGCGTCGTCCAGGCTGGCCGCATGGTGCGTGACCGCCAGCGGCTGGTGGTGCGCCAGGCGCGCCTCCATCACGCAGCACTTGTCGGCGCCGCCGGTCTTGTCGTGGTTTTCGTCGCTCAGATGCACCTCGACGCGCGTCACGTCTTCCGCGAAGCGGCTCAGGTGCTGCTTGATCTCCGTGTCGGCCCAGCGTTCCAGCGTGTCCTTGTTCTCGATGCCGTTGCTCGTATTGACCTGAATCTGCATGCAATGTCCCTGCTGGATGAATGAACGAAGCCCCACTGTGCGCCCTGAAGCAGGGCACCGCGCGTAGGTCTATTCCCTACCCACGCGCCGGGCAGGGTCCGAAATGCAAGGCGGGGCTCAGCTCTGGATGTACGTGGTGAGCTGCTCGATGGTGGTTTCCTGGTCCGAGATGATGTCGTCCATCAAGTCCTGGATGGAGATCATGCCGACCACCTTGTCGCCGTCGACCACCGGCAGGTGGCGAAACTTGCGCTGGCTCATCAGCGTCATGCAGGCGCGCGTGCGGGTTTGCGGGGTGACGGTCATCACGTCGGGCGTCATGATGTCGCGCACCTTCACCTCCTTGGAGTTCTTGCCCTGCAGCGCCACCTTGCGTGTGTAGTCGCGCTCCGACAGAAAGCCCACCAGCCGCTCGCCTTCCATCACCATCAGCGCGCCCACCTCGAAGTGCGCCAGGGTGGACAGCGCGTCGAACACGCTGGTGTCGGGGGTGGTGCGCCAGGCTGCGGAATCGTGGCGCTTGAGCAGTTCGGAGACGGGTTTCATCGCGGGTCACTCCATCAAAGGGTTGTCGATTCGACCGACGCTCGGGCGCCGCACTCGTTCAAATGATAGGGGTGATACCGGCACCCGCAATGCAAAACTCTCTAGGGGATTGCGTGTGTGTGCAACACGGTTGCAATGCGCGACAACCTCAGGCTGGGCTTGCATGCCCCCCACGGCACCGAGCGCCGGCGGTGCAAAGGCACAATGCCCGCTTGCAGCTATCGAAAACATAGCAACCAGCTTGCGTTCAGGTTCCGGGTCCACAATGCGCACCCGGCCCTGCAAGGCCCCCCATTCCAGACTCCCGACAGCGACAGCGCGAAAAGAAAGAACCCCCACCGATGGCGATCCAGTGGTTCCCCGGTCACATGTATTCGACCCAGAAGGCCATCACCGAGCGGGTGAAGGACATCGACGTGGTCATCGAGCTGCTCGACGCGCGCCTGCCCGGCTCCAGTGCCAACCCGATGCTGGCCGAGCTCACCGCCGGCCGCCCGAGCGTGAAGGTGCTCAACAAGCAGGACTTGGCCGACTCCGAGCGCACCGTGCGCTGGCTCGCCCACTACAACGCGCTGCCCGCCACCCGCGCCATTGGCCTGGACGCCAGCCAGACCATGCCCGCGCAGCAGCTTGTGAAGGCCTGCCATGCGCTGTCGCCCAACCGCGGCGGCATGGCCAAGCCGATGCGCGTGCTGATCTGCGGCATTCCGAACGTGGGCAAGTCCACGCTCATCAACACGCTCATTGGCGGGCGCAAGGCCAAGACGGGTGACGAGGCCGGCATCACCAAGATGGAACAGCGCATCACGCTGGCCGACGACTTCTACCTGTGGGACACGCCCGGCATGCTGTGGCCGCGCATCATCGTGCCCAAGAGCGGCTACAACCTGGCCGCAAGCGGCGCGGTGGGGCGCAACGCCTTCGACGAGGAAGAGGTGGCGCTGGAGCTGCTGAGCTACCTCAAGGTGCACTACGCGGCCGGCGTGGCCACGCGCTTCAAGCTGGTGGAGCTCGACGCCGAGACCATGGCCACCATGAAGGACGAAGACCTGCTCGACACCATCGGGCGCAAGCGCGGCGCGCTGCTGGGCAAGGGCAAGGTCAACCTGCAGAAGTCGGCCGAAATCGTCATGCACGAATTTCGCGCGGGCAATCTCGGGCGCGTGACGCTGGAAACGCCCGAAGAGTTTGCCGAATGGCTGGCCGACGGGCAGCGCGCCGACGCCGAGCGCGCCGCGAAGAAGGCCGCGCGCAGCAAGAAGCGCAAGGGCGGCGGCGAACCCGCACCGGACGCGGACGCCGACACCGCAGCGCAGGCCTGAGGGCACGCAGGCCCCCGCGGTTCAGTCCAGCGCGAACAGTCCTCCCGCAGCCTCGTCCAGCGCCGCCGTGCGGCGTGAATCAGGCCGCGGCCCGGCGGCTGCCAGCGCGCGCTGGTACAGCGCGATGCGCGTGGCCGACACCGGCCGGCACAGCGGCCTGGCCAGCGTCTGCGACAGGCCGCGCTCCGGCACCACGTAGCGCCCCGGGCTGAGCCGCGCGAAGCGAATGTAGGCCTGCAGCGCAAAGAGCATGTCCGTGTGCAGCGCGTCCATGCGTTTTTCGGCGTCCTTGCCGATCTGCGCATGGCCCTTGGCGTCCTTGCTCACCGGCAGGCCGAGGATGTCGGCCATGTCCACCTCATAGTGGGTGAAGTCGCCGTACGGGCGCTTGCAGTCGATCATGAAGGTGCGCCAGTTGGCGTGCTGCAGCAGCCGGATGTGCTCGGCCGTCACGTCGAACGCCGCGCGTTGCGCAAAGGGCGGCAGAAAGCCGTAATGCCCGGGCGCAAAGCTCGCGTGCAAAAAGAAAGCCGAGGTCACGTGCACGAAGCGCTCGAACTCCGGCGACACGGGCGCGCCGCCGTCCAGCGCCTCGCCGAGCTGCTCCAGCGACAGGTCGGGCGGCACGATGGCCGGCGCGCCAGATTCGCAGTCGATCCATTCGGCCCGGCTGCGGCGGAACCAGTCGATGTCTTCCTGCGTAATGGCGATGCTGCCGAGGGCGATGCCGCCGGGAGCGGTGGGCACTGCGGCGGCGGGCGGCTGTGCTTTGGTGGCAGCGTCGGCCGGGCTTTTCTGCCCGCAGCCCGAAGCGGCAAGCAGGGCGCAGGCGGCCGAGAAGGTCAGCGCACCTCGCCGATGGATCCATCTCACTTTTTGTTCTCCCTTGGAATTGCGCACACGGCGTTCGGGCGCCCAACAATGCCATGCGGGCCTGACGCCCAACTGAGGACGCTGCAGGGCGTCTTCACCACAGCAACGCGCGCTCGGGGTTCTTCCACAGCAGCCAGCGCTGTTGCTCCAAGTGCCCGCCGTTGCCGATCTGCCCCGGTGCCTGGCGACCGGTGTCCAGCGCAATCACGCAGACAAAGCCCGCGCAGGTGGTCGCCACCAGCGTCTTGCCGTCGTCCGACACGTCCATCGCGCCCACGGTCGAGCCGATGAAGTGCTGCCAACGTGCCTGCCCGTCTTCACCGAAGGCGCGCAGGTAGCCGCGCGCGTCGCCGACGATGAACTCGTCGCCGCGGTGCACGCCCGCATACACGCGCGCGCCGTCTTCGAGCGTGGGCGTGCGCGGGTCGTCGGCGTAGTACTCGGTGTTGAGGCCGGGCACGTCCTTCAGCTGCACGCCCAGCGTGGCGCCGTCGTAGAAGTGGCAGGCGTTGAGCACCAGGCGATCGCTGCGCCGGTTGAACAGCGCAAAGTGCGGGTACTCGCCGACCGGGCCGATCTGCGCCTGCAGATTCAGCGCCGCGTCGAACACCAGGTGCCGGCCGTCCTGCCCGCCCACGGCAATCCACTGGCCGTCGGGCGACACCGCGCCGTGTTCCATCGACAGGTCGAGCCCGAAGTACTCGGGGTCGAAGTCGTCTTCGGCCAGTTGCTCCGCGAGGTCTTCGCTGCACGGCATCAGCCGGCGCGCGCCCTGCGCCGACAGCACGAAGATGCCCGAGGTGCTGACCAGCAGCACGCGCTGCCCGTCCGGGAACGGAATGAGCTGCGTGGGCCGGGGCGGCGCAGCGAAGCGGGGCGCGGGCACGTTGTCGGGCAAGGTGGGCAGGTCTTCCAGGCCCGTGGGCCAGGGGCACAGCGCCGTGGTCGGGCCTTGCCAGCCGTCGGTCACGCGAATGCCATCGGCCTGCGCCACCGCGAAGAAGCGGCGCGCGGGGCAGCGGCCGAAGAACTCGACGCCTTCGACACGCTCGACGCTGTCGCCGGTGATGTGCACCACATGGCCGTCTTCGTGGCTTGCGCCGATGCGTGCGAGCACCGAGCCGTCGTCCAGCAGGGCCACCGTCGGAATGTTCTGGCCGTGCTGTTCGAGCCGGGGAATCAGCGGCTCGTGCGCCGGTGGCCAGTCTTCGCGGAACGCGGCGCGCGCGGCTTCGTCGGGCTGGGCTGCGTTGTGCGCCTTCAGTGCGGCGAGCAGCGGGTCGAGCAAGTGCGCGGTCTTCAACATCTGCGGCTCTTTGCCGGCGGCGTCCCAGCCGTCGCGCAGGCCCGCGTCAACGTAGCGGTTGACGGCCTGGGCGTAGCTTGTGGTCTTGAGTTTCCATTCCTGTTGCGGCGTCAGATCGGTCATCGGGCCCTTCGTCCAAGTTGCATGGTGGGCGCAAAGTTTCGCATGCACGCGGCTGTCGCCAAGGCAACCGCCGGCGCGGTTTCCGTCGCACGCGCGACGATGAATGCAGGTGCCGCTTCCTAGAGTGGGCGCATTGCTTCAAACCCGGGACACACCATGCTCGACACACTGCAGGCCATCAACCAGACCGCCGGCTTCAACCGCTGGGCCGGCTTCGAAGTCACCAGCGCAACCAAAGGCGAGGCCGAGTTGCGCATGGATTTCCGCAAGGAAGACATGGGCCAGTACGCCGGCTTCCTGCATGCGGGCTTGATCGGCGCGCTGCTGGACACGGTGAGCGGCTTTGCGGCCGCCACGGTGGCCGGCCGCGTGCTGGCGTCGCACTTTTCGGTGAACTGCATTTCGCCCGCCGTGGGCCGGACCTTTGTGGCGCGCGGGCGGGTTGTGAAGGCGGGGCGCAAGCAGGTGTTTGCGACGGCCGAGCTCTATGCGCAGGGGGAGGGTGATGCGCTCAAGCTCGTGGCGACCGGGAATGCCATCCTTGTTCCGGTGGAAGAGCCTGCGGCTAACCCGGCTGCCGAGCCTTCAGCCCGAACTGGCTGATACGGTGCGTCAAAGCGCGTGATGAGCCCTTGTTTGGGTCATTACGCACCATCAAAGCTCTTTCAGGCACCATTTTTGCTTTCTTTGGCCGCCGCTCCGACTGATTCGGGTGCGTTGCACCAATTCAAACCAAAAAACTGCAAGAAGCTCCCATGGACGCACTCAAACAGGGCGCAGATGCGCTGTTCATTCTTCTCGGCGCCATCATGGTGTTTGCCATGCACGCCGGGTTTGCTTTTCTGGAACTGGGCACGGTGCGCAAGAAGAACCAGGTCAATGCGCTGGTGAAGATACTGGTCGACTTCTCGGTGTCGACCATCGTGTACTTTCTGGTGGGCTACGGCGTGGCCTACGGCACGCATTTCTTCGTGAGCGCGACCGAACTGGCGGCAAGAAGCGGCTACGAGCTGGTGAAGTTCTTCTTTCTGCTCACCTTCGCGGCGGCCATTCCGGCCATCATTTCAGGCGGCATTGCCGAGCGCGCCAAGTTCTGGCCGCAGCTCATTGCCACCGCGGTGATCGTCGGGTTCGTCTATCCGCTGTACGAGGGCATTGCGTGGAACAAGCACTTCGGCATTCAGGGCTGGATCGCCTCGCTCACGGGCCACGAGTTTCATGACTTCGCAGGGTCGGTGGTGGTGCACGCCGTGGGCGGCTGGCTGGCGCTGCCGGCCGTGCTGCTGCTGGGCGCGCGCCGCAACCGGTACCGCGGCGACGGCTCGCTCAGCGCGCACCCGCCATCCAACATTCCGTTCCTGGCGCTGGGCGCCTGGGTGCTGTGCGTGGGCTGGTTCGGCTTCAACGTGATGAGTGCGCAGAGCATCGACAAGATATCGGGCCTGGTGGCCGTCAACTCGCTCATGGCGATGGTCGGCGGCACGCTGGTGGCGCTGGCCATGGGCAAGAACGACCCGGGATTTGTGTACAACGGCCCGCTCGCCGGCCTGGTGGCCGTGTGCGCCGGCTCCGACCTGATGCACCCGCTGGGCGCGCTGGTGGTGGGCGGCGTGGCGGGTGCCATCTTCGTCAAGATGTTCACGCTCACGCAGAACAAATGGAAGATCGACGACGTGCTGGGCGTGTGGCCGCTGCACGGCCTGTGCGGCACCTGGGGCGGCATTGCGGCAGGCATCTTCGGCACGCAGGCGTTGGGGGGCATTGGCGGGGTGAACCTGTGGGCGCAGCTGATTGGCACCGTCATGGGCGTGGCATGGGCCGGGCTGGCGGGCTGGGCGGTGTACGGCGCGCTGAAGAAGGCGGTGGGGCTGCGGCTGACGCAGGAGGAGGAATACGACGGAGCCGACCTGTCGATTCATCACATTTCGGCGACGCCGGAGCGGGAGGTGAATTGGTGAATTGGACCTTGCGTGAAGCGTATCGGGGCTGAATACGCTTCATTTTTGAAGCGTATTTGCCTGGATCCGGTTGAACAGATCGTGCAAGGCATGGGCGCCCAGCGGTTATCAGCACAAACGCGCGCCCTGTAGCAAACTCGCCCGACCGTTCCGTTCAACTTCAACCGCCCCATGACCCAATCCCCCCCCGCCCTCGAAGTCCTCCCCCGCGACCTGTCTGCCTACCGCGAGGGCAACGTCGGCATCGACTACGTGCACCGCTTCGAGTCCGGCAAGCCCGGCCCGCACGTGCTGATCAACGCGCTCACGCACGGCAACGAAATCTGCGGCATGACGGCCGCCACGCACCTGCTCGACAACAACGTGCGCCCGCAGATCGGCACGCTCACCGTGGCCTTTGCCAACATCGACGCCTACGAGTCGTTCAAGGAAGAGTCGCCGTACGACAGCCGCCAGATCGTGCACAACCTCAACCGCATCTGGTCGCCCGAGTGGCTGGACGGCACCGAAGACAGCCCCGAGCTGCGCCGCGCGCGCATCCTGCGCCCGGTGGTGGACGCGGCCGATCACATCCTGGACATCCATTCGACCAGCCAGCCCGTGGTGCCCTTCTGGGTGTACCCGGCCTTCGAGCGCAACGCCAAGGTGGCGCTGGCCATTGGGCGCCCGTCGGTGCACCTGGTGATGCCCGATGGCCTGGGCTCGGGCACGCCGCTGATCCAGTACGGCAGCCACGGCGGACCCGACGGCAAGGGCGTGGCCATGGTCGTCGAGTGCGGCCAGCACTTCTTGCGCTCCGCGTCGGAGCTGGCGACCGCCGTCACGTATGACTTTCTGGCGTACTTCGGCCTCGTCGAAAAAGACCCGGCCACGCCGGCGCCCGAACCGCAACGCAGCTTTCAGCTGCTGCAGACATATGTCATCAAGTCGGAAGACTTTGCATTCGTGCGCCCGCTGATCGGCTTCGAGACCTTTGCCAAGGGCGAGCTGATTGCGACCAACGGCGACGAGGAAATTCGCGCGCTGTGCGACGACTGCACCATCTTCATGCCCGCGCAACGCACGATCGTCGGGCGCGAGGCGGTGTACCTCACCAAGCCTTTGTGAGGCCGGTGCTTTGAACAGGGCACCCGCCATGAGCCGCTGGCGCGTGGCGGGGCTGGTGTTCGTGTTTCTGTGGTTCGCCATTGGCGGCGTGGCGCATTTCGCGCTGACCGAGACCGAGATGCGCATCGTGCCGCCGTACATCCCCTGGCCGCGCGCCGCCGTGCTGGTGAGCGGTGTGTTCGAACTGCTGGGCGCAGCGGGCTTGCTGTGGCGGCCGACGCGGCGGGCTGCGGGCGTCGGGCTGTTCCTGCTGACGCTGGCGGTGACGCCGGCGCATTTCTACATGCTGCAAAGGCCGGAGCTGTTCGCGAACGTGCCGTACTGGGCGTTGGTGGTGCGGCTGCCTGTGCAGGTGGGGTTGCTGGCGTTGATTGCTTGGTGCACAGCGCGGCCGAAGGTGCTCAACGGATGAGCAGGTGCTGCGGCGTGTCCGCGGTGCCGCAGCAGGCTTTGGCTTCGCGGCCATCTTGGGTGAACGTCGGTCGATTGCTCATGGCCCGCCTTGCGATCAGGCCGCCTCAGCAGATGCCTTGGACTTTGGAATCGTCCTGCCTCGGCACTTCGGATAGTTGGCGCAGCCCCAGAAGCTGCTTTCATTTTTGGTCGAAGTTCTTTCGACCATCTTGCTGCCGCAGCTTGCGCACGTGGGCCGCCAGTAGTCGCCTTCGTAGGCCACTGCGAGCAAGTCCGCCTGTTGCTCGGGTGTGCGCTGACCGATCACCTTGAGCAGCGCGGCGCCGTCTTGTGCGTGAATGCCGTTCGTCTTGGCAAACGCTGCGGCTTCTGCGGAAAAGGTCGAGCTCGTCACATAGGTGCCGCTCTTCAACTGATGCGAAGCCATGACGCCGAAGAACTCGCGCATTTCCTTCACGCCCACGGGCTTGCTTTGCCAGTGCTTGCATTGGACGATGCGAGGCACGTCGCTGTGCCTGGAGCGCAGCCAGATGTCGACGCCGCCATCGGCGCCGTGCGACTGGCTGCTGGTGGTGAAACCGGCCTGCGCGTAGAGCGCTTCGCACAGTGCTTCGAAGCGGCGCCATTCGATGGCGGCGAGTACAGCGGAGCTCCATTTCTGCTCGCCCGGCTGGGCGGATTCCGGCGGTGGTGGCGCGGATCGAGCAGACGCAGGTGCAAAGGCAGGCTCCGACCGCGCGGCGGCTGGCGCCGATGACGCAGGCCGGGCAGCTTTGGCGGCAGGCCGTTCTTGTGGAACGCGTTCCACAGTGTGGAGCGCAGCTTTGCGGGCGACGAGGTAATGCAGCCCGAGCAACACCGCGCCGCACGCCAGCGCCGCCCAGCCTGCGGGACGAAGCGCCGGGCCGAGTGTGCCGACGATGGAGCCCTGAATGAAGCGTGGCCCCGCCAGCAGCAGGATGCCGACGACGACCACCGTCCACCCCTTGTCTGCCAGTTTTATGCGTGCGCGCTCACGGCGCCGCCCGGCTTTTGTTTGTATTGCCATTCCTCGCCCGCCCTTGTTTGAGTAGCGCGAGTTTAGAAGCGGGGGTGACACATAGAACTCAGGGTGACTACTCAATTCGCATTGCGCAGCGGATCGTTGCGGCTCACACAGGTACAGCCTCGCGAAGCGCGTGTGGCAGAAGCGCGATGAAGCGGCTTGCCTGCTCTCAACCCGCAACAAACAACGCCGGATCCACCATCGCCCGGTTCAGCATCACCCCCCAATGCAGATGCGGCCCCGTTACCCGCCCGGTCGCCCCTACTGCGGCCAACGCTTCCCCGGTCTTCAGCACGTCGCCCACCTTCACGTCGACGCGGCTCAGGTGGCAATACATCGTCAGCAGACCGCCGCCATGGTCGAGCCACACCGTGCCGCCGTTGAAGAAATAGTCGCCCGTGTCGATCACCTTGCCCGGCAGCGGCGCCAGCACCGGCGTGCCCGTGCCCGCCGCAATGTCCATCCCGCTGTGCGGATTGCGCGACTGCCCGTTGAACACGCGGCGCAGGCCGAACGAGCTGGAGCGGCGGCCCGGCACCGGCACGCGCATCTGCAGCGCGGCGTCGGCGCGCAGGTCGGTGAGCGTGGCCATCACGACGGTGAGGTGGTCGCGCTCTTTCACGTAGCGCGCCTCGTCCTCGGGCGACAGGTCGACCGTGCGCGGCGCCACGGTGAGGCGCTGTTCGCGGTACTGCTTGGGCGAGACGGCGTAGGCGACCTGGCGCTCGGGCTTGCCTTCGGCACGCACCGTGATGCGGGCTTCGCCGGGTTCGGCCGCGAGCGGAATGCCGACCAGCGCGGTCCATTCGATCGGGTCGCCGAGCACCAGCACGGGCACGTCGCCGGCGAAGGCCTTGGGGCGCGTGGCGGCCGGGCCGAGCGACAGGCGCGCGACGCCGCCCGGCACCTGCGACGCATGCGGCCACACGTCGGGCACCGCTGCTTTCTTTGTCTTGGCCGAGGTGGCGGCGCTGGCGTGCATGGCCGGCAGCGCAAGCAAGCCGAGGGCGCCGAGCAAGGTGCTGCGGCGGTTCAGCTTGACGAAGGGCAGGTCTGAGAAAGGATGGTTCATGTGGATGAAAAGGATTCGGATGAGGGTTGTGGCGCGGCGGCTCAGCTCGCGCGCTGTTCCAGCCAGGTGCCGGGCGCGAGGCCGTCGAGCGTGTAGGGCCCGATGGCGGCGCGCACCAGGCGCAGCGTGGGCAGCCCCACGGCAGCGGTCATGCGCCGCACCTGGCGGTTGCGGCCTTCGCGGATCGCCAGCTCCAGCCACGCGGTGGGAATGCTCTTGCGCTCGCGGATGGGGGGCTCGCGGCTCCACACCTCGGGCGGCGGGTCGAGCAGGCGGGCGCGGGCCGGGCGCGTGAGGCCGTCGTTGAGCTGCACGCCGCTGCGCAAGGACGCCAGCGCCGCCTCGCTCGGCACGCCCTCCACCTGCACCCAGTACGTTTTTTCCATCTTGAAACGCGGGTCGGAGATGTGCGCCTGCAGCTTGCCGTCGTCGGTGAGCAGCAGCAGGCCTTCGCTGTCGGCGTCGAGCCGGCCGGCGACGTACACGCCGGGCAGGTCGATGAAGTCCTTCAGCCCGCGCCAGCGGCCCTCGGGCGTGAACTGGCTGAGGACGCCGTAGGGTTTGTTGAAGCGGATGAGGCGGGAGGAGGTCGGCAAATTCATGGGCTGGGGGCAGCGCGTGGCGCTTCGGCCAACTGCGGCTGAGAGTCTCTCACCAGTTGCCGCGCGTTTTCCGCTGGCTTCGTAGCAAAGAGAAAAAGCAGCTCGGTTTTCCGTATGAAGGCTGCAAATCCGCTTTCATACGGAAAAACTTTTGAAGTCAACGGTCTTGCAAAACACGCGCGCCGCCGCTGGCGGTTTGGGTTCATAGGTCGGCGGCGGGCCACGAGCGAGAGAGTGGCTGTCCTGCACCGCATATGCGTTTGGCGCGCCTAAATTCTCAGCAGCACAGCAAACAACAGGAAACCCCAAATGACGATGCGAAGGCTCATCCAACTCGCGAGCGTGGCAAGCGCCGGCCTCCTGCTGGCCGCTTGCAGCAGCACCTCCCTTCGCGTCGGCGGCGCGCCTGATGCCAGCGTGAAGAACTGCGTGGCAGTCGCGGCGCGCGAACTGCGGGTACCGCCGGGCAGCATCATCGTGGACAGCGGCTCGACGCCGCGCGATGGCGTCTACACGATCAACTTGAAGGTCGGTCCGCAGGGCCGCTCGGCCGTGTGCACCACCGACGAAAACAGCGCGGTGCTGGGCGTGGTCTACAAGCGGCCCGAATAAACGCACCGCACACAAACGCGCCGCAAAAAGAAAAAGCCGGCGCCATCACGGCGCCGGCTCTTGCCGATGATTGCGCGCCGGGCCTTACTTGCCCCAGCTGTCCCGCATCCCCGCCGCGCGGTTGAACACCAGCTTGCCATCCTTCGCATCGCGCACGAAGTACCCGTGCCGCTCGAACTGAATGCCCACCCCAGGCTCAGCATTCGCCAGCGAAGGCTCCACAAACGCCGAGCACACTTCCAGGCTCGTCTTGTTCAGCTCTTCCAGCAGCTCGCCGCTGCCCGGGTTGGCTTCCGAGAACAGCCGCTCGTACAGCCGCACCTCGGCCAGCACCGCATCCGCCACCGCCACCCAGGTGATGTTGCCCTTCACCTTGATGCCGTCCGCGCCGGGCGTCCCGCTCTTGGTGTCGGGCACCAGCGTGGCCTGCACTTCGACGAGCTTGCCTTGCGCGTCCCGCGTGGCGCCGGTGCATTCGATGACGTGGCCGTACTTCAGGCGCACCTTGTTGCCCGGGAACAGGCGGAAGAAGCCCTTGGGCTGCACGTCCTCGTAGTCGGTGCTTTCGATCCACACCTCGCGGCCCAGCTTGAACTCGCGCTTGCCCATTTCGGGGTGGTGCGGGTGCACGGGGGCGGAGCAGTCGTCGAGCACGCTTTCATTCTTGTCGGGGCCGCCCATCAGTTCGCCCCAGTTGGTGATGACCAGCTTGACCGGGTTCAGCACGGCCATGGCGCGTGGGGCGACCGGTTCCAGGCTGTCGCGCAGCGCGGCTTCCAGGCTGGCGTAGTCGATCCAGCCGCCCGACTTGGTGGTGCCGCTGCGTTCGCAGAACAGGCGCAGCGCCTCGGGCGTGTAGCCGCGGCGGCGCAGGCCGGCAATGGTGGGCATGCGGGGGTCGTCCCAGCCGTCGACATGGCCTTCTTCGACCAGCTGGCGCAGCTTGCGCTTGCTTGTCATGACGTGGGTGACGTTCAGGCGCGCGAATTCGTATTGGCGCGGGTGCGGGCTGGCGATGAGGCCGCCTTCGGCTAGGCGGTCGAGCAGCCAGTCGTAGAAGGGGCGCTGGTCTTCGAATTCCAGCGTGCAGATGCTGTGGGTGATCTGCTCCAGCGCGTCTTCGATCGGGTGCGCGTAGGTGTACATCGGGTAGATGCACCACTTGTCGCCGGTGTTGTGGTGGTGGGCGCGGCGCACGCGGTACAGCGCGGGGTCGCGCATGTTGATGTTGCTGCTGGCCATGTCGATCTTGGCGCGCAGGATGGCGGCGCCGTCGGCCACCTGGCCGTCGCGCATGGCGCGAAAGCGCGCCAGGTTTTCTTCGGCGCTGCGGGTGCGAAACGGGCTGTTGGTGCCGGGGGTGTTGAAGTCGCCGCGGTTCGCGCGCACTTCGTCGGCGGTTTGTTCGTCCACGTAGGCCAGGCCGGCGCCAATGAGGTATTCGGCCGCTTCGTACATGAAGTCGAAGTAGTTGCTGGCGAAGTACTCGTGCGGCTGCATGGTGCCGGGGGCGCTGGGGCGGTCGGCCAGGTAGGTCTCGTAGCCGAGCCACTTGACGGCGTCGCGGATGGAATCGACGTACTCCTGGTCTTCTTTTTCGGGATTGGTGTCGTCGAAGCGCAGATGGCACACGCCACCGTATTCCCTGGCCAGCTCGAAGTTCAGCCAGATGCTCTTGGCGTGGCCGATGTGCAGGTAGCCGTTGGGCTCGGGCGGAAAGCGCATGCGCACCTTGGCCGGGTCGGTCATGCCCTGGGCGTGATGGGCGGCGCTGCCGGGCGACCCGCCCCACTTGCGGCCCGCGTAGGCGTTTTGTTCGAGGTCGTTCTCGATCACGTGGCGCAGAAAATTACTCGGTGCAGCGGTCGTTTTGGCGCCGTTTTTGTCGGTCGGGGAGGTCATTGGGTCATTCTAGAGGGCGGTTCTCAGGGTTTACCTTTGGCAACATTCTTCACATTGCCTCGTGCACCCGGTTTGCAATTGCAGCGTTCAATACACACATGGGCGGTTCACACCCGAACCCGGCCCACCGATTCAAGGAGTCCAACATCATGAGCCTCACCCGTTCTACTTTCTTCAAATGGGCCGCCGCAAGCGTCGTGGCAGCCGGTGCATTGTTCGCAGCCACCTCGGCCAGCGCCCGCGGTGACGTGAGCTGGTCCATTGGTGTCGGCGTGCCAGGCGTGGCGGTGGGCGTGGGCGCACCTGCCTACTACCCGCCGGCTCCGGCTTACTACCCGCCAGCCCCCGTGTACTACGCACCGCCGCCCCCGGTCTACTACCGCCCGCCGCCGCCTGTGTATTACCGTCCGGCCCCGGTGTACTACGGACCGCCGGCGTATTACGGCCCGCGCTACTACAACCGCGGCTACTACCGCGGCCATGGTCACTGGCGTTGAATTGCGGCCAAATTGCCACGAAATTCGTGACTGAATGAAAAAGCCGGCTCTGAAAAGGCCGGCTTTTTCTTTGGGCGCGCGCTTGCTAATTCACATTGCGCGAAACAGATGGGCGTAGAGCCGGCTGACCGGAATTTTCTCGGCGCGCCCGCGCAGCATCAGGTGCATCTTGCCGGCCTCGTCGCGGTGCACCGACTCGATGGCCGCGCTGCGCACCACCACCGCGCGGTGCACTTGCCAGAAGGTGTCGGTGTCGAGCTGGGGCAGCAGTTGCTTGAGCGGCGTGCGGATCAGGTACTCGTGCGTGGCGGTCAGCACGCGCAGGTATTTGTCGGCGGCCTCGAAGTACAGCACCTCGTCGATGGGCACCATGCGCACGGTGCTGCCGCCGGCGTCGCTGGCGGCAATGATGCGCAGCGGGGCAGGTACTGCTGTGCCGGTCGCAGCACCCACAGCGCCCGCAGCGCCAAGTACCTGGCGCCATTGCGCGAGCGTTCGTTCGAGCGCCTCGTCGGCCACGGCTGGCGTCGGCGCCGACGGCCTTGCACCCAGCGCCTGCTGCAGCCGGCCGACGGTCTTGCGAAGCCGCTCGGGCTGCACCGGCTTCAGCACATAGTCGATCGCCTGGGCTTCGAAGGCGCGCGCAGCGTATTCGTCGTAAGCCGTCACAAACACCAACTGCGGCATCGGCGCCTCGTCGGTGGGCCAGCAGTCGGCCAGTTCGGCGGCGGCGCCCAGGCCGTCCATGCCGGGCATGCGGATGTCGAAGAACAGCACCTGCGGCAGCAGGCGCAAGGCCTCTCGCACGGCGCTGCGGCCATCGCCTGCGGTGGCGACCACCTGAAGCTCGGGCCAGGCGGCGGCCAGTTCGGCCTTGAGGGCCAGGGCGAGCAGGGGCTCGTCTTCGGCGATGAGGGCGGTGGGGTGCATCGTTGTCTTTGTTGTTTGTCAGGCGTTTCAGGCGTTTCAGGCCGGCAGCGGAAAGCTCAGCGTGGCGCAGGTGCCGCCGCCGGGCGCGGGCGCCAGGCTCATGCGGCCGCGCTCGCCGTACACCGTGGCCAGCCGCTCGCGCACCTGCGCTACGCCAAAGCCGCTGCTGTCTTGCGTGGAGGAAGGCGTGGACGACGGTACGGCCGTGGCCGCATCGAGCCCGACCCCGGTGTCGCTCACTTCGATCACCAGCCGGCTGGCGTCGCGGTGTGCGCGCACCACGATGCGGCCGCCTTCCACCTGCGGCTCCAGCCCGTGGCGGATGCTGTTTTCCACCAGTGGCTGCAGCAGCAGCGGCGGCACGGGCGTGTCGCGCAGGTCCTCAGGCAGTTCCAGCGTGTAGTGCAGCCGGTCGCCCATGCGCACCGACATCAGCGCCAGGTAGTCGCCCAGCCGGTCGAACTCGGTGGAGAGCGGATGCGACAGCGCGCGCGAGCCGCTGAGCGTGGCGCGCAAATAGCTGTTGAGCCGGTCGAGCATGGCCACGGCGCGGGGCGGGTCGATGGTGATCAGCACGCGCAGGTTGGCCAGCGTGTTGAACAGCATGTGCGGCTCCAGCTGCGTTTCGAGCAGCTTCAGCCGCGCCTCGGTGGCGTCGCGCTGGGCCAGGTCGATCTGGCTTTGCAGGTGCTTGCTCTTGCCAAGGCTGTAGAAGAAAAAGCACATGCCGATGGTGGTGGCGACGGTAATGACGACGCCGGTGGCCAGCTTGTGCCCGCTCAGGTCCATGAAGTCGAAGGCGGGTGCGCCGGTCCAGGCGTCGCCGATGAGGTTGCCACCCAGAAAGCCGATGGTCACTCCGATGGCCACCAGCACGTATCCCCAGCCGCCGTGCGGCCAGCGAATGTCGCGGTGTCCGGTGAGCAGGAGCCGGCTGGTGTCGATGAACAGCCAGCTGATGATGCCGATCGACAGCGAATAGACCAGGTGCGCCGCCCAGCCGCCGCCGTCGGTGATGGTGAGCGCGATGGCAATCAGGCAGCAGAACACGGCGGTGATCAGGCCATGGCGCAGCATGTCCCGCACGTTCTCGGACCCGAAGCGCGGTTGGCTTGCTGCCTGGCCCACGCTCATCCTCGGTTCCCGCTGTTCCCTGCCCCCAGCGCGCGGCGCTCGCGCTCCACCAGGCGGTTGTAGAACCCGCCGCCCGGTGCCACGACCCAGACCGCCGCGCCGTGCGCCAGCAGGCCCAGGCCCCAGCCCATGAGCGGGTAGATCGCCCAGGTGTGGCCGCTCGCGGCCGAGAGCCCGACCAGCCCGAGGTTGACCAGCACATAGAAGAAGGCGTGGGTGTACCAGCCCATCTTGGCCCCGGCGCGGCGGCGGGCGAGGCGTTCGACTTCGGAGGGTGAGCGGCCCGAGGTGGGCGCGGGGTTGGCGGTAGCGGTGGGGGTGGGGGTGTTCATGACAACTCCTTGTTGTACTGCACGGGAATGAAATCGGGCGCGAGTGTTTGCGGCGTGGCGGACAGCGCCGCGCGCTGGCGCAGTTCCTCGGTGGTGTCGCCGGGCCCATCGGGCTTCCAGCCCGGCGGCTTGACGAGGTAGCCCACAAAAGCGCGCACCGAGCGGGCCGAGGCCAGGTCGCGCAACAGCGCGCGCCAATGCGTGAACTCGATCTCCAGCAGGTTGTACGAGGTGATGGGGTTCACCAGGCCGTAGCGGCAGGGCAGGTCGGCGCGCTCGGGAATGTAGGTGCCGAAGAGGCGGTCGAACACGGTGAGCACGCCGCCGTAGTTGCCGTCCAGGTACGCCAGGTTGGAGGCATGGTGCACGCGGTGGGCCGACGGGGTGTTCAGCACCCATTCGAGCGGGCCGAGGCGCGGAATCCAGGCGGCGTGAATCCAGAACTGGTACAGCAGGTTGAGCGTGAACATCAGCAGCACCACCCGCGGCGGCAAGCCCAGCAGCGGCGCCAGCATGAAGAAGGCCAGCGTGCCGGTAAGGCGCCCGGTCCAGCCGAAGCGGTAGGCGGCCGACAGGTTCAGCTGGTTCGGCGAATGGTGGATGGCATGCGTGCACCAGAACCACCGCACCCGGTGGGCCGCGCGGTGGTACCAGTAGTAGCAGAACTCCTGGCCGATGAAGCAGGCGACCCAGCCGCTCCAGTGGTTCATGGGCACGGTGAACAGGCGGTGGGCGTAGAACCAGTCCATGGCGCCGGTCCAGAACGCCAGCGGCAGCAGCCAGCGCAACGGGTACTCGCGCACCAGAAAGTCGACCACCGAGATGCCGGACGCCTTCCAGTCGTAGCTGCGCCAGCCGTTGCGCCACGACAGCACCAGGGCCTCCGCGATGGAAGCGACCAGCACCACCGTCACGGCGATCTTGAGGACCAGAAAGAGCACGTTCATGGCGGTGGTTCCTGAAAGGAGGGCAGGAAGGCGGTGGCCCGGAATCTTAGGCTGCGCTGGCGCGGGCCGTCACATGTTCAGGCTGCGCTGGCGCCGGCCGTCATGGCGTCCGTGCGGATGGCCAGCTTCCACAGTCGCACCGCGCGGGCCGCGAACACACCGCTGAACGCGCCGTACAGCACCGGCACCACGAGGCCGAAAGCGGCCTGCTGGCGCAGCTCGGGGTGCATCGCCAGGCCGGCGCCCACCACGTACTTGGTCAGAAAGATGCCCATCATCAGCATCAGGGGCACCGGGCTGCCGGCCACGTGGAACTGGCGTTGCGCGGCGTCGTAGCGCGTGGTGGCGGGCAGGGGGCGCTGCAGCACCAGCGCCAGCATCACCACCGCGGCGGCGGCCCAGCCGAGCAGGGCACCGAAGGAATCGCCAAAGACCGAGACCACGCCATAGACCGACAGCGCACCCATGGCAACCGGCATGAGCGTGACGCGGCCCAGGCTCACCTTGTTGGTGAGCAGCTGCTTGGAGCCGAGCCACAGCAGCAGGAAGAACACGGCGAACACCCACTTGGGCGTGTGAAGGATGATTTGCATCAGCATGATGGCGCTCCGTTGAAGGAAGGGGAAACTTGAAAAAGGGCGGGACGGGAATCGATGGAGCGGACTGTGCCGATGCCTGCTCGCACCCGCCACCGCCGTGCGACGGAATGCGAGCCGGCGGCGCGAGTTGCCTCCAGGCGGCGCGAATTGCGGGTGAACATAGAAGGCGCAGACGCCCGTTTGACGCCACATGTGACAGCTTTACCGTCGCTTTACGGCACAGCAAACAGCGCGACTACCATTCCGCGCTGTACTACCCTCGCTCGCATCTCCGTACCCTACGCAGCCTCTCTGCATCTTTCGCACGCACCGCCCATGGAACAAGAAAAACAACCCGAACCCCTGCCCGCCAACGTGTCCGCCACACACCCACCGGTGCGCAGGCGTCGTTGGGTGGGGGCGCTGCTGACCCTGTTGCTGCTCGCGGCGCTGGGCGGCGGGGCCTGGTACCTGATCCAGAGGTCGAAGACGCCCGCGGCCGGGCCGGGCGCCGGGCCCGGGGGCGGACCCCGCCAGGGTGGGCCTGGCGGACCCGGTGGCCCAGGCGGCCCCGGTGGGCGCGGCGGCGGCGCGGCGTCCAGCACGGTCGGCATCGCCACGGCCAAACAGGCCGACATTCCGGTGCAGCTGGAGGCGCTGGGCACGGTCACCCCGGTGGCCAACGTGATCGTTCAGCCGCAGGTGTCGGGCGTGCTGACCGGTGTACTGTTTCAGGAAGGGCAGATGGTCAAGAAGGGCGACGTGCTCGCCACCATCGACCCCCAGCCGTTCCAGAACGTGCTGGCGCAGGCCACCGGCGCACGCCAACGCGACGAGGCCCAACTGGCCGCCGCGCGCGTCACGCTGCAGCGCTACCAGACCCTGCTTGGGCAGGACTCCATTGCCCGGCAGGACGTGGACACCCAGGCCGCGCTGGTCAAGCAGCTCGAAGGCACCGTGGCCATCGACCGCGCCACTGAAAACACCGCCAAGCTCAACCTGACCTGGAGCCGCATCACGGCCCCGGTGAGCGGGCGCATCGGCCTGCGCCCGGTGGACGCGGGCAACTACATCTCCACCGGCACCACCAACGGCGTGGCCACCATCACGCAGATTGCGCCCATCGACGTGGAGTTCGCCATTCCGCAAGACCGCGTGCCCGAGGTGCAGGAGCGTTTGGGCCAGGGCGCCAAGCTCGACGCCACCGCCTTCGACCGCACGCGCACCCGCCGGCTGGCCAACGGCACCTTTGCCACGCTGGACAACCTGGTCGACACCGCCACCGGCACCGTGAAGGCCAAGGCCCGGTTCACCAACGCCGACAACGCGCTGTTCCCCAACCAGTTCGTCAACCTGCGGCTGTTGCTGCGCACGGTGAGCAGCGCGGTGGTGATTCCGGTGACGGCGCTGCGCCACGGCCCCAACGGCGACTACGTGTATGTGCTGAACGACGACAGCACGGTGTCGCAGCGCACGGTAACGCGCGGTGAGTCGAGCGTGGACAACGTGGCCGTCATGTCGGGCCTGAAGGCCGGCGAGCAGGTGGTCACCGAAGGCGGCGACCGGCTGAAGGACGGCGCGCGCGTGCAGACCGCGGTCGACCGGCCGGCGGTGCCGGCATCCGGCGCGGCATCGGGTGCACGGCGCGGCAACCGGGGCGAGCGCAGCGGGGAGCGCGGCAGCGGGCGACGCGAAGGTGGCGCCGGTGGTGCCGGTGCCGGCGGTGGCGGCGGCGGTGCCCGCAGCGCACCGCCCGCCGATTCGCCCACGTCGCCGCCGGCCACGTCCACGCCGCCGGCCGCGCCCAACGTGACGCCGGGCAGCCCGCCCGCCGCCCCGGGCGGCGCGATCCGCTGACACCGTTCCAACACCGCCCCGACATCGCCCCACATCGCCCCCGATGAGTCCCTCACGCCCGTTCATTCTTCGACCGGTAGCGACCTCGCTGCTGATGGTCGCCATCGTGCTGGCCGGCCTGGTGGCGTTTCGCTTCCTGCCGCTGTCGGCCCTGCCGCAGGTCGACTACCCGACCATCCAGGTGCAAACGCTCTACCCCGGGGGCAGCCCCGAGGTCATGAGCAACACCGTCACCGCGCCGCTGGAACGACAGTTCGGCCAGATGTCGGGGCTCGACCGCATGAGCTCGACCAGCGCCGCGGGCGTGTCGATCATCACGCTGCAGTTCTCGCTGGGCCAGACGCTGGACGTGGCCGAACAAGAGGTGCAGGCCGCCATCAACGCCGGCGGCTCGCTGCTGCCGGCCGACCTGCCGGCGCCGCCCGTGTACGCCAAGGTCAACCCAGCCGACGCGCCGGTGCTCACGCTGGCCATCACGTCGGACACGCTGCCGCTCACCGAGGTGCAGAACCTGGTGAACACCCGGCTCGCGCAGAAGATCAGCCAGGTGTCGGGCGTGGGGCTGGTGTCGCTCAGCGGCGGGCAGCGCCCGGCCGTGCGCATCCAGGCCAACACGCAGGCGCTGGCGGCCAACGGCATCGGGCTGGACACGCTGCGCACTGCCATCAGCGCGGCCAACTCCAACGGCGCCAAGGGCAGCTTCGACGGCCCCAAGCGCGCCTACACCATCAACTCGAACGACCAGCTGCTCACGGTGGAGGACTACAAGAACCTCATCGTCACCTACAAGAACGGCGCGCCGATCCGCATGGTCAACGTGGCGCAGGTGGTCAACAGCGCCGAGAACACGCAGCTGGGCGCCTGGGCCGGCAACAAGGCCGACGGCAACACCAAGCTGTCGCCCGCCATCATCATGAACGTGCAGCGCCAGCCCGGCGCCAACGTGATCGCCACGGTCGACGCCATCAAGAAGCAGCTGCCCGAGCTGCAGACCGGCCTGCCCGCCGGGCTGAAGATCGAGGTGCTCAGCGACCGCACGGCGGGTATCCGCTCGTCGGTGGAGCATGTCGAAATGGAGCTGGTGCTGGCCGTGCTGCTGGTGGTGCTGGTGATCTTCGCGTTTCTGGGCAGCCTGCGCGCCACGGTCATCGCCAGCATTGCGGTGCCCATTTCGCTCATCGGCACCTTCGGGCTCATGTACCTGCTGGGCTACAGCCTGAACAACCTGAGCCTGATGGCGCTCACCATTGCCACCGGCTTCGTGGTGGACGACGCCATCGTGATGATCGAGAACATCGCGCGCTACATCGAGGAGGGCGAAAAGCCGCTGCAGGCCGCCTTCAAGGGCGCCACGCAAATCGGCTTCACCATCATCTCGCTGACCGTGTCGCTCATTGCGGTGCTGATTCCGCTGCTGTTCATGGGCGACGTGGTGGGGCGGCTGTTTCGGGAGTTCGCGGTCACGCTGGCCATCACCATCCTGATCTCGGCCGTGGTGTCGCTCACGCTGGTGCCGATGATGTCGGCACGCTGGCTCAGGCACGAGCCCAAGAAAGATCCCGCCGGCAACGGCCTGGGCGCGCGCGCGCAGCGCTTCTTCGACGGCGTGATGGTGCGCTACGACCGCTCGCTGCACTGGGTCATTGCGCACCAGCCGCTCACGCTGCTGGTGGCGCTGCTCACCATGGTGCTGACGGTGGTGCTGTACCTCACCATTCCCAAGGGGCTGTTCCCCACGCAGGACACCGGCCAGCTGCAAGGCCGCGTGCAGGCCGCGCAGGACGTGTCTTTCGAGCGCATGGCGCAACTGCAGCTGCAGGCCGCGCAGGCGGTGCTGGAAGACCCCGATGTGGAGAACCTCAGCTCCTTCGTGGGCGTGGACGCGGCCAACAACACCATGCTGCACACCGGCAGCATGCTCATCAACCTGAAGAAGGGCCACGACAACCAGCAGACCGTGATGGACCGCCTGCGCGAGCGCGTGCACCAGGTGGCGGGCGTCACGCTGTACCTGCAGCCCACGCAAGACCTGACCATCGACGCCGAGACCGGCCCCACCGAATACCGCGTGTCGCTGGAAGGCGTGGACAGCGCGGCCATCACCGAGTGGATGAAGAAGCTGGTGGCCAAGCTGCAGGATTCGGCCAAGGTGCGCAACGTGAGCAGCGACGCCGGCGCGCAAGGGCTGGCGGCCTTCGTGAACGTGAACCGCGACACGGCCGCGCGCCTGTCGATCACCGCGAGCACGGTGGACGACGCGCTGTACAGCGCTTTCGGCCAGCGCATCGTGTCGACCATCTTCACCGAGACCAACCAGTACCGCGTGATTCTCGAAGCGCAGCCCGGCATGGTGAACACGCCGCAGACGCTGGGGCAGCTGAACCTCATCGCGGGTTCCGGCACGGCCACGCCGCTGTCGGCCATTGCCGAAATTTCGGAGCAGCAGGCGCCGCTGCAGATCACGCACGTGGCGCAGTACCCGGCCAGCACGCTGAATTTCGACACGGCGCCCGGCGTGTCGCTGGGGTCGTCGGTGGATGCCATTCGCGCGGCCGCCAAGGAAATCGGCCTGCCCAGCAATGTGACGATGACCTTCCTGGGTGCTTCAGGCGCTTATGAAAAGTCGCTGTCCAACCAGCTGTGGCTGATTCTGGCGGCGGTGGTGTGCGTGTACATCGTGCTGGGCGTGCTGTACGAAAGCTACGTGCATCCGCTGACCATTCTGTCGACGCTGCCGTCGGCCGGTGTCGGCGCCTTGCTGGCGCTGATGATCACGGGCAACGACCTGGGGGTGATCGGCATCATCGGCATCATCTTGCTGATCGGCATCGTGAAGAAGAACGCGATCATGATGATCGACTTTGCGATCGACGCGGAGCGCAACCAGGGCAAGTCGGCGCGCGAAGCCATTCACCAGGCCGCGTTGCTGCGGTTCCGGCCCATCCTGATGACCACGCTGGCGGCCCTGTTCGCCGCCGTGCCGCTGATGCTGAGCTTTGGTGACGGCGCGGAGCTGCGCCGTCCGCTGGGCCTGGCGATCTTCGGCGGGCTGATCGTCAGCCAGATGCTCACGCTGTTCACCACGCCCGTGATCTACCTGGCGTTCGACCGGCTGGGCGGCGGCAGCGCGCGGCGCGTGGTCGAGGAGGAAGCGGTTTGACGCGGCACGACCCCCGGCGTTCGAGCGGCCGGCCCACGGTGCACGTAGCGGCCCCGGCGCATGGAGCGCGGCCATGAACTTGTCGCTTCCCTTCGTCAAGCGCCCCATCGGCACGGTGCTGCTGACCGTCGGCATTGCGCTGGCCGGCATTGCCGCCTTCTTCGTGCTGCCGGTGTCGCCGCTGCCTCAGGTCGACTACCCGGTGATTTCGGTGCGCGCGTCCATTCCCGGCGCCAGCCCCGAGACGATGGCCACCAGCGTGGCCACGCCGCTGGAGCGGCACCTGGGCACCATTGCCGGCGTGAACGAAATGACGTCCACCAGCTCGGTGGGGTCGGCGCGTGTCACGCTGCAGTTCGACCTGAGCCGCAACATCGACGGCGCCGCGCGCGAGGTGCAGGCCGCCATCAACGCCAGCCGCGTCGACCTGCCCGCCACGCTGCGCAGCAACCCGACCTACCGCAAGGCCAACCCGGCGGCGTCGCCGGTGATCATTCTGGCGCTCACGTCCAAGACCAAGACGCCGGGGCAGATCTACGACGCGGTGTCCAACATCGTGAGCCAGCGGCTGTCGCAGGTCGACGGCGTAGGCGACGTGGAAATTGGCGGCGGCTCCTTGCCGGCGGTGCGCATCGAGCTGCTGCCTTTTGCGCTCAACCGCTACGGCATCAGTACCGACGACGTGCGCGCTGCCATTCAGGCGTCCAACGCCAACCGGCCCAAGGGCACGGTGCAGGGCGACGGGCGCAAGCTGCAGATCTACACGCAAACGCCCGCGCTGCGCGCCAGCGACTACGCCTCGATGGTCATCGCGTGGCGCAACGGCGCGGCGGTGCGGCTGCAGGACGTGGCCGAGGTGCTCGACGGCGTGGAAGACACGCGCACGCTGGGCCTGTTCAACGGCGAGCCGGCCATCATCGTGCTCATCACGCGGCAGCCCTCGGCCAACATCATCGAAACGGTGGACAGCGTGCGCGCGCTGCTGCCCGAGCTGCAGGCGCAGCTGCCGCCCGACGTCACGCTGCAGGTGGCCTCGGACAGCACCAACTCCATTCGCGGCTCGCTGCGCGAGGTGGAGTTCACGCTGGTCATCTCGGTGATTCTGGTGGTGCTGGTGGTCAGCCTGTTCTTGCGCAGCGTGCGCGCGACCATCGTGCCGGCCGTGGCCACGGTGGTGGCGCTGCTGGGCACCTTCGGGGTGATGTACCTGCTGGGCTTCAGCCTGAACAACCTGAGCCTGATGGCGCTCACGGTGGCCACCGGCTTTGTGGTGGACGACGCCATCGTGGTGCTGGAGAACACCAGCCGGCACATCGAGTCGGGCATGACGCGCATGAAGGCGGCGCTGCTCGGCGCCAAGGAGGTGGGCTTCACCGTGCTGTCGATCAGCGTGTCGCTGGTGGCGGTGTTCATTCCGCTGCTGTTCATGGGCGGCCAGGTGGGCCGGCTGTTCCGCGAGTTCGCGATCACGCTGTCGGCGGCGGTGCTGATCTCGCTCGTCATCTCGCTGACCACCACGCCCATGATGTGCGCCTGGCTGCTCAAGCCGGGCGGCGAGCACGACAAGAGCAAGCCGCAGGGGCGGCTGGCCCGCATGGCCGCGCGCAGCTACGACTGGGTGCTCAAGCGCTACGAGACCAGCCTGGACTGGGCGCTCGACAGCAAGGGGCTGGTCATGCTGATCCTGGTGGCGGTGGTGGGGCTGAACGTGTATCTGTTCACCGCAGTGCCCAAGGGCTTCTTTCCGCAGCAGGACAGCGGGCAGCTCAACGGCGGCCTGCGCGCCGACCAGAGCATCTCTTCGCAGGCGCTGGCCGAAAAGCTGCGCCAGGTGGTCGACATCATCCGCAAGGACCCGGCCGTGGACACGGTGGTGGGCTTCACCGGCGCGGGCCGGGCCGGCGGCGGCTTCATGTTCGTCAACCTGAAGCCGGCCAACCAGCGCACCGAAAGCGGCCTGGCCGTCATTGCGCGGCTGCGCCCGCAACTGGCCGAGGTGACCGGGCTGCGCGTGTTTCTGGGCACCGTGCAGGACGTGCGCTCCGGCGGGCGCGCGAGCAACTCGACCTACCAGTACACCCTGAAGAGCGACAGCCTGGCCGACCTGCGCACCTGGGCGCTGAAGCTGTCCGACGAGCTCAAGCAGCAGCCGGTGCTGACCGACGTGGACACCGACCAGGACGAGAACGGCGTGGAAACCGTGGCCAAGGTCGACCCCGACAGCGCACGGCGGCTGGGCCTCACGTCCACCTCCATCGACAACGCGCTGTACAACGCCTTCGGCCAGCGCCAGGTGGCCACCATCTACACCGAGCTCAACCAGTACCACGTGGTGATGGAGTGGGCGCCGCGCTACACGCGCAGCCCCAACGCGCTGAAAGACATCTACGTGCCGGCCACCAAGACATCGGTGGTGGCGGGGCAGACGGTGACCACGCAAGTGGCGGCGGCCACGGCCAACACCGGCACGGGCAGCGCGTCTGGCACGGCCGCCAGCGCGGCGGTGCCCGTGTCGGCCAACCCGGCGCTGCGCAATGCATCGTCTGGCAACGTGCTGAGCAACACGGCCACCAGCCTGGTGCCGCTGTCGGCGGTGGCCAAGTTCGAGGAGCAGTCGGTGGCCACCTCGGTGAGCCATGAAGACGGCGAGCTGGCCACCACCATCTCGTTCAACCTCGCCGAAGGCGCCAACCTGGGCGATGCGCGCGAGGCCATTGCCAAGGCCGAGGCCAACATCGCCATGCCCACCAACGTGCGCGGCGCCTTCGCGGGCACGGCGGCCAGCGCGCAGCAGTCGCAGGGCCAGCAGGCCATGTTGATTCTGGCGGCGCTGGTGGTGATCTACATCGTGCTGGGCATCCTGTACGAAAGCCTGGTGCACCCGATCACCGTGCTGTCGACGCTGCCGTCAGCCGGTGTGGGCGCGGTGCTGGCGCTGCTGATGTTCCGCATGGAGTTTTCGATCATTGCGCTCATCGGCGTGTTTCTGCTGATCGGCATCGTGAAGAAGAACGCCATCCTGATCATCGACTTTGCGCTGGAGGCCGAGCGCTCGCGCGGCCTCACGCCGCTGGAGGCGGTGCGCGAGGCCTGCCTGCTGCGCTTTCGCCCGATCCTGATGACCACGCTGGCCGCGGCGCTGGGTGCGCTGCCGCTGGCCATCGGCTTCGGTGAAGGCGCCGAGCTGCGCCGCCCGCTGGGCGTGGCCATCATCGGCGGGCTGATCGCGAGCCAGCTGCTCACGCTGCTGACCACGCCCGTCGTCTACCTGCTGATGGACAAGCTGCGCCGCCGCGGCAAGAACGAACACGAACTGAGCCGTGCCACGCCCGCCTGAGAACCACATTGCCATGAACGCACTGCTTTCCGCTTCACGTTTTTCGCTCAGCGCACTCGCGCTGGCCGCGGCCCTCACGGGTTGCGCGGTCGGCCCGCGCTACGAGCAACCCGCCACCGCCTTGCCCTCCAACTGGAAGGAGCTGCAAACCGCCGAAGGCTGGCTGCCCGCCGCGCCGGCCGACGCGCTGGACCGCGGGGAATGGTGGAAGCTGTTCGGCGACGCCACGCTCGACGACCTGGCCGGGCGCGTGCAGGTGTCGAACCAGAACATTGCCGCCGCGGTGGCCAACTACTCGCAGGCCCAGGCGCTGGTGCGCGGCGAGCGCGCGGCGCTGTTCCCCTCGGTGTCGTTGGACGGCAGCGGCAAGCGCACCGGCACGGTGGGCGGCAACGCCGCGGCCAGCCCGTCGAATGCCTTCGGCGCCTCGCTCGGCGCCAGCTGGACGCCCGACGTGTGGGGCCGCCTGCGCGAAGCTGTGAGCAGCGCGCAGGCCAATGCGCAGGCCAGCGAGGCCGACCTGGCCGCCGCGCGCCTGTCGGCCATAGGCGACCTGGCCATCAACTATTTCTCGCTGCGCGAGGCCGACGCCGAAATGGTGCTGCTGGACGAAACCATCGAGGGCTACCAGCGCGCCTTCGAAATCACGAGCAACCGATACGCCGCCGGCATTGCCGCGCAGACCGACGTGCTGCAGGCGCAAACCCAGCTGGTCAACGCCAAGGCCGACCGCGTCGGCCTGCAGCGCAGCCGCGCCACCTACGAGCACGCCATTGCCACGCTGCTGGGCGTGGCGCCGGCCGACTTCAGCCTGCCGGTGGCCAAGTGGACGCCCAGCGTGCCGGGCGTGCCGACCGGCGTGCCTTCGACCCTGCTGCAGCGCCGGCCCGACATTGCCGCGGCGGAGCGCACGGTGGCCGCGGCCAATGCGCAGATCGGCATTGCGCGCGCGGCGTACTTTCCCAACATCAACCTCACCGCCTCGGTGGGCAGCAACGCGAGCCGCGTGAAGGACCTGTTCAGCTCGGGCACCTCGCTGTGGTCGCTGGGCTTCTCGGTGGCGCAGGTGGTGTTCGACGCGGGGGCCATTGCGGCCAACGTGGACTCGGCCAAGTCGGGCTACGAATCGAGCGTGGCGCGCTACCGCCAGACCGTGCTCACCGCCTTCCAGGCGGTGGAAGACCAGCTCACCGCCAGCGCCACGCTCGCGCAGCAGGAAGGCCTGCGCCGCGAGGCATCGGCGGCGGCGGACAAGACCGAGCAGCAACTGCTGAACCGCTATCGCGCGGGGCAGGTGGGCTACACCGACGTGGTCACGGCACAGGCTGCGGCGCTGAGCGCGCGGCGCACGCTGGTGCAGTTGCAGGTCAACCGCCAGACCACCGCCATCGCGCTGGTGCAGGCGATGGGCGGTGGCTGGCAGGCGGGGTGGATGGGCAGCAGTGCCGGCGCGCAGCCGGCGGACCAGGCCACCACGCCCCGCGCGCAGTGAACGGCTGATCTGGCGGAGGGCCCCACGGGGCCTCTCCTTTCGGTTCGCCAGCGGGCGCCGAGCGCCGCCTGCGCGAACCTTGTGCTGTCACGGCGCGCCGATGGTCAATGCGCCGGACGGTCGATGGTGTGGCCCAGGTAGTCCTTGTCGGTCACCAGCACCCACAGCGCGAGCACCAGAATGACCGCGGCCACCAGCACCGCGTTCACCAGCGCCGCCTCCATGCCGCGGAAGCCGACCACCCACGGCGACACCGCGAGCCAGGCCGCCAGCGCGACCTCGGTCCATTCTTCCCACTGTCGGGGCACGAAGGTCGCGCCCAGTGCCACGGCCCCCAGCAGGATGCCGGTCGCCACCATGGTCCACATGGCGCTCGTCATGTCCGAAAAGCCCAGTACCCAAGGCGAGACGATCAGCCAGGCGCCGGCGACGGCGTTGACGGGGTCTTGCCAGTGCTTCACTTGCTTCATGGTCATTGCTCCTGTCGCAACACGGCGCTGCGACCCACGTTCGACTGTCTCGGCCAAACAAGAGTTGCAGCGCGGAACAAGGGAATACCCGGGGTAAAAAAGCGGTCGAAAAGTTAACAAGAATTGACGCAAATTAATAATTTGTAGGTAATTCCAAAAAAAACCTGCGCGGCATCAAGTTTTACCGAAACCGGGGATAGGAATGATCGATACGGGGCCGTACCATCCGCCCGGCTCATTCCGGGCCCTCTCCAGTTTCCGACCCCGATGACCCCCTCAGACCCTTCCCGGACACGCGCGTTGTCCGTGGCCGAAACGCTGCGCAACAAGATCTTCGACGGCGTGTTCGCGCCCGGTGCCCATTTGATGGAGATCACGCTCGCCAACGAACTCGGCGTGTCGCGCACGCCCGTGCGCGGCGCCATGGCGCGCCTGGCCGACGAGGGGCTGCTGGTGTACGTGCCCAACAAGGGTTTTCAGGTGCGCCGCTTCAATGCAAAGGACGTGTTCGACGCCTTCAGCGTGCGCGCCAACCTGGAAGGCATGGGCTGCCGCCTGATCGTGGAGCGCGGGCTGGACAACGAGGTGCACAGCCAGCTGGCGACCATGCTGGGCGAGCAGGGCAAGCTGCTGCAGCACAAGGAGTGGACGGCGGCGCGGGCGCTGCGCTGGCACGACCTGAACCGCACGTTTCATCTGAAGCTGCTGTCGATGGCCGACAACCGGTGGTTGATGGAAGCGGTGCACCGGGCGTGCCAGTTGCCGATCATCTTCGACAGCCACCTGCGCCCGCACAACCGCGAAGAGTCGACCCTGCTGCACCGCCGCGAGCAGGCGATGCACGCGCTGGACGAACACAGCCGCATCGTCGATGCACTGGGCCAGCGCAACGCCACCGAGGCCGAGACCGCCATGCGCGAGCACATCGTCGGCAACCGCGACATGCTGGTGCACCACCTGCGCCGCCAGGCTCGCCAGGCGCGTGAAACGGCCTGAGCTTTCTTTCTCTTAGCCGCCGCGCGCCGGCGGCGACGCCAGGTAAGCGCCTGATTCGAACAGTTGCGCCTCCGCCTGGTCGATGCGCTTGACCACCGGCTTGCCCGCGCGGCTGGCCAGCAGCTCGACCAGCGCCTCCGACAGCGCCACGCCCGCCGCCACCGAGGGAAAGAACGACGGGCTGTGGATGGTGAACAGCAGCGTTTCGTCCGCCATCAACGACAGCGGCGAAGCCACGCTGTCGGTGATGGCGACGATGCGGCAACCGGCCGCCTTGGCCGCCTGCGTCACCTGCAGGGCTTCGCGCGAGTAGGGCGCAAAGCTGGCCACCACCAGCGCGTCGCCCTTGGCGAAGGCGCGTTGCTGCATCTCCAGCGAGCCGCCCTGGCCGTCGACCAGGTGCACGCTGCTGCGAAAGATGCGGTAGACGTACACGAAAGAAAACGCGATCGGAAAGCAGGCCCGGAACCCCGCCGCGTGCACCACCGGCGCTTTCTCGATGAGCGCGCAGGCCTTCTGCAGCGCCTGCTCGCTCTGTCGGTGCGTGGCCTCCAGATTGCGCCGCTGCACCTCGAACATTTCACTGGTCAGGCTCTGGTCCTTGGCACGGCCGACCAGCTGCTTGGCGCGCCCGCCGTAGGTTTCGCTGCCCGGGCCCAGACCCATGTCCGCGGCAAAGGCTTCCTTGAGCTGCGGCCAGCCGTCGAACCCCAGGTGCTGCGCAAAACGCACGAGCGTGGCGGGCGTGCTCTGGGAGCGCGTGCCCACGTTGCGCATGGAGCCGGTCACCACCTCGTTCGGGTGGTCGAGCACATGGCGCGCCACCTGCTGCAGGGCGGGGCTCAGCTCGTTGAAACGCTGTCGGATCTGGTCTCTGGCGCCCATGGCGGTGTCTCTCTTTGGCTGCTCTGTTGGAACAAATGTACCGGACGGGTTTGCGTGAAACAGTTGACGGAACAAATGTTCCAAACAATAATTCACTCGAAACGTTGGTTCCAAACAGCAGACACCCCATGACGCACGTCTTTCACCGCCACCTTCGCCAGACCCCGCCGGTTGCCGCCGGCTCGCACGGCATGTTCATCCGCGACGCCGAAGGCCGCGAGTACCTCGACGCCTCGGGTGGCGCCGCGGTGTCTTCGCTGGGCCATGCGCACCCCGAGGTGCTGGCCGCCATGCATGCGCAGCTCGACACGCTGGCCTACGCGCACACCAGCTTCTTCACCAGCGAGGTGGCCGAGCAGCTGGCCGACGAGCTGATCGGTGGCGCGCCCGAAGGCATGAGCCACGTCTACCTGGTGAGCGGCGGCTCCGAGGCGGTGGAGTCGGCGCTGAAGATGGCGCGCCAGTACTTCGTGGAAATCGGCCAGCCCCAGCGCACGCACTTCATTGCGCGCCGACAGAGCTACCACGGCAACACGCTGGGCGCGCTGGCGGTGGGCGGCAATGCGTGGCGTCGCGAGCCCTTCGCGCCAATTCTGGTGCCGGCCACGCATGTGTCGCCGTGCTACGCCTACCGTGAGCAGCGCGACGACGAAAGCGCCGAGCAGTACGGCGCGCGGCTGGCGGCCGAGCTGGAAGCGGCCATCCTCGCGCAGGGCGCCGACCGCGTGATCGCCTTCGTGGCCGAAACGGTGGGCGGTGCCACGGCCGGTGTGCTCACGCCGGTGCCGGGCTACTTCAAGGCGGTGCGCGCGGTGTGCGACAGGTACGGCGTGCTGCTGATCCTGGACGAGGTGATGTGCGGCATGGGCCGTACCGGCACGCTGCACGCCTGCGAGCAGGAGGGCGTGGTGCCCGACCTGATCACCATCGCCAAGGGCCTGGGCGGCGGCTACCAGCCGGTGGGCGCGGTGCTGGCACAGCGGCGCATCGTGGAGGCCATGTCGCAGGGCAGCGGCTTCTTCCAGCACGGCCACACCTACCTCGGCCACCCGATGGCCTGCGCCGCCGCGCTGGCGGTGCAGCAGGTGATTCGGCGCGACGGGCTGGTGGCCAAGGTGCGCGACGACGGCATTGCCTTTGGCGCGATGCTGCGCGACGCGCTGGGCGCGCATCCGCATGTGGGCGACATCCGTGGCCGTGGCTTTTTCTGGGGCGTGGAGCTGGTGGCCGAACGCGCCGGCAAGACGCCGTTCGACCCGGCCCTGAAGGTCAACGCCACCGTCAAGAAAGACGCCATGGCGCGCGGCCTGCTGTGCTACCCCTTCGGCGGCACGGTCGACGGCCGCCTGGGCGACCACGTGCTGCTGGCGCCGCCCTTCATCGCAACCCGCGCCCATCTGCAATTGATTGCAGAGCGGCTGGCCGAATCGATCGGCGCGGTCACGCGTGCCGCCGCGCGCTGAGCGCAGTTTTTCTCTCTCTCGTTTCTTCCCTTCCACCGTCCTTTGCAGGAGCGTTCCATGCCCAAGCCACGTCCGTCGTTTTCGTCTCTTGCCGCCGCGCTCGCGGTGGCCTTCGCGGTGCTGCTGCCGCACGCCGCGCTGGCGCAGGACAGCGACACGCTCGCCAAGATCAAGGCCAGCGGCGCCATCACCTTCGGCTACCGCGAGTCGTCGTTCGGCTTCTCTTACCTGGATGCAAACCTCAAGCCGATCGGCTACAGCATCGAGATCTGCAACCGCATCGTGGAGGCGGTGAAGAGCGAGCTGAAGCTGCCGGCCATCGACATCAAGTACCAGGCCGTGACCTCCGCCAACCGCATTCCGCTGGTGCAGAACGGCACGGTCGACATCGAGTGCGGCTCCACCACCAACCTGGTCGACCGGCAGAAGCAGGTGGCGTTTTCGCCGGACATCTTTCGCTACAACGTGCGCATGCTGGTGAAGGCCGATTCGGGCATCAAGACCATTGCCGACCTGCAGGGCAAGACGGTGGCCACCACCACCGGCACCACCTCGTTCCGCCTGCTGCGCGAGGCCGACCGCGGCCGCAGCCTGGACGTGACCAACCTTGCCGGCAAGGACCACAGCGACTCGTTCCTGCTGGTGGAAAGCGGCCGTGCCCAGGCCTTTGTGCTGGACGACATTCTGCTGGCCGGGCAGCTTGCGAACGCGCGCAACCCGAAGGACTTTGTCATTACCGGCGAGAGCCTGCGCACCGAGAACCAGTCGCTCATGTTCCGTAAGGACGACCCGGCCTTCAAGGCACTGGTCGACCGCGTGGTGTCGGGCATGATGAAGTCGGGCGAGATGGAAAAGCTCTATGCCAAATGGTTCATGTCGCCGATTCCGCCCAAGGGCATCAACATCAACTACCCGCTGAATGCCGAGACGAAGGACGCTTTTGCCAACCCTTCTTCCAAGGGCATCTGAAAACCGTTCGACACCCATGACCCGCATTGCCCTGATTCACGCGCTCTCGCATTCCGTGGCGCCCATCAACGACGCCTTTGCGCGCGACTGGCCCGAGGCGGTGCGCATGAACCTGCTCGACGACAGCCTCTCGGCCGACCTGGCGCGCGGCGGCAGGGGGCTCGACGACGCCATGCACGAGCGCTTTCAGCGGCTGGCGCAGTACGCGGTGGACACGGGCGCGCAGGGCATTCTGTTCACCTGCTCGGCCTTCGGGCCGTGCATCGAGGCGGTGGCGCGCCGGCATGCGGGCATGGCGGTGCTCAAGCCCAACGAGGCCATGGTCGAAGAGGTGGGGCAAGGGCAGGGCCGGCTCGGCCTCATCGCCACTTTTGCGCCCACGCTGGCGTCGATGCCGCCGGAATTCGCCGCGGGCACCGACCTGCACACCGCGTTGGCCGAAGGCGCGCTGGATGCGCTGAACGCCGGCGACACGCAGCGCCACGATGCGCTCATTGCCGCGCAGGCCGTGGCCCTGCGCGAGCGTGGCTGCACGCGCATTGCGCTGGCGCAGTTCAGCATGGCGCGGGCACGCGCCGCATGCGAGGCCGCCAGCGGCCTGCCGGTGCTGACCACGGTCGACAGCGCGGTGCGCGCATTGCGCCGCCGCACCGGCCCGGCCTCAGCGTGAGCGCGTGTTCTCGATCACGGCGAACAGCGCGGTGATCGCGATCTGCGCCGCGTCGCTGCGCCCCAGGTGGCGCGTGAGCCCGGTCTCGCGGTCGGTGGCCTGCAGCCCCTGCGAGAGGCGGCGGTAGATGTCGGCCGACGGCATGGTGGCCGAGCTGCCCAGCGCGTCGCAGTAGGTGTCGGCCAGCACGGCGGTGAGCTGTTCGTTCTGCGCGCTCGACAGCTTCATGCCGTCGCCCGGGAACATCGCGGCGATGCAGTGCATCAGGTAGGCCTGCGTTTCCAGCGAAAACGACTGCTGGCGCACATAGCACTCCACCGCCGCCCAGAACAGCGGCTCGGAGGTGCGGCGCCAGCTCTCCAGCACCTTGCGCGCCTTGGCGACCAGGTCGGCATGCGTGTCGCCCGGCTCGCTGGGCCGCAGTGCCAGGCCCTGCAGCGTGAGCGCCACGTCGGGGCCGCAGGCGCCGAGGATGAAACTCCAGAACTTCCAGCGCGCGTACCACTTCTTGTCGTGCGCCGGGTCCAGCGGCTCGAGCAGCCAGAAGTCGATGCTCTGCACCGCGTCGCTGCGCTGGTCGGCCGTGCGGCCATCACCAAGGCCACTCACGTCGCCCAGGTCGAGCCGCGGCATGCCCGACTGCATGCGGTCCGCCGCAATGTGGCCCTGCGCCACGATGCCCGCGCTGGTGCCCGAGCGGTCGATGTCCAGCAAGCGCTGCATCAGCTGGCACAGCTCGTTGGCCGACGCGCCGGTGGCAAGGGTGACGCGGCGCATCGATTCGCACTGCTCGCGCGCAATGTCGTGCACGTTCTTGCGCCGGTCTTCGCCGTGATCGACGGCGGTCGAGACATGCTCTTCGAGCCCGTTGCGGGGAATGAACGTCTGCATGAGGTGAGGCTCCTGCGGGCCTGGGCGCCCGTCCATTTGTGACTATGTGTCAACAGCCTGCATCCGAACATCACCTGAACTAGGTATCTTGAGCCTCACCTGAACCCGACCTGACCAGTGCCCTCGTGATAATTGCGGCTCTTTCAAGGAGTACGCGTGGACATCGTTTTGCTGGTCAAGGCCGCCATCATGGGCATCGTGGAGGGGCTGACCGAATTTCTCCCCATCTCGTCGACAGGGCATCTGATTCTGGCGGGCTCATTGCTCGGCGGTTTCGCGGACGACCGGGGCAAGGTCTTCGAAATTGCCATCCAGACCGGCGCGATCTTCGCGGTGATCCTGGTCTATTGGCAGAAGATCCGCTCCACCGTGGTGGCGCTGCCGCGCCAGCCCAAGGCACAGCGCCTGGCGCTGAACATCTTCATCGGCTTTCTGCCGGCGGTGGTGCTGGGCCTGCTGTTCGGCAAGGTCATCAAGGCGCACCTGTTCATTCCGACCGTGGTGGCCAGCACTTTCATCATCGGTGGCTTCATCATCCTGTGGGCCGAAAAACGCCCGCCCGGCTCGGTGCGCGTGGAGCACGTGGACGACATGACCCCCTGGGACGCCCTGAAGGTGGGCCTGGTGCAGTGCTTTGCCATGATTCCGGGCACCAGCCGCAGCGGCTCGACCATCATCGGCGGCATGCTGCTGGGCCTGTCGCGCCAGGCGGCGACCGACTTCTCGTTCTTCCTGGCCATTCCCACGCTGATTGGCGCGGGCGTGTACAGCGTCTACAAGGAGCGCGCGGCGCTGTCGATGGCCGACCTGCCGCTGTTCGGCGTGGGGCTGGTGTTTTCGTTCATCAGCGCCTGGCTGTGCGTGCGCTGGCTGCTGCGCTACATCAGCAGCCACAGCTTCGTGCCGTTCGCCTGGTACCGCATTGCCTTCGGCATCGTGGTGCTGGCCACCGCGTGGAGCGGCGTGGTGGTCTGGGCGGACTGATTCCGCCGCCGGGTTGAAAGACCCTCAGGCCGTGGCGCCCAACAGGGCGCTGGCGGCCCGGGCCTCCCGCCGCACGGCCACGGCGATGGGCCCGTCGACGGCGGGGTCGAAGCCTCCCGTGGCGCCCAGCGCGGTAATGACCGCGCTCACGCGGCCCGCGTAGTCGTACACCGGGGCCGCCACTGCGCTGATGCCACGCAGGTAGGTGTCCTTCACGCTGGCGCAGCCGGCTTGCCGCACCTCGCGGCGCAATGCACCGATCGGGTCTTTCGCGTCGAGCTGCGCGCGCAGCTCGGGCGGGGCCTCGCCCAGCTCCTGCTCGGCCAGCGCCAGCACGCGCGATTCGTCGAGCAGCCCCAGGAAGGCCCGGCCCGTGGCCGACCACAGCATCGACATCACCGAGCCCACGCGCACGTTCACCGTCACCGGCAGCCCCGGCTCCTCGAAACGCACGATGGTCGGGCCCTTGTTGCCCATCACCGCGACAAAAGACGTCACCTCCAGCGACTCGCGCAAGCGAATCAGGCAGGGCTCGGCCGCGCGGATCGGGTCGGCCTGGCGCATGGCGGCCAAGCCGATCTGAATGGCCTCGGTGCCCAGGTAGTAGTGCTGCGAGGCGGGGTCCTGCAGCACCAGGCCGCCCTCCATCAGGCTGGCGAGGTAGCGGTGCACCTTGGCCGGGCTCTCGCTGACGTGGGCCGACAGCGCGGTGAGGCTGCTGCGCCCGCCCAGGTGCGCTAGCCCCTTGAGCACGGCCATGCCGGTTTCGGCGGCCTGCACGCGCTGGCGGCGCTCACGCACGGGGATCAGGGTGGGGGTGGGGGCGGATTCCGGCGATGAGGTCATGTCGGCTTGATGTTAGGCGGTCGACCGCTCCGGGCTGGCTGTCTGAAGCAGCCGGGTAAACCCGTGTGTTTGTGTTTACGCAATGCGTATGATAATTACGCAATACACAATATCCAGCCCGGAGACATCCCATGAAAAAGCACATTGCCCGCGGTCTCGCGGTTCTTGCCCTCACAGCCGCGGCCAGCGCAGGCGTCGGCGCGCAGACCTTCCCCGCCAAGCCGATCCGCTGGATCGTTCCGTACGCGGCCGGCGGTGGCTCCGACTTCCTGGCGCGCACGGTCGGCCAGACCACTGGCGACGCAGGTGGCCCAGCCGGTGCTGGTAGACAACAAGCCCGGCGGCAATACCGCGCTGGCCGCCGCCGAAACCGCGCGCGCGCCGGCCGACGGTTACACCATCCTGTCGGCCGACAACGGCACGCTGGTGTTCAACCCCGCGCTTTACAAGTCGCTGAGCTACAGCCCCACCAAAGACCTGGCGCCCGTCACGCTGATGGGCAAGTTCCCCATGGTCCTGGTGGTGGGTGCCAACTCGGGCTTTGCCTCTGCCAAGGACTTCATCGCCCAGGCGCGCGCCAAGCCGGGCGGCATCAACTACGCCTCGGCTGGTGCGGGCAGCCCGCACCACCTGGCGATGGAGCTGCTGAAGGTGGAGGCCAAGCTCTTCATGGTCCATGTGCCGTACCGGGGCGCCGCGCCCGCGCTGGCCGACGTGGTTGGCGGGCAGTTGCCGGCCATGATGGTCGACCTGGCGGCGGGCTCCGGCTTCATCAAGGGCGGCAAGGTGCGCGCGCTGGCCGTGGCCAACCCCACGCGCCTGCCGCAACTGCCCGACGTGCCCACCTTCGCCGAGCTCGGCTACAAGAACGTGGAGGCCGCCGCGCTGGTCGGCGTGGTGGTGCCCGCGGCCACGCCGCCCGAGGTGGTGAAGACGCTGAACCGCCAGATCGTTGCGGCCATCAACGAGCCTTCGGTGCGCACGCGCATGGTCGACTTCGGCGTGGAGCCGGTGGGTAACACGCCCGCGCAATACGCCGAACTGCTGAAGAACGAAACGGTGCGCTGGCACAAGCTGATTCGCGACCTGAAGATCACCCTCGACTGAGCCCCCACGCCATGCCAGACACCGCCCACCCAGCGCAAGCACCGCGCACTTCCGGCTGCCCCGTCGCGCACGGCGCGCTGTCTTGCGAGCGCACGCCCACCGGCTGCCCCGTGAGTGCACGCGCCGCGGGCTTCGACCCCTTCGAGGACGGCTACCAGCAAGACCCGCCCGAGTACGTGCGCTGGGCGCGCGAGCAGGAGCCGATCTTCTACAGCCCCAAGCTGGGCTACTGGGTGATCACGCGCTATGCGGACATCAAGGCGGTGTTTCGCGACAACATCACCTTCAGCCCGTCGAACGCGCTGGAGAAGATCACGCCCACCGGCGACGAAGCCAACGCAGTGCTGGCCTCCTACGGCTTTGCGCTGAACCGCACGCTGGTCAATGAAGACCAGCCGGCCCACATGCCGCGCCGACGCGCGCTGATGGACCCGTTCACGCCCGAGGCGCTCAAGCACCACGAGCCGATGGTGCGCGAGCTGGCGCGCAGCTACGTCGACCGCTTCATCGACGACGGCCGCGCCGACCTGGTCGACCAGATGCTGTGGGAAATTCCACTGACCGTGGCGCTGCACTTTCTCGGCGTGCCCGAGGAAGACATGGACACGCTGCGCAAATACTCCATTGCGCACACTGTCAATACCTGGGGCCGCCCCAAGCCGGAGGAGCAGGTGGCCGTGGCGCATGCGGTCGGCAACTTCTGGCAGTACGCCGGCAAGGTGCTCGACAAGATGCGCCAGGACCCCGACGCGCCCGGCTGGATGCAGTACGGCATCCGCAAGCAGGCGCTGCTCCCTGAAGTGGTGACCGACTCGTACCTGCACTCGATGATGATGGCCGGCATCGTGGCCGCGCACGAGACCACGGCCAACGCCACCGCCAATGCCATGAAGCTGCTGCTGCAGCACCCGCAGGTGTGGCAAGAGCTGTGCGAAGACCCGGGCCTCATTCCCAACGCGGTGGAAGAGTGCCTGCGCCACAACGGCTCGGTGGCCGCATGGCGTCGCCTTGTCACGAGCGACACGCAAGTGGGCGGCGTCGACCTGCCCGCGGGCTCGCGCCTGCTCATCGTGACCTCGTCGGCCAACCACGACGAAGGGCACTTCGAAGATGCCGACCTGTTCGACATTCGCCGCGAGAACGCCAGCGACCACCTCACCTTCGGCTATGGCTCGCACCAATGCATGGGCAAGAACCTGGCGCGCATGGAGATGCAGATCTTTCTGGAGGAGTTCACGCGCCGCATGCCGCACGTGCGGCTGTGCGCGCAGCGCTTCACCTATGTGCCCAACACCTCGTTCCGCGGACCGGAGCACCTGCTGGTCGAATGGGACCCGGCCGCCAACCCCGAGCGCACGAACAAGGGCCTGCGCGACGTGCAGGTGCCCGTGCGCATCGGCGAGCCGTCGGCCCAGGCCATTGCGCGGCCGGTGGTGGTCGAGCGCGTGACGCCGGTGGCCGAGGGCATCGTCCGGCTGCGCCTGGCCTCGCTGGACGGCAAGCCGCTGCCACGCTGGACCGCCGGCGCGCACATCGACGTGGAATGCGGCACGCCCGCGTTGTCGCGCCAGTACTCGTTGTGTGGCGACCCCGACGAAGCGGGCGTGTTCGAGATTGCCGTGCTGCACGAGCCCGAAGGGCGCGGCGGCTCGGCGTGGGTGCACGCCCATGCAAAGGCCGGCGACCGGCTGCGCATTCGCGGGCCGCGCAACCACTTCCGCCTGGACGAGACGCTGAAGAAGGCGATCTTCATCGCTGGTGGCATCGGCATCACGCCGGTGAGCGCCATGGCGCGGCGTGCCAAGGCGCTGGGCATGGACTACGCGCTGCACTACAGCGGGCGCAGCCGCGCCACCATGGCGCTGGTCGAAGAACTGGCCGCGCTGCACGGCGAGCATCTGCATGTGCACGCCGCCGACGAAGGCCGCCGCAACGACATGCAGGCGCTGCTCGCGCAACCGGTGCCCGGCGCGCAGGTGTACGCCTGCGGCCCGCGGCGCATGCTCGAGGCGTTGGAAGACTGTTGCGCGGCGTGGCCCGAAGGCTCGCTGCGCGTGGAGCATTTCGAATCGACACTGGCCACGCTCGACGCTTCGAAGGAGCATGCCTTCGAGGTGGAGCTGAAGGACTCCGGCCTCGTGCTCACCGTGCCACCCGACCAGACCCTGCTGAGCGTGCTGCGCGCCGCCAACGTCGACGTGCAGAGCGACTGCGAAGAAGGCCTGTGCGGCTCGTGCGAAGTGCGCGTGCTGTCGGGCAAGGTCGATCACCGCGACGTGGTGCTCACCCGCATGGAGCGCGAAGCCGACACCAGGATGATGACCTGCTGCTCGCGCGCCTGCGAAGGCGCCCGGCTGGTGCTGGAGCTGTAGGCGCCGCCCCTGCGCTCAGCGCGCCAGCGGCATCCGAAGCGCCACCTGCGTGTCACCGGGGCGTGACTGCAGCTGCAGCTCGGCGCCGAGCCGGCGCGCCCGCATGCGCAGGTTGCGCAGACCGGCGCCGCTGTTGCTGCCCATGCTGTCGACCTGAAAGCCGCACCCGTCGTCGCGCACGCTCAGCCGCAGCTCGGCGCCCGCGCGCGCCACGCTCACGTCCACGCGACCGCTGCCGCTGTGCTTGAGCACATTGGTCAGCGCCTCCTGCAGAAAGCGCATCAGGTCCAGGCTTTGCGAGGGCGGCAGTTCGAGCGTGTCGATGTTCGACACCTTCCAGCGGCAGTCGATGCCGTTGGCGTCCAGCAACTGCGCGCTGCGGTGGCGCAGCGGCGCCAGCAGCTCGCCCAGCGCGCGTGCGTCGTCGTCGCGGCCGGTGGCGTCGATGATCAGGCGCAGGTCGTCGCGCAGGCGCTTGAGCATGGCCAGCAGCTTGCTCGCGCTGAGGTTGTCGGGCGTGCGCTCCAGCGTGGCGATGCTGCCCACCAGCATGCCGCCCAGGCCGTCGTGCAGGTCGCTCACCAGGTTCACGCGCTCGCCGATGCGCGCATGCGCCAGCGCCAGGGCATGCTGCTGCGCCAGCGTGGTGGCCAGCTCGGCCTTGGCGGCGTTCACCTCCTCGATGAGCTCGGTGTTGAAGTTCTCGATGCGCCGCAGGCTCTGCGCAAAGCGTGCCGCCTGCGTGAGCGCCATGCCCAGCAGCAGCACGTAAGACGACATGTTGGTGTAGTAGATGTTGCTGTCGATCACCTGCGTGAACACCAGCAGGTCGTGCGCGCCGGTGGCCGCCGACAGCGCCATGAACGGGGCGAGCGAGCGTATCGGGCTGCCGCGGTGGCGCCAGGCGTGAACGATGGCGGCGCTGTTCACCACGATGATGGTGAGGCCGCCCACCAGCGTCCACACCGCGCGGTGCGTGACCAGGCCGGGCTGCAGCAGCAGGGGCACCAGCCACAGGTCGAGCACGCCGGCCAGCGCCACCAGCGCGGCCACCGCTTCCAGCCGCGGCATGCGCCGTTCGCAGTAGCGCAGCACGAACAGCAGGTACGACAGGCTGAACGCCAGCAGCAGCGACGTATTGAGCGCCTGCCAGCCGTCGGTGGTCTTGAACGGCCACGGGCTGGTGGCGATCTGGTTGCACGCGAACAGCAGCCACAGCACCGACATGGCCGCGAACCAGCCGTAGGCCGTCTCGCGCCGGCGCCGCCACCACCACGCGATGAAAAAGGCCGAGACGGCCGCGCTGACCGCGAGGCCCAGCACCTGCAGGTCATGGCGCACCAGGCGCTCACGCTCGAAGAGCGTCTGCATGGCCGCCGGCGTACCGAGCTCGACCGGCCCCAGCCCCGCCTGGTAGGCGAACAGGCCCGACACCCGCACCAGCAGCGTGTTGGTGGCGCCTGGGCGCAGCAGCGGCGGTGCCAGCAGCCAGTGGCGCGGCGTGTTCCAGGCGCGGGTGAGCGGCTCCACCAGGCTGTCGTCGCGAGCGATGGGCGTGCCGTTGAGCGACACCTCGCCGGCCATGTTCAGGTAGTGCAGCAGCAGGCCGGCCTCGCGCACCTGCGCGGGTTGCTGCCAGGTCAGCCGGTACCAGACCACGCCGTCGAAGCCGGGCCAGCGGGTGGCCCAGCTGTCGGGCAGGGTGACGGGCGTCCAGCCCTCGGCGGGGGGCGCCGTGTCATGCCAGTCGGCGGCGCGAACGGCCTCGACGCGAAACACGGGCGGTGCAGCGTCTGCACCGGCCTGCGCGGAGGCCGGGCCGGCCGCCAGCAGCAGCCAGAGCGCGCAGATCAGCGTGCCGATCAGCGCAGCAAGCCATGCCGCCGTGCCTGGAACACGGCCTCGGTGCGCGAGGTGACGGCCAGCTTGCGGTAGATGTTCTTGGTGTGGCATTCCACGGTCAGTCTGGAGATTGACAGCGACTCGGCCATGTCGCGGTTGCTCAGCCCTTGCGAGACGAGTTCGAGGATCTTGCGTTCACGCGGCGTCAGCGCCTGGGGCAGAGCGGGCGGCGTGTTCGCCGCGTGGGCCGGGGATGCGGGAGGTGCGGTAGAGGCAGCCGATGCACCCGGCGCCTGCAGCGCGGCCATCCACGTCAGGATGCGCCGCGCGATGGTCGGGTCGATGGGTGCGCCGCCCTGCTCGATGCTGCGCAGCGCCACGCCCAGCTCCAGGTCGTCGCGCTCTTTCAGCAGGTAGCCGATGGCCCCCGCGCGCAGGGCCGCAAAGATGACGTCTTCGGTGCGCCAGGCCGAGATGACCACGGCCGCCGTGCCCGGGTGGTGCGCCTGCATCCAGCCGATGAGCTCCACGCCGCTGCCGTCGGGCAGGCCGATGTCGACCAGCGCCACGCTGTAGCCGTGCGCGCCCATCAGGTGCTGCGCGCCGGCCACGCTGCTTGTCACCGCAATGTGCGCATCGTTGCAGCCGAGCGTGGCCAGCACGTGGCGCAGGCGTGCCTGCATGGCGGGGTCGTCCTCCACGATCAGTGCGGGGGTCAGGGCGACGGGCTGGGCGTCGGTGATCGGGAGGGCGGACATGGAACAGGTGGTCGACCGGGCCGGCAAGGCGGTCAGGAAAGGGCCGCCCATTCTCCGGGATTGTTGCCAAGTATTGCCATTTGTATCTCCTCGACCCTTCTCCGGCGGGGAAATCAGGGCCGCCTGTTGCGGCATTGCCTATCGCGCTGTGTGGAATTCGGGCTTTGGCACCCGGTTGGCACGCCAAGGCAGGGCGGCGCGCGCTCAGCCCTTGGCGGGCGGCCTGCACATGACGAGGTACTCGGTGTCGGTCACCGGCTCCCGGTGCGCGGCCTCGCGGCGAAAACCCAGCCGCTCGTAGAAGGGCACGCTGGGCGGCGTGAAGGTTTCCAGAAAGCAGGGCACGCCAGCCGCATCCGCCTCGGCCAGCGTGGGCGCCAGCAGCCGCGCGCCCAGCCCGCGCCGTTGCGCGGCGGGCGCGATGCCCAGAATCGACAGGTACCACGCGCCCGCCGGCACCACCGCCGGTGCGCGCGCCGACATGAAGTCGACGATGCGGTGGTAGTTGCCATGGCCCAGCGGCCCCAGCGCATCGGCCAGAAACGCGCGCTTTGCGGCGGATTCCGTGGCATCGGCCGCATCGTCGCGTGGCAGCAGCCAGGCCGCTGCGCCCAGCGCGGGGTCGTCCAGCGTCAGGCAACGCCCGGTGCGCTCGGCTTCGCCCATCGAATAAGCGAAGTACGACGCGAGCACCGCCTTGCGCTGTGCCATGTCGTGCGCAAAGTCGGCGGAGATGGCCAGGTAGAACGGATCGACGATCAGCGCGTCGGCCAGGGCGGGCGTGGACAGGGAGGCGAGTGGCATGCGGGCAATAGCTGCAAGGAGCGGGTTGGGACGGGCCGCGCGATTCTAGAAAGCGCCCGCAACCAACGGGCACCGCGCTTCACGCCTTGGCCTTGCTGCGCAGCCCTCGCGCCTCCTGCGCCAGAAAGCGATACAGCCGCGGGTCGTCCGCGTAGCCCACGTTGAAGCGCAGCCACGGCGTGGCCCGCAGGTCGGTGCGAAACAGGTCGCCCGGCGCCAGCAGAAAGCTCTCGGCAATGGCGCGCTGGGCCAGCGCGCGCATGTCGACGTCGTCGCGCTCGAAGCGCGCCCACAGAAAAGGCCCGCCGGCCGGCCGCGTGAACAGCTGCATGCCCGCGGCCTCCAGCCGGTCGCACACCGTGGCCTGCGCCGCCTGCAGCCGCTCGGCCAGCTTGGTCACGTGCGCGCGGTAACGGCCCTCGACCAGCACGCCGTGCAGCAGCCGCTCGGTGAGCTCCGACGTGGTGAGGCTGTTCACCATCTTCTGCAGGATGAGCTTTTCAGCAAACTCCTCGTTGCACGCGACAAAGCCCACGCGCAGCGCGGGCGACACCGTCTTGGAGAAGCTGCCGATGTGAATCACCCGTTGCAGCCCGTCCAGGCTGGCCAGCGTGGTGGCCGCGCCGGGCGGCTCCAGCCCGGCCATCACGTCGTTGTCGACGATGCGAAAGTCCAGCTGCTCGGCCAGCCGCAGCATCTGGTAGGCCACGGCCGGCGTGCACTGGCTGCCTGTGGGGTTGTGCAGGTTGGTGCTCGTGAAGAAGGCCTTGGCGCCGTGGCGTTGCGCCAGCGACTGCAGCGCGGCCAGGTCGGGGCCGTTCACGGTGCGTTCCACGCCCACCAGCTTCAGGTCGAGCGAGCGCAGCATCGCGTACAGGTTGGTCGAGCCCGGCTCGTCGACCAGCACCACGTCGCGCGGCTGCAGCAGGCAGCGCGCCACCAGGTTCAGCGCCTGCGATGCGCCGTGCGTCAGCACGATCTGGTGCGGCGCGGTCTCGATGCCCTGCTGCGCCAGCAAGGTCTGTATCTGCTGGCGCAGCGGCAGGTAGCCGTAGGGCGTGCCGTAGTTGGCCAGCCCGGCGGCGGACTTGCGCGACAGCGCGGCCAGCGCGCGCCGCACGCCGTCTATATGCAGCATCTCGGGCGGGATCCAGCCGCAGCCCGCGTTGAGCAGCGTGCGGTCGTCTTCGTACACATGCTTGAGCAGCCACAGCGAGTCGACCGAGGTGCGGCCCAGGAAGGGCTTGCGCCGCGTGGCGGAGCGCTCCGTTTCGGCCACGTAGTAGCCGCTGGCGCGCCGCGCCTCCACATGGCCTTCTGCCACCAGGCGCTGGTAGGCGTTGGTGATGGTCATGGTGCTCACGCCGCAGTCGCCGGCCAGCACGCGCACCGAGGGCAGCCGGTCGCCGGGCTTCATGGCGCTGGAGGCCATCTGCGCCAGCAAGGCGTCGTAGACCTGGCGAACCAGGGGCATGGGCAGCGAAGGGTTGACAGTGATCACGGCATGGCGCGCACGTTTCGTGTGCACGAAAAAGCCCCAACACGGGGACGAATACAGCGCGGGCAGGCGACTGTTCTATTACAGAAGAATATAACTGTACATATGCATTCGAGCTGACAGATGTCTCAATGGAGACCTTGCCGCCGCGAGCCCCTCAGCGGGTGCCGGCACGGCGTTCCCCGTTTCATCCTTTCAGGAAATCACATGCAACCGCAGCCTTTCTCGCCATCGACAGCCCGTTCGGGTCGCGCCTTGTCGCGCCGCCTTGCCCGATGGGGCGCCGCCGCGCTGCTGGCCGGTGCCGTCATGGCGCCCGCCATGGCGCAGACCACCACGCTGAAGATCATTCCAAGCAGCAACATCACCGTGCTCGACCCGATCTGGACCACGGCCTACGTGACGCGCAACTTCGGCTACATGGTGTACGACACGCTGTTTGCCACCGACCTGGAAGGCCACATCAAGCCGCAGATGGTCGACAAATGGAAGGTGTCGCCCGACAACAAGACCTGGACTTTCACGCTGCGCGACGGGCTGGAGTTTCATGACGGCAAGCCCGTCACCAGCGAGGACGTGGTGGCCTCCATCAAGCGCTGGGCCAGCCGCGACACCTTCGGCGCGCAGCTTGCCAAGGTGACCGAGCGCTACGAAACGCCCGACGCCAAGACCTTCACCCTGGTGCTGAAGGAGCCCTTCGGCCTGGTGCTGGAGGCGCTGGGCAAGCCGTCTTCCAACGTGCCGTTCATCATGCCCAAGCGCATGGCCGACACGTCGGGCGACACGCAGATCAAGGAGTCGATAGGCTCGGGCCCCTACGTGTTCAAGGCCGACGAGTTCCGCCCCGGCGAGCGCGTGGTGTTCACCAAGAACATGCGCTACAAGCCGCGCGCCGAGGCGCCATCAGGCACGGCCGGCGGCAAGAACGTGTACGTGGACCGCGTGGAGTGGCTCATCATTCGCGACGCGCAAACGCAGATGAATGCGCTGCTCAACGGCGAGGCCGACATCCTGGAGCAGCCCGCCTTCGAGCAGTACGCCACGCTGCGCACCAACCCCGACATCAAGCTGGTCGACGCGCAGCCCGCGGGCAACCAGTTCATCCTGCGCTTCAACTTTCTGCAGCCGCCGTTCAACAACGAGAAGGTGCGCCGCGCGGCCATGCTGGCGCTGGGACAGGAGGCCTTTTTGCGCACCCAGGTGGGCACGCCGGGCCTCACGCGCTACTGCAAAAGCATGTTCCCGTGCGGCACGCTGTTCGAGTCGGAGCAGACCGGCGACTACACCGGCGTGGCCAACCCGCAGAAGGCCAAGGCGCTGCTCGAAGAGGCCGGCTACAAGGGCGAGCCCGTGGTGCTGATGCGCCCGACCGACAACCCGACCATCGGCAAGCTGCCGCTGGTGGCCAAGCAGCAACTGGAGCAGGCCGGCTTCAAGGTCGACATGCAGTCGATGGACTGGTCCACGCTGGTGGCGCGCCGCGCCAAGAAGGACGCCCCCTCGGCCGGCGGCTGGAGCGCGTTCATGACCTCGTGGACCGCGTCGGACATCCTGAACCCCATCACCATGGCCATGATGAACGCCACCGGCGACAAGGGCTGGTTCGGCTGGCAGACCGACGCGAAGCTGGAAGAAATCAAGGTGCAGTTCACGCAGGCCAAGACCGAAGCCGAGAAGAAGAAGCTGGCGCAGGCCGCCCAGCTGCGCGCCTTCGAGACCGCCACGCACGTGCCCGTGGGCCAGTACAACCAGCCCGCCGCGGTGCGCAAGAACGTGAGCGGCCTGGTGCCGGCCGGCGCGCAGGTGTACTGGAACATCAAGAAGCAATAAGGGCGGGCGTTCCATGCTGACCTTTCTGGCCAAGCGCCTGCTTGCCACGCTGCCCGTGCTGCTGGTGGTGGCGGTGGCGATCTTCATGATCGTGCGCCTCACCCCCGGCGACCCGGCGGCCGTCATCGGCGGCAACAGCGCCACCAACGAAGACCTCGACCGCATCCGCGTGCAGCTGGGCCTGACCAAGCCGCTGTGGGAGCAGTTCGCCATCTGGGGCAACGGCGTGCTGCACGGCGACCTGGGCTTTTCGTTCTTTCTGAACAAGCCGGTGCTGGACCTCATCGGCCAGCGCATGGAGCCCACGCTCTCGCTGGCCGGCGGCACGCTGCTGCTGGCGGTGGCCATCGCGCTGCCGCTGGGCACGCTGGCCGCGTGGCGCATGGGCGGCTGGCTCGACAAGGCCGTGATGGCCTTCTCGGTGGCCGGCTTCTCGGTGCCGGTGTTCGTGGTCGGCTATGTGCTGATCTACGTGCTGGCGATGAAGCTGCAGTGGTTTCCGGTGCAGGGCTACCGGCGCATCGGCGAAGGCGTGGGACCGTGGCTGCACCAGCTGGTGCTGCCGTGCCTCACGCTGGCCATCACCTACGTGGCGCTGCTGTCCCGCGTGACGCGCGCGGCCGTGAGCGAGGCGCTGACCGAAGACTTCATTCGCACCGCCCGCGCCAAGGGCATCACCGAGCTGCAGGTGCTCAAGCACCATGCGCTGCGCAACGCCGCGGTGCCGGTGGTCACGGTGATTGGCGTGAGCGCTGCGCTGCTGCTGGGCGGCGTGGTGGTCACCGAAACGGTGTTCGCCATTCCGGGCCTGGGCCAGCTCACGGTGGACGCGGTGCTGAACCGCGACTTTCCGGTGCTGCAGGGCGTGGTGCTGTTCTTTGCGGTGGTGTATGTCGCCGTCAACCTGCTGGTCGACGTGAGCTACCTGTTCATCGACCCGCGCATCCGTTACTGACATGAGCACCCTGAAAAAACTCTGGCGCAACACCGCCGTGCGCGGCGGCATCGTGGTGCTGGCCGGGCTGGCGCTGCTGGGCGTGTTCGCGCCCTGGCTGGGCACCTTCGACCCCTCGGTGATGGACCCGGGCTTCATCTCGGTGGGCGCGGGCACCGCGGGCCAGGTGACGATGCCCGACGGCGCGCAGTTCGCCCACACCTTCTGGATGGGCAGCGACAGCGTGGGGCGCGACGTGTGGAGCCGCGTGCTCTACGGCACCCGCATCTCGATGACGGTCGGGCTGTTCACCGCCTTCGTCGCCATCTTCTTCGGCTGCCTGATGGGCATGCTGGCCGGCTACTTTCGCGCGGTGGACGCGGTGCTGATGCGCGTGATGGACGGCGTGATGGCCATCCCCGCCGTGCTGCTGGCCATCACGCTGGTGGCCGTGCTGGGCGCGAGCCTGCCCACGGTGATTCTGGCGATTGCGGTGCCCGAAGTGCCCCGCGTCACGCGGCTGGTGCGCGCGCTGGTGATGAGCCTGCGCGACGAGCCCTTCGTGGAAGCGGCCCGCGCGCTGGCCACCGCCGACGCCACCATTCTGTGGCGCGACATCTTGCCCAACGCGCTGGCGCCGCTGATCGTGCAGGGCACCTTCATTGCGGCCTCGGCCGTGCTGACCGAGGCCATCCTGAGCTTTCTGGGCCTGGGCCTGCCGTCGGACGTGCCGACCTGGGGAAACATCATGGCCGAAGGGCGCGTGCAGTTCTCGCAGAGCCCGGGCAACGTGCTGTTTCCGGCGCTGTTTCTGGTGCCCACCGTGCTCGCCATCAACATGCTGGGCGACGGCCTGCGCGACGTGCTCGACCCCAAGTTCTCCAAACGTGTGTGAGGCGCAGATTTCCAATGACTGATTCCAACCCAGGCGCCGCCATCCTCGAAGTGCGCGGCCTGCAGGTGGCGCTGCCTTCCGACGCCGACCGCGCGCATGCCATCGAACACCTCGACCTGCGCATCGAGGCCGGGCGCACGCTGTGCATCGTGGGCGAGTCGGGCTCCGGCAAATCGGTGCTGGCCACCACTGTGATGGGCTTGCTGGCCAAGGGCCTCACGCTGAAGGCCGGCGACGTGATGCTGTCCGGCGAGAAGCTGGTCGACAACGGCCGCTTCACCTCCGACAAGCGGCTGCGCCAGTTGCGTGGCACTGGCATGGGCATGGTGTTCCAGGAGCCCATGACCGCGCTGAACCCGGTGCTGAGCTGCGGCGAGCAGGTCGACGAGCTGCTGCGTACGCACACCGCATGGGGCGCGGCCGAGCGCAAGGCGCACACCATCGCCATCTTCGAGCGCGTGCGCCTGCCCGACCCGGCACGCATCCACGCGAGCTACCCGCACCAGCTCTCGGGCGGGCAGCGCCAGCGCATCGTGATTGCGATGGCCATCATCCTGAAGCCGCGCCTGCTGATCTGCGACGAGCCGACCACCGCGCTGGACGTGACCACGCAGGCCGAAATTCTCAAGCTCATTGCCGAGCTGCAGGCCGAGCAGGGCAGCGCGGTGCTCTTCATTACGCACGACATGGGCGTGGTCGCGGAGATTGCCGACGACGTGATGGTGATGCACCGCGGCGCCCTGGTGGAGCATGGCCCCTGCGCCCAGGTGCTGCGCCAGCCGCGCGAGGCCTACACGCGCATGCTGCTGGACGCCGTGCCCGGCATGACACCGCCCCCCGCGCGCACGCTGCCCGGCGGCAAGCCGCTGCTCACGGGCACGGGCGTGGGCAAGATCTACACACGGCGCGACTGGCTCGGCCGTGCCAGGCACAACACCGCCCTGCAAGACGCCAGCGTGGCCGTGCACCGCGGCGAAACCGTGGGCGTGGTGGGCGAATCGGGCTCGGGCAAGTCGACCTTTGCGCGCTGCATGATCCGGCTCATCGCGCCCAGCGCGGGCAGCATTTTGTGGGGCGACGCCGAGGTGCGTGACCTGCCGGAGGGCCGGCTTCGGCCGCTGCGCTCGCGGGTGCAGGTGGTGTTTCAGGACCCGAACCGCTCGCTCAACCCGCGCCGCACCGTGGGCTCGTCGATGGTCGAGGGCGCCATGAACTTCGGCCTGAGCAAGCTGCATGCGCGCCAGACCGCCGAAGAGCTGATGGACCGCATCCAGCTGCCGCGCACCGCGCTGGAGCGCTACCCGCACCAGTTCTCGGGTGGCCAGCGCCAGCGCCTGGCCATTGCGCGCGCCATTGCCTGTCAGCCGCAGGTGCTGGTGGCCGACGAGGCGGTGTCCGCGCTCGACGTGTCGGTGCAGGCGCAAATTCTCGACCTGTTGCGCGAGATCCAGCGCGACCTGGGGCTGGGCATTCTGTTCATCACGCACGACCTGCGCGTGGCCGCGCAGTTGTGCGACCGCGTCATCGTGATGAGCCAGGGCCGCATCGTGGAGCAGGGCCCCACGGGCCAGGTGTTCAACGCGCCGGCCAACGACTACACGCGGCGGCTGCTGGCGGCCGCGCCGCGCGCCGAACTCGCGAGCCTGTAGTGCCTGTAATGCGAGTGGTGAGCTTGTGGAGCGCCTGGCGCACATCGACCAACGACCCGGCCTGGCGCCGCGCGTTCGCCCAGGGGCGGCGCGACATTGCGGGCGCGGCGCTGGGCACCATGGCCATGGGCCTGGTGGCCGGCGTGGCCATGGCCAAGAGCGGCGTGGGGCTGGGCGTGATCCTGGCGATGTCGTTGCTGGTGTTTGCCAGTGCCTCGCAGCTGGCCTGCCTGCCGCTCATTGCGGCCGGCGCGCCGCTGTGGGTGGTGGTGGCGACCGCGTGCGTGCTGAACCTTCGCTTTGTGGTGTTCAGCGTGAACTGGCGGCGTTACTTCGGCGGGCACCGCCGGTGGTCGCGCGTGCTGTTGTCGTACCTGGCGGGCGACCCGGTGTATGCGCAGTTCGTCTACCGGCACCCGCAGCCGTCACCCACGGCGCGCGCGACCGTGCAGCAGCACGGCTACTTTCTGGGGCTGGCGCTGACCAACTGGGCGGCATGGCACGTCGCGTCGCTTGCGGGCATTTTTCTGGCCGACGCCATTCCGGCGGCCTGGGGTTTGCGCTTCATCGGCGTGCTGGCCTTGCTGGCGCTCGCGCTGCCCATGCTGACCGACCGCGCGGTGCGTTGCTCGGCATTGGCCGCGGGCGCGGTGGCTTTGGCAACGGCCTGGTTGCCGATGGGGCTGAACGTGGTCGCGGCCATTGCCACGGCGTTTGTCGCCGGCACTTGGGCGGACCGTCGTTGGGGTGTGCGCTGATGCATCTGGGGCACGACGTGTATGTATGGTTGGCGGTGGGTGCGTTGGTGGTGGTGACGGTGCTGACGCGCAGTTTTTTTCTGTTGCCCGACAGCGAGCCGAAGTTGCCCGCGTGGCTGTGGCGTGGGTTGCGTCATGCGCCGGTGGCGGCGTTGCTGGCGATGGTGGTGCCGGAGGTCTTTTTGAGCCATGGGCATTTGCTGGGCGATTGGCGTGACTCACGACTTTTTGCTGTCGGTGCGGCATTGGCCTACTACGCGGTACGCCGAACCGACCCCACCGGAACAATTCTTGTAGGCACGGGTACGCTGATGGTTCTTCGGCTTGGCTTCGGGTGGGCATGATGGGTGCTGTCGGTTTTGGTGCTGTCGTTCAGGGCGCCGTAGTTCAGGGCGACGCTCACGCCGACGGGGGACATTCGCGGAGGGGAGCACCCGGCGGCCTGTGCACGCGCCCTGAACAGTGCAGCCCTGAACAAGAGCCAACAAAACACATGAACCCCGCGGCGCCAAAAAAGCGCCGCTACTTTTGAACTGAAATGGAGAGCATCAGATGACGCTGGCAATGAGCTGGGACGAATGGGCCGCACACGACGGCATAGCGTTGGCTGAACGGGTCCGCAAGGGCGACGTGTCGGCCGCCGAACTGGCCGCGCAAGCCGCCGCCAGCATCGCGAAAGTCAACCCGCAACTCGACGCCGTGGTCGAAGTGTTCGACGACGTCGTCGCCGACCCGCTGAAAGACGGCATGAACCCCGAAGGCGTGTTCGCCGGGCTGCCGTACCTCATGAAAGACCTCGGCCCCACTCTCAAAGGACGGTTGCAGGAATTCGGCTCGATGATGATGCAAGGCCACCGCCCCGCAGCCGACAGCTTTCTTACCGAAAAACTGCGCCAGGCCGGCCTCAACATCATGGGCCGCAGCACCACGCCCGAGTTCGGCGTGTGCAGCTCTGTAGAGAACGCGCTCTTCGTCACCCGCAATCCGTGGGACGTCGAATACACCACCTGCGGCTCGTCCGCCGGCACCGCGGCCGCCGTGGCCGCCGGCGTGCTGCCGCTGTCGCACGCCACCGACGGCGGCGGCTCCATCCGCATTCCGGCCGGCGTGAACGGCAACATCGGGCTCAAGGTGTCGCGCGGCGTGTTCTCGCTGGCGCCGGGCCTGTCGGACCTGTCGGGCCTGGTGTCGATCCAGGGCTGCCACAGCCGCACCGTGCGCGACACGGCAGCGTTTGTCGACCACTGCCGTGGCGGCGCGCCGGGCGAGTTCATGCCTTTCTGGTCACCGGCCGAGCCGTACAGCGAGCTCATCAAGAAAGACCCGAAACCGCTGCGCATTGCGCTGTCGCACGAGTGGGGCGACTTTCGCGCCACGCCGCATTTCGTGGCCGAGTTGGAGCGCACCGGCAAGTTCCTCGAAGGGCTGGGGCACCACGTGGAGTGGGTGCTGCCCAACGTCGATTTTCAAACCGCCTTTGCCGCACAGACCACCTGCTACATCAGCAACTTCGCGCAGGTCATCGACGGCCACCTGCACCGCCTGGGGCTGGAGCGCCCGCCGGCCGAGCTGCTGGAGCCGATCAACATCAAGATCTGGGAAGCGGGCCTGAACACCTCTTACACCGAGCGCTCGAAGATGCAGGCCGTGTTCAACACCACTTCGCGCGCCTTCGGCGAGTTCTTTCAGCGCTGGGACATCATCCTCACGCCGATCACCGCGCTGCCCACGCCCAAGGTGGGCACCAGCGAGTACCTGACGACCAGCCAGAACCCGTCTGTGTACGACTGGTTCGCCAACCTCTGGAAAAACTTCGCGTACACGCCGCTGTCCAACCTGTGCGGGCTGCCGGGCATCTCGCTGCCGATGGCCGCGCAGGCGAACGGGCTGCCGCTGGGCATTCAGGCTCAGGCCGCGCAGGCGAACGACGGGCTGCTGCTGCAACTGGCCGCGCAGATCGAGCGGGCGCTGGATGGCAAGTGGAATGCGGGGCAGCGGCCCGGGGTGCACGTCACGGCGGTGTGACGCAGGGGATGTGACGCAAGGGATGTGATGTGAAGGATGGGCGCTCGGCCCATCCGCTTCACAGCAGGTTGCGCAGCGCCGCCTCGACAGCCGCGGCCGTTGCCAGCGGCTTTTCCATCGGGAACAGGTGGGTGCCGTCCATCATGGCGATGCGGCCCTTGGTGACCAGCTGCGTCATCGCCATGCCCACGCGCTTCATTTCGGCCGATTGGCGCCCGCCGATGAAGGCCGCCTTGCACTTGAGCGGGTGCGCGCGCAGCAGTGCGCCCAGGTTGTGGGGCAGGGTGTTGTAGATGGCGGTTTCCACGTCGCGGTCGAAGCTCAGCTCGCGGCCGTCTTCACCACCCTTGTCGCCGTCGAAGGTGCCGTGGTCGATGTAGTCGTGCAGCACCTGCTCGTCCCACTTCGCAAACGCCTTCTTGCTGCGGAAGTGTTCGAACACCGCCTCACGGTGCTCCCAGCTGTTGCGCCGCTTGCGGCTCACGGCGCCGGGCGAAATGCTCTTCATGAGCGGCGTGCGCTTCACCACGTTGAGCGTGTTGGCGCGCCAGCCACCGAGGATGGGCGAGTCGATCAGCACCACGCCGCGCGCCAGCTCCGGGTGCATGGCCGCGCACATCAGGCTCAGGAAGCCGCCAAGCGAATGACCGACCAGAAACACCGGGCCGCCCGCGCGGTCGGCCCGCGCCTTGGCGAAGTCGGCCAGCTGCTGCACCAGGTGCGGCCAGTTGTCGGTCACGGGGTACTTCGGGTCGTGCCCGAACTTCTCTACGGCGTCGACCTCGAAGCCGCGGTTGCGCAGGCTGTCCAGAACGACGCGGTAGGTGCTCGCGGGAAAGCTGTTGCCGTGCGAGAAAACGACCGGGGGCATCATGGCCGCCGCCGGGCCGCCCCAAGGCGGCCAAGCCTCCCCCTCGGGGGGTGGCGAAGCACACGAAGTGGCAAGCCGGGGGGCATCATTTTTCAGATCAGCTTTTCGTCGGGCGTGGAGATCTTGCGCAGCGCGCCGTGGCGGGTGGCGGGCATCTTCAGCGGATGCTCGGTATGGCTGTCGTCCCACACCGGGTCTTCGATGCTGTCGAACACTTCGCGCAGCTTCTGGCCCCAGCTGTTGTGCATCATGCGGTAGTAGGGGTTGTCGGCGTCGATGCAGATCACGCGGTCGGTCTCGAGCTTGTTGGCCTCGTACACCACCAGGTCGAGCGGCAGGCCGACCGACAGGTTCGACTTCATGGTCGAGTCCATCGACACCAGCGCGCACTTGGCGGCCTCGTCCAGCGGGGTCTCGGGGGTGAGCACGCGGTCGAGCACGGGCTTACCGTATTTCGATTCGCCGACCTGGAAGTACGGCGTTTCGGTGGTGGCTTCGATGAAGTTGCCCGCCGCGTACACCAGGAACAGGCGCATGCCTTCGCCCTTGACCTGCCCGCCGAAGATGAAGGACACGTTGAAGTCCAGCCCCGCATGCTTGAGCGCCTCGGCGTCGCGGTCGTACACATGGCGCACCGCCGAGCCCAGCACGCGGGCGGCGTCGAACATGCTCTTGGCGTTCCAGATGGTGATGGGGTCGCCGGGCGTGCCGTCTTCACGGGTTTCGCGCAGTTCCTCTATTTGCAGGATTTCGCGCACCGACTGCGAAATGCTCAGGTTGCCCGAAGACAGCAGCACCATGACGCGGTCGCCAGGCTGCTCGTAGACGATCATTTTGCGAAAGGTGCTGATGTGGTCCACGCCCGCATTGGTGCGCGAGTCGGACAGGAACACCAGGCCGGCGTTGAGTTTGATGCCTACGCAATAAGTCATGAGTTCATCTCGCATGAACAGTGCCCGGTCAGCCGGTGGCCTGTTCGCGTTTGTTCAGTTTTTGAAGGGCGTACAAGGCGTCGAGCGCCTCGCGCGGGCTCATGGCGTCGGGATCGAGTGCAGCCAGCGCGGATTCTACGGCGCTGGCCAGGGGCGTTTCGGCCACTGGAGGCGGTGCGAACAGGTCGACCTGCGCCCGGGTTTGCGCATGCTGCGATTCCAGTGCCTCCAGCGCCTGGCGGGCATGGTTGACCACCGCCGCGGGCATGCCCGCGAGCCGCGCCACCTGAATGCCGTAGCTCTTGCTGGCCGGGCCGGGCTGCATTTCGTGCAGAAACACGATGTCGCGGCCCGCCTCGGTGGCGCTCACGTGCATGTTCACCGCACCATGGTGCGTGGCCGGAAACTCGGTCAGCTCGAAGTAGTGCGTGGCAAACAGCGTGAAGGCCTTGCTGCGGTCGTGCAACTGGGCCGCGATGCCCGCGGCCAGCGCCAGCCCGTCGAAGGTGCTGGTGCCGCGGCCAATTTCGTCCATCAGCACCAGCGACTGGGCCGTGGCGCTGTGCAGAATCTGCGCGGCCTCGGTCATCTCCAGCATGAAGGTCGACTGCGCATTAGCCAGGTCGTCCGCCGCGCCAATGCGGGTGTGAATCGCGTCGATGGGCCCCAGCCGGCATGCCGCGGCGGGCACGTGCGACCCGATGGACGCCAGCAGCACCACGATGGCCACCTGCCGCATGTAGGTCGACTTGCCGCCCATGTTGGGACCGGTGATGACCTGCATGCGCTGCTGCGGCCCAAGCTGCGTGTCGTTGGCGATGAAGCCGCCCGACGACTTTTCGGCCAGCCGCGCCTCCACCACCGGGTGGCGGCCTTGAGAAATCTCGATGCACGGGTGCGACACGAAGCTGGGCGCGTGCCAGTGCAGCGTGTGCGAGCGCTCGGCCAGCGCGCACAGCGCGTCCAGCGTGGCAATGCCGGTGGCCAGCTGCGTGAGCGCGCTCACCGAGGGCTGCAGCGCGTCGAGCAGCTGCTCGTACAGCCACTTCTCGCGCGCCAGCGCGCGGTCTTGCGCGCTCAGGGCCTTGTCCTCGAAGGTTTTCAGCTCCGGGGTGATGAAGCGCTCGGCGTTCTTCAGCGTCTGGCGGCGGCGGTAGTTGTCGGGCACCTTGGAGAGCGCGCTTTGCGTCACCTCGATGTAGAAGCCGTGCACCCGGTTGAATTGCACCCGCAGGTTGCTGATGCCGGTGCGCTCGCGCTCGCTCACTTCGAGCTTGAGCAGGAAGTCGTCGCAGTTGTCGCTGATGGCGCGCAGCTCGTCGAGCTCGGCGTCATGGCCGGTGGCGATCACGCCGCCGTCGCGCACCAGCGCGGACGGGTCGGGCTTGATGGCGCTCACCAGCAGGTCGGCGCAACCGGGCGGCGGCGCCAGGCGTTCGGTGATGCGGCCCAGCAGGTCTGCGGACGCGGGCAGCAAGGGCGCGAGCTGCTCCGCCTTCGACAGCGCCAGGCGCAACGCCACCAGCTCGCGCGGGCGCACCTGGCGAAGCGCGATGCGCGCGGCAATGCGTTCCACGTCGCTGGTGTTCTTCAGTTGCTCGCGCAGCGTGCGCCAGGGTGCGGCCGTGCCGCCGAGCACCGTGGATTGCAGCGCGCCAATGGCTTCGAGCCGCGCCTGCGCCTCGGAGCGGTCGCGCCGCGGCGACAGCAGCCAGCGCTTCAGCAGGCGGCTGCCCATGCCGGTCATGCAGGTGTCGAGCAGCGAGAACATGGTGGGCGACTCTTCGCCGCGCAGCGTTTGCACCAGCTCCAGGTTGCGCCGCGTGGTGGGCGGCAGCTCGATCAGGTCGCCATCGCGCTCCACCGACAGGCGCTGCACGTGAGAGAGCGCGCGGCCCTGCGTGTGCTCGGCATAGCCCAGCAGCGCGGCGGCGGCGGCGTGGGCGTTGGTGAGCGATTCGGCGTTCCACGCGGCCAGGCTGTTGCTGCCCATCTGCTCGCTGAGCTTGCGCTCGCCCAGGCCGCCGTCGAACTGCCAAGCGGGGCGAATCGACAGCGTGAACGGCGTGGCGCTGCGCGCGGCCTTCAGGCGCTGCTCGAAGGCGGGCGTGACCTCGGCGCTGTACAGCAGCTCGCTGGGCGCGATGCGGGCGATCCAGGTTTCCAGCGCGTCGGCGGGGCACTCGGCCAGCCGCAGCTCGGCGCCGGTCACGCTGAGCCAGGCCAGGCCGCAGAAATTGCGCGTGCCCGCGTGCACCGCGAGCAGCAGAGATTCGGTCTTGTCGCTGAGCAGCTCGGAGTCGGTCAGCGTGCCGGGCGTCACCACGCGCATCACCTTGCGCTCGACCGGCCCCTTGCTGGCGCCGACCTCGCCCACCTGCTCGCAGATGGCGACCGATTCGCCCAGTTTGATGAGGCGCGCCAAGTAGGTATCGACCGCATGGAAGGGCACACCGCACATCACCACCGGCTGGCCGGCCGACTGGCCGCGCTGGGTGAGGGTGATGTCGAGCAGGCGCGCGGCTTTTTCGGCGTCAGCCCAGAACAGCTCGTAGAAATCGCCCATCCGGTAGAACAGCAGGGTGTCTGGATGGTCGGCCTTGAGGCCTAGGTACTGCGCCATCATGGGCGTGTGCCCGGAGAAGTCGCTGGTCGAGGGGGTGGGTGGGGCAGTCGTCGTTTTCACTCGGGGGATTATCGGGGACGGGTGGAGGGTCAGCCGACGTTCGGCTTGGTCGGCTTGCCGATGCGGCCGGGCATTTCGACCCGTGCGTCGTCGATCTGCTGTTGCGACGCGGCCTGCAGGCGCTCTGCCTCGGCTGGCGCAAAACCCAATTCGAGAAAGATGTTGGCGCCAGGCTGGGTGACGTGGTGGACTGTGGTGTCGGTGTTCATGGTCGTTTCCTGCGGTCGATTGTCGGCAGGGCTTGGTTGCCTTCGCACCGCGCGCCCCCTTCTCGACCCCGCTTGTCGTGAAGTTTGTGGCATACCCATGCCGCCATACCGATCCATGAGGCAAGCCACCCAAACCCCGCCGGCTTCCCCAACATCCCGCTCCATTCCACAGTTCTAAAATCCGCAAGCGCAAACCCCGCGTGAAGAACAAGGCGCCCATGGCCCCGCTGGATGAAATCAAAGGCCCTGAAGCGCACGCGCTGCCGGACACCGCCACACTGCCCGCCGAACTCGCGGCGCTGTACCTCTGCATGTCGCCGGCCCAACTGGCCGACCTGCGCAAGTCGAAACGGCCCGAAGGGCGCGCGGGCAACGGCCCGTCGGTCATTCGGCCCGTGGAAGGCGGCGCGGCCGGCTCCAAGGACCCGGTGCTCTATGCGCTCGGCACCCTGCGCGAATTTGCCAAGGCGCACCCCGCGCCTTCCGACTTCGACACCGCACTGACCACCGGTCTGCCGGGCTGGCTCTCCGCAAAGCTGCCCTTCTTCGCCGAGCGCGAACCGCGCATCAAGCGCGGCAAGCGCGTGCTCATCGGTGGCGCCTGGGACCGGGCCGACCCGCTGCGCGAGCAGCGCTTCGTCGACCTGGCCAAGGGCCGCATCCGCTTCGCGTCGCTCACCTGCTCCGAAGCCGCGGCCAGCCTGTGGGCCGACGTGGCGGGCCACACCGCCTTCGCCGAAAGAGGGCTCGCCCTGCTCAAGAGCGAAACGCAGGCCATCGAGGCCTCCCTGCTCGCCACCGCCCGGCTGGCCGAGACCGACCCGCAAGACTGACCCAGGACGCGCACCGATGCTGATCAACTGCGTAGCCTACGAAAACGGCGCCAAGCTGGCCGACATTGAGGTCGACGACATCAGCGAGTACATCACCCGGCCAGGGTGCTTCGTGTGGGTGGCGCTGAGCGACCCCTCCAACGAAGAGCTCGACCACATGCAGATGGAGTTCGGCCTGCACCCGCTGGCGGTGGAAGACGCCCACCACGGCCACCAGCGCCCGAAGGTGGAGGAGTACGGCGACTCGCTCTTCGTGGTGATGCACCTGGTCGAGCCCTCGGCCGAGGGCGAGCACTGCACCAACGTGGGCGAGGTCGACGTGTTCGTGGGCAGCAACTATGTGCTGTCGGTGCGCAACCGCAGCAAGCAGGGTTTTCTGGGCGTGCGCGAGCGTTGCGAGCGCGAGCCCGAGCTGCTGCGCAACGGCGCGGGCTTTGTGCTGTATGCGCTGATGGACGCGGTGGTTGACCGCTACTTTCCGGTGATCGATGCGCTGGAGGTGGAGCTGGAGTCCATCGAGCAGCAGATCTTTGGCCAGGGCGGCGCGGCGCGCGACAAGATCAAGCAGCTCTACGACCTGAAGCGCCGCAGCATGATTCTGAAGCGCGCGGTGGCGCCGCTGCTGGAGGCTGCCGGCAAGATGCACGGCGGGCGGGTGCCGCAGATCTGCATGAGCTCGCAGGAGTACTTTCGCGACGTGGGCGACCACCTGGGGCGCATCAACGGCTCGATCGACGCGATGCGCGACACCATCGGCACGGCCATTCAGGTGAACCTCTCGATGGTGACCATCGAAGAGAGCGAGGTCACCAAGCGGCTCGCGGCCTGGGCCAGCATCTTCGCGGTGTGCACCGCGTTTGCCGGCATCTGGGGCATGAACTTCGAGCACATGCCGGAGCTGAAATTCCGCTATGGGTATCCGGTGGCGCTGGTGCTGATCGTGAGCACCTGCGGCTACCTGTATTACCGGTTCCGCAAGGCCGGCTGGCTCTGACTATGCAAACACGTCCCTTCATCATCGATATCGATCCTGCGCGCGTCGACGACCTGCGTCAGCGAATCCGCGCCACGCGGTGGCCTTCGGCGATGCATGCGTCGGACTGGGATGAGGGGACGAGCCTCGCGTTCATGCAGCGCGTGGCGCACTACTGGATCGAGGACTTCGATTGGAGCGCGCAACAGGCGCGACTCAATGCGTTGCCTCATTTCCTCGCGGAGATCGACGGGCTGAAGATCCATTTCGTTCACCAGCGCGGCCATGGCCCCGACCCGATGCCCTTGGTCATGACACACGGATGGCCGGGCTCGTTTGCCGAGATGGAGCGCATCATTGCGTTGCTCGTCGACCCGGGTGCACACGGCGGCGATCCCGCCGATGCCTTTGATGTCGTTGTGCCATCACTTCCAGGCTACGGTTTTTCGCAAGCACCCGATCGGCCCGGCTTCGGGCCGCATCGAATTGCTGCACTTTGGGCGGAGCTGATGGCGGGACTGGGCTACGCGCGCTATGGGGCGCAGGGCGGTGATTGGGGCGCAAGTGTGTCGACGTGGCTGGCGCAACGCTATCCAGAGCGGGTAGCGGGTCTGCATCTCAACTTCATTCCCGGCAGCTATCGCCCTCCATCGGGCGACGGGCTGCCGTCAATCAGCCCGGAAGAACAAGGTTTTCTTTCTGGTATGGAGGCATGGGCCAAGGCGGAAGGGGCTTACAGCCATGTGCAGGCTACCAAGCCTTTGTCGCTGGCATATGGGCTGATGGATTCACCGGTCGCGCTTGCGGCATGGATGCTCGAAAAGTTCCAGGCCTGGAGCGACTGCGATGGCGATGTCGAGAAACTGTTTGGCTTTGATGCGCTGCTGACCAATGTCTGTCTTTACTGGTTCAGCGGAACGGCCGATTCAACGCTGCGCCTGTACCGGGAGAACAGCTTGCGTCCGGTGCATCTGCAACGCGGTGAAACCGTGGCGCCGCCGCTCGGCGTGGCACAGTTTCCGCACGAACTGCCGATGCCGCCGCGTTCCTGGGTGGAGCGCGGCTACAACGTCGCACGTTGGACGGTGATGCCCAAGGGCGGGCATTTCGCGGCCATGGAGCAACCCGAACTGCTGGCTCAAGAACTGCGAGCGTTCTTCCGGCCGCTCAGGACAGCGCCTGCGCGCTAATTCCAAACTAATAAACATGTAGATAATCTAGTCCCTTATGAAAAGGGACTTCACGCAGCGCTTCGGCTTCCTCGTCAAGAACGTGGCGAAGCTCTATGGCGAAGAGTTCGACCGCCTCGCGCGCGAACGCATCGGACTCTCCAGCGCCCAATGCCGCCTGCTCGGCGTGCTGGCCATGCACGACGAAGACGAGCCGCTCTCGCAGGCCGAACTCGCGCAGCGGCTCGGCCTCACCCCCATGGCCGTGGCGGGCCTGTGCGACCGCATGGCCGCGGCGGGCTGGATTCGCCGCGAACCCAGCGCCACCGACCGCCGCGTCAACAAAATCCATCTGGAGCCCAGCGCCGAGAAAGCGCTGGACGCCGCGCTCAGCATCAGCGACGGGCTCAACGCCCGCGTGATGGCGGTGCTCTCGCAAGCCGAGCGCGTGCAGCTTTTGAGCCTGCTCACCAAGGTGCGCGGCAGCCTCACGGGCATCACCTCGGGCGAGGCGCAAAAGCCATGAGCGTCGCCCCCGGAACCACCGTGCCGCACAAGGGCATGATCACCGTGTCGATCATGCTGGCGACCATCATGCAGGCGCTGGACACGACAATTGCCAACGTCGCGCTGCCCCACATGCAGGGCAGCCTGCAGGCCTCGCAGGACCAGATCACCTGGGTGCTCACCTCTTACATCGTGGCCTCGGCCATCGCGCTGCCGCTCACGGGCTGGCTGTGCGGCCACTGGGGCAGGCGGCGCGTGTTCATCATCTCCGTGATCGGCTTCACAGCGGCTTCGGCGCTGTGCGGGCTGGCGACCTCGCTGGTCGGCATCGTGGCGGCGCGGCTGCTGCAAGGCGTTTTTGGCGCGGCGCTGGTGCCGCTGTCGCAGGCGGTGCTGCTGGACATCAACCCGCGCGAGAAGGTCGGCCAGGCCATGGCCATCTGGGGCGCGGGCATCATGGTCGGGCCCATCCTGGGGCCGCTGCTGGGCGGCTGGCTCACCGAAAATTTCGACTGGCGCTGGGTGTTCTTCATCAACCTGCCGGTGGGCATCTTCGCGTTCTGGGGCATTGCGCGGTACTTGCCGGAGAGCCGGCCGCAGGGCGAGAAGCTCGACATCTTCGGCTTTGTCACGCTGAGCCTGGCCATCGGCATGCTGCAGCTGTTTCTGGACCGGGGCGAGCAGCTCGACTGGTTCGACTCGTGGGAAATCAAGCTCGAAGCCGCCGCCGCGCTGGTGGCCTTCGGCTTCTTCGTGGTTCACACCTGGACGGTGCAGGGCGTGTCGTTCTTCGACCGCGACTTGCTCAAAGACCGCAACTTCGTTACCGGCCTGCTGTTCGCGTTCATCGTCGGCATGATCTTGTTCGCGACCATGGCGCTGCTGCCCAATTTTCTGCAAGGGCTCATGGGCTATCCGGTGATCTACACCGGGGAGGTGACCGCGCCGCGCGGCGTGGGCACGATGATTGCCATGATCATCGTGGGCCGGCTGGTGCAGCGCATCGACGTGCGCGCGATCATGGCGGTGGGCTTCGGCCTGACGGCCTTTTCGCTCTACCAGATGACGCGGCTCACGCTGCAGATGGACAGCAGCCTGATCATCATGTCGGGCTTCATTCAGGGGCTGGGCATCGGCTTCACCTTCGTGCCGTTGTCCACGGCCACCTTCGCCACGCTGGCACCAAGGCTGCGCAACCAGGGCACGCCCATCTTCAGCCTGCTGCGCAACATCGGCAGCAGCGTGGGCATCTCGATCGTGCAGGCGCTGCTGACCGAAGGCTCGAGCAAGGCGCATGCGCAGATTGCCGCCACCGTGGCGCCGGGCAACCCGGCACTGGCCACGCTGCCGCAGATGATGTCGCCCGACACCATGACGGGACTTGCGTTGCTGAATGCAGAGGTGACGCGCCAGGGCGCGCTGATCGGCTACCTGGATGACTTCGGGATCATGATGGTGATCACGGTGCTGGCGATTCCGCTGCTGCTGCTCATCAAGAGCCCGCGGCGCAATGCAGGGGCGACGGGGCCGACTGAAGTGCCGCACTGACTCCGGTTTTTCTCCCTCCCCTCCCGGGGGAGGGCAGGGGTGGGGGCTTGCGGCGTATCAATCGCCAGCGGTGTGTCGAACGCCGCTTGCCCCCATCCCAGCCTGCCCCCGGGAGGGGAAGGAGCAAGACAAACACGTCACTCGTCGTGCGAATCGTGCGTCGCTTGCGCACCGCGGCGCCAGTAGCCCGAGGCCCGCGTCCACTTCGGATTCGCGCCGCGCTCGCCCACCAGGTGCGCGCGCAGCGCCTTGGCAATGGCCGATTCGCAACCCACCCACGCATGAAAGTCGCCGGCCGGCAGCGTCGCGGCCTTCAGTGCGTCGACCAGCACGGCGCTCGTGCCCGGCGCGGCGCCACGCCGGTGCACCCATTGCAGCGTGAGCGCGGCCTGCGTGTCGAACGCTATTTCGTCGGCTTCGCTGTCGACTTCCGCCAGCACCACCACGCGCGCACCGGCCGGCAGCTCGGCCAGGCGGCGCGAGATGGCGGGCAGCGCCGTGTCGTCGCCGACGAGCAAGTGCCAGTCGAATTCGGTCGGCACGATGAACGAGCCGCGCGGGCCGCCCACGCCCAGCGTGTCGCCGGGCTTGGCCTGCTCGGCCCACTGCGTGGCGGGGCCGGCGTCGTGCAGCGCGAAGTCGATTTCCAGCGTGCCCGCGGCAGCGTCGTGGCGGCGCGGCGTGTAGTCGCGCATGGTCGGTCGGCCGCTGGCGGGCCACACCGGGCCGTCGGGGCCGGCGGTGGGCAGCGTGAGCTGGCCGGTGGCGGCATCGGGAAAGAAGATCTTCGCGTGGTCGTCGAAGCCCGGGCTGGTGAAGCCTGCGAGGTCGGCGCCGGTGAGGGTGATGCGAACCAGGTGCGGCGTGACGCGCTGCACGGTCTTCACGGTGAGCTGGCGAAAACGCAGGTCGTGACGCACCCGGCGCGGCGTGCGGTCGGGCGCGGTGGAAGGAGCTGTAGCAGTTGAAGTGCTGGAGTCGGTCATTGCATGGGCCTTGGGTGAGCAGGCGGGTTGAGATTGGAGAGGCGCGCGGCGGCGGATGAATGCGCGGGATGTGTGTGGCTCAGATCTTTTCGATCTGCTGCGCCGCGCTGTCGAGCACGGCCGCGAAGTCGTGCGCCTGCTGCTCGGTGAGCGCCGTGCCCGACAGGCGCATGCGCATCGCGAGCTTGAGGTTCTCGATGGCGCGCGTCACTTGCGGCGGGCGGCCGCCGCGCGGGCCGGCACCGTCCACGCCGCCCGTCATGCGGGCCATCATGGCGTCGGCCATTTCGCGGTTGGCCGCCAGAAACTCCTGGCCGCCGGGCGTGATGCTGTAGCGCTTGCGCCCGCCGCCGTCGGCGGTCTCCACGCTGAGGTGGCCCAGCTCTTCGAGCAGCGTGAGCGTGGGGTAGACCACGCCGGGGCTGGGTGCGTAGCTGCCGCCGAGGCGGTCTTCGATGGCCTTGATGAGCTCGTAGCCGTGGGCCGGCTTGTCGGCGATGAGTTGCAGCAGCACGAAGCGCAGGCCGCCGTGGCCGAACACGCGTCCGCCGCCGCCGCCGCGCCCGCCACGGTGTCCGCGGCCGCCCGAGAGGCCATCTTCATGTTCGCCGCGCTCGGTGCGGCAGTGGTGATGGTCGAGGTGGAAATGTCGCATGGTGGGTGTCCTTACTGGTGTGTATCGAAAGTATTTTAGATATATCTAAAAAAAAGTCAAATCGATACCTATCGGGCGCTCAATTCACGGTCCCCACCCGTCCACCACCACTCCACGAACCCGCTCCACGCTCCGCGGCTCAGGTGCTTCCTTCAGACACAAACCGCCGCTCCCGCATCCACTTCGTCGCGACCCATTTCTCCCCGCGCACCACGGCCCCGCCTGCATGCAGCGAGGCATGGTCCAGCTGCCCCAGGCTGTTGCAGTACTCGAAGTACACCGCGCTGCCGCGTTGTGGCGACACCGACCAGCCGGTTTGCGGAAACACCGTTTCGCCGCCTTCTTCCACCTCGTTGAGGTAGCTCACGAGCGTGCTCACGCGCTGTCCGCTGCGCGCCAGCGAGGCCTGGTTGGCCGCGTTCGAAGGCACCAGAAAATCGAAGTGCGGCATGCTCTGCGCGCCGGCCGGGTAGTGCAGCACCTGCAAGCCCTCGCCGTTCTCCACCGGCAGGTTCATCAGGGCGGACACACGCTCGTCGAGCCGCGCGATGAAGGCGTTTTCGCGCAGCCTGAAGAACATGCCCTGGCTGCTTCGCTGTTCGCCCACGCGGTTGCGCCCGGTCAGCGGATCGACAGTGGTCGAAGGCGCAAGCCGCGGCCTGGCCAGCGCGATCAGCTCCTCGCATTCCTGCGCGCTGAACACGTCGTTGAGCACCGCCATGGCCGGCTGAGCGGCGCGCGCGGCCACGCGCACCAGGCGGTCGGCCGTGCGGATCGTCGTGCCCGGCGGCAGCCGCGAGGGCTCGTAGTGGTACGCCGGTGCCACCGTGACCGAATCGGTGGGCACCGGGCTGCCCGTGCGCAGCGCGAACACGAAGGCGTCGACGATGGCCGTGGCCGCTTCGGGTGGCATGTCTTGCGCGCGCATGGCCTCGACCACCTGTGCGGGCGTGCAACCTTCGCGCAGGTTGTGCAGCACCCAGTCGCTCAACGCGGGCGAGAAGCGAAGCACCGTGTCCATCGGGTTCAGACGCCCTCCGGCACCCAGCCGCTGTCGGTGCGCTTGAAGTTCTGCTTCAGCTGCATGGTGCCGGCCCCGCGCACCACGCGCTCGACCATCGGAAACGCCTTCTGCACATCGGCATCGCCGGTCCACGGCGCGGCGTCGATCTTGTAGGTGTAGGTGACGACGACGGCGGACGCTTCTTTCGGGTCCTTCGCGTCGTGTTCGTCCTTGCGCGCTTCCCAACCCACCACCTTGTCCAGCGTCAGGTGGGCGGCGCAGAAGTCGCCCTGGGTCTCGCGCGTGTGAAGGTATTTCTTGCCTTCCTCGGTCAGCACGTAGCGCGTGACGGTCACGGAGGCCGGTTGTTCGCCTTCCCTGGCCTCTTCGACCTGCGCCGTGGACGCGCTCACCAGCCCCACATGTTCCAGAACCGGCATCTGCACCGCGTTGCGTGCGCGCGTGCCGACCTCGCGCTGCGGCACGTCGATGGGCCACTGCGTCTTGCCCAGGCACAGGTCGCCTTTCTTGGCCAGGTAGGCGTTCATCGCTGCCGTCAGGTTCTGCAGGTTGGCTTCGGGCTGATGGGGTCCGCACCCTGTGAGCAGGGCGAGAAAGGCGAGCCCCGCCAGGGTGGCGGCGCCCAGCGGCAGGGAGATTTTTTTCTTGTTCATATCGCAAAAGAAAGAGAGGAGTTCAGTTGACGCAGGCACCCGGCTTTGCGGGCGTGGCCGGTTTGGTGTCCGCGTCGCTCAGGATGTTCAGAAAGCAGATCAGGTCGGTGATGTCTTGTTCGGACATCGGCGGCGCGGCGCCCGCGGCGCGTCCGTCCATCGGCAGTTGTGTGTCGATGTTCGCCGCGTAGGCCGCCGGCAGGTCGTTGTACTTCTGCACCTTGCCGCCCGTGTACTGCGTGGTGATGAGTCCGTAGCCCGGAAAGCCCGCGTCGTTCTTCGCCTTCGGTGTGCCGCCCACGGTGGGATACCAGAGCTCGGGCTGCGTGTCGCGCGTGTTGTAGAAGCGAATGACCTGTTCCAGCGAATGCATCACGCCGTTGTGAAAGAAGGCCGTGCGCGTCGCCACATTGCGCAGGGTGGGCGCCTTGAACATGCCGCAGAAGCTGTTGGCGGCGTTGGGCGTGGCCGGCACATGGTCGGTGCGCAGCGGGCCGCACACGCCCATGTCGAAGTACTTCAGGTCGTTGTTGGCGGCAATGCCTGCGTTGCGCGGCACGCTGATCGCCTCGTAGGAGAAGTCGGTGAACAGCGCGGAGCTGCCGTTCAGACCCGCGCCCTGGTAGTGGCACGAGGCGCAGTTGGCGGTGTTCGGGTTGGTGAACACCTTCAGCCCGCGCGTTTCGGCCGGCGTGAGCGAGCCGCCGATCTTGTTGCTGGCGTACAGGTCGAACTTGCTGCTGTACGGATGAAAGCTGTTGTCCTCCAGCTGGTAGGCCTGCAAGGCCTGCAGCGCATGGGCGAACGCAGCGTCGCTGTCGTCGAATGTCTTCTCGCCGAAGGCCTTGACCATGAGCGGTGCGTAGTCGGCGGCCTGCAGCTTCTTCACGACGTCGGTGCTGCTGGCATTGGCCATCTCCAGCGGGTCGACCAATGGAATGCGGGCTTGCGCGGCGAGCGTGTCGGCGCGGCCGTCCGCCGTGAAGCCGCCGCCAGGGCCGGGCACGCTGATGCCGTCGGGGTTGTCCAGCAGGTCGGCGTAGGGCGGGGTGATGTCCTTGTAGCGCAGCGACGGCACGGCGCGCAGGCCGGCCTGGTCCATGTGCACACCGCCCAACTGCACCGATAGGTCGTTGGCCGGTGCATGCGCATGCGCCGGGTCGTGGCAGCTGGCGCACGACAGCGCACCGGAGCCCGAGAGGTTCTTGTCGAAGAACATCTTCTGGCCCACCTGCGCCGCAAGGCTCAGCGTGCTGGAAGCGGCGGGTGCTGCCGCGGCTGTGCCGCTCGCCGCGGGCGTCGTGCCCGCCGGCAGCGCGGCGGCGGAACCGTTGCCGCTGCTGCCGCCGCACGCGGCGAGCATCGCAGCCGCGATGCCCGCCGCGCACAGGGCCAGCGCAAGCCGGCCCGCGCGCGTCACCGCCGGCCCTTGCGGGCCTGAACGGTGCTTCCTCATTGCTTCAGCGACCACACATTGAGCTGGTTGGCGTCCGGCCCCACCTGCGCCGTGGTCGACACGTCACCCGACTGCTTCTGCGTGTAGCCCGCGGGAATCACGAACGCATGGTTGATCGGCCGCACGCTGTCGAAGTGCGTGTCCGCGCTGCCTGCGAAGTCCGGCAGATTCATGATGTTCGCGGAGATGAAGGCCTCCGTGTACTTGGAGCGGTTCATGTACGAGTTGTCGACGACCGGGTCGGCCAGCTGAAACATGTCCTGCAGCGTGCGCACGAACGAGAAGTGGCTGTAAGCGTCGCTGTCCGACACGCCCTTGGGTGCGTTGGCCTGGTTCGTCAGAATGCCGAAGATGCTCTCGCCGTGCCCGCGGTTGCCCACCTGGTAGTTGTTGATGCTTGCGTCGATGGCCCAGGTGCCGTCTGCGTTTTGCGTGAGCGGCCGCACGGGGTGCGCCGGGTCACTGCCCTTCAACGGGTTCCAGCCGCAGCAGGAGTTGAAGCCGCTGGTCGCATTGCCTTCGTCGAACATCAGCACGATGGCCACGCGCTTTTGCGGGTTCTTCCACAACGCGGACGCCTGGATGCGCTTGACCGTGAAGTCCACGTAGTTGTCACCGCGCGTGATGATCGGCGACACGGCCGTGGCCGACACGTTGTTCGCCACGCTGCTGCAGTCGCTCGCGGTGCCGGTAGCGGCGGCGCCGTTGGTGCCCTTCACGCTGATGCCGTGCATGTCGTCGCACTGGTCGGGCACCAGAAAGTTCAGGTTGCCGACGTTGCCGCTGGCCAGGTCGGTGCCGAGCTGGTCGTAGTCGTAGGTTGCGGGAATGGTGTAGTCGGCGCTGTTCTTCAGCATCGCGTCCCACTGGCCGCCGCCCATGGTGCGGTTGCTGTACTTCCACTCGGGCGCGCTGCGCACGTTCTGGTAGGCCATGCCGGGGTGGTGCTTGGTCTTGTACAGGCCCGCCGGCAGCGGCAGCGTGAGCGTGGCGTCGCCAATGGTCGTGGCGTTGCCGCCCAGTGCGCCCGGCGCGTAGACGTTGTCCTTCGCGGTGACGGCGGCGTCGGCCACGCTGTCGGTGCGGAAGTCCTGGCCCGGGTTCATCGACTCGCTGTACGTGCGCCAGGTCAGGCCGGCCTTGGTGATGGCGTTGAACAGGTTGGGCCGGCCCACGATGTTGTGGTTCACGGCGGCTGCCTGTGTGCAGGTGGCTGCAAACGGCGACTTGCTCAGGCCGGGTTGGGTGTTGTCTGGCGTGGGCGTGTCTTGCACCGCGTTGGCGCCTGTGGCATCGCAGTTCCACTGCGCGTCGTCGGTGATGCCCCAGTCGTCCGCACCGCCCAGGGCCGTGTAGTTGGGCTCGCTCGGGTTGCCGGTGGCGTAGTAGCTCACGAGCTGGTTGCCGGCCTTCAGGTAGCCGTTGATCTTGGGCGCGTAGGCCGAGTTCAGGATCGACATCGTGGCCTTGTTCTCCAGCATCACGATGAAGATGTTGTCGTAGCGCGGAACGCCTTCCACCGTGAACGCCGCCTGCTGCGACTGCAGGAAGGTGATGGCCTTGCGGTTGTCCGCAACGTTGGCGGTGGCGGTGGTCACGCCGGCCATGCCGGTCAGGCGCGGATCGCCGCCTGCGGTGGCCAGCGCATCGGGAAACTTGTCTGCGCGGTCCAGCTTGGTGGTGGCGTAGGCAAAGCGGTTGTTCAGTGCGTTGGCTTCGCTCAGCAGGGCGGTCTGCACGCTGCCGCTGGCGGCATTGGCGTCGCCCAGCAGCGAAGCCACCGGCACGCCCAGGCGCGTGGCCAGGTTCTGCTTTTCCACGGCGTAGCTGGTGCTGTTGGCTTCCACCAGGCGCGCCACTTCGGAAGACAGGGGGCTGACCACCACGGCTGTGCCTTGCTCCTGCACCTGGTCGAGCATCACGCGCAGCACTTCGCGCGTGGGCACGTTGGTGTTGGTGGCGGTGTTCTTGGCGTTGGTGCCAATGTCGGCGATGAGTGCCGACGCGGCGGGCAGCGACAGGCTGAACTTGCCGTTGGCGTCGGTGACGGCGGCGGGCTCGCCGGTGTCGCAGCGGCCGTTGCCGTTGGTGTCCACGCAGACGGTGGCACCGGCGTAGTAGCCAGCGTTGATGACCGGGTCGGTGCTGCTGCCGGGCTTGAGGGCGCTGGCGGTGAACACGCCGCTCACGGTGGTGGTCGGGCCGGCCGGCTGGCTGGCGACGGGCGGGAACACGATCTGGCCCGGGCCGTCACCGCCGCCGCCGCACGCGGCCAGCAGCGAGGCTGCCAGCACGCTCAAGGTGGGATACAGCAAGCCGGATCTGATGGTTGGAGTGGCTTTCAATTTCTTCTTTCAACGTGATGAGGGGCATGAACCAGGCACGGCACGGTGTGCGCCGGCGCTGTGGACCGCGAACGAATCTAGGTTTGCCCTGTGTCAGTCGAAAGGCAAAAGACTTAGCTGTGAATTAGCAAGCGTGGCAGTGATGGCAAGGGCAAAGACCGCCTGAAAAAGAGCTGACCAAAGCCTGACCTGGCGCCGTGCAGAGCGCCTTTTTTTCAGTCGCGCGGCTGCTCCAAAACGCTCTCCAGAAAGCGCTGCGCGGCGGACGTCTGCCCGGCCGGCGGCAACGCCAGCGCAATGCCGATGGCGGTTTGCGCGCCCGGCCCAGCCAGCTTCTTGAAGACGATGTTGCGCGCCACGTGCCGCGCCGCCACCGAAGGCACCAGCGCCACGCCCAGGCCGCTTTCCACCAGGCTGATGAGCGTCTGCACCTGCACCGCCTCTTGCTGCACGTCGGGTATGAAGCCTGCCTGCTGACACGCCAGCAGCGCCGCGGCATGCAGGCCGGGCACTTCCATGGCGCCGTACATCACGAAGGTTTCACTGGCTAGGTCGGCCAGCGTGAGCCGCCTGCGCCGCGCCAGCGGGTGGTCGACCGACAGCGCCGCCATGAACACGTCGCGCTCCACCGGAAAGATGCGCGCCTTGCACGCGCGCCCGATGGGAAAGCGCACCAGCCCCACGTCGACGTCACCGCTTTCCACCATCGCCACGATGCGCGCTGTGGTCGACTCGGCCAGTTCCAGATGCACCCCCGGGTAACGCGCGCGAAAACTCGGCAGCACGCGCGGCATCAGCGCATAGGTGGCCGAGCCCACGAAGCCCACGCGCAGCGTGCCCGCCTCTCCGCGCGCGGCGGCCTGTGCCGCCAGTGCGAACTGCTCGCTGTGGAACACCGCGCGCCGCGCGTTCTCCAGCGCCGCCGCGCCGGCCGGCGTGAGCTCGGTGCCGCGCCGGTTGCGCACGAACAGCGGCACGCCCACCTGCTCTTCGAGCCGGCGTATCGAAGCCGACAGCGGCGGCTGCGCCATGTGCAGCCGCTCGGCCGCGCGGTGAAAGTTCAGCGTCTCGGCCAGGGTGATGAAGTGGCGCAACTGGCGTGTGTCCATGATCTCCAAAAGGTATCACAGAGCGGGAATTTGATATTGGACGGCAACGCTGCGCTTTCCCAGAATGGGCGCAGGAGACAACCAGACGATGCTGCCCCTGCAAGGTGTGAAAGTGCTCGACCTGTCGAGCGTGGTGTTCGGGCCGTTGGCCAGCCAGACGCTGGCCGACTACGGCGCCGAGGTCATCAAGATAGAGCCGCCCGAAGGCGACTCCACCCGCCACACCGGCCCGGCCACGGAGGCCGGCATGTCGGCCGTGTTCCTGGGAAGCAACCACAGCAAGAAGAGCGTGGTGCTCGACCTGAAGCGCCCCGCCGCGCGCGACGCGCTCATGGCGCTGCTGGCCGACGCAGACGTGTTCATGCACAGCATGCGGCCGCAAAAGCTAGCGCCGCTGGGCATCGACCCCGACACGCTCACCGCCCGCTTTCCGCGCCTGGTGTACGCCGGCCTGCACGGCTTTGCGCAGGGCGGGCCGTACGCGGGGCGGCCGGCTTATGACGATGTGATTCAGGGCATGTCGGGCCTGTCCGCGCTCATGGAGCAGCAGGGCGGCGAGGCGCGCTACCTGCCGACGATTGCGGCCGACAAGACCTGCGCGCTGGTCGGCGCGCAGGCCATTCTTGCGGCGCTGTTCCAGCGCGAGCGCACGGGCCGCGGCTGCTTCGTGGAAATTCCGATGTTCGAGACCATGGTGGCCTTCAACCTGGTGGAGCACCTGTACGGCCGGCACTTCGAGCCGCCGCTGGCCGGCGCCGGCTACCCGCGTGTGCTCACGCCGTGGCGCCGCCCTTGGCGCACGGCCGACGGGCACATCTGCATGATGCCGTACACCACCCAGCACTGGCAGCGCTTCTTCACTGAAGTGGGCGAGCCGGGCATGGCGAGCGACCCACGCTTTGCCGACATGGCTGCGCGCACGCGGCACATCGGCGAGTTGCTGGAGCTGGCCGGGCGCTTCGTGGCGCGCGGCACCACCGCGCAGTGGCTGGTCACCTGCGAGCGGCTGGAGATTCCGGCCGCGCCCATCCGCCGGCTCGACGACCTGCCCGACGACCCGCACCTGGTGGCCACCGGCTTCTTCACAGAACTGCAAGACGCGCGCATGGGCGCCATGCGTTTCCCTGGCGTGCCGGTGAAGTTCGACGGCACGCGCCCACCGGTCGGCATGCCGCCGCGCCTGGGCGAGCACACACGCCAGAGCCTGGCGGCGGCCGGGCTCTTGCCGGCGCACATCGAACAACTGATTGCCGACGGCGCCGCGCGTGCGCCTGCCCTGAACCCCACCGTTGCCTCCACCCTGGAACCAACTCGATGAACGCACCCGCAGACCGCACGCCAGACTTCACCACGCTGCCCCGCCTGGGCCAGGGCTTCGTCTGGCAAGACCTGACGGTGGGCCAACGCCTGCGCACCTTTCGCCGCACCATCACCGAGACCGACCTCGTCAACTTCATCGGCGTGACCGGCATGGTGGAGGCGATCTTCATCGACGCAGAGTACGAAGGCAGTGCCATCGCCGGGCGCCCGGTGCCCGCCGCGCTCACCTACACGCTGATCGAAGGCTTCATCCTGCAAACCATGATCCAGGGCACCGGCCTGGCCATGCTCGAGCTGGTGCAGAAGATCCATGCGCCGGTGCGCGTGGGCGACAGCATCGAGGCGATGGTCGAGGTGACCGGCATCCGGCCGACATCGAAGGGTGGTCGCGGCATCGTCGATTCGCGCATCGAGGTGTTCAACCAGCAGGGGCGCTGCGTCATGCACTACGACGCACGCAGGCTGCTCGCGGGCCGCGCCGATACGGGCGCCTGAGCACAGCACGCAGCGCAAGATTTTCAAAAACAGCAACGGAGACAAAAAGACATGCCCATCGACATCGCACCGACGCAACGCGCCTCCCATCGACGCACGTTCAGCCTGGCCACCAGCGCCGCGCTGCTCGGCTTCGCATTCGCGAGCCCGGTCGCCTTCGCGCAAGGCCCTGGCACCTACCCCGCCAAGCCCATCACCATGATCGTGCCGTTCCCGCCCGGCGGCCCGACCGATCTGGTCGCGCGCGTGCTCGCGCAGAAGCTCGGCGAGCAGATGGGCCAGAGCATCCTGGTGGACAACCGTGGCGGGGCCAACGGCAACATCGGCGCGCAGGTGGTCGCCAAGGCCGCCGCCGACGGCTACACCCTCCTGTACAACACCTCGTCGATCACGCTGAGCCCTGCGCTCTACAAGAGCGTGTCTTACGACGTGCAGAAAGACTTTGCCCCCGTCGCGCTGGTGGCCGTGGTGCCCCTGGCGCTGGTGGTGCATCCGTCCATTCCGGTCAACACCGTGAAAGAGTTCGTGGCCTATGCCAAGGCGCACCCGGGCAAGCTGTCTTACGGCTCGGCGGGCAACGGCAACGTCACGCACCTGGGCGCGTTTCAGTTCGTGCAGGCCAACGGGATCGAGGCCACGCACGTGCCTTACAAGGGCAGTGCGCCGGCCGACGTCGACCTGGTGGGCAACCAGATCCAGTTCATGACCGACACCGTCAACTCGGTGATGAGCTTCGTGCGCGACAAGCGCCTGAAGATGCTCGCCGTGACCACCGCCAAGCGCATGACGTTGTTCCCGGACGTGCCCACGCTGGCCGAGTCCGGCATGCCGGGCTTCGAGGTGGGCGCCTGGCAGGGCGTGATGGTGCCCGGGGGCACGCCGCCCGCGGTGGTGGAGAAGCTGAACGCGGAAATCGTCAAGGCGCTGAAGTCGCCCGACGTGCGCGAGCGCCTGGCGCTGCAGGGCGCCGAGCCGCTGGGCTCCACGCCGCAGGAATACGGCGCCTACGTGAAGAAGGAGCTGGCGCGCTGGGCCGGCGTGGTCAAGGCCACCGGCGTCACGCTCGATTGAAGGAGATGCACGTGTCCTTCAAACCCAAACTCATCGCGCCCTTGCTGGCATTCGCGGCTGTGTTCTGCGCAGGCCAGGTGGCAGCGCAAGCCGCCTCTGACTTCCCCTCCAAGCCCATCAAGTTCGTCGTGCCCTTCCCGCCGGGCAGCGGCACCGACACCTCTGCGCGCTACTTCAGTCGCAAGCTCACCGAGCTCACCGGCCAGCCAGTGGTGGTCGAGAACAAGCCCGGCGCCAACGGCTTCATTGCGGTGAAGGCGGTGCTCTCCGCGCCGGCCGATGGCTACACCGTGTTCGTCGGCAGCAACTCCACGCTGGCGGTGAACGTGGCGCTGTTCAAGTCGCTGCCCTACGACCCGGTGGCCGACCTGGCGCCGCTCACCATGATGATGCGTTCGCCCGCGCTGCTGGTGGTGCCCGGCAACTCCGAATACAGGACGCTGCCGGATTTGATTGCGGGCGCGCGGGCCAAGCCCGGCGTGCTGAACTACGGCGCGGGCTCGGCCGGCTACCAGCTGATGTCGGAGCTCTTCAACGACGCGGCCAAGGTGCACACCGCGCACGTGCCGTTCAAGGGCGCGGGCGAGGCGGTGATTGCGGTGGTGTCCGGCACGGTGAACATGGCCTTTGCCGAGATCACCAGCGTGCAGGAGTTGGCCCGCTCAGGCAAGGTGCATGCGCTGGCCGTGGCGGCCGACAAGCGTGTGCCTGCGTTGCCCACTGTGCCCACGGCCAGCGAGGCCGGCCTGCCGGGCTTTGCGGCCTACACCTGGGTCGGCGCCATGGTGTCGTCGAAGACGCCCAAGGCCGAGACCGACAAGCTGGCCGCCTTGCTCACCAAGATAGAAACGATGCCCGAGACCCGTGAGTTCTACGAGCGCATCGGCGCCGAGGTGATGCGCGGCGGGCCCGACGAAATGCGCGCCTTCCAGGCCTCGGAAATCCAGCTGTGGAAGCGCATCGCGGTCAAGGCGAACGTCGAGCAGCAATGAGCGCGCCCAACCCAGACGTGCCCATGAACCAGCAGCCCGCCGCCGGCGCGCTGTCGCACATCCGCGTGCTCGACCTGTCGCGGGTGCTGGCCGGCCCCTGGGCCAGCCAGACGCTGGGCGACCTGGGCGCGGAGGTCATCAAGGTCGAGCGTCCCGGGCGCGGCGACGACACCCGCCTGTGGGGCCCGCCCTTCCTGAAACACCGCGAAGGCGCCGACACGCGCGACGCGGCCTACTACCTGTGCGCCAACCGCAACAAGAAGTCGGTCGCCATCGACTTCACCGCCGCGGCTGGCCAGGCCCTGGTGCGCGACATGGCCAGGCGTTGCGACGTGGTCATCGAGAACTTCAAGGTCGGCAGCCTCGCGCAGTACGGGCTCGACCCCGCGTCGCTGCATGCAGTCAACCCGCGGCTGGTGTACTGCTCCATCACCGGCTTCGGCCACACCGGCCCGTATGCGGAGCGCGCGGGCTATGACTTTCTGATGCAGGGCATGGGCGGGCTCATGAGTATCACCGGCCGCGCCGACGGCGAAGAGGGTGCCGGCCCGATGAAGGTGGGCGCGTGGCGCTTACCGACATCCTCACGGGGCTGTACGCGAGCACCGCCATCCTTGCCGCGCTGCAGTCGCGCGAGCTCACAGGCGTGGGCCAGCACATCGACCTGGCCTTGCTCGACGTGCAGGTGGCCTGCCTGGCCAACCAGGGCATGAACCACCTGTACGGCGGCACGCCGAAGCGCATGGGCAACGCGCACCCCAACACCGTGCCCTACCAGGACTTTCCGACGCAAGACGGCCACATGATTCTGGCCATCGGCAACGACGGCCAATTCGGCAACTTCTGCCGCGCCGTCGGCCATGCCGAATGGGCCGACGACGCGCGCTTCAAGACCAATGCCGACCGCATCGAAAACCGCGTGGTGCTGATCGCCCTGATGCGCGCGCTCACCGTCACGTGCACCACCGCCGAGTGGGTTGCGCTCTTCGAGCAGGTGGGCGTGCCTTGCGGCCCCATCAATACCATTGCCGATGTGTTCGAAGACCCGCAGGTGAAGGCGCGCGGCACGCAGATCCACATGACGCACCCGGTGGCTGGCAACATTCCGCTGGTGGCCAGCCCGCTACGCATGTCGCACACGCCGGTGCAGTACCGCCATGCGCCGCCGCTGCTGGGCCAGCACACGCAGGACGTGCTCGCGCAGCTGTTGGGCATGACGCCCGAAGCCATTGCGGATTTGATGCAACAAGGAGTGGTGCAATGAGTGCCTTGACCTCGCTGTCGATGACGGCGATTCCGCCCGAAGACGAGGCGCTGCGCGCGCCCGTGCGGGCCTTTCTGTCCGACGCGCTGGCTCGTGTGCCGGCGCATGTGCGCGCCAAGTCGTGGTCGGGCTACGACAGCGCCTTCAGCCGCGAACTCGGCCAGCGCGGCTGGCTCGGCATCACGCTGCCGACCGAATACGGTGGCGGTGGCCGCAGTGCCTTTGCGCGCTATGTGCTGGTGGAAGAGTTTCTGAATTTCGGCGCGCCCGTGGGCTCGCACTGGATTGCCGATCGGCAAAGCGGCCCGCTCATCCTGAAGTACGGCACCGAGGCGCAAAAGCGCTTCTACCTGCCGCCCATCTGCCGGGGCGAGTCGTTCTTCTGCATCGGCATGAGCGAGCCCAACGCGGGCTCCGACCTGGCGAGCGTGCGCACGCGTGCGGTGCGCACGGCCGACGGCTTCACGCTCAACGGCCAGAAGATCTGGACCACCAACGCGCACCACTGCCACTACATGATTGCGCTGGTGCGCACTTCGGGCGAGACGCAAGACCGGCAGAAGGGCCTGTCGCAGGTCATCGTCGACCTGTCGCTGCCGGGCGTGACGGTGCGGCCCATCACCGACCTGGCAGGCGACTCGCATTTTTGCGAAGTGTTCTTCGACAACGTGGCACTGGGGAGCGACGCGCTCATCGGCGAAGAGGGCAAGGGCTGGGAGCAGGTGACGGCCGAACTGGCCTTCGAGCGCAGCGGGCCTGAGCGGCTGTTCTCCAGCATCGTGCTGTTCGACGAATGGCTGGCCTTCGTGCGCACCGAGGCGGGCCGCACGCCGGCCGCGGTGCGGCTGGCCGGAAAAATTTTGAGCCAGCTGGCGCCGCTGCGCGCCATGTCGCTGGCCGTCACCGAAAAGGTGGCGCAGGGCGGCAGCCCCGTCGTGGAGGCGGCGCTCGTGAAAGACCTGGGCACGGGCGTGGAGCAGCTCATTCCCGCAGCCATTGCCGACGACTTGTTTGCGCGCGACGGCCAGGGCATTCCGCTCGAACTGCTGCGCACGCTGGACTACGTGACGCAGGTGGCGCCGTCGTTTTCGCTGCGCGGCGGTACGCGCGACATCCTGCGCGGAATGATCGCGCGCGGCCTCGGCCTGCGCTGAAGGGAACACTGAAGATGGACGAGATCTACATCGACGCGCTGCGGGGCGTGCTGACCGACCACTGCACGCCTCAAGCCGTGCGCGCCATCGAAGGCGGGCAGACGCCCGATGCGCTGTGGGAGGCCATCGAGGCATCGGGCTTTGCCGACGCGCTGCTGCCCGAGGCCGACGGCGGCGCGGGCCTGTCGCTGGCCGAAGCCTTTCCCTTGCTAGAACTCTGCGGCGCCTTCGTGGTGCCCGTGCCGCTGGCCGAGACCATGGTGGCGCGCGCGCTGCTGGCGCAGGCCGGCGTGCCCCGGCCCGGCGGCAGCATCGCGCTGGCGCAAGGCCGCGTGCAGGGCGACGGCAGGCTGGTGTGCGAGCGCGTGAGCTTTGGCCGCGTGGCCGACTGGGTTCTGGTGGAGGTAGGCAAGACTTGCCTGCTGTTGCCTGTGGACGCGGCAATTTCTGACGCCGCCGTTGCGCCGCTCGATGCCACGCTGTCATGGCTCGCGCCACCCCAGGCCATGGCGCAGTCAGTGCCCGGCGTGGCCGACGTGCGCGTGCCGCTGGCCTGCGTGCTGGCCGTGCAACTCGCGGGTGCGCTCATGAGCGTGTTCACGCGCACGCTGCAGTACGCCAACGACCGCAACCAGTTCGGCAGGCCCATCGGCAAGTTCCAGGCGATTCAGCACCAGCTGAGCGTGATCTCCGAACATGCCTTTGCCGCCCGCATGGCCGCGCAGATGGGTTGCAGCACCGACCGCCTGCGCGTGGCCATTGCCAAGGCCCGCACCAGCGAGGCCGCGCTGGAGGTGGCGGCGCTGAGCCACTCCATCCACGGTGCCATCGGCTTCACCGAGGAGTTCGACCTGCAGCTGTACACGCGCCGCCTGCATGCCTGGCGCCAGGCCGGCGGCTCCGAGTCTTATTGGTACGACGTGATTGGCACTGAGCTGGTCGACCACCGCCTGGGCCTTGCGCTCGACCTGATTCGCGCCACCACCGACATCGTTTGAAAAGAGAACACAAACCCATGACGACATTCCTGAAGACCGAGCGCGACGGCGCCATTCTCACGCTGACCATGAGCCAGCCCGAGACCCGCAACGCGCTCACCGGCAACAGCGCGGTCGACGAGATCGTGCAGGCCTGCGCGCAGGTCACGCTGGACCGCAGCATCCGCGTGGTGGTGCTCACCGGTGCCGGCCCCATGTTCAGCTCGGGTGGCAACGTGAAGGACATGCAGCGCTATGAAAACGAAGGCCTCTCGCCCGAGGTGATCCGCGAGGAGTACCGCAACGGTATCCAGCGCCTGCCCAAGGCGCTCTACAACCTCGACGTGCCGGTCATTGCCGCGGTGAACGGCCCGGCCGTGGGCGCGGGCATGGACCTGACCTGCATGTGCGACATCCGCATCGCGTCGGAGAAGGCCACCTTTGCCGAGAGCTTCGTCAAGGTCGGCATCGTGCCGGGCGACGGCGGTGCGTGGCTGCTGCCGCGCGTGGTGGGCATGTCGAAGGCGTCGGAGATGGCGTTCACCGGCGACGCGCTCAGCGCGCAGGAGGCGCTGGCTTGCGGTCTGGTGTCGCGCGTGGTGCCGCACGAGCAGCTGATGGAAGAAAGCCTGAAGCTCGCGGCGCGCATCGCGGCCAACCCTGGCGGCGTGCTGCGCATGACCAAGCGGCTGCTGCGCGAGGGCGAGCGCAGCACGCTCGAATCGCTGCTCGAAATGTCGGCGGGCTACCAGGCGATTGCGCACATGACCGGCGACCACCGCGAAGCCGTGCGCGCCTTCGTGGAAAAGCGCAAGCCGGTGTTCGGCAACGACTGAGCAGGCTCGGCCGCGGCCTGCTCACGTGGTGATGGAGGCCTTCACCAAGGCCGCCCATTCTTCGAACGAGGCCGCCGGCCAGTTGTTGTCGACCGTCAAGCTGGCTGCCGGGTAGGGGCGCGGCGCGCCGCCGAACCAGTTGACCCACTCGCACGCGTCGGCGCGGGGCACGCAGGCGAGCGGCACGTCGAACTCCTTGATGACGAAGGCCGTGCCGGCGGGGAAGTCGTGTTGCGTGGGGATCGTTGGCATATTTGAAGTTACTTGCGCGGGCGTCGCGCTATTGCGCTTGCGGGTCGAAGTACGCCGTCCAGGTCTCGGGTGAAGCGCGCAAACCCTGGGCTCGCTTGAACGCGATCTTTGCTTGCCGATTCAGCGCGCAGCCGACGCGCGCGACGCCCAGGTTGTAGTGCGTGTGGCCGTCGTTGGAGCCCAGCGCCACCGCACGTTCGAGCAGGTCGATGGCGTCACCGTACTTCGCCTGGTCGCAGAGCACAGCGCCCAGGCAGGTGAGCGTGACGAGGTCGTTGGGGGATTCGTTCAGCGCGCCGGTCAGAAGCGTCTGCGCCGCGGCCATGTTCTGCGCCCATCGGCTTGGGTCGGCGAAGGCGTCTTCGACCAGTGCGCGGCTGCGGGCGATGGCGTTCATGGCGTGTCTTTCGTGCGCGAGAAGGCGCCCAGCAAGGCAACGCCCCTGGCGGCTCGCCACAGACCGAATGCCACCATCAAAACGCCGAGCGCGCGCTGCAGCAGCGGATCGAAGTGAACGACCATCCAGACACCCAGCGCGCCGCTTGCGAGCCCGCCCACAATGTTCAACAGGCCGCCGCTGAACCACTGGAGCTTCAGCAGCTGAAAGGTCGCGTCCAGCACCCGCTCGGCTCCCTTGAGCTCGAAGTAGCTGGCCAGCACGTAGAGCCCGAGCATCAGCAGCGGCGCAACAGCAATGCCGATGAGCAGGAAAGAAAAAACGCTGACCAGGGTGTCCATGCTGTCGTTGCAGTTCAATGCGTCAGAGCTGCGCCTCGATGGCCGCCTTGTCCAGCACGGACCACACGTGCACGATCTTTTCGTCGCGAAATTCATAGAACACGTTTTCGCTGAACGAGATGTGCCGGCCGTTCACTGGCAGGCCCAGGAATTGACCCGCCGGAGAGCAGTCGAAACGTATGCGGCTCGCGACATGCGGTGGCTCGCACACCAGCAGTTCGACGTCGAAGAAAAGATCGGGAATGTCGCGGAAGTCTTTCTCCAGCATCTCGCGATAGCCCGACACCCCGAGCGGTCGCCCGTTGTGGCTCGCGTCGCCATGCACGAACTTGGCAAGCCCTTGCAGGTCGCGCGCGTTCAGGCGGGCGATGTATGCGCGATAGATGCTGGAAAGATCGGTGGGTGTCATGTCGAGTCCCGTGCTGGTGGCCGCCGGGGCATTTTGCAAGGGAAGCGGCGGGGCCGTTCCTGCGCTGTCTCTGCACTGTTCCTACACTGCGCCACATGACCCACCCCGCTCGACCGCAGCACGCGCGAGATCTGCTGACCTCCTATTTCGCAAGCGGCGATGCCCTACGCAGCCGCAGCGTGAGCGACACCGTGCTGTGCGCCGCGCTCGACATTCCCGCGGCGCCGGCACGCCTGGTGGCCGACTGGGAGCGCGATGTGGTGTCGCGCCTGGCCCTGGAGCCTGGCGACGTCGAGCCCTTGCCCCTGGCACGCGCGCGCATGCGCTGGCCGGCGTACACGCACTGCGTGCAGGCCATGGCCGACTGGACGCGCGCGCAAGGGCTGGCCGATGTGCTGGCCGCCAGCGACATCGCCCTCATGGCCTGTCGCGGCGCCAGGTACCACCACGACGGCGCGCAATACGGCAGCGCGGCCTTCTGCAATCTGTTCGTCAGCGAGGACAAGGGGCTGGACCTGCATTTTCCGGTCGCGGGCGTTCGCATGCCGCTGACGCGCGGCACCGCGGTGCTGTTCGACACCTGCCAGCCGCATGCCGTGGTGCGGCGCGGCAGCAGCGGTTTCGACGCCGCTGACTTTGCGGCCGATGTCGATTGCACCCAGGTGTTCCTGACCTGGGAGCTGTCCATCGAGGCGCCCGAGGTGGCGCGCGCCCTTCAGATTTCGTTCGACATCAGCCCCGCGACCGCGCTGCAACTGGACGAAGAACAGCTGCGCCTGAACGGCAAGCAGATGGGGCTGTGCCCGCATTCGGGCCGCTGGCGCGACGCCGAATGAGGATGCGGCATACTTCCAGACCCGCAACAACTTGCCAGAAACGCGCTGAATGGAAAACGAAGTCGACTCCCAGGTACTCGCCGTCATCAATGAGAAGCGGCTGTCCGGGCCACGGCTCACGCCGGTCGAAATCGTGGCCAAGATGGGCGTGTTCGACGCGCGCGACAAGCCGTTCGACCACGCCTGGATGGCGACGGGCGACAACGTCATTGCCACCATCTGGGCCGAGTGGGTGAGCGTGGGCACCGGCGGACGCTGGTTCTGCCTTGAATCGCTCGACATACAGCGCCGTGCCGACGGCGGCGCGCGCAGCGCCCATCAGGTGCAACGCGCCAAGGAGCGGCTGCAGTTGCTCAAGCGCACATGGGACGCCGGCCAGGGCTTTCGCGCCGTGGTGCAGACCAACCGCATCGCCATCTCCGAAGTCGAAAGCAACAAGGACGCCAAGGTGTCCACCCGCGTGCGCGACGACGACGAATGGCACGTGGCCAGCTGGGACCTCGACACCAAGCTGGCCGTGCTGGTGCGTGGCCCGCGCGGCTGGACGCCGACGGAAGACGAAATCAAGGCCGCCAAGGCGCGCAGCAACGTGCCCGAGCCGGCCGAACTGGCACCGGTGGTGGCCAGCCAAGCCTCGCAGGAAGAAATTCAGGCCGCTGCGGTGGCCTATGTCACGCGCCATTTCAAGGGCTACGGCTACAAGGCCGAGAACGTGAGCGAGCAGAACCTGGGCTACGACCTGGAAGTGTCGAACTCCAAGGACGTGACGCTGCTGCGCGTGGTGGCAAAGGGCATCGGCTCTGGCGTGTCGACCTTCCAGCTCACGGCCGAAGAGCGCACCACCTCCGCGCGCGAGCCGCTGTGGCGCCTGCTGGTGGTGCTGGACGCCATCGGGCCGACGGCGCAGCACAAGACCTTCAAAGCCACGGAGATCACCTCCGCACCGGGTTACGACCCGACGGTGTGAGGCCAAGGCCTCAGGCAGGCTGCGCTTGCCCGTGGCCTGAGGCGTGCGCCACCTGGTTGCGTCCGCCGCGCTTGGCGCCGTACAGGGCTTCGTCGGCCAGGCTGTAGGCGTCGTCGAAGTTGCTGCCGCGCGGCAGCCAGCTCACGCCGAAGCTGGCGGTCACGCCACTGCCATCGGGCAGATCGAACGCATGGGCCTCCAGGGCGCGCCGCAGCGCCTGCGCAACCTGCCCGCAGGCCTCGCCGCTTTGCCCCGGCAGCACCACCGTGAACTCCTCCCCACCGACGCGGCCAATGTGCGCGGTGGCCGGTACCTGCGCCTTCAGGCAGCTCACCACGCCCTGAATCACACGGTCCCCGGTGGGGTGGCCGAAGCTGTCGTTCACGCGCTTGAAATGGTCGATGTCCAGCACGATCAGCGCAAGGTCTTCGCACACGAAGTGCCGGTTCACCAGCTCGATGATGGCGGCCCGGTTGAGCACGCCGGTCAGCGGGTCGTGCGTGGCGCGGTATTCCAGCTCGCCCGCCAGGTGCTGCAGGCGCAGGTTGAGCTGGTTCATTTCGCGCTCGGCCCGGTCGCTGCGCTGCACCAGCCGGCGCGTTTCGCGCAGCAGCCGCTCGTAGGTGGTCAGCAGCTCGCCCAGTGCCTGGCGGCAGGGCGCGGGCTGCGCGGCCGTGGCGTTGTCATCGCTGTCCGCGCTGGCCTCGCTTGCCGCGTACGAGGCGCGGGCGGCCAGCAGCGCCCGGCTCTCGGCCTCGAACAGGTCCGGCGGCGTGGTGGTGTCCATTCAGGTCGCGCCTACGGGATGGCTGGCGAAGTCGATCGCCGGGAAGTCCTCGCTGAGCTCCTGGCCAAATTCCAGAATGGTGTCGTCGTCTTCGTCGTGAAACCAGTTCAGCGTGACGCGGTTGCCCGCCTCCACCGCGTCGTTGAGCGCCGCAATCAGGTTGAACAGCATCTTGGTGCTGGAACTGTTGAAGTAGGCCAGGGCGATGTTCACCTCGATGTGGCTGCCGCTTTGCTGGCCCAGGTAGTCCTTGAGCTGCGCGATCACCGGGCCATAGAAGGCGGCGGCGTTCTCGGGGTAGGACTCGCCGCGCAGGCTGAGCGTGCAGGCATCGAACTGAAAGTCCACCTGCGGGGAGCTGGGCGTGGCGGCGATGTAGAGGTTTTCCATCTGTGATCTCGATTCGTTGCCGGGCATGCGCGCTTTAGATCGCGGCCTTCAGGTAGAACACCGGGGCGCCGCCGGCGCTGTCGGCAGCGTCGAAGTCGAACTCCAGCGGCTCGCGGGCGTCGCGGGCCACCGTGAGAAGGCCCATGCCCGCGCCCTTGCTGCCCTGGGGCGTTTCTTCGCGCAGCGTCTGGCGGTAAGCCTGCTTGATTTCTTCCAGCGTCATGCTGCGCAGCCCTTCCAGCTTCAGGCGAAGCGCGTCGGCAATGTCGGGCTCCACCGGGTTGGCGCACAGCAGCAAAAAGCCGCCGTCGCTCTCGCGGCGGATGCACACCGCGCCGTGGCGCAGCTCACCGCTGTCGCGGCTCGCCGCTGTGAGCGTGTCGGCCGAGTAATGAATGATGTTCTGCGCCATCTCCACGAACGACGAGAACAGCCTGCGCCGCGTGGGCCCGGCCACGCCCGCCACCTCGAGCTGCAGCTTCACCGCGTCGGACATGGCGGCCACGATGTGCTGCGAGAAATAGCCCACGTAATAGAAGATCACCTGGTGCTGGCGCGCCAGGTTGAAGAACGACCCGTACTTGTCGGCAATCTGGGGAATGGGCATGGGTGGGGTCCCGTGGCGGGTTTCAGGTGCGAAAGCAGAAGAACGTGAGGTCGTCGCGGCGGTGGTGCTCCCCCTGCCAGGCCTGCAGCGCGTCGAGCACCGCCCGGTTGACTTGCGCGGGCGTGCACTCGCGCTGCGCGAGCAGCAGTTCGCGCACGCGCCGCTTGCCCAATGCAATGGCACGCGGGCCGCCCACCTGGTCGATCAGCCCGTCGGTGCTGACGAACACCAGGCTGCCCGCGGGCAGGCGCAGCTCCTGGTTGGTCCAGCTGAAGTCGAACTCGCTGTCCATGTAGCCCACGCCCTTGCGCTGCCCCTCGACCAGCTCCACGGTATCGGCACCGGGGCGCAGCACGAACAGCGACAGCCGCGCGCCCGCAAACACCAGCCGGCCCTGCGCGGGCTCGAACCAGAAGCAGGCGGCGTCCATGCCGTCGTCGGAGCCGGGCGTGGCGCCGCGCCCGTCGGTCTGCCCATCCATTTGTCCCAGCATCTGCTTGATGCTGCGATTGACGTTGCCCAGCAGCCGCGCGGGGTCGCGCGCGCCGTGCTGCTCTATGGCCTGGTTCAGGCTGCTGGAGGCAATCAGCGTCATGAACGCGCCGGGCACGCCGTGCCCGGTGCAGTCGGCCACGGTGGCAAACCAGCCGTCCGCCTCGGTGCTGAACTGGTAGAAGTCGCCCCCCACCACGTCGCGCGGCTGCCAGACCAGGTGGGCCTCGGGGCAGGCGCGCGCCAGTGCGTCGAGCGAGCTGCGCAGGGTCGAGCGCTGGATCACGCTGGCGTACTCGATGCTGTGCATGATTTCGCGGTTGCGCGAGACCTGCAGGTCCGCCACCACGCGCATGAGCTGCAGGCCGTTGCCCACGCCCGCGAACGCGCCTTCGCGCGTGACGATGAAGCCGTCCGACAAGGCCTTCTCGCCGTGCGCCACCGTCTTGAACGTGAGCGTTTCCAGGTCGAGCGCCGCATCGACCACCAGCGGGTCTTTGTCCATGAAGGCGATGCAGCTCTTGCGCCCGTACAGCTCCACGCGAAAGGGCTGGCTCATCTGCGACAGGAAGATGTTGCGGTTGATCAGCCCGATCGGCCGGTGGGCCTCCAGCACAGGCAGGCTGACAAGCTCGCGGTGGCGGTTGAAGACCTCCATCACCTTCTCGTTCGTGTCGTCGGTCGTCATGCACGGCACCGCGGTGCACAGATCGGCCGCGCACGGCTGGCGAAAGCGAGGCCGAAAGTCGCTCAGGTACTCGGAGGTTTCGGGCATGGGAGGGCAGGCGGCTGCGGCATAAGTGTGTACTTATGTTATGTTTTTAACATTTCGTATCTATGACAGAGCTGGCGCTGACCGCTTCGTTTTGTCGGACTTGTCGCAGTCTGGTTGGGACAAGTCCAACAAATCGAAAATAAGAAATTTGCCGCATCGCAGGCGCCCATTCCTTTGCTGCCGATGTAAAAAGCGTCGCCCACGCCGCGACGCAACATGGCCGAGGTAGGCAGAGAAAGCGACGGCGGGCGCAAGGCGGCGATGAGCAGCCCGGGCGCATTGCGTGCCCGCGCTGCACGGCGCTTTTTCAGCGCCGCATTGCCTCACCGCTGCGGCATATCCTTCACCGAATACCCCAGGCTCACAGTCGCATCCTCCGGAATCGCCGGCATGGTCGCGTTCCACGCCGCCCAATTCGCCCGCATCTCAGCCAGCCGTTCCGGCTCCTTCTTCGCCAGGTTCGCGCGCTCCCGCTCATCGGCGGGAATGTTGAACAGGTATTCGTTCCCGTCCACCTTCAGGTACTTCCAGTCGCCGTCGCGCAGGGCTTCCTGGCCGCGGTGGTTCATGCGCCAGTGCAGCGGGCGGCGAAAGCTCTTCGTCGCATCCTTCAGCACCGGCATGAGAGAAACGCCGTCCAGCGGATAGCCAGGGTCGGCCTGCACACCGGCCGCGTCGAGCATGGTGGCCGACCAGTCCATGGTCATGCACAGCTGCGTGCTCTCGCCGCCCTTGCCGATCACGGCTGGCCAGTGCGCGATCCATGGCACGCGGATGCCGCCTTCGGTCAAGTCCATCTTGCCGCCCACCAGCGGCCAGTTGTCCGAGAAGCGCTCGCCGCCGTTGTCGCTGGTGAACACCACCAGCGTGTTGTCGGCCATGCCGTGCTTGCGCAGCGCGGCCATGATCCAGCCGATGCCTTCGTCCATGTGATGAATCATGCGGCGGTACACATGAATGTTGCCGCCCGCCAGGTCGAACAGGTTGTCCTTGATGGTGGGCGCCTTCTCGGCGTCGTCGCGGGTCTCCCAGGGCCAATGCGGAGCGGTGTAGTGCAGGCTCAGGAAGAACGGGTTCTCCTGCTTAGCCATGCGTTCCACATAGTCCACCGCGCGCTTGGAGAGGATGTCGGTGAGGTAGCCGTCTTCTTTCTTGTCTTCCTCGCCGAACCACAGGTCGTGGCGGCCGGTGGAGTCGCAATGCGTGAAGTAGTCGACGCCGCCCGACATGGGCCCGAAGAATTCGTCGTACCCGGAGCGCAGCGGCCCGAAGGTGGGCGGGTAGCCCAGGTGCCATTTGCCGATGAGCGCGGTCTGGTAGCCGCTGGCCTTCAGCAACGAAGGCAAGGTGGGGTGGTCGGTCGGCAGGCCCAGCGTGGTGCTGCCGCGGCTCTTGCTGTTGATGGGCTCTTCGGCCGCGCCGCGCAGGCGGTACTGGTAGCGCGCGGTGATCATGCCGAATCGCGTGGGCGAGCACACGGGCGAGTTGGCATAGCCCTGCGTGAGCTTCAGCCCGTTGGCCGCCAGGCCGTCGAGCACCGGCGACACGGGCCCGAAGGCGGCGTCGCGCCCGCCGTAGCAGCCCAGGTCGGCATAGCCGAGGTCGTCGGCCACGATGAAGATGATGTTGGGTCGGGTCATGTCTCTGGGCTCTGGCGTGTTCAGGGTTGGTAGCCGGACTTCTGCACCACCGGCGCCCACTGCGCGCGGTAGGCCTTCAGCATGGCCGCGGTCTGCGCGGTGGTGCTCACCACCGGGGTCATGCCGGAGTCCTTGAACTTGCGTTGGGTGTCGGGGTCTTGCATGACTTCGCGGATGGCGGTGGCCAGCATCTCGACCTTGGCCTTGGGCATGCTGTTGGGCGCGAAGAAGGTGTTCCAGCCGGTGGCGGACAGGTCGAGGCCGGCTTCCTTGAAGGTGGGAATATTGGGCGCAAACGGCGAGCGCTTGGCGCCCGACAGCGCCAGCACGCGCAGCTTGCCCGCGGCATGCTGCGGCAGCACCACGTCCTCGGTGTCCACGGCAATGGGCACCTGCCCGCCGATGAGGTCGTTCAGCAGCGGCGCGGAGCCGCGGTAGCCGATGATCTGCGTCTGCACCTTGGCCTTCTCGCCCACCATCAGGCCGAAGAAGTGCGGCAGGCTGCCGGTGGCGGGCACGCCCACGTTGGCCTGCGCGGGGTTGGCGCGCATCCAGGCCAGCAGGTGGCTCAGTTCGCGCACGGGCAGGGTGGGGGACACCGACAGCGCAAAGTCGTAGTCGTTCACATGCGACACGGGCACGAAGTCGCGCTCGGCGTCGTAGTTGTTGTCCTTGAATACCAGCGGCGCCACCACCATCACGGCGGGGTTGGCGAGCATCAGCACGTTCTGGTTGGCGGGCGTGATCTTCACCTGCTGCGCCGCCAGTCGGCCGCCCGCGCCGGGCTTGTTGTCGACCACCACGGCCACGCCCAGCTTGGCGCCCAGCTTGTCGCCCACGATGCGCGCCACCCGGTCGGTGGCACCGCCGGGTGCATAGCCCACCACCAGGTGCAGGGGGCTGTCGAGCTTGGCCTGTGTGGTGGCCTGTGCGGCTGCCTGGGTGGCGAAAGCCGCCACGGCACCAGCAACACCAGCAATGGCCAGCAAGCCCACGAGGCGGCGAGAAATGGAGGGGGTCGGCAGCATGATGGGCAGTTCCTTGTCGTCGGTCGGGTGTTGGCCGGTGAGTGTGACCGCGAGGCTCGCGGTTGCCGACGATTCTGTAGACCGGGCATTCGATTGATCAAATCAACCATTGCCCTGATTCAGCCGGTATTAACCCGAAGGCATTAGCGCGCGCTCAATCGACCTTCATGCCTGTTGCTTTCACGATGCGGCCGTAGCGTGCCTGGCTCGCGGCCAGGTGTTCGCTGGCCGCACTGCCGGTTTCCGCCAGCGCCACCATGTCGAGCGAGGCCAGGCGCGACTTGATCTCCGGCAGGGCCATGGCTTTTTGCAGCGACTGGCGCAGCGTCTGCATCACGGGCTCGGGCGTGGCGGCCGGCACCATGGCGATGTAGAGCACCTCAAACTCCAGGCCCTTCAGTCCCAGCTCGCCCACGGTGGGCACCTCGGGCAGCAGCGGCGAGCGCTGCTTGCCGGTGACGGCCAGCGCGCGCAGCTTGCCCGCCTGCACTTGGGGCAGCAGCCCTGGCGTGGCCAGAATGCCGGCCTGCACCTCGTTGCCCATCAGCGCCAGCACGGCCGGCGCGTTGCCCTTGTAGGGCACATGGGTGATTTTGGCGCCGGTCTCGGTGGCAAAGATCTCCGCGGCAATGTGGCCGGGGCTGCCGTTGCCGGCCGAGCTGAAGGTCACGGGCTCTGCCTTGGCCTGCGTGATGAACTCGGGCAGCGTCTTCGCCTTCACGCCGGAAGCCACGCCAAAGCTCAGGCCGGAAGAGCTGAAGATCATCAGCGGCTTCAGGTCTTTGGCGGCGAAGGGCATCGACGCGTACAGGTGCGGGTTGATGGTGAAGGTGCTGTCGATGCCCAGCAGCACGGTGTAGCCGTCGGCCGCGCTCTTGGCGACCAGGTCGGCGCCGATGTTGCCGCCCGCGCCGGGGCGGTTGTCGACGATGAAGGGCTGCTTCAGGTCCTTTTGCAGCGCGTCGGCCAGCGCGCGGCCCAAGATGTCGATGGGACCGCCGGCGGGGAAGTTGGTGAGGAACTTCACGGCCTTGGTCGGGTAGGCCGGGGAGGCTGGGGTGGGCGCATCGGCCGCGACGGCCACGTTCGCCAAGGACAGCGCGGCGCAGGTGGCGCAAGTGGCGAGGGCGCCCAGTGCAAGGCGGCGTCGCGTGCCGCCGAAGGCGTTCAGAAAAGCGGGGGTCATGTGTCTCTCTTTGTGCGTTGTTGCAGCAACTCTAGAAGGGTGGCGCGGCGGGCACAACTGAAAGCTCTTCCGCCAGGTATTCCCTCTCGTTATATTTGAAAGATGCCCCGCCCTACGGAAACCCCATGTCAGCCATGAACTTTGCGCGCCTGAAGCTGCGCCATCTGCAGTGCCTGGTGATGGTCGCGCAAGAGCGCAACCTGGTGCGCGCGGCCAAGGCGCTGTCGCTCACGCAGCCGGCGGTGTCCAAGACGGTGGCGGAGCTCGAAGAAATCGTCGGCCGGCAACTGCTGCTGCGCCGGCGCCGCGGCGTGGAGCTCACGCCCGCGGCCGAGGTGCTGGTGCGCCATGCCGTCTCTGCATTGCGCGGCCTGCGCGAAGGCCTGGGCCTGGCGATGGACCAGCCCGAGGCCGACCAGCTGCGCGTGGCCGTGGGCGCGCTGCCCAACATGGCGGGCGAGCTGCTGCCCGAAGCCGTCGCACTGCTGCACGCAGCCCACCCGTCGCTGCGCGTGCGCGTGGTGAGCGGCACCAACGCGCAACTGATGACGCAGCTGCGTCAGGGCGAAATCGACCTGGTGCTGGGCCGGCTCGCGCAGGCCTCGGCCATGGCCGACCTGGCCTTCGAGCATCTGTACAGCGAGCCCTTGCGGCTGGTGGTGCGCCCGGGCCATCCGCTGGCGTCGCGGCGCAAGCCCACGCTGGACGCACTGGCTGCCTACCCGCTGGTGTTGCCGGTGTCGGGCACGCTGATCCGGCACACGGCGGACGCGTTTCTCATTGCGCAAGGCATGGCGTTGCCCAACCGTGTGGTGGAGGCGACCGACACCAGCTTCGTGGTCGGCCTGCTGCAGCGTTCGGAGGCCGTGTGGTTCGCACCGCAGGGCGCGGTGGAAGGGCTGCTTGCGCGCGGCGAGCTGAAGCGTGTGGCCATCGACACCGCGAGCACCGAAGGCCCGGTGGGCCTCACGGTGCGGCGCACGGCGGAGGCGGGCGAGCTGGGCGAGGGTGCACGGCTGCTGATCGAGGAGATTCGCGGCATCGTGGGCCGGCGCAAGGGCTGACGAGCCTTACGCTGTCCGCGGCGGGCCTCAGTTGGCGATGCGCGGGTTCGGGTACTCGCAGCCCACTTCCACGCGCCCCTTGAGCGTGCCGGCCACCGTCCATGCGCCCTTGCCTGCTTCGCGTGCCATGCCCCGGCCGTCGACGCCGCGCAGGCGCAGCTGTTTCGCCACTGCGTCCAGGTCGGTGCTGTCGGTCACGGCGTGCACCGAATAGTTGCCCAGCTCGTGGCTGCCGAAGCGCACGTCCTGCACCGTGAAACCCGCCACGGTGATCGGCTTGGGCAGGTGCCACACCTCGGACATGAAACCGCTGAGCGCGGGGCTCTTCGTCCAGCCTGGGAGCGTGCCTGCTTCCAGCCTGTCGGCGTAGGCCGGAATGCCCGCTGCCGAGCCCTTGCATTCGATGAGTGCCTGCAACGCCGGCGGCGCATCGGTGCGGGCCGGCGGCGCCGCATGGCTCTTCTGCGAGAACAGCACCAGCAGCGAGATGGCCACCACTGGCACCGACCAGTACTGCATCGGAACCCAGAAGAACTTGTGCCGCTTGTAGATCAGCACCGTCTCGTGGGTCTTGGGGTCGATCAGCTCGCGCGGTGGCTTGCTGTTGAGCTTGCTGCCGATGAACCAGTTGGCGGCCGCGCCCGCCAGAATGCCGAACCCGATGGCCGTCGTCAGCCACTCGCCGTGCCCGATGACGCCGAGCAATTTCTCCAGCACCAGCGTGACCGCCATGGAGGTGATGAACACGATGGGCACCACCAGAAACCCGAGACCCGACCAGACAAAAATCATTTGCTTCTCCCTCTTGCCGCGGCTGCGGCTTTTTTCTGAAGGGCAGGAGTATCGGTGATCGAAGTGCGCCCTGCGTGCGATTAGAGTTCCCGGTTGCCTCATCGCTTTTGGCTCAGCGCGCTGGCCAAGTTAACCGTTAACAAAAGACATGCAAGACATCGACAAGCTCATCGACGCGCTGACCCGCAGCGTTCCCCAGTTCGACCCCCAGCCGCTGCGCGCGCAAGCGCCCCAGGGCACCGGCCAGCTCGACGTGCTGCAGTGGCTTGCGGACCACCTCGAACAGCAAGGCCTGGTGGTCTACGAAGAGTGGAAGGAATACTTCGGCGGCGTGCCCGCGCTGCGCTCGCTGGCCGATGTGGACCTGTCGGCCTACAACGCGGGCTTTGTGATCGACCTCATGCAGCACATCGACTGGTCGCAGGCCAGCGTCGACCCTTCCATGCTGCAGTACGAGCTGCCGTTTCTGGAGCACATCAACTCGGCGCTCAAGCCCCACGGCCTGCGGCTGGTCGACCTGCTGCCCTTCGAGAACGCCTACATCTTCTGCGTGAAGGACGACGACGCCGCACTCAGCGCGCTCGACCAGTGCCTGAAGGCCTTCGACATGCGCATCAACCCGCGCGAGGCACTGGACGACCAGGGCGCGCGCGCCCACATCGACGCACTGCTGGCCGGCTGATGAGCACACCTGCCCCGCAGCGCCAGTCGCTCGTCGACGCGTTGCGCGGCTTTGCGCTGCTGGGCATTCTGGTGGTCAACATCGCCACCTTTTCATCGACCTACTACGGCGCGGGCGTGCCCGACCCGATGGCGCTGTCTGTGGTGGAGCGCGGTGCGTCGTTCGTGCGCACCTTCGTGTTCGAGACCAAGTTCTACCTGCTGTTCTCGTTCCTGTTCGGCTACAGCTTCATGCTGCAGATGCAGGCCGCGCAACGCGACGGCAAGCGGTTTGCGCCGCGCATGGCGCGCAGGCTGCTGGCGCTGTGGGTGCTCGGCCTGCTGCACGGCGTGCTGCTGTACCACGGGGACATTCTGACCACCTACGCCGTGATCGGCCTGGCGCTGTTGATGCTGCGCCGGTGCCGCGATGTGTGGCTGCTGCGCCTGGCCGTGGGGCTGGTGCTGACCACTGCGTTGCTGTGGGCCGGCATCGGTTACCTGCTGGTGGCGAACGGCATTGCATCGGACACGCGCGGCGCCTATGCCGAGGCAGCCCGCGCGCTGGCGGCCTACCGCGCAACGCCGGCCACGGTGATCGCGCAGCACGTGCGCGAGCTCATGCAGATCTGGTGGATCACGGGGCTGGTGCAGGCACCGACCGCGCTGGCCATGTTCTTCGCGGGCTTCGTCGCCGGGCGGCGCGGGTTGCTGGAAGACGCCAGTGCCGGCGCGCACCGCGCGTTCTTCAGGCGGGTGTGCGTGTGGGGGCTGGTCATCGGGCTGCCCGGCGCGGCGGTCTATGCGTGGCCGTCGGTGCGGTTGGACAGCACCATCCGCGAGATCTACGGCCTTTCCGCAACTTTGTTGACTGGGCCGTTCCTGGCCGCCGCCTATGGGGCAGGGCTGGTGCTGCTGATGCAAACGCCGCGCGGCCGTGGCGTCGAAGCCTGGCTGGCACCGGCGGGGCGCATGGCGCTGTCGAACTACCTGGGGCAGTCGCTGGTGTGCGCGTGGCTCTTTCTGGCCTACGGGCTGCGGTGGATCGGCACGGTCGGCCCGCTCGCGGCCACGGCGATTGCGTTCGCGATCTTCGCGTGCCAGCTGGTGCTGAGCCGCTGGTGGATGCGCCGCTTTGTCTACGGGCCGGTCGAGTGGCTGCTGCGCGCGGTGACCAACCTGGCGCTGCCGCCGATGCGACGCGGCGGCCCATAGCGGACCCGAGCCGGAGCCTGCGCAGTCAGCGCCGCGCGCAACTTCACGGCCCGGTCAGCGCATCAGCGCATCAGCAAGCTCGTGATCTGCCAAGCCGCAAAGGCCAGCAGCACCACGCCCGACAGCCGGTTGATGAAGCGCATGGCACCGGCCCCCAGCTTGTGCCGCACCGACCCCACCGCCGTCGACAGCCCGAGCCACCACAGCGCGGAGCCCAGGAACACGCCGAGCACCATCGTGGCCGCGGCACCGGCACTGCCCACATGCGTGGTCGCGATGGACGCGAACACCGCAATGAACGACAGGATGGTCATCGGGTTGGCCAGCGTCAGCACAAACACCGACAGCATCGCCTTCAGCGGCGTGGCGGCGTCCTGCGCCGGTCGGGCCGCGGTAGCGACGGGGGCGCGCAACAACTGCACGCCCATCCACGCAAGAAAGGCCGCGCCACCGAGCGCCAGCGGCACGCGCGCGGCCACCATCGTCGAGATGACCGCAGACACGCCCAGCGCGCCGATGGCGCCATAGAACGCATCGGCCAGCGCGGCGCCCAGGCCGCTGAAAAATCCGATGGCGCGGCCATGCGCCAGCGTGCGCTGGATGCACAGCAGACCGATGGGGCCGACCGGTGCGGCAATGGAAAGGCCAATCACCAGGGCCTTGAGAAAGAGTGCGAAGTCCATGGCTGAATTGTCTGGCGCCGCTTCATTGGAGAGAATGGGCAAGCACAGGCGGAACACGGTGTTTGCCTGAAATTCAAAGCCTGCAAGGCACTCTCACCTGAAATTCATGGAAATCGACAGCAAGAACTGGCAGATTCTGGGCGTGCTTCAGGCCGACGCACGCACCTCGTTGACGGCGCTGTCGAAGGAGGTCGGCCTGTCGGTGCCTTCCACCTCGGAGCGCGTGAAGCGGCTCGAAGAGGCCGGCGTGCTTGCCGGTTACCGCGCGGTGGTGCCGCCGCGCCAGGTCGGCTACACCGTGACCGCGCTGGTCGGCATCACCACCGCGCAGCCCGACAAGGCACGCCTGCTGAAGCTGCTCAAGGGCAAGAGCGAGGTGCTCGAATGCCTGCACGTGACGGGGCAGGACTCTTACGTGCTGAAGGTGATTGCGCGCGACATCGAGCACCTGGAAGCCTTCGTGAGCAGCATCAACCACCTGGGCGAAACGCGCACGTCGATCGTCATGTCGGTGCCGATTGAAGCGCGCGCGGTGTCGGCGCCGGACGGGGCTTAGGCCCTTGGGCCAGCCCTGCCGCTTTCAGGTGGAAGCCGGCACAGGCCGCGACCACAGCCACGCCAGCACCGTCGCCATGCAGGCGATGGCCAGCACCGCGAGCCATGCGCGGTGCGCCGTGAAAGACACGATCACCGCGCACGCCGCCATCGTGACCGTTGCGCTCCACTTGGCGCGGCGGCTCACGGTGCGGCCGTTGGCCCAGTTGTGCAGCAGCGGGCCGAACAGGCGGTGGCGCAGCAACCAGCCGTGCAGCCGCGGAGAGCTGCGCGCGGCGGCCCAGGCGGCCAAGAGGATGAACACGGTGGTCGGCATGCCGGGCACCACCACGCCGATCAGGCCGAGCAGCAGGCACAGCAGTGCAAAGCCGTAGAGCAACGCGCGCGTGAAAGCGGAATGCCGCGCGGGTCGGCTTTCCGTTTCAGGCGCGGGCGGCGGCTTCAAGGCTTGGGTCAGGCCGAGGCCTGCTGCGGGCCGGCCATCGGCCTGGGTTGCTCACGCTCCTGCGCGCCGTCGCTCTCGATGCGCATCTTCGGCAGAAATTGCGGGTACTCGCGTTGCATGAAGTCGATCAGCCCTTCGCGCACGCTGCAGCGCAGATCGAAGGCCAGGGCAGATGTGGCGGCGGTGCACAGCACGCGGACCTGCATGGTGCGTTCGGTGGCGTCGGTCACTCGCAGGTTGAAAAAGCGCCCGTCCCACTCGGGCGCGGCCTTCACGATGCGCTCCACCTCTTCGCGCAGCGGCGCCAGCGGCATGCCGTAGTCGGCGTAGATGAACACCGCGCCCAGCAGTTGCGACGAATGCCGGGTCCAGTTCTGGAACGGCTTCTCGATGAAGTAGGTCAGCGGCAATATCAGCCGGCGCTCGTCCCAGATCTTGATGACCACGAAGGTGCCGGTAATTTCTTCCACGCGGCCCCATTCGCCCTCGACCACCAGCACGTCGTCGATGCGAATGGGCTGAGCCAGCGCAATCTGCAGGCCGGCAATGAGGTTGCTGAACACCGGCTTGGCCGCCAGGCCTGCCACGATGCCGATGACACCCGCCGATGCCAGCAGGCTCGCACCCACCTGGCGTGCGCCCGGAAAGGTCATGAGCATCATGGCGCCGCCGGCCACCAGCACCACTGTGGCGGCGGTGCGCGCCAGCACGCGGGTCTGCGTGAGCACGCGGCGCGCCTGCAGGTTGTCGGACACGTCGGAGGGGTTCTGCGCCAGCACGCCGTCGGCAAAACCGCTGATGGCCTTCACCGCCAGCCAGGTGGTCGACGCAATGAGCAGCAGCCCGGTAACGTGGCGCACGTTGCCGATGAAGCGCAGGTCGTCGGGCGCGCCCTGCCACACCACGTTGAGCGCCAGCAGCGGCAGCACGAAGCGCGCAGCGGCGTTGCAGTTGACCACCATCGTGTGGATGGTCGGGGCCGGGCGGGTGATTCGCCTCAACACCATGCCACCGATGCGGTGCGCGAGAAGAGAAAGGGGAACTGCGATCAGGGCGGCAACCCATGTGCCGAACCAGGGGTGGGCAAGTATCTCTTTGGTCATCAGGCGGTGGTCGTCTTTGCTTGTTCGGTTGTCTCGTTCAGAGGTTGAAGAATGCGCGCCGCGTCGTCGCGCAGCTGCGTGGCAAGTGCCGTGGCCTGGTCGAGCCGGCGCAGCAGCCAGGGGCTGATGTCGTTGTCGAACGGGTCGGGAAGGGGAATCGGGCCACCGACCGTGGTCGAGCCCGTGCTCTCGGGGTGAGAGGGCCCGGTGGTGGGCAGAGTTCCAATGGCGGCTTCGATTCGTTGCGACGTGCGGCTGATGGGCCCCACCACGTCGGCCGGCGTGAGGCGGTCGCGCCGCAGCACGAGCATCGACTTCACCGCGCTCAGTTGCGCCAGCAGCTGGTAGCTGTGGGCCTGCAGGTGTTCCAGCGGCTCCAGCGGCGGCTGCACCGCGCGCGGTTCGGACAGCGAACGCTGCGTGGCCTGCACCAGCGCGGAGAGGCTGTCGTAGGCCTCGCGGCGCGCCAGGCGCCATTCGAGCTCGGGGCTGCTGTCCACGGCCTGCAACTGACCCAGGCCCAGCGCCAGGCGTGCATGGCGCGCCTGCGCGGTGAGCACGCGCGCCACCAGTGCCGGCAGTTGCGTGCGCTCCCACGAGGGCAGCACGTAGCAGAAGCCCCAGGCCAGCGTGGCGCCGATGAGCGTGTCGGCAATGCGCTCGAACAGCGCGAAGATGGGCGCCACGCCCACGTTCAGCATGTGCGCCTGCACCAGGCCCAGCACGGTGGCGGCCACCGCGGTGATGAGGTAGCGGCGCACCGCGAAGCTGTGCGCAATGGCCTGTGCAACGGTCACGATCACCAGCAGCGCCAGCGCCGACGGATGGCCCGAGAGCAACCCCACCGCCAGCACACAGCCCAGCAGCGTGCCGGCCACGCGCGCGTTGCGCCGCTCCAGCGTTTGCGACAGGCTGCCGCGCAGCACCACCACGATGGTCAGCAGGATCCAGTAGTCGTGCGAGCCCCAGGGCATCGACACCGCGATGCCGTAGCCCGCGGCAATGGCCAGCGCGGCGCGAATGGCGTGGCGCAGCGGCGGCTGGTCCCAGCGCCAGAGCGTGAAGAAGGGGCGAAACGACCAGTCGGTCGGGCTCACGAACATCTGCCAGTTGGCGCGCACCACGGCCAGGTTGGGCTCCACGTCGCCACGCGCCATGGCCGACAGGCGCAGCACCTCGTCGTTGATGTGGCCGATGCGGCTGGCCAGGCCGCGCGCGAGCATGGCGGCTGTAGGGCCCACGTGGCCGCTGTTGCCTAGGTTGCCGCCGCCCGTGCGCATGTTGGCGCTGTCGTCGGCCGTCACATGAATGGCCGCGAGCCGCGGTCGGCGGTCGGGCACGGCCGGGGGGTGGCGGCGCATCAGCAAGGCGTCGGCCAGCGCAATGGTTTCGTCGGACAGCTCCTCGAGCACGGTGCGCATCTCGATCAGCGCCTCGGCATGCGCCGGGTGGGCGCGCAGGGTGTCGAGGTCGAGCTCGCTGGCCAGCAACTGGTCGCGCATTTCGAGCACGATCACCAGCATCGCGGCCAGGCGCTGGCGCCGCGGTGTGCGGGGCGACTCCAGCACGATGTCGCGCGTGGCCTGCAACTGATCGGCCAGCGCGGCCTGTTCACGCAGCAACTGGCCCAGCAGGGGAGCAGGGGTGTCGCGCACGTCGCGGGTTTCGTCCTGCGGCAAAAACTGGCCGGCCTCGGTGCGCATCAGCGCGGCCAGCGAATACAGCACGTCGGCCACCGACTGCGTGCGAAAGCGCCCGTTCAGCACCAGGTTGGCCAGCGTGGCCCACACCACGTACAGGCCCGCGCCCAGGCCAAAGTGCCAGGTGCGCTCCAGCGCGTCGGCCAGGTCGCGCGGCGTTTGCGTGGCCATGGAAAAGATCATCGAGAACATCACCGCAATGGCGATGGGGATGCCCCGCTTGCCCCAGGCCATGGCCAGAAACGCCATGAAGGTGGCGGGCACCAGCAGCAGCCCGAGGCGGATGGGCGCCGTGTGCAGCATCTGCACCGCAAAGAACAGCGGCAGCCCGATGAGCGGTGCCGGCAGCATCTGCAGAAACTTGCCGCGGCGCGGGCCGGGCAGGTCGGGCGGCGCGGTAACGATCACGCCGGTGGCGGCGGCGGAGGCCGCCAGCGTGCCCAGCCAGAGGTGCATGCCGCCCGAGATGAACAGCAGCCCCAGCGCCACGGTGAGCCCGCTCGCAACGTAGTGGCTCAGTGCGATGCGCAGAGCGGCACGAAACCGTGCCGCGGCGTGGGGCCCCAGCATCACTTGGCGGAAGCGTCGCCCTCGAAGGGGCCACCGGCGGTGGGCGCGTCGCGACGGATGCGGGTGAGCTTGCGCGGCGCGGGGGGTGCGACAGGTGCGGCCGGGGCCGCGCCGTCGGCCGGTGCATCGGCAAAGTCGACCACGGTGCTGCGGGCGTACAGGTCGACCGACGCGTCTTCGGGGTTGGCCTTGGTCGAGGCGGACACGGCGCGCACGCGGTCGCTGGCGCGCAGCTTGTCGTCCACGTTCGCAAACTTGGAGTACTTGGCCAGCAACGGCACCAGCTGGCCGTAGATGCGCGGTGCACCGGCCAGGCATTCGCGCTGTTCCAGAAAGTCGGGCTCGCCCGTGAAGTTGCCCATCAGGCCGCCGGCCTCGGTCACCAGCAGCGAACCCGCGGCCACGTCCCAGGGGTTCAGGCCGGTCTCGAAGAAGCCGTCGGTGAAGCCGGCTGCCACATAGGCCAGGTCGAGCGCGGCGGCCCCGGGGCGGCGCAGGCCGGCCATGCGGGGCATCATGTCCGCCATGATGGCCAGGTACTGCTTGAAGTTGTCACCGGTGCGGAACGGGAAGCCGGTGGAAATGAGGCACTCGCTGAGCTTCACGCGCTTGGACACGCGGATGCGCCGCTCGTTCATGTAGGCGCCGCGGCCCTTGGTGGCGGTGAACAGGTCGTTGCGCGACGGGTCGTACACCACAGCCTGCTCGACCTTGCCGCGCACGGCCAGCGCAATGGACACGCAGTACACGGGGAAGCCGTGAATGAAATTGGTGGTGCCGTCCAGCGGATCGATGATCCAGACGTAATCGGAGTCTTTGGCACCGTGTTCGGTGCCCGATTCTTCGGCCAGGATGCCGTGCCCCGGGTATGCGCCAAGCAGCGTTTCGATGATCACCTTCTCGCTGGCGTGATCGACTTCGGTAACGAAGTCGTTGACCTGCTTCTGGGAGATGCGCACGGCCTCGACGTCGAGGGCAGCGCGGTTGATGATCGCGCCGGCGGCGCGTGCGGCCTTGACGGCCACATTGAGCATGGGATGCAGGTTGGGGGACGACATTGGATTGTGAGAAGAACGAAGATGGGGCTGGCGCCCCCTTTATGGGCAGCCCGGCGATGCGGGCGGCGAGAATCGACGGATTTTACCGGGTCCGCCCGTTCGTGTCTCCCCAATCCCCATGCGCACCCGCTTCATCCTGATTCAGACCAGCCATGCCGGCAACGTGGGCGCCGCCGCCCGCGCCATGAAAACCATGGGTTTCGACGACCTCGTGCTGGTGGCGCCGCGCTGGGCCAATGTGCTGCGGCGCGAGGAAACCATTCAGCGCGCCAGCGGCGCACTCGACGTGCTCACCAACGCCCGCATCGTCGAGACGCTGGACGAAGCCCTCGACGGCATCACCCACCTGTGCGCCACGGCCATGATTTCGCGCGACTTCGGCCCGCCCACGCGCACCCCACGCGAGCACCTGGAGCCGCTGGGCAAGCAGGGCGACCAGCACGTCGCCTTTCTGTTCGGCTCCGAGCGTTTTGGCATGCGAAACGAAGACGTCTACCGCTGCAACGTGGCGCTCACCATTCCGACCGACCCGAAATTCGGCTCGCTGAACCTGGGCGCGGCCATTCAGGTGGTGGCCTACGAATGGCGCCTGGCGCTGGGCGGCTACGGGGTGCGCGAGGCCATTGCACCGGTGCAGGCGGCCGACGCGCAGGCGGTGGCCGGCATGCTCGACCACTGGGAGCGCTCGCTGGTGGAGGTCGGCTTTCTGGACCCTGATGCGCCCAAGAAGCTCATGCCGCGGCTGCAGCAGCTCTTCAACCGGGCCCAACCCACGCCGGAAGAAATTCACATCCTGCGCGGCATCGCCAAGGCCATGAGCGACGCCACGCGGCCACCACGCGGCGGCTCCGGCACCGAAGGCGCCTGAGGCACTGAACGCTTCTTAAACCCCCATTGCGTGTACGCAATGGCAGCGGGTTATAGACTGCGCGCCCCCTATCGATATAACGAAAACAAAGGCAGCGATGTTCTCTCGCCTGCGCGCCGACATCCGGTGCATCCTCGAACGCGACCCGGCCGCCCGCAGCGCCTGGGAGGTGCTCACGCTCTACCCCGGCCTGCATGCCGTGGTGCTGCATCGCTGGGCCCACGCGTGCTGGAACCATGGCTTCAAGTGGTCGGCCCGTTTCATTGCGCACTGCGCGCGCGGGCTCACGGGCATCGAGATTCACCCGGCCGCCAAGATCGGCCAGCAGGTGTTCTTCGACCATGCCATGGGCGTGGTGGTGGGCGAGACCGCCGAGATTGGCGACGGCTGCACCATCTACCAGGGCGTGACGCTGGGCGGCACGTCGCTCTACAAGGGCGCCAAGCGCCACCCGACGCTGGGCCGCAACGTGGTGGTGAGCGCCGGGGCCAAGGTGCTGGGCGGGTTTTTGGTGGGCGACGGGGCCAAGATCGGCAGCAACGCGGTGGTCATCAAGCCGGTGCCGGCGGGCGCGACGGCGGTGGGCATTCCCGCGCGAATCATCCTGTCCAAGACAGGCGAAAGCGCCGACGTGGCGGCGCCGCAGAAGTTCACCGCCTACGGCATCACGCAGGAGGACGATCCGCTGAGCCAGGCGATGCGCGGGCTGATCGACAACGCGTCGAGCCAGGAGCACCAGATTGCGCTGCTGTGGCAAGCCATCGAGAAGCTGTCGGCGCAGCCGGGCACCAAGGACTGCGTGCCGTGCGACGCGGCGCGCGACGAGAGCTTCGAGGCGGAAAAGCTCACGCAGCTCGTGGGCAAATAGAGCCCATGTAGACCCAGGCCCCAGGCCTGCGCGGTCAGTCCGCCTGCGAGGCCCCGCGCCCCACAAAGTAGCCGTGGTCGCGTGCCCACAGCACCACCGCGCCGCGGCTGTGCACGTCGAGCTTGGCGTACACCGCCGCCACATGCTTGCGCACCGTGCTCAGCGCCATGCCCAGGTGCCTGGCGATGTCCTTGTCGGCCCGGCCTTCGCACAGCGCGTCGAACACGTCGCGCTCGCGCCGGGTCAGGTCGTTCAGGTGGGCGGTGCGGCCCGGTTCGTTGTGCCGCTTCACGTTGGCCAGCTTCTCTATCAGCGACTTGCTGAACCACGAGGCGTCTTTCATCACTGTCTCGATGGCGCTCACCAGCTCCAGCTCGGAGCGCTTGCGGTCGCTGATGTCCAGCCAGGCCATCAGCACGCAGACTTGGGAGTTGATGGTCACGGTCTCGGCGGACACCAAGCAGTCGATGGGCTCGCCCTCTTTGCGCCCCACGCGAAACTCCGCCGCCCGCACGCTGCCGCTTTGCGCCAGCTGGGCCGCAATGGCCTGGCGCGCATCGCCCAGCCAGATGCCGGCCGTGTCCGCACTGCGCGCGACCACGTCTTCGGGCGCATAGCCGGTGACCGCGGTGAACGCCTCGTTGATGTCGAGCAGCGTCAGGTCTTCCGCCGCCAGCACCGCGCTGGGCACGGGCAGCATGCGAAACGCCTTCTGAAACCGTTCCTCGCTCTGGCGCAGCGTGCTCTCCGCCTTGCGGCGCGGCTCCAGGTCCATGAAGGTGAAGAGCATGCAAGCCTCTTCGCCGATGTCGATCGGCTGGCCCGCCACCACCACCGGCTTGTGGCCGCCGTCGGGCAGGCGCAGTTCGGCCTCCATCTGGGGAATGGTGCCGCCTTCGCCCAGGCGCTCCACGGCCAGGTCGCGCTTGTCGGCGCTCTCGAAAACGTCGAGCTGGTACACAGAGCGGCCGATGACCTGTTCGCGCACATAGCCCGTCATTTCCAGAAAGCCCTGGTTGACCTTGATGTAGCGCTGGTCGCTCAGCCGGCAAATGACCGCGGGCGCCGGGTTGGCATTGAAGGTTTTCTCGAAGCGGTTCTCCGCGCTGGCCCACTCGCTGGCGTCATGCAGGATGAGCGCCAGGCAGTCGGGCTCGCCGTCGCTGTTGGTCAGCACCAGGCTGCGCACGCGGTGCACCCAGTTCACTGTTTCGTCGTGCGCCGGAAACACCTCGACGATGACGTCGCTGAAGCACTCGCCGGCAATCACGCGCTCGATGGGGTACTGGCCTTCCAGCAACGGATGGTTGTTGCGGTAGCGCAGGCGAAAGCGCTCGCGGTACTGGGTGACGTCGCCGCCCAGTTCGGCCACGCTGACCACGCCGTGCATCTTCAGTGCGGCCTCGTTGGCCCACACGATGCGCTGGTCGGGCTCGACCAGCATCACGCCTTCAGTCAGCCCGGTGATGATCTGCTGCAGTTGCCGCCTGTCGGTCTGCGTGTGTAGAACGCGGTCGTTCATGTGTGTACATCCGAAACCGCGGAAAGCCCGCATGCGCGACATTAGAACCCGGAGAATCCGGAGAACCCGTCTGCGCGATGCGGTACTTTCAGCGGCAAGTGCTGGTCAGTCGAGGCTGCTGCGACGGCCCATGAAGCCCGCGCCGGCCGACACCAGCGCACCCAGCAGCAGCACGATCACGCCGGCCCATGCCGCATGGCTCACGCCCTTGGCTGCAGCGTCGCCGGCCTCGCGGGCCTTCTGCTCGGCCTGCTGCTTCAGCGCGTTGTACTTGGCCACCGCCTGGTTGAAGCTCTGCTCGTAGTTGTTGGCCACCTGCTCGGCTTCTGCATGGCTCTTGCCGGTGCGCGCGGCAATGATGTTGACCAGGGCTTCCTTGTCGGCTGCATCGATGCCGGGCTGTGCCTTCTGGCGCATGCGGTCGAAGAAGGCGGCCAGGTCGTCGGCCGAGGTCTGCGGCGTGGTGGCCGCGTCACCTGCGGTCGCCTTGCCGTCGGTGGCTGCGGCGCGGGCGTCGGCCTTCAGCTTGTCGGGGTCGAGCGCGGGCTTGCCGGTCTGGCGCAGCAGGGTTTCGAGCTGGGCGCGTGCGTCCGACAGGTCGAAGTCGATGCCGTTCTTCTGCAACTGGTCTTTCACGCCGGAGGCCAGCGCGGGGGCAGCCGCCGCCACGCCCTTGCCTGCCAGCGAGAGACCCGTGCTTGCCACGCCCGATGCCGCGCCGATCACGCCGCCGGCCAGCGACGAAATGGCATAGACCGTCACCAGCGTGGTCACCGCCCAGCACAGCACGCCGTGCAGGATGCCCTTGCCCGGCGCGGTGCGCCCGGCAAAGAAGGCGCCCACGGCCAGTGCGATCAGCGTGGACGCGCCGACCCACAGCCCGGTGCCCGTGCCAAAACCGGCCAGCGGGTTGCGATCGCCCAGCGCGTCGATGGCGCCCGAGCCCACGGCCGTGCCAAGCACGCCCAAAAACAGGTAGGTCGCGAGTGCCAGAAACAGCCCTGTGAAGACGGCGCCCCAGGAGACGCGAGACGGCCAATGGCGCGAGTGAAGCGGCACATCGGCCGCAACGAGGGTGGTGGTGTTCATGTTGTTGATTCCCTGAATGTTCTGCAAGCGAGTGAGGTGCGCGGGTTGGGCTGTGCGCTCAGCGCCGCGTCCACAGCGAGCCGGCGACAAAGCTCACGCACGCCACCACTGCCAACGTGGCGATGGGGCTGGTGCGCGCCGCGCTGCGCAACTGGGCCAGCACCTCGCCGTAGCCCTGCTGCGTGCGGCCCGCCACTTGCCGTGCCTTGCCTTCGATCTGCGTGCCGACGTTGCCGGTGGCGCTGCCCACGGCGTCCTGGATCTTTCCTGCAATGTTCTGCATTGCGCCTTCGGTTCGTTCGAACATTTTTCGGGTTCCTTGTTTCGGTGTGCTCAGTGGGGGAGGGTGCGGCGCGCGGTTACTTGTCGCCGTGTGCCTTGTCGGCCAGGTCCTTGGCGGCTTGCTGGGCCTTGCCCGCGACCTTTTCCGTGGCGCCTTCGGCCTCGAGCTTTTCGTTGCCCGTGACCTTGCCCAGCGCTTCCTTCACGGAGCCCTTGACCTGCTTGAGCGTGCCGTCGACGGTGTTCTTGTTCATGGCGAATTCCTTTCGAGAAATGCACAGGCGAAAGTGCCTGGTGAAAGGAATGTTAGGTTTGCACCGCGCTGCGAAACAGCTGCGTATGCACCAGATGGCCTGGTGCATTTGCTCCAGAAAATGGGGCGAATCAGGGGGCGATTTACCCCTGCGTAGGAGGCTGCGCCGCGCGTGCGTCAGGCGCCGCGCTTGGGCTGCGCATGCAGCGCGCCGTGCACATGGCCGGCATGCTGGCTGAAGCCTTCGGGCGTGAGCGCGGCGGTGTCCAGCTCTTGGAGAATGCCGCAGCTTTGCGCCGACTCCGGCCCGCCGCATTGCAGCCGCAAAGCCTTCAACTGCTTCTCCAGCGTCTTCAGTTCCGCGATGCGCGCGGCCACGTGGCCGATGTGGTCGTCCAGCAGCTGGTTGACCTGGCCGCAGTCTTCCTGAGGGGCGTCGCGAAACTTCAGCAGGCTGCGAATTTCGTCGAGCGTCATGTCCAGCGAGCGGCAGCGCCGGATGAAGCCCAGCCGCTGTGCGTGGTCTTCGTCGTAGATGCGGTAGTTGCCGTCGGTGCGCGCGGGCTCGGGCAGCAGTTGCTCGCGCTCGTAGTACCGGATGGTTTCGACCGGCGTGTTCGTGACCTTGGCCAGTTCTCCGATTTTCATGATGCGGCAAATGAAGGATGGAAAAGAGCGTTTGACTCTACACCTGCTTCAGGGTTTCCAATTGGCTTCATGACGAACGAGAACGCCTTGAAGCAGCCCGCCACACACGCTCCCCATGCGCCCCATGTGCATTCGCATGGTGAGGATCACGCGCACGACCACGCACCCAGTCCCGCAGCGCATGCCCATTCACATGCCGCTGACGCCTGTTGCGGCAGCAGCAGCGCACAAGGCCCGATCCCCCTCGCACCCGATGCCACCGACGTGCCCAAGGGCGCCTTGCTCTTTCGCATTCCCACCATGGACTGCGCCGTCGAAGAGTCGGAAATCCGCCGCGCGCTGGAGCCCGTTGCAGGCGTGAAGGCGCTGCGCTTTCGGCTCGGCGAGCGCACCATGGCCATCACCACCGACGACGGCGCACTGCCCGAAGCGCTGGCCGCCATTCGCAAGGCCGGATTCAAGCCCGAGCCGTTGAACGCCGCAGGCGGCCCCGCCTCCGGCACCCAGGCCGCCGCCGCGCCCGCGCAAATCGCGGGCATGAGTGTGGGGCTCGTGCGCCTCATCGCCGCGCTGGTGCTGGCCGTCGCGGCCGAGTCCATCTCCTTCATGGGCTTCGAGGGCAAGGCCTTCATGGCGGTGGAGATGGGGTTGGCGCTGGCCGCCATCGGCCTGGCGGGGCTGGACACCTACAAGAAGGGCTTTGCCGCGCTGGTGCGCGGGCGCCTGAACATCAACGCCCTGATGGCCGTGGCCGTCACCGGCGCCTTCGTCATCGGCCAGTGGCCCGAGGCCGCGATGGTGATGGCGCTGTACGCCATTGCAGAGCTCATCGAGGCCCGCGCCGTGGACCGCGCGCGCAACGCCATTCAGAGCCTGCTGGCGCTGGCGCCCGAGCAGGCCGAGGTGAAGCAGCCCGACGGCAGCTGGCTGGCCGTGATGGCCAACGCCGTTCCGCTGGACGCCGTGGCCCGCATCCGCCCCGGCGAGCGCGTGCCGCTCGACGGCATCGTCACCGCGGGCGCAAGCGCCATCGACCAGGCACCGGTCACCGGCGAGAGCATTCCGGTCGACAAGACCGTGGGCGACCAGGTGTTCGCCGGCACCATCAACCAGACCGCGGCGCTGGAGTTTCGCGTGACGGCCGTGGCGTCGAACACCACGCTCGCGCGCATCATCCACGCGGTCGAAGAGGCCCAGGGCTCGCGCGCGCCCACGCAGCGCTTCGTCGACCGCTTCGCGTCCATCTACACCCCCACCGTGTTCGTGCTGGCCTTGGCCGTGGCCGTGTTCACGCCGCTGTTCATGGACTGGACCTGGCTGCAGGCGCTCTACAAGGCGCTGGTGCTGCTGGTCATCGCGTGCCCGTGCGCGCTGGTCATTTCCACGCCCGTCACCGTGGTGAGCGCCCTGGCCTCGGCCGCGCGGCGCGGCATTCTCATCAAGGGCGGAACGTACCTTGAAGAGGCGCGCAAGCTCAAGGCGATTGCGCTCGACAAGACCGGCACCCTCACCGAAGGCAAGCCCAAGCTGGTGGCCTCGCTGCTGCTCGACACGTCGCACGACGAAGCCGCAGTGTTCGCCACCGCCGCGAGCATTGCGGGCCGCTCGGACCACCCGGTGTCCAAGGCCATCGCACAAGGGCTGCCGGGCCCGCGCGAGGAGGCAGGCGACTTCACCGCGCTGCCAGGCCGCGGCGTGCAGGCGACAGTGGCGGGCCAGGCCTATGTGCTCGGCAACCACCGCCTGATCGAAGAGCGCGGGCTGTGCACCCCGGCGCTCGAGGCCGAGCTGAAGACCCATGAAGAAGCCGGCCGCACCGTCACGCTGCTGGCCTCAAGCACGGCCGTGCTCGCGCTGTTCGCGGTGGCCGACACCATCAAGCCGTCGTCGAAGGCGGCGGTGGCCGAGTTGCTGGCGTTGGGCGTGGTGCCCGTCATGCTCACAGGCGACAACGTGGCCACCGCCAGGACCATCGGCGCGCATGCGGGCATCGAGGATGTGCGCGGCAACCTGTTGCCCGAAGAAAAGCTCGAAGCCATCAAGGCGATGCAGCAGCGCTACGGCGCTGCTGCGATGACCGGCGACGGCATCAACGACGCCCCGGCGCTTGCGCAGGCCGACATCGGTTTCGCGATGGGTGGTGCGGGCACGGACACGGCGATGGAGGCGGCCGATGTGGTCATCATGAACGACGACCTGCGCCGCATTCCCGAGACCATTCGGCTGTCGCGCCGTGCGCATGCGGTGCTGTGGCAGAACATCTCGTTGGCGCTGGGCATCAAGGTGGTCTTCTTCGTGCTCGCCGTGTTCGGCAGCGCGACCATGTGGATGGCTGTGTTCGCCGACATGGGGGCCAGCCTGCTGGTGGTGGCCAATGGGCTGCGGTTGATGCGGTCGTCCAAGTGAGCTCGGGGTCGGGTTGGTGAAGAACTGGGGCGACGCTCACGCCGACGGGGTGCTCCCCTCCGCGAATGTCCCCCGGGGCTTCGCCCCTCCTCCTTTATTTCGCTGCGGGGAGCACCCCATCGACGTGAGCGTGTTCAGAGCACTGGTTGATCAGCGAGCACCCAGAGCGTGCCCTGTGCACAGGGCGTCGGGTGCTCCACGCAGCGAAATAAAGGAGGAGCGAAGCGGGGGACATTCGCGGAGGGGAGTACCCGGCGGCCTGTGCACGCGCCCTGAACAAGAGCCCTGAACAAAACCCCCGCCAACAAAAAAGCCCTCCGAAGAGGGCTCTTGCAAAACAAACGCCGCCTTACATGCCCACGTAATTAGGCCCGCCACCACCTTCAGGCGTAACCCACACGATGTTCTGCGTCGGGTCCTTGATGTCGCAGGTCTTGCAGTGCACACAGTTCTGCGCATTGATCTGCAGACGCTGCTTGCCGTCTTCCGTGCCCACGAACTCGTACACACCTGCCGGGCAATAACGGCTCTCCGGCCCCGCGTACTTCGCCAGATTGATGTTCACCGGCACCGTCGCATCCTTCAGCGTCAGGTGAGCCGGCTGCTGCTCTTCATGGTTCGTGTTGCTGATGAACACGCTGGAGAGCCGGTCGAACGTGAGCTTGCCGTCCGGCTTCGGGTACACGATCGGCTTGCACTCCGCCGCCGGCTTCAGGTACAGATGGTCCGCCTTCGTGCGGCGCAGCGTCCAAGGAATGTTGCCCTTCAACAGCCATTGTTCGATACCGTTCATCAACGTGGCAACGCCCAAGCCCTTCTTGAACCAGGCCTTGAAGTTGCGGGCCTTCTTCAGCTCCACATGCAACCAGCTCTTCTCGAACGCGGCCGGGTAGGCCACCAGCTCGTCATGCTGACGACCCGCCTGCACCGCGTCGAAGGCCGCTTCCGCGCACAGCATGCCCGTCTTGATCGCGGCATGGCTGCCCTTGATGCGGCTCACGTTCAAATAGCCCGCCTCGCAACCCACCAGCGCGCCACCCGGAAACACCGTCTTGGGCAACGACTGCAGACCGCCCGCCGTGATCGCGCGCGCGCCGTAGCCGATGCGCTTGGCCGGCTTGATGCCCTTGGCCTCGTCGCCTTCCAGATACCAGCGAATGTTGGGGTGCAGCTTCCAGCGCTGCATTTCCTCGAACGGGCTCAGGTACGGGTTGCTGTAGTCCAGACCAGTGATGAAGCCCATGGTGACCTTGTTGTCCTCCATGTGATACAGGAACGCACCGCCGTAGGTGTCGCTCTTCATCGGCCAGCCGGCCGTGTGCAGCACAAAGCCGGGCTGATGGCGCTGCGGGTCGATCTCCCACACCTCCTTCACGCCCAGGCCGTAAGCCTGCGGGTCCTTGCCTTCGTCGAGCTTGTACTTGGCGATCAGCTGGCGGCCCAGGTGGCCGCGCGCGCCTTCGGCAAACACCGTGTACTTGCCCAGCAGCTCCATGCCCAGCTGAAAGTTTTCGGTCGGCTCGCCGTCCTTGCCCACACCCATGTTGCCGGTGGCCACGCCGCGCACCGAGCCGTCTTCGTTGTAGAGCACCTCGGCGGCCGGGAAGCCGGGGAAAATTTCCACGCCCAGGTTCTCGGCCTGCTGCGCCAGCCACTTGGTGAAGGCCCCCAGGCTGATGATGTAGTTGCCGTGGTTCTGGAAGCACGCCGGCAGAAACGCATTGGGCGTGCGCAGGCCCGACTTTTCACCCAGGAACACCATGGCGTCGTCGGTCACCGGCTGGTTCAGCGGCGCGCCCAGCTCCTTCCAGTTGGGCAGCAGCTCGTTCAGCGCGCGCGGGTCCATGATGGCGCCCGACAAAATGTGCGCGCCGGGCTCGGAGCCCTTCTCGAGCACCACGACCGAAATTTCTTTCTCGTTCTGTGCGGCAAGCTGCTTCAGCCGGATTGCGGTCGACAGGCCGGCCGGGCCGCCGCCGACAACGACCACGTCGTATTCCATGGCTTCCCGAGGGCCGAACTGGGCGAGGATTTCGTCGTGCGTCATGTGGGTTGGGTCGATAATGATTTTTCGAGGCGCGGGGCTTTGCATCCCGGATTGCGGGGCATTTTATGCGGCGTCCAGCAGCAGCCCCTGTCATCCATGAGCGCGGATTGCACAGCGCCTCAGGCCCGGCGCTCCCCACCCTTTCACTCCACCTCGCCTCAACCTCCGCGTCACCTTCGCGACTCACGGGATTCAAGTTCATGGCCTACAGCATCGATCTTTCCGGCCGCGTGGCCTTTGTCACCGGCGCCTCCAGCGGGCTGGGTGCCCAGTTCGCGAAAACGCTGGCGCGCGCCGGCGCCGCCGTGGTGCTGGCCAGCCGCCGCGTCGACAAGCTCAAGGAGCTGCGCGCGCGCATCGAAGGCGAGGGCGGCGACGCCCACGTGGTCGAGCTCGACGTGACCGACCACGGCAGCATCAAGGCCGCGGTCGCCCGCGCCGAGACCGAGGTCGGCCCCATCGACGTGCTGGTCAACAACTCCGGCGTGAGCACCACGCAGCGCCTGCAGGACGTGCAGCCCGACGACTACGACTACGTGTTCGACACCAACGTGAAGGGCTCCTTCTTCGTCGCGCAAGAGGTGGCCAAGCGCATGCTGGCGCGCGCCAAGGGCACGGCGCCGGGCACCTACATTGGCGGACGCATCATCAACATCGCCTCGTCGGCGGCGCTGAAGGTCATGCCGCAGATCGGCACCTACTGCATGAGCAAGGCCGCGGTGGTGCAGATGACCAAGGCCATGGCGCTGGAGTGGGGGCGCTTCGGCATCAACGTGAACGCGCTGTGCCCCGGCTACATCGCCACCGAGCTCAACCGGGAGCACTGGTCCACCGAAGCCGGCGCCAAGCTGGTCGGCATGCTGCCGCGCAAGCGCGTGGGCAAGCCCGAAGACCTGGACGGCCTGATCGTGCTGCTGGCCAGCGGGCAGAGTCATTTTGTGAACGGTGCCGTCATTGCGGCCGACGACGGGTTCGCACTCTGAGTCCGCGGGCCTGGACCGGCATTGCCGCCGGCCTGGGCGCGGGCGCGCTCTGGGGGCTGGTGTTCGTGGCGCCGCGCATGGTGGGGCACTTCGCCATGGTGGACATCACCGCCGCGCGCTTCCTGGTGTTCGGTGCCGTCTCCGGGCTCGCGGTGTTCGCACGGCCGGCCGCCTCGCGCTGGCCCAGCCGGCAGCAGGCGCTGGCGGCACTCGGCCTCAGCGTGCTGGGCTTCAGTGGTTACTACCTGCTGCTGGCCTTCGGCATCAAGGCGGCGGGCACCGAGGTGCCCAGCCTCATCATCGGCACGATTCCCATCTGGATGATGTTGCTCGGCCGGCCCGCGGACCTGCGCATGCGAACGCTGTTGCCCGGGTTGCTGCTCACGGGCGCGGGCATCGCGCTGATGGTGTACGGCGCCTGGTCCGCGCAGCAAGGCACCGGCACAGGCACCGGCAATGGAGGCGGCGCGCGCTTCGGCTGGGGCATTGCCCTGGCGCTGGCCGCCATGGTGAGCTGGACCGTGTACGGCCTGCTCAACGCCGCCTGGCTGCAGCGCCATACCGAACTCAACGCGACCGACTGGGCCAACTGGCTGGGCGTTGTCACCGGGCTCGGCGCCTTGCTGCTCTGGGCGGTCGCGGGCAGCGACGTGGCCACGCTGCGGTCGCGCCCGGACGGCACGCTCTTCATTGCCGTTGCGCTGGCCAGCGGTGCCGGCTCCGCGTGGCTCGCCACCATTCTGTGGAACATCGCCAGCCAGCGGCTCTCGGCCAGCCTGTGCGGCCAGTTGATCGTCAGCGAGACCCTGTTCGCGCTGCTCTATTCCTTTGCCTGGGACGGCCGCTGGCCGCACGCCACCGAGTGGCTGGCGGCGCTGCTGTTTGTGCTGGGCATCCTCGCATCCATCAAGGCACACCGATGAGAATCGAAATTCCCGAAAAGAAAAAGCTCGTGTACGAAATGGCCATCGCCATTCGCTGGGGCGACATGGACGCCATGGGCCACCTGAACAACGGCACCTACTTTCGCTACCTGGAAACCGCGCGCATCGACTGGATGCGCTCCATCGGTTTCGAGCCCGAGCCCGGCGGCGAGGGCATGGTCATCGTCAATGCCTTCTGCAATTTCTACCGCCAGATCGAATACCCCGGCAACGTGCTGCTGAAGATGTACGTGAGCGACCCCGGCCGCACCACCTTCGAGAGCTGGGGCACCATGGCCCGCGAGGAAGCGCCCGACGTGATCTGCGCGGCCGGCGGCGCCACCACCATCTGGGTCGACTTTCCGAAACAGAAGGCGCTGGCGCTGCCCGACTGGCTGCGCACGCTGGTGAGCGACTGAGCAAGCGGGTGGGCATGCAATGAAGAAACTGAATCTGCTGGCGCTGGCCGCACTTGCGTGGGCGGCCACATCGGGCCACGCCCAGACCAGGCCCGCGAGCAACGAATGCCCTGCCAACGCGCCGTACCTGAGCACCGACGCGCTGCAGAAAGCCGGCTTCGGGCTGCCTGTGTTCAAGCGCTTTTGCTTCACCGACAAGTCGGGCAGCTACGCCTTGGTGCTTGGTGAAAAGCAGGACCTGAAATTTTCGAAAGCGCAGTTGTCGTCCGCCATTCAGGCCACGCTCTACAAAGTCGGCAACGACCACACGTTGACGCAGCAATGGGCGATTCGTGACTTTGCGGGCAAGGACGACGCCGGCATCAAATTCATTCCAGAAATCATCGAGTTCCCAGACCTCGACGGCGACGGGCTGACCGAGCCGGTGCTGGTCTATCGCTTCTTCGAGCCTGACGGCAAGAGCTTTGCCAGCAGCAGTTACTCGGGCGGCATCAAGCTCCTTACCTTCCACCAGGGCCGCAAGATCGTCATTCACGCCATCACGGGCGATCTGGACGGCGACCGCAGCACGACGGCAAACAGCACCTTCTTCGCGCTGCCCAAGGCCGCGCGCCAGCACCTCGTCAAGAAGATGTCCGCCATGTACAGCGCGGATCAGTTCGGGTTCGACAATTCTTTTGGCTTCGTGCCACGCAAGGAAGCCGCTGCGCGCTGAAGAAGCTCAGGCTTGCTGCAACACAATCCGCGCCTCGAACCCATGCGCCGCCCCCGCGGGCGGCGACGTCAGCACGAGCCTGGCGTTGTGCTTCTCCACGATGGTCCCCACGATCGACAGGCCCAGCCCGTAGCCCGCGCGGTCCGAGCTGTGGCGCACGTGGCGCTGTTGCAGCGTGAGCAATTGCTCTGCGTTCACGCCCGCGCCAAAGTCGCGCACGGCCAGCGTGCAGGGCGGCAGCACCTCGATCACCACGCGCCCGGTGCCGCCGTAGCGCAGGCCGTTCTCCACCAGGTTGCGCAGCGCGATGGCCAGCGCATCGACATCGCCCAGCGCGACCGGCGCGGCCTCGTCGGGCACCTTCAGCGCAAGCCGCTCGTTGGTGTCGGCGTCTTGCCAGAACTCTTGCGCCACCGTGCCCGCCAGCTGCACCAGGTCGACCGGCGCGCGCGCCAGCGACGCACCCGATTCCGCGCGCGAGAGCTGCAGCAGCTTCTCCGCCCGGTGGCTCAGGATGCGCAGCGCGTCCAGCGCGGCCTGCACGTCGTTGCGCCGCAGGTCGTGCTCCAGCGCCGTCTGCAGGCGCAGCCGCGCCGCGGCCAGCGGCGTGCGCAGCTCGTGCGCGGCATTGGCCGCCAGCGCGCGCTCCACGTCCAGCGACTGCGACAGCCGCTCCAGCAGCCGGTTGACGTGGTCGCCGACAGAGCGCAGCTCGTGCGGCAGGCCGGGCAAGGTGATGGGGCTCAGGTCGGCGCCGCTGCGCTTTTCGATTTCGCCTGCCAGCTGCTGCAGCACGCGCAGCTCGGTGCGCGCCACGTTGCGAAGCACCAGCGCCAGCAGCGGCAGCACCGCGCCCAGCGGAATGATCAGCCCGAACAGTGTGCGGTTGAGCGCGCGGCGGCGTTCGTCCAGCGGGTCGGCCACCTGAAAGAACAGCCCCAGCGTGGGGTGGCGCACGGTGTAGATGCGCCAGCTCGGGTTGTTGGCAAAGCCGGCGGCCAGCGGCACGTCGAAGGTGTCCGCGGGGGTTTCGGCGGAGCGCAGCAGCACATGCTCGTGCAGGTCGACCACCTGGTAGATCACCGCGTCTTCGGAGAACAACTGCTTGGGTGCGATGAGCAGGTCGCGCTGCTGCACGGGGTCGGCGTGCTGCAGCTTGTCGAGCTCCTGCACGGCCATGTCGAACATGCGGTGCGACACCTCGACCAGCTCGTTGTCGAAGTTGTGGTTGATCTCGCGGTCCACATACCAGACCACCGCGAAAACGCACACCAGCCACACGCCGCCGACCCACAGAATCAGCGTGCGGGTCAGCCGGCCGGCGAGCGAGTCGCGCCCGCCCAGGGCAAGGCGCATGTTCATTCGTCGTCGTCCGCGGAGAACGACAGGCGGTAGCCCAGGCCGCGCAGCGTTTGAATGTGGTTGCGCCCCAGCTTGCGCCGCAGGCGGCTGATGAACACCTCCAGCGTGTTGCTGTCGGCCTCGTCGCCGAAGCCGTAGAGCGCGTCGGCCAGGTTCTCGCGCGTGTGAATGCGCTCTGGCCGCGTGGCCATCACGCGCAGCAGCGCCCACTCTTTTTGGGTGAGCGTGATGGGCGCGCCGTCTTTGCGCACCATGTCGTGGGCCAGGTCGATTTCGAGCGTGCCCAGCTTGAGCACCGGGGAGCTGTGGCTGCTGCGCCGCCGCTCCACGGCGCGCAGGCGCGCGAGCAGTTCGGCCGGGTCGTAGGGCTTGGTGAGGTAGTCGTCCGCGCCGGCATCCAGGCCGCGGATGCGGTCGGTCACCTGGTCGCGCGCGGTCAGCACGATGACGATGGGGCGCTCCGGCAGGGCGCGCACCTGCGGCAACAGGGACAGGCCGTCCCCGTCGCCCAGGTGCAGGTCGAGCAGCACCGCCGCGTACTGCACCGACAGCAGCGCGCCGCGCGCGTCCGCCAGACTGGGCGCTACGTCGACCACGAAGGCCTTGGCCAGCAGGTAGCTGCAGACTGCATCCGCCAACGCGGTGTCATCTTCGACAAGCAATATGCGCACGCCATGTCCTTCAAGCAAAAAAACGAGTCTAGCGCCACCGAGTTGCACCGTGCGTGCCAGTCAGCTTCGGTTCATGTGGCTTCAGGCTGGGTTCATTCCCAAAACGTAGGCTCGCGGCTGTTTTTCAGTCTTGCCTCGGTACATGACACGCCTGCCCAATTTTCGTCTGGGGGTTCTGACCCTCGTTGCTCTGGCTGTTTTGATGGTGTGGGATACGACAGGCATGGACCTGTTGCTGGCCCGCGCGGCTGGCTCACCCATGGGTTTTCCCTTGCGCTCCAACCCGTTCATGGTCCACGTGATGCATGAAGGCGCGCGCAACCTGAGCTGGGTGCTGGTGATCGGCCTGTTCGTGACCATTCGCTGGCCGTTCGGCTTTTTGCGCCGGCTCACCACCGGTGGCCGTGCGCAGCTGGCCCTGACGGTGCTGGCCTCGGTCATCGCAGTGAGCATGCTCAAGCATGCGAGCCAGACCAGCTGCCCCTGGGACCTGCAGGAGTTTGGCGGCGCGGCGCGCTATGTGTCGCACTGGTCGTGGGGCGTGAACGACGGCGGCCCCGGCGGCTGCTTTCCGGCGGGCCATGCATCGGCGGCCTTCGCCTATGTGGGCGGGTATTTCGTGCTGCGCCGGGTCTCCGCCCGCGCCGCGGCAGTGTGGCTGGGCGTGGCCGTGGTGGCAGGGTTTGTACTGGGTGTGTCGCAGCAACTGCGCGGCGCGCACTACATGAGCCACACGCTGTGGACGGCCTGGGTCTGCTGGGTGGTCGGCTTCGCCATCGACGTGCTGGTGACGCGCTTCAGCCCGCGCGCGCTGAACCGGCCCGTCGCCGCCCATGCAGGCTCTTGATTTCGCACTGTTCGGGCTCCTGAACGCGGCGCCCACCGTCGCGCCCTGGACCCTGCGCTTCGCCGAGTTCGCCTCCGACCTTCTGCCGGCCCTGCTGACGCTGGCCGTGGGCGCATGTGCGCTGTTCAGCCGGCGCTGGCGCTATGCGCTGTTCACGCTGCTGGTGAGCGTGCTGGCCGTGTGGCTCGTCGTGCATGCGATTCGCACGCTGGCGCCCATTCCGCGGCCTGCGTTCTACGGCCTGGGCATTCAGTGGGTGGCGCAGGGCGTGCGGCCGGGTTTTCCGAGCCTGCATGCGGCGGGCACCTTTGCCGCGGCCTTTTCGCTCTGGTGCCTGCCTTCGCGCGGCCCGATGCACGCCGCGCTGCTGGTGGCCGCGCTGGTGGCCTGGAGCCGCGTGTTCCTGGGGCTGCACTTTCCCTCGGACATTCTGGGCGCGGTGATGCTGGGGGCGCTGGTGTCCATTCTGGTGGAGCGCGGCGTGAGCCGGCCGCTGAGCCTGCTGGTCAGGGGCGCTTTCGTGGGGCGGCGGCGCGCCCGGCCGGTGGCACCCACCCTGAACCCGGACTGAACAGCGAATTCAGGCTCCCTTCAGGGGAACTGCTTACATTCGATTCATGTCTTTTTCGCGAATCGCGCCCGCGCCCCTGCTGCGGGCGGGCCCCTCGGGGTCCGTGGCTCCCTCATCACCACAAGCTTCTGGCCCCGGCGCCTTGCTCGCGCGTTTCAACCTGTGGCTTTCGCAACCGCGCCCGGCCGCCGTGGTGGTCGCGTGGCTCAGCCTGTACCTCGTGCTCACCACCAACTGGCCGCTGTGGAACGACCTGGCCCGCATCGGTGGCGCCCCCAGCACCTACCTGCCGACCATTGCGGCCATGAGCCTGCTCACGCTGTGCGGCACGGTCGCCATGCTGTCGTTCACGGCCTGGTCGCGCTGGATGAAGCCGCTTTGGTTTGCCGTGGTGGTGCTGGCCGCCGTGGTGCAGCACTACATGCTGGAGTACCGCGTGGTCATGGACCCCACCATGATCGCCAACGCGCTGCAGACCGACCCCAACGAGGCGCGCGACCTGGTGAGCTGGCGCATGGCCTTCAACGTGCTGGCCGTTGCGCTGCCGGCCGGCTGGGCGCTGTGGCGGGTGCGCATCACGCGCATGCATGTGCTGTCCAAGCTGTGGCGCAATGCGGCGCTGCTGCTGCTGGCCGCCGTGGTGGCCCTGGTCACGGCCGTGGCCATGAACCGGCAGCTTGCGCCGCTGATGCGCAACAACGTGCACCTGCGCTACATGATGAACCCCATCGCGACGCTGTACTCCACCGGCTCGCTGGTCATCAAGCCCTTGTTCAAGCGCAGCGGCAAGCTCATTCCCATCACCGCCGGCACTGCGCTGGGCACCAGCTACGCGGCGCAGACCAAGCCGCCGTTGTTCGTGCTGGTGGTGGGCGAAACCGCACGCGCCGACCACTTCGCGCTGAACGGCTATGCGCGCGACACCACGCCGGAGCTGGCCAAGCGCGGCGTGCTGAGCTACCGCGACGTGCATTCCTGCGGCACCAACACGCTGGCCTCGGTGCCGTGCATGTTCTCGCCGTTGGGCAAGCAGGGTTACGAGTCGCGCAAGGACGATTACGAAACGCTGGTCGACGTGCTGCAGGCCGCAGGGCTGGCGGTGTTCTGGCTGGACAACCAGGCCGGTTGCAAGGGCGTGTGCGTGCGCATTCCGAACGCCTCGGCGTTCGACGGTCTGGACGCTGCGACCAAGAAGGCGCTGTGCGATGGCGACGAGTGTCTGGACGACGTGATGCTGAAGAACCTGGACGAGCGCATTGCCGCGTTGCCGGCCGAGCGCCGTGCCAAGGGCATCGTGTTGGTGATGCACCAGATGGGCAGCCATGGTCCGGCGTACTACAAGCGGTCGGCGCCTGATGTGAAGCGTTTTCAGCCGGAGTGCAAGACGAATGCGTTGGCGGAGTGCGGTCATGCGGAGCTGATGAACGTGTACGACAACTCGATCGTGCAGACGGACCGTTTCCTTGGCGAGACGATCGATTGGCTCAAGGGTCAGTCCAAGACTTACGACCCGGCGTTGCTGTACGTGAGCGACCATGGTGAGTCGCTGGGTGAGTACGGTCTGTTTCTGCACGGTGTGCCGTACAGCTTCGCGCCCGAGGCACAGAAGCATGTGCCGATGGTCACCTGGTTCAGCGACGGCATGAGCGAGCGGCGCAAGCTGTCGCGTTCGTGCATGGAGGCGGGGCTGGATGCGCCGTTGACGCATGACAACCTGTACCACACGGTGCTGGGCGTGATGGACGTAACCACGCCGACCTACAAGCCGGCGTTGGATGCATTGGCTTCCTGTCGCGCCAAAGGCTGAGCTTCTCTGAGCTTGTTGGGCGCTGTTGTTCAGTTCAGGGCGACACTCACGCCGACGGGGTACCTTGCTCCGCGAATGTCCCCCGGGGCTTCGCCCCTCCTCCTTTATTTCGCTGCGCAAGGCACCCCATCGACGTGAGCGTTGGACAGAGCAGTTGTTGATCGCGCGATCACCGCAGAGCGTGTCCACGTGAACAGGGCGTCGGGTGCTCCCCGCAGCGAAATAAAGGAGGAGGGCGAAGCCCGGGGGACATTCGCGGAGGGGAGTACCCAGCGGCCTGTGCACGCGCCCCGAACTGACCCCGAACCCGCACCCCGGGCAGTTACTTCTTCTCGCGCGCCACCCGCCCCATGAGAAAGAATTCGTTGTTCGGCTGCATGCCACTGAAGCTGGCCAGCCGATTGCTGAGACCGAAGAAAGCCGTAATCGCTGCGATGTCCCAAATGTCCTCATCGTCGAACCCGTGTGCGTGCAACGGCGGAAAGTCGGTGTCGTCGATTTCGTGGGAACGGTCGCACACCTTCATCGCAAAGTCGAGCATCGCGCGCTGACGCGGCGTGATGTCCGCCTTGCGGTAGTTGATCGCCACCTGGTCCGCCACCAACGGCTTCTTCTCGTAGATGCGCAACAACGCACCGTGCGCCACCACGCAGTAAAGACACTGGTTGGCCGCGCTGGTCGTCGTGACGATCATCTCGCGGTCACCCTTGGTGAGCGAGCCTTCCTCCTTCAGCATCAACGCATCGTGGTACGCGAAGAAGGCACGCCACTCGGCCGGGCGGCGCGCCAGGCCCAGGAACACGTTGGGCACGAAGCCGGCCTTCTCCTGCACGGCCAGGATGGCGGTGCGAATGTCTTCGGGCAGGTCCTTCAGCTCGGCCAGCGGGTAGCGTGTTGCGGTGGGGTTTGCGATGGGGGTGGCAGTCATCTTGTCTCCTTCGGGTCGTTTGTTTGAAAGCCTTTTGAAAGGCGCCGCGCTGCTTCCATCATAGGCAGGACACTTTCCTACAAGACTGTGCACGTGGCATCGCGATGATGAAGGTTCGCACAACAACACGCGGCCCATTGCCGCACACAACGCGATGAAAGACGTCTCGCATTCCGACCGCCGCAGCTTTCTGCGCCGGTCCATCGCCATCGTGCCCGCGGCCACCGCGTTCAGTGCAGGTGGTGTCACCGGCGCCGCGCTGGCCCAGGCCAACGCACCGGCGCCAGCCCTCGCAGCCAGCCCCGCCACTCCTTACACCCCCGTGTACTTCAACGCCACCGAATGGACCTTCGTGCAGGCCGCGGTGGCGCGGCTGATTCCGTCCGACGACGCAGGCCCCGGTGCTATCGAGGCCGGCGTGCCCGAGTTCATCGACCGGCAGATGGAAGGCGCCTTCGGCCATGCGGCCACCTGGTACATGCAGGGCCCTTTCGTGGAGGTGTCGCCGCTCTTCGGCTATCAGAAGAAAATGCCGCCGCGCGAGGTGTATCGCGCAGGCATCACGGCGGTCGATGCCTACTGCCGCAAACAGTTTGCCGACAAGCCCTTCGCGCAGCTCACCACCGCGCAGCAAGACGATGTGCTCAAGGGCCTGGAGGGCGGCAGCATCACGCTCGACGGCGTGGGCGCTACAGACTTCTTCGGCTTTCTGCTGCAGAACACCAAGGAGGGCTACTTCAGCGACCCCATCCACGGTGGCAACAAGAACGCCGCGGCGTGGAAGATGATCGGCTTTCCCGGCGCGCGCGCCGACTACGCCGACTGGGTGGACCGCCCCGGCGTCAAGTACAACCTGCCGCCGGTGAGCATCGCCGGCCCGCAGGGCTGAAGGCGAGAACAGGGAACACACCATGGCCAACATCAAGAAACCCAGCGTCGACGCCGTGCTGGTCGGCTTCGGCTGGACCGGCGCCATCATGGGCATGGAGCTCACCAGCGCAGGCCTGAACGTGCTGGCACTGGAACGCGGCGAAAACCGCGACACCCAACCCGACTTTGCTTACCCGCGCATCACCGACGAGCTGAGCTACGGCATCCGCGGCAAGCTGTTTCAGAACCTCTCGCGCGAGACCGTCACCATCCGCCACACGCCGATGGAAACCGCCGTGCCGTACCGCCAGCTCGCGTCCTTTCTGCCCGGCGACGGCGTGGGCGGCGCGGGCGTGCACTGGAACGGCCACCACTGGCGCCCGCTGCCCAGCGACCTGCGCATTCGCAGCACCTACGAAGAGCGCTACGGCAAGAAGTTCATACCCGACGGCATGACCATTCAAGACTTCGGCGTGAGCTACGAAGAGCTGGAACCGCACTTCGACCAGTTCGAAAAAATCTGCGGCACATCGGGCAAGGCCGGCAACATCGGCGGCAAGATCCAGGTCGGCGGCAACCCCTTCGAAGGCGCGCGCGCCAACGAATTTCCGCTGCCGCCGCTGGCCTCCGTCAACAGCGCCAGGCTGTTCGAAAAAGCCGCACGCGAGCTCGGCTACCACCCGTTCCCGCAAGCCGCCGCCAACGCATCGCGTGCGTACACCAACCCGCACGGCGCGCAACTGGGGCCATGCAACTTCTGCGGCTTCTGCGAGCGGTACGGCTGCTACATGTACTCCAAAGCCTCGCCGCAGACCACGCTGCTGCCGGTGCTGATGAAGCGGCCCAACTTCGAGCTGCGCACCAAGTCGCATGTGCTGCGCGTGAACATGTCGCCCGACGGCAAGCGCGCCACCGGCGTGACCTACATCGATGCCGAAGGCAACGAGGTCGAGCAACCGGCGGACCTGGTCGTGCTGTGCGCCTACCAGTTCCACAACGTGCGCCTGCTGCTGCTGTCGAACATCGGCCAGAAGTACGACCCCGCCACAGGGCAGGGCGTGGTGGGCCGCAACTACGCCTATCAGCTCAACGGCGGCGCCAGCCTGTTCTTCGACAAAGACCAGCCCATGAACCCCTTCGTGGGCGCTGGCGCCAGCGGCTCGGTGATCGACGACTTCGACGGTGACAACTTCGACCACGGCCCGCTCGGCTTTGTCGGCGGCGCGACCATCAACGCCATCAACACCGGTGGCCGCCCCATTCAGCAGATGAGCCTGCCGCCCGGCGCGCCCGCATGGGGCGCGGGCTGGAAGAAGGCCGTGAAAGAGAACTACCTGTACCAGGCCAGCGTGGGCAGCCAGGGCTCGGTAATGGCCTACCGCGACAACTACCTCGACCTGGACCCGACCTACAAAGACGTGCACGGCCAGCCCCTGCTGCGCATGACCTTCGACTGGAAGGCCAACGACCTGGCCATGACCCAGTTCATCGGCACCAAGGTCGAGCAGATCGCCAAGGCCATGGGGCCCAAGCAGATGAAGCTCAACTTTCAGAAGCCCGACGCCCACTACGACGTGCGCTTCTACCAGTCCACCCACAACACCGGCGGCGCGCCGATGGGCACCGACCCCACCACCAGCGCCGTCAACCGCTTTCTGCAGGTGTGGGACGTGCCCAATGTGTTCGTGATGGGCGCCAGCGCCTTTCCGCAGAACTTTGGCTACAACCCGACCGGCATGGTGGGCGCGCTGGCCTACTGGTCTGCCAAGGCCATTCGCGAGCAGTACCTGAAGAACCCGGGAGCGCTGGCATGAGCGCGCGACGCCTGTATGGCGGCGTGGCTGCGGCCGTGGTGTTGCTGTGTGCAGGGGCATGGGCCGTGGCGCAAAAAGCAGAAGCACCGGTGCCGGCACCTGTGGCCAGCGCAACGCCGGCCACCGCCCCCGCTGCACCAGCAGACCCGGTACTCGAACGCGGCCGTTACCTCGCCCGCGCCGGCGACTGCGTCAGCTGCCACACCGCCCCGGGCAAGCCCGCGTTCGGCGGCGGCCTGCCGATGAAAACGCCGTTCGGCACCATCGTGTCGACCAACATATCGCCCGATCCGCAAGCAGGCATCGGCGCCTACACCGAGGCCGAGTTCGCTCGCGCCTTGCGCGAAGGCGTGGCCCGCGACGGCCACCGCCTGTACCCCGCCATGCCGTACCCGTCGTTCGCTCGCGTGAACGACGAAGACATGCATGCGCTGTTCACCTTCTTCCGCAACGGCGTGCAGCCCGTCGCGCAAAAGCCGCCCGCCACCGACCTGCCTTGGCCCTTCAGCATGCGCAGCCTGATGATCGGCTGGAACTGGCTCTACCTAGACAAGGGCGTGTACCAGCCCGACACCGCGCGCAGCGCCGAATGGAACCGCGGCGCCTACCTGGTGCAGGGCCTGGGCCACTGCGGCGACTGCCACACGCCGCGCAGCATGCTGGGCGGCGTGAAGGCGGCCAGCGACAAGAAGGGCGAGGTGTTTCTGTCGGGCGCCATCATCGACGGCTGGTATGCGCAACCGCTGCGCCACACCGACCGCCCGAGCATGGCGCAGTGGTCGTCCGAAGACATCGTGCAGTACCTGCAGACCGGTCGCACCAGCCACACCGCCGCGTTCGGCGCCATGGTTGATGTGGTGCAGAACAGCACGCAGCACATGTCCACGCAGGACCTGCAAGCGGTGGCCGTGTACCTGCAATCACTGGGCGCGAAGGACGGTGAGCAGCAAGGCAAACCGTCGCCCGCATCACTGGTTGCGGCAGCGCCCCAGCACCCGACCGCGCTGGCGCTGCGCAACGGCACTGTCGAGGGCAACAGCGGCGCCATGGTCTACCTGAACAACTGCAACGCCTGCCACCGCTCCGACGGCACCGGCGCGGACAAGACCTTTCCGGCGCTGGCCGGCAACAGCGTGGTGAACGCGAAAGACCCGACCTCGCTCATTCGCCTGGTGCTCGCTGGCTCGGCGATGCCCAGCACCGCCAAGGCCCCGTCGCCCATCGCCATGCCCGACTTCGGCTGGCGCCTGACAGATGCCGACGTGGCCAGCGTGCTGAGCTTTGCGCGCTCCAGCTGGGGCAACCAGGGCGACGCCGTAACGGCCGCGCAGGTGGCCAAGGTGCGCGAAACGGTGAAGCCGGTGGTGGCGAAGAACCCGTAGGGCTGCGGCAACTGAAGCGCGCCTGAAACGCGCTTGAGCCGCTTCTGAAGCGCGGCCGAGCCCGACGGGCCCGCCCGCTACTTCAGCGCCTTGCCCGCCGACGCGCCCAACGGCGTGTGCAACTGAGAGGCCACCCAAGCGCCCGTGTTGTCATCGCGCCCCTGCAGCAGATAGCGCGTGTCGGCCTTGCCGTAGCTCTGCACGGCCATGGCCGAGAACTTGCCGATGTCCGTCTTCGGGTCGCGCAGGCGGTTGACGATCAGCACCTTCTTGGTGTCCGCAAAGTCGGCCATCATGTTCTGGTCGCCCTCGCTGTCGCCGGCCACAAAGCTCGGGCCGTAGCCGTACCTGGCGACTAGAAAGCGCTGAATGTTTTTCGTCTTGCCCGGCCCCTGCGTCTGGTCGTAGCCACGGCGGAACTCGGGCTGAATCACGCCGTTGGCATCGCGCTCTAGCTCCATTGCAAGCACGCGCTCCGGCGGGTTGTTGTAGCCGAAGGCGGGGTTCGAAGAAATCTCCTTGATCACATCGACGAACGATGCCGAGCACACCCACACGTCGAAGCCCGCGTTGCGAAACGCCGCATACAGCTCCTGCATTTCAGGCTGCAGGCGCAGGCCGTTCTTCCAGCTCACCGACACCACGCCCGCGCGGCCCGGCAGTGCGGTGGGCGATGTCCACTTGACCTTGGTGATCGGCTCTTTCAGCTGCCACGCCACCGTGTCCGCCGTGAGCTTGCGCACCTGCGGCTCGGTCATGCCGACGAACAGGTACGTTACCCAGGGGTAGGCCGTGTCGTGATCGAAGGTGTCGCCGATGGCCTCGTACAGGTAGCGCACCTTGGTGATGAATGCGCCGTAGTGCGGGCTCATGGCCACCACCGCCAGCGACTGCGTGCCCTTCAGGCCCTTGTAGTTCTGGTACAGCCACGTGTAGCTGGCGACGATGTCGGGCACCAGCAAATCGATGTTCACCGGCTTGCCGGCGGCGTTGTTGAACGCGGGCAGAAAGTCTTTCTTGGGAATGTTCTTGCGCAGCGCCACGTCAAGCTGCGCCGGCGTGGCGCCGAAGACCAGGTTCTCCAGCTGATAGATCAGCGAGGCCTCTTCGATGTCCAGAAACACGCTGGTGTTGTCCCAGTCGAACACCACGTACGGCGGCTTGGCGGCGTTGTAGCCCGCGCTGCCCTTGCCCTGGCTGGCGAGCAGCCCTTCGATTTGCGCGCGGTTGAAGGCGTCCCAATGGCCGGCGGCCAATGTCGGGCCCTTGGCCGAAGAAAGACTGGCGCAGCCAGCGGCGACCAGCGCGGCGGCCATGGGGGTGAGAAGGACGAGACGGCGTTGCATGCGTTCCTTGTTGTTGTGCGTTGCGGTGCGGTGTTGCGGAGAGGCACAGAGCGTATGCAACGCGTGTGACAGTTCCGCAGCGCTCTACGCATCAGTCGTGCCAGTCGTGTCGGTCGTGCCGGTGCGTTCGGCCATGGGCGATGCGGCATGCCGACACGGCACGCGGCGGAAGCTGCATTTGTTGGCGTGAATCGCGTTTGAGTGCGGCACGAAATGCCTGCACATCGGGCGCCGTTATCTACAGTGAATGCCCCTGCCACTCAACGCCTCGCCAAGGGCGCAAGGAGCTACGTACAACCACCGGAAGAACGACAGGCTGAAGACCGCGTGCCTCGCTGCGGGTTGTCGGTGCTGAACAAGCACTGATGCAGATGCGAGGTATCAAAAGGCGACGGCCGGGGTGCGGAAACACCCCGACCGTCTAACCAAAGACGTGCACTAACCCTCTAAAGGACCGCACAAAAATGGCTACCAAGACTATAGCCGGGGCCCCTGCGTCCCCAACTTCCCCTCCGACTTCCGCTGACGGCACCACGCCCGACGCGACGGACCTGCTGGAAAACACACTCTCCCAACTCGAAGCCCTGCTGTGGGTCTGCCACGGGGAAGACATCGACTGGTGCAGCGGTGAAGGGCCCAGGCAACTGGACAACCTGCTGTGGCTTGCGGCTGAACTGGCGCGCAAGGCCGGGGAGCTGTTTCAGTTGAGTGAGAAGGCGCGGGCGAAGGCGCCTGAACCGGTCGGTAAATAAAGGCTGGTTTGACGGGCTGCGGGTCGCGGCCTGTCATTTGAAAATTGCGGCAAGTGGTTCAACGCGAAGAGGATGCAGATGGGTACGATCGCCCGGCACCAGACGCTCAGGGGTTTGCTCCAGCGCTGTCATGAACACACTTGGGAGGGAATCGATGAGAGAGCTTTTTGAAAAGCCGACCGGTCAGCAAGCACTTCAGGCGTACATCGAGCGGATCGAACGCGACGACTTCGAAGGCACCGCGCTGTTGGCCGGCGCTGACGTCGTCAGGTGGAACGAAGCCATGCGCTCGCACCCGACGCTCAAGCTGCTTGGAGGGTTCGTTTTGGACGACCCCGGCACCAGCAACCACCATGTGTTGTTGACGGCCGAGCCGCTGGCTGGCGCGGTGCTGTACCTGAATCACGATGGCGACACGCGCGTGGTTTTCGCGTCGGTCGAAGAGTTTCTTGAGGCGACCAAGAAAGCCCGCTCCGGGGAATGTGATGTGGAGGATTTCCATCCGCGAATTTCCCCTTCGGCCCCGGATCAGAAAAACCTGACGGCGCTGATTCGGCAATTGCTCGCATCTTCAGAAGACGACGATATTGCTGTGCAGCTTATTCCGTCGCTGGATCTGGCTGATTTGGATTTATTGCGGGAATTGGCGTTGCATGGCAATTTTTTCATTGCTGAAGCAATTGCTATTGAAATAGCGAAACGACCTTCTGAGCAACTTGGAGAAATTGCAGCGCTATGCGCGGGGCATGCGCATCCACAGGCGTCCAATGCTGGAAAACGGGCATTGGCAACTAAAGAGCAGAGGCGACTTGAAAGCGAAACACGTTTGCAAGAGTAGACGGCAAAGGTCAAAAAAGGATATTTAATAATAAGAAATTTAGATGAAAATTAACGTGCCAATTTTCTGATTAATCGGATATTTATTTTCTATGGGTCAGTGCGCGGTCACAAAATCCTGTTAAAAATATTGCAGACAAGCATAAAATAATATAGAAATAAGGGGGTATTTTTCAGATAAGCAACCTAAGTCGCACCTTTTCGGGCCAGACCCGCTGGAGGCGATTTTCCGATACGCTCTGTGACCGCCTTAGGAATTTTGGACCCTGCGCCCGCAGCCTTTAGTTCAGGGCCGAAATCATCTATCCGTACATCGAAAACCGATACGGCGAGTTGATGTGAGCCGTGCGCATGAGAGATCAAGCGGCGATGCTCTTTGTCATATGGGGCCTGAGCTGTCGACCCGCCCCACTCGCCGACATTAGCAATCAAAATATGTTGGTACATGTGATATCGCAAAGCCGCGATCATCCCATCAAAGGTTTTAACATCCTTATTCATTGCCGCTACCACGTACAAGTGGCTTTCATTACGCAGGTCAGCGGCGAGCGCTAAATCGGTTGCATCAAAGCATATGGAGCCAGTAATTCGGTACGGTTGCGAATTTGGCTCCAACTCCGAGTGAACTTCAACGACAACTTGGTAAGGGCGCCACGAGTGAATTCCAAGTACTGGCTCTTCAGGCGTCAGGTAATATTTTCCCTGATCGACCTCAATCCAAGACCTGCGACCTGATCTGCGTTGTGGAACTAACCATCTGGCCGCGTTTACGTATTGAAGAGTGGTAGGATCTTTGGCCCCAATAAGCCCGTAAAAAAGCATAGCGCCCGTCGAGTCGGAAAATGCCCGCATTAGGTCTTGATCATCAACATGAATGGTGAGTTCGGGAAAAACTACAAGGTCGAAGTGCGGTTTGCCGGCAGTTCCAAGAACGTAGTCGCGCACGGCAAGGTGTTTGCTGCCCAGATGGAGTAGCGCCGCAGTGTGATTTCGGTGTTTCTCCCTGTATCCTGGGGCATTGAATGCCTCCAATCCACCCGAAAAATCTGCGTGTAACGGCATCAGCCCCTGCACCATTGCGACCCTGAGCCCCCTTTCACGATTAAGAGGCCAAATGACAGGATATCGATAGATCGGCAGATCGCTGCTTTTGCCAAAAATGCTTTTCTGCAGCTCAAGGCGGACTTTTAAATGTTGGGTTAATTCACGGCGATTTTTGACGTTCGCAGCGCTCGACTCATTATTTCCTGAGACGCCAGGCCATCGAAGAAGGATAAGAAGTAAATCCGAGAACCACGGCGTAATTGCTGAACTGGTTCCTCTTAAGGCTTCGGCACTGTGTGTCATGCCGATTCGGCGTTTGTGCCAGGTACTTCGCAGCCCCAAATACCAGTGCGCGTCCTCTTTTATCAACCATTGGCGAACAGTGAAATCAGGCTCCCCAGTCGCTGCAGCGCGCAAAACCCGACCGATTGCATACATCCATGCGCTCTCGCCTTTGCACCATGAGGGAGTTTCATAAAGGCGGTCTCTCGCTCTCGAAATAGGAGATGCCCTCAATTCAAAATTCTCAGAGCGAGGGTCATTCAATAGCGACCAATCCGCACTACGGATTTCGATATTAAGAGGGTTGAGTAGTTCGGGCGTCAGAACCGCCGATAGCTTTAATGAGGCCAGCTTTGAAGCAAGCTTTAGGAGGCTATTTTCCTGAGAAAAATGTGGAAGCTTACGGCCAATTACATGAAGAAGAGGAATCCAGCGGCCCGTTTCAAGAGTTTCTGTTTGGCGCGATCTCGCTTCCCAGTACTTTAAAAGGTAACCTGGAATCCGGTCGGCTACACCTTTCGATTTATTCGCTCTGGAGTTGTGCAGAGATGAAAAAAGTTCAGGATTCGTCTCGGCAATAACTCTCCAAGCCTGCGCAATTATGGATTTTTCTCTGCCTTTGAGAAAACGCTCGAACCAGAGGTTGTAGTGCGTTACGTCTCCAAGAAGCTGATGACCGACTAACGATACAGCCAATTCCTCATCAATGCTAACTTCTTCTTGGCTGGGTACGGCTTTGATATAAGCCTCCAACACTCGATGAAGTTTTAGTTCGTTGCCATAGGTAACAGCGGAATTTCGATGAGAAACTGCGGCCATAAAAATGCTTGCTTGCTGCCTCACGTACCACGGTACGTTATCGAGATTCCAGAATCTCCAAGGCGAGCATCGCCAGATCTGCTCGATATGCATCAACATCCGATACTTTGAAGCTTGGATCTTCGGTGGCTCTTCTCCCTGTTTCTGTGGCGCCCGCTTTGAAGATATCAGTCAGGACATAATAGGCGACGCGTCTTTCATACTCATTTCCAGTAGAGCAGGGTGCTACCTTCCTCAATAGTGCCTCTTTTATGTAATCTAGGAGTTCAGTGCTAGGGAATAGATCAAGCGCGTAGCGCAATACCTGAACCAATGACGGGTTGACAGCCCAAGCCGCAACTAAACGCCTGGCGGCAGCTTGGAAATCATGAATAAGGCTTTCTTTTACAGAGCCATCCACACTTGTTTCCGTGATATCTGTGATACTCCGCCTCATTCGAAGTGATCGGGTCAATCGGTATGCGGAGAAGCGTGTCAATGTGTCATCGCGCACCTCGAGCTTAGTCTTTGCTACCGTCGCAAGCCGTAAACCTTTATCTTGACCCAGCGATGTTGTTTCATCTATTAGTCCTAATTCAGCGAGAGAAAGAAGTCCATTCAGGCCTGCCTCAGCATGTCTTAGGGTATCAAGATCAAAAGGGCCGCTAAGTTGATGCTGCAAGGTTTTCATTCGCAAAGTCGTCCGCGAATCGCCCCCGACCTCTTTTAAGCTTTCCATTTGAGTTTTTTCTAAATTTAACCTCAAATATGCATCGGGTTCATTAACGAGGGTGGTATTTTTCTTTAGGTGCTTCTGAACCCAAGCGCTCACTTCCGCGCTTACTCTAAATTCATCTAAATTTTCGTCAGTCGGTAAAGAAATAACTAGACGTAGGTCATCTACATATCGACAGTAGTCGTGCACGATGAAACTTCTCCCAGCGGTTTCTTTTCCAATCGAATTTCCTATTGCACGGTCAAATTCTAGTAGGTATGCGTTGGCAAAGAACCCACTCGCTACGAGACCTTGGGGAAGCCCGGACGGAAGAGTTTGGTCACGCAGCAAGGGTGCTAACGCCTTGTCTTCGTCGCGCCAACGAAAAGTCAGCGATTTTTCTGCTGTTCTCCAGAAGCGAGAATTGGCTTCTTTTGAATTGGGAGTAGCAGATTGAAATTCGTGATATTCGTCTTCAAGCTTATTGACTAGAAGCTTGATGTTCACGTTGTCAAAAAAAGCACTAACGTCCAAGCTGACAATGAAGACATTGGTGGCGCCGCTAGATTCAGCTTCGATGGCAAGCGCTAATGGGCGGGCGACAAAGTTTTGATAGTCTTGAAAGTATCGGCTATATGTATTTGAGTTGCCCCACGGAAACCGTGCAATTGAGTGGTCATCACTCCAGTTGCAGAAGAGACGGTTTCCGTAGCTAAAGACGCGTTTATTTGCAGCTTGAATGGCAGGAAGAGATGTGTCGCCCTGCGCCGATTCGATGCAATCCGCTAAACATAGCATTACAGCTGTTGCGACAGTCTGTTCTCTTATTCCGACGTGTGCTAAAGGCCGAAGAACAGGTTGGCCTTCACCTTTTTTGAGAACCGGTCCCCAGCCGCCTTCCGTGGTTGAGGAAAAGTTCCACATTCCGTTCTTTGGCGCAGGGACTAGCCACGCCGGTTTTGGGGAGTAGGTGCCGCTCGAAAGCGCGTCCGACCATTCCGATAGTAAGGCTGGCAGGCAGACTGCTGAAACATCTAATTCCAACGTGTCCGCGTACCAATTTTGCCGACGGATAAACGTGTGCGTCTTCTTCCAAGCTTGCGCTAGCACCACTTCATCTTTTAGTACGTGCTGCTGTGGATACAAGCGGTCGTAGCTCGAATTTGATTCGCTCATTTACTTTTGCCTTCCATCGCTTGCATTCTGCTACTTGTCGACGAAGCTGGGATCGGCGGCAGTGGGATATTGGTTCAACCCGTCCGGTTGAAACGTGGTCTAGCGCACGCTAAACGACAGCCTTAGTCACGGCAGTACGTGGGCAGGATCCAAGCAGACAGCCACCCAAATAGGCGCTTCCGAATCTGAATGCTCGCGCAAATCCGCGAAGGAAAGCTTCGAAGCATGAATCAAACGAACGCCGCGTGCCCTCCTAAACCCCAATCCGCCGCAGCCTGCGGCTCAAACCCCCTCCACCCCGGAAAAATGCCATCGATACCCAGCAACCAACTCAGCCAGTTCCTCACATTCGTGGCGGTGGACTTCGTGGCGCAGACCCTGCTCTGGCCCGGGCTCCGCCTGTTGCTTGCGGCCTGGCCGGACATTTGCCTGTAGATCAACGGCAGCTACCGCATGACCGACATCGTGGCCGAGCGCTACGACTTAGGTGTGCGCGCCGGCGTGCAGGTGGCCAAGGACATGGTGGCGGTTCGCATCTCGCCGGCCTACTTCGAGCGCCACGCCATACCGCGCAAGGCCGCCGACCTGCTTTAGCACGACTGCGTCACGACGCGGCGGGCCACCAGCGGCGCGCGCTTTCCGAGGGAACTGCGCCTCAAAGGCGGCCATGTGCAGCCGCTGCGCGTGGAGGACCAGTACACCTTCAACAATACGCAGCAGATCCTGAGCGCCGCGCTGGCGGGCGCGGGACTGACGTTCACACCCGTACAGCTGGCGCGCGCACATCGACGGCGGGCGGCCGGTTCCGGTGCTGCAGGACTGGTGGCCGACTCACGCGAACTGCACTGGCCGGCCATAGCGGCTAAGGCTTATGAATGCCGCGCATGAATTGCGGACGTGGCTTGCAGAGCGCCAGCGCGTGGCCGCTTCGCTCGCTGGCCAATCGGTGGTCGACGTGCTTCAGCGGCGCGTATTTCGACCACCCGATGCCGTGGCGCTCAGCCTGCGCACCATGCCGTCGACACGCTCTGCAATTTCATCCGCAAGGCCTTGCCCCACGTCGTACAGCGAGGCGTACCGCCGCCAGTTGGCGGCCGCATCGACGACTTGGTCAGCAATCGCCTGCGCGCCCTCGATGTCGAATGCGTCGGCGATGGCGGCCACGTCGCGCCGGGTCGGGTGTCCGCTGCCGTTGACCGCCGTCATGTGCTCGCCGCCCATGTGGGTGTTCGGGCTCATCGACAAATCGTATGAAGGGCTGCAGACCCAGCGCCCGTTCTTGAACAGAAACGCGAAGTTCTTCGCATGGTCGTCGCGGTTGAACGCGGCGATGTTGAAAACCATTTGGGCGAAGCGCTTGCGCAGTTCTTCGACGGAGCCCGTCATCGTGAGCGTTGCGCCCAGCAGGGTTTCGTAGTCGATGGACGGCGTGCGGTGCGACGCATGAAGCAGCCCGGACGCCGAAAGCATGTGCACCTTCTCATCGCCTTCGCGGTCGAAGCGCCTGACGGCAAAGAAGGCCTCGTGCGTGCCGTTCACCTCGACTTCGATCAGATCGACGTCGGGCAGCGCCAGGCCTGCATCGCGCGCCATGTGGGCGTAGGCCATTTCCGCGCGCCCGGTGTCCGGCGGCTCGGACTTGTGCCTGAACTTGACGAGCCAATGCGCAAACCCCGGGCGCAAGGGCTGGAAGCCGCTGACGCACAAGCCACTGGCCACATCGCGGGCCACCGTGACCTTGGGCCTGGCACCGCCGCCGCTGCCTCCGTGGATGCGCAACGCTTCGAGAACTTCTTGCTGGGCGCCTTCGGTCACGAGCTCCGCAGCCCTGGCCAGATCGGACAGGTCGAATTGAGCTTCCTCGGTGCCGGGGTCCAGCATGGGCAGGTATTCGAGCGCGCCCATCGCACGATCGCCCATGTAGGCAAGGCGGTCGAGGCCGTTGATGTCGCCGTGGTTCCAGCCATGCCGTCGGCGCAGTTCGCGGTCCATCAGCATCAGCCCCCAGCCGTCGGGAAGGCTGTCGTTGAAAACGCCGTACAGCCCCCAGAACTCGCGTGGATGTGGCTGCTGAGGTTGCTGCAGGCCGGGTCTGAATTCGAGCAGGTGTGGGGTCAGCGGAAACCCCGCTTCGAGCCAGCCGGCGTCGTATGAAAAATGAGGGCCCAGCCCGGGGGCCTGCGCAATTTCTCCGACCTTTGCCCCGGCCAGGTTGACGCTCAGGCGTTGCGTGTGCGGTGTGTGCGGCGTGGGTTTCATGCGGCTGAATCCTTCTGCTTTCCAGCGTCCGAGCGGCGGCCTCTTTGACGCCTTGGCTTCATCAGCTCGCCCATGGTCTGCGGCTCGGACTTGGCGCCCAGTCGCAGGATGTGATCGACTGCCTCCAGCGAAATGAAGATGCGAAGCATCGCCTTCGTTCCGATCTCGCCCGTGGTCTCGAAGCGCTTGATGGTCGACTCGGGCACGCCGCACAGCTCGGAGAGCGCGACACGCGACAAGCCGCGCTCGAGCCTGAGCTGCTGAACGCGCTGGCCCAGCTGGCTCAGGATCACTTTCGGTGGAAGAAAGCTAACGGGCAAAATAATGTCCTTTAAATCGATATTAACGATTTAGTGGACTATAGGATAGCCGTTAAATGAGGGCGGCAATGGACTGTTTGGGGGTTCGGCTTCGCACCTTGCTAAGCCTCGATGCGTTCAGCCTGCTTCTCAACAAACCCCGCCACGCGCCGCACCAGCGCCGGTTCCCCACCCGCCGCCGCCACACCCGCCGCCGCATGCACGGCCACCGTCTCGCCAACAAAAACAATGACCTCTTCCGCAGCCGAAGCCGTCATCCCGAAATGCGGCGCCGCCGCCCGCACCAGAGCAAGGCTAGACGCATGCTGCCCCGGAAGAATCGCCAGCTCCTGATACCCCGTGTGCCCACCCAGCTGCATCACCAGATCGAACGCCGGAGACAACCGCCACCCCCCGTCTTCCCCTCGGAGCGCCCCATGGTTCTTCACATGGTCGTCGCTGTTGCCCACCGCCAGGTTGAACACCATCCGTCGAAACAGCTCTGCCAGGTCTTGCTGCGGCTGCCGCGAGATGCGCCGCAGCAGTTGCGCCAGCTCCACGTAGCTGCCCCTGCTCGATTCATACGGCACATCGAGCAGCGCCGATGCCGACAGGTAGTGCAAGCGCCGTTCGTCGGTCACCGGCCCCATGCGGTCGAAGCGCTCGACCAGCAAGGCGTGCCCCTGCGCCAGCGGCTGCAGCAGAAAGGGCGGCACGTCGATGCCGCAGGCATCGGCCAGCCAGAGCGTGGCGGCTTCGATCACTTCCACGTCGTGGTCATCTCCGCGCGATGCGAACTTGGCGATGCAGCGCCGGCCCTCGTGCACAAAGGCCGCCTTGGGCCGCGCGCCGCCCAGGCTGCCGCCGCGCAGCAGGCGGTGCATGTCGGGGCCGATCTCCATGCCTGCCTCAACGCGGCGGGACGCTTCGGCCAGTGCTTCCAGCGACAGCAGGGCGGAGGGCGGCTCTTCGCTCTCGATGGGCAGCGCTTCGGAGAACACCATCGCGCCGATGCGGTCCGCGTTGGTCAGCAGCAGCGCGTCGACGTCCGACAGCGGCTTGCCCTGGCGTATTTCGAGCACCTTGCGGCCCCAGCTGTCGGGCAGTGCATCGCGCAGCGTGAGCGGCATGGCGCCGCCGTCGCGCAGGCGTGCCTCGGGCAGCACGAAGGCGGCGTCGCGCAGCGGCAGGTGTTCGGGGTTGAGCGGCGCGGCCGTCGGGGTGTCGAGGTAGCGCCGGCCGTAGGCGAATTCGCCGGACTCCACCACGCCACGGCGCGCGAGCTTCATCAGGCCCGCCGGCTGCACGCGCTCGCCGGTGTGGTGCGCGAGGCCGACGTAGACGCGCCGCTCGCGCTCGTCGTTGTCAGAAGTCACGCTCGTCCTCCGCGATCACGCCTGCGGCTTGCTGGCTGGCTGACTTGCGCACGCGGCGCTTTGCGGCCAGCCCGGCAGGGGCGGGGGCTACGCCGTCGAGCGAATCTATTTCGCCCAGCAGCCACAGCGCATGCGCGAGCAGGCCGATGCTGGTGCCGGGCTTGCCGGACTCGAGCGCGCGCAATGTGTTGGGGGAGCACAGCAGCCGCTCGGCCATGTCGGCGATGGTCCATTCGCGGTGCACCCGGTGCGCGCGCAGGCGCAGGCCCAGGCTTTCAAGGGGCTGGACGGTTTGCGACGGAAGGGCCGACAGGCTATGGCTGCTTTTTGACATCAATAAAATGACTATTAAACGGCTTAAGAGTCATTTTATTGCGTATGTTGTTATTTTAAAAGCCCGCTGAGCCGGCCCAGTTCCGCCGCACCCGGTTGCCCCAGCACCGCAAGGTTGCTCTCGTCCTTCAACGCCACACCGGTCAGCCCCCGGCGCAGCGACTCGCGCATCAACCACGCCAGCTTGAACGAGGCCGCTTCGTACGGCAGGCCTTCGGGCCGCACGTTGGAGATGCAGTTGCGCTCGGCGTCGTGCCGGCCGCGTTTGGGTGAGTGGGTCAGGTAGATGCCCAGGCTGTCGGGCGAGCTCAGGCCGGGGCGCTCGCCGATGAGCATCACCGACAGCGCCGCGCCAAACAGTTCACCCACCTCGTCGGCCAATGCGACGCGCGCCTGCGTGGCGATGACCACGGGCGCGAAGCTGGTGTCGGCGGGCAGGTGGGCGCGCACGGCCGCCAGCAGCGGCGCGGCGTGGCGCGCGACGGCAAGCGATGACAGGCCGTCCCCGATGACCACGCACACGTCGCAGCCGTAGCGCCGGTCGGCCAGCAGGCGGGTGGCGTCGTGTTCGTCGAGCTTTCGGCCCAGGTCGGGCCGGCGCAGGTAGGTGGTGCGGTCTGCCGCCTGGCTGCGTGCGCGCGCCACCTGCCAGTGCTGCGCGGTGAGCGTGGCGGCCAGCGCATCGACGTCCAGTGCGGCATGAATGGCGTCGCGCGCCATGGCATGCGCCCAGCCGAAGCGCAGCGTTTCGTCGGTGGGCATGCCGGCGCCGGCGCGGCCCAGCGCCAGGCGCGCGGGGGTGGCGGCGCGCCATTGCGCCCAGGGGTTGGGGGTGACGGAGTCGTTCATGGCACCAGCGCCTTCAGCCCGCTCATGTCCGCCAGCAGCCGGTTGGCCGAAGGCGGCGCCAGTTGCCCCGCCGCGTTGGTGATCTGCATGCGCTGCAGCCAGGCCTCGAACTCGGGCGCGCGTTTCAGGCCCAGCGTTTCGCGCATGAAGAGGGCGTCGTGGAACGAGGTGCTCTGGTAGTTGAGCATGACGTCGTCCGCGCCCGGAATGCCCATGATGAAGTTGATGCCCGCGGTGCCCAGCAGCACCAGCAGGGTGTCCATGTCGTCCTGGTCGGCCTCGGCGTGGTTGGTGTAGCAAATGTCGCAGCCAATGGGCAGGCCCAGCAGCTTGCCGCTGAAGTGGTCTTCCAGGCCCGCGCGAATGATCTGCTTGCCGTCGTATAAGTACTCGGGCCCGATGAAGCCGACCACGGTGTTGATCAGGAAGGGCTTGTAGCGCCGCGCCAGCGCATACGCGCGCACCTCGCAGGTCTGCTGGTCGACACCAAAGTTGGCGTTGGCCGACAGCGCGCTGCCCTGGCCGGTTTCGAAGTACATGACGTTGTTGCCGATGGTGCCGCGCTGCAGCGACAACGCCGCGGCATAGGCCTCGTCGAGCAGCTCGGGCGTCACGCCGAAGGAGAGGTTGGCTTTCTCCGTGCCGGCAATCGACTGAAACACCAGGTCCACCGGCGCGCCGGCCTCGGCCAGCTTGAGGGTGTTGGTCACGTGGGTGAGCACGCAGCTTTGCGTGGGAATTTCGAAGCGCTGAATCACCTCGTCGAGCATGTGCAGCAGCCGGCCCAGCACGGGCATGCTGTCGGACGCGGGGTTGAGGCCGATCACCGCGTCGCCCGCGCCGTAGAGCAGGCCGTCGAGCGTGGAGGCGGCCACGCCGCGCAGGTCGTCGGTCGGGTGGTTGGGCTGCAGGCGCACCGCCAGGTGGCCGGGCAGGCCGATGGTGTCGCGAAAGCGCGTGACCACGCTGCACTTCTTGGCGACCGACACCAGGTCCTGGTTGCGCATGAGCTTGGACACGGCCGCCACCATCTCGGGCGTGAGGCCCGGCGCCAGTGCGGTGAGGGTGGCCGTTGTGGCTTGGCTCGACAGCAGCCAGTTGCGAAAGTCGCCGACCGTCAGGTGGCTCACCGGCGCAAAGGCCTGCGCGTCGTGGCTGTCGATGATCAGGCGCGTGATGTTGTCGCTCTCGTACGGGATCAACGCTTCGCTCAGGAACTGCTTGAGCGGCGTGTCGGCCAGCACGTGGCGCGCGGCCATGCGTTGCTGCGCGGTGGCGGCGCCGATGCCCGCAAGGTAGTCGCCGGAGCGCGCCGGGCTTGCGAAGGCCATGACCTGGCGCAGGTCGTCGAAGGCGAAGACCTGGTCGGCGATGGTGGTGCGATAGCGCATCGTCTGTCAGGCGTCGGTGGCCGACGAAGAGAGCATCGCGTCGGGTGCGGCGGCCTTGCGCTGCGCCGACGTGAGCAAGAAGTAGCCATACGCGGCGGCCATCAGCACGATGAACAGCAGCGTGAGCATGGCGTTGAACCACACCATCGCGCCCAGGCACACCACGCCCAGGCCCAGCGCAATGGCCGGAAACACGGGGTAGAAGGGCGCGCGGTAGGTGCGCAGCAGGCCAGGCTCGCTGCGGCGCAGCTTGAAGAGCGCGGCCATTGAAATGAGGTACATCACGATGGCGCCCAGCACCGCCATGGTGACGATGTTGGCCGTGAGCGTTTGCCCGCCAAACTGCACCCACTCGTCGCTGAAGATGGCCACCACGCCGATGACGCCGCCGGCCAGCAGCGCGCGGTGCGGCGTGTTGAAGCGCGGGCTCAGGCCGGCAAAGTAGCGCGGCAGGTAGCCCGCGCGCGCCAGCGCGAAGATCTGGCGCGAGTAGCCCATGATGATTCCGTGGAACGACGCAATCAGCCCGAACAGGCCGATCCACACCAGCATGTGCAGCCAGCCGCTGTTGTCGCCCACCACCGCTTTCATGGCCTGTGGAAGCGGGTCGTTGATGTTGGCCAGCTTGCGCCAGTCGCCCACGCCGCCCGCGAAAATCATCACGCCAAAGGCCAGCACCACCAGCGTGACGATGCCGGTGGTGTACGCAATGGGAATGGTGCGGTGCGGGTCGCGCGCCTCTTCGGCCGCCATGGCCGCGCCTTCGATGGCCAGAAAGAACCAGATGGCGAACGGTATCGACGCAAAGATGCCTGAGACGGCCGCGCCGTTCAGCACGCTGCCGCCGGCCCATCCGTTGGCGGTGAAGTTGGCCAGCGTCCAGCCCGGTGCCACCACGCCCATGAACACCAGCAGCTCCACGATGGCCAGCACCGTCACAAACAATTCGAACGCTGCCGCAATGCCCACGCCCACCCAGTTCAGCGCAATGAAGATCACGTAAGCGCCCAGCGCAAACCACTTCGGGTTGATGCCCGGAAACTGCACGTTGAGGTAGGCGCCAATGGCCAGCGCAATGGCCGGCGGCGCAAACACGAACTCGATGAGCGTGGCAAAGCCCGCGACAAAACCGCCGGTGGGGCCGAAGGCGCGCCGTGCATACGCAAAGGGCCCGCCCGCATGCGGAATGGCGGTGGAGAGTTCGGTGAAGCTGAAGATGAAGGTGGTGTACATTGTGGCCACCAGCAGCGTGGCGACCAGAAAGCCGAGCGTGCCGGCGGTGTTCCAGCCGTAGCTCCAACCAAAGTACTCACCCGAGATGACGAGGCCGACCGCAATGCCCCACAGCTGGAACGGGCCCAGCACCTTTTTCAGGTGGCCCTGGCCCCCCTGTGCGGATGACCCGGCCGGCGTGGCGTCTGTGGCGTGCATGGAGCGTCCTCTCTTCGTGAATGGTGACAGTGCACCTTCAGCAAAGCAAGGGCTGTTCCAACACGCAAGGGCTGTGCGGCGCGCACTCCGAATATCCCCTTACAGGCATGCAGCGGGCGCTGGCCATAATCGGGGCCTCTCAACCTTCGAGGTGTTTCGTGAAGTCTTTTTTCTGTGCCGCGCTCGTGTCCGTTCTTGCTGTTCCCGCTGCCTTTGCGCAGTCCGCCCCGGTGACCACGCCCAGCGGCCTGATCTACCAGTCGATCAAGGAAGGCACCGGCGCCTCGCCCGCGGCCACCGACGTGGTGAAGGTGCACTACCGCGGCACCTTCCCCGACACCGGCAAGGAATTCGACAGCTCCTACAAGCGCGGCGAGCCCACCGAATTTCCGCTCAACGGCGTGATCCCGTGCTGGACCGAAGGCGTGCAGAAGATGAAGCCCGGCGGCAAGGCCAAGCTGACCTGCCCGCCGTCGATTGCCTACGGCGCGCGTGGCGCTGGCGGCGTGATTCCGCCGAACGCCACGCTGAACTTCGAAGTGGAACTGGTGTCGGTCAAGCGCTGACCTGACGCAGTTGCAGCTTCACTGGGCGCAGGTCGTTCAGATCTGCGCCATGCCGCCATCGACAAACAGCTCGATGCCGTTCACGAAGCTACTGTCGTCCGAGGCCAGGAACACCACGGCCTTGGCAATTTCGTCGGGCGTGCCGACACGGCCGAGCGGAATGCCCGCCGCCTGGCTTTCGATGAAGCCCTTGACCTGTTCGGGCGTGAGGCCCAGCAGCTCGTAGGCGGGCGTGGGCACTACGCCGGGGCTCACTGCATTCACGCGAATGCCCTGGTCCTTCAGGTCCACCGTCCAGCTGCGCGCAAAGCTGCGCACGGCCGCCTTGGTGGCGCTGTAGACGCTGAAGGCCGGCGCGCCCTTGATGCTGGTGATCGACGCGTTGAGCACGATCGACGCGCCCCGTGGCATCAGCGGCAGCGCCTTCTGCACAGTGAACAGCAGACCGCGCACGTTGGTGTTGAAGGTCTTGTCGAAATGTTCTTCGGTGATCTGGCCCAGCGGCAGCAGGCTGCCGCCGCCGGCGTTGGCAAACAGCACGTCGAGCCGGCCTTTTTCCTGCTTGATGGTGGCGTAGAGGCGGTCGAGGTCTTCGAGCTTGGAGACGTCGCCGACCACGCCCGTCACGTTGCGGCCGATGGTCTTCACCGCCGCATCGAGCTCGGCCTGCCGGCGGCCGGTGATGAACACATAGGCGCCTTCGGCCACCAGGCGTTGCGCGGTGGCCAGGCCGATGCCGCTGGTGCCACCGGTGACGAGGGCGATCTTTTCGTTGAGCTTGAGGGTCATGATTTCTTCCTTGGAGGGCTGCCGCGGCGCGGCGTTGCCGATGGAAGGAAGTTTGGGCGCGACCCCCTCACGCTGCAAGGCGCCTTGCAGCATATGTCTGTTCATGAATCACCAACAATGCGGCGATGGGCCATGGCAGCGCCTTGGGCGCAGTCGGCGTTGAGGTTCGTGACGACGCTCACGCCGACGGGGTGCTCTGCTCCGCGAATGTCCTCCGCCTTCGGCTCCCCCTTTATTTCGCTGCGCAGAGCACCCCGCCAGCGTGAGCGTTTTCAGAGCGATGGTTATCAGCGGCAAACCAGCAGCGTACCCAGGTGCGAAGAGCACCGGGTGTCCCCCGCAGCGAAATAAAGGAGGAGGCGAAGCCGGGGGACATTCGCGGAGGGGGACACCCGGTGCTCTTCGCACGCGTCCCGAAACGCAAGCCTGAACTAAGGCCCCGTCGGTACTCAGACCCCAGGCTGGTACTGGTACAGCCAAGTCTCAGTCAGCGTCTGCTCCCCGTTCTTCAGGTACAGCCGCATGTCGATCGGCTCGTTGCCTTCCGGCGTGAAGTCGAACTGCGCGCGCCAGTGGCCCGGCACCCCGTTGGGCACGGCCTCGGCAAAGATGTACGAGAACTTGCCGCGCGCAGCCGTCAACACCACCTCCGGCTTCACACCGAAGGGCACGGTGGTCAGCGGCTGGCCCACAAACTCCACCATGAACTTGCGCACCCCCTGCGGACGCGGCTGCCCCGGCTGCCCACCACGCCCGATGCGCGTGGCCACGCAGCGCGCCAGCGGTGACGGAAACGGCTCCTGGTCGGTCCAGTGCAGGCGGTACTGCAGGCTGTAGCTGGCGCCGGCCCTGGCGTCGGCCTTGGGCACCCAGAAGGCGACCACGTTGTCGTGAATTTCGTCATCGGTCGGAATCTCGATGAGCTGCACCGAGCCTTCGCCCCAGTCGCCCAGCGGTTCGATCCACAGGCTGGGGCGCTTCTCGTAGTTCACGCCGTCCTGGTAATGGTCGAAGGCGCGGTCGCGCTGCAGCAGGCCGAAGCCGCGCGGGCGGGTGTCGGCAAAGGCCGAGGCGCGCGTTTGCGTCGGGTTGTTCAGCGGGCGCCAGATGCGCTCGCCCGCGCCGTTCCAGATGGCCAGGCCGTCGGAGTCGTGCACCTCGGGGCGCCAGTCGATGGCGGTGGGCTTGATGGTTTCCGAGTACCAGTACATCGACGTGAGCGGCACCAGGCCCAGGCGCGACACGTCGCGGCGCAGGAACATGCGCGCGTCGATGTCCATGATCACGGCCTTGTTGCGCTGCATGACGAACTTGAAGACACCGGTGATGCTCGGCCCCTCCAGCAGCGCGTAGACCGTCATCGAGGTGGTGTTGCCGGCGGCCGGCGTCTCGAAGTAGAAGCGCGTGAAGGTCGGGAATTCTTCGGCCTTGTCGGGCACGGCCACATCGAGCGCCACGCCGCGTGCCGACAGGCCGTACTGGTACAGCTCGCCGATGGCGCGGAAGTAAGAGGCGCCCAAGAACGCGACCCAGTCGTTCTTTTCCCAGTCGAGCTTGCTCTGGTCGCCCAGGCGGCTCTCCTGCAGCCTAAAGCCCGCAAAGCCCGCGCCGGGCGGCAGCGCGCGCGCGGGGCTGTCGGGCGGCATGGAGAAGTACGAGGCGTTGTAGAGCACCTCGCGCGAGAAGGCGTCGCCGTCGGTGTTCTCCAGCACGTGCATGCGCACCGGTGTCTGGAAGAAGCGGCCGAGGTGGAAGAAGGTGACCGGGAACGCGCCAGGGCCTTCGCGGAAGAGGGCGTTGGCCGGGTCGAACTTGATCTTGCCGTGGGCGTCGTAGTCGATGCGCTCGAGCACGTCTGGCGCCAGCGGCACGGCGGCCACGTATGGCTTGGCGGCCAGCGACTGGGCCTGCGCGACCAGCGCGTCGAAAGAGAAGGGCGTGGGCTGGCTCAGCTGCAGGCCATTGGCGGCCAGCGCTTCTTGCGGCAGGCCAAGGGCAGCGAGGGCGGCGGCGGCGCCACCGGCGGCAAGGAAGGATCGGCGATCAAGCATGTGGTTCTTGAGGGTTGCGAATCTTGCGAGTCGGGGAGGGTGGGAGAAAAGAAGGGAGGAAGGAAGGAACGGTGCAGCCTGCGCAGCTTGTGGGCCTCGTAGGCGCATGCGGGATTCGGAATCATCCTAATGCAGCACGGGGCGCAGGGGATTTTTCCGCGACCGCCCGCAGCCTCAATCAGTGTGCAGTGTGAACCGCCGGCGCGCCGCGTGGCGTCAGCCATTCCGCGCACGCAGGGCCGGACAACATCGCCAATCGGCGAAATTGTGCGTTTATGTGTCGACGCCGTCCGCGGCCCGCAGCGCGTACACCGCATACACCGACACGCCCAGTAGCAGTAGCACCACCGGCGCAAACAGCTTGTAGGTCAGCCCCAGGCCCTGCAGCACCCGGTAGCTGCTGTCCAGCCGCAGGCGCGGGTGCGGCTGCGTGAGCTCGGTGGCGCGGCGAATGCCCCACTGAAACTCCGCGCCGGTGGTGCGCACGGACGGATGCTGCCTGGCGCGCCCCACGCCCAGCCAGCACATGGCATCGAAGGCCAGCACCGAGCCCGCGGGCGCGCGCTCACCGAAGGTGGCGAGCACGGCAAGCACCTGCTCGGGCGTGAGGTACATCAGCACGCCTTCGGTGAACAGGAACACCGGGGCGCCGTCGCGGGTGGGGGGCAGCGCCAGTTGTTCCCACCAGTCGGTCGCGGTCAGGTCGAGCTCGCGCAGGTCGTGGCGCGGGTTGATCTGGGGGATGAGCTGGCGGCGCAGTGCGAGCACCTCGGGCAGGTCGGCGTCGGTCATGCGGCACTTGTCGTCGTCCAGCCACTGAAAGTAGTGGCTAAGGCCGCAGCCCATGTTGACCACGCGCCCGCCCGGATGCAGCTTGAGAAAGTCTTGCGCCAGGCTGCGCAGGCGGCGGGTGCGCGAGAGGATGCTGTAGATGGTCGAGCGGTCTTCGGGCAGCGCATGGCCGTCGTCCCGAATCTGCTCCAGGATGCCGGCCGCGTAGGCGTCTCGCACCGCGACCTGGGGAAACATGCGGTCGCCCGATGCGCGCGCGGCCAGTGGAATGCGCAAGGTGGAAGGAACGGCCGACAGGCCCCGTGCGGGTGTGGGAAGGGTCATGAAGCGGGGAGCAGAGCCATGCGCAAAGTCTGGCGGCTGCGCTACCCCGGGGCAAGTCAATCTTTGGTTGTGCATGCGGGCGTGCAGCGCGCTCGCGCGTAGGCGATGGCTTGCGTGACCGGACCGCGTTGCTGTGCGGCTTTACCTGAAGCTACGCCAAGCTAAGTCAAGCTACGTTGCAGCCTCGAAGGCCTGCACCGCGTCTTCGGGCCGCACGTCGTCTTGCATCAACAAATCTTCGTAGAAGGCGCCGAAGGGCCGCGTGGGGTGCGCGATCTGTATCTCCAGAATCCAGATGCCCGTGCTCGGGCACAGGCCGAAGTCGCCCAGCTTGCCGGCCTGGTAGATGGCATGCGGAAAGTCGCACACGCGGTGGCCCTTGATGTCGAGGTTCAGCCGCCAGCCCATGGCCTGGGCGCGCTCGGCCGCATAGGCGTAGAGCGCCTGGCCGCTGAGCTTTTCGGTGCGCCAGTGCGCGGCCACGTCGTGCCACAGCGTGCGCGCGGCCTGGGCGCAGGCGTGCATCTGCGGGTCGTCGCCCATCACGAAGGTGTCTCCGGCGTCGCCCTCGTGGCCTTCCCAGACCGGGCCGATGTCCACGAAGAAGATGTCCTGCGCACCCAGCACCCGCGCGGGGTCCGATGTTTCGCGGAAGGTCTTGAGCGTGTCTTCGCCGAAGCGGATGACGATGGGGTGCCAGTTGCGTTCCATCTCCAGCTTGTGCAGCGTGGCCATGGCCAAGTCGTGGGCCTGCGCGTGTGTCATGCCGGGGTGCATGCCCGAGGCGATGCGGCGCACCGCCAGCTGCGAGAAGGCCCGTGCGGTCTGCATCGCGCACGGGGAAAATCGGGTGCCGGTGGCTTCGGTGCGGCCGGCTTCAGCGCTTGTCATTGTCAATGTCCAGGTTCAAGGGGTCTGCGAGGGGGTGGGCTTGCGGGAAGAACGGGGCGTGCGGGAAGAACGGGGAGGGCGGGGAGGGCGCCTGCGAATGCACGGGCGCTGTCCAGGCCGACCACACCTGCCCCGGCAGCGCATGGTTGCGCGGCGGCGGGGCTTCGGCCACGCTGCCCAGGCTCACGAAGCCCGCAAGAAATTCGTCGGCCTTGATGCCGAGCTCGGCGCTCAGCAGGGGGTCGAAGCATCGCTCGCCGCTGAGCATGATCGCGCCGAAGCCCAGCTGGTGCGCGGCATTCAGCAGGTTGCCCAGCGCGGCCCCGGCAGCCAGCCACTGCTCGCGCGCCGGCACCTTGCTGCGCGCACGCGGCACCACGACGAAGGCCAGCAGCACGGGCGGGCGCGTGGCGTGCTCGCGGGCACGGCGCAGGTCGGCGGGCGAGGCGAGCGGGTCGCGGCGGCGCTTTTCTTGCTCGAAGCGGTCGGCCAACGCGGCGCGCTGGCCTTCGCGGAACTCGAGCACGCGCCACGGATGCAGCCCGCCATGGTCGGGCGCGCGCAGCGCGGCCTGCAGGATCAGGTCGATGTGCTCGGCGTCGGGGCCGGGTGCGTGCAGGCGCTTGGGCGAAACGGAGCGCCGCTCCAGCAGCGGGGCAATGGCGCTTTCCTGGCGGGACGACTGCAGCGCGTGGTGCAGGTCAGCGCTGTCCTGCAGAAAGCTGCGTGCCCAGGCCAGCACCTGCTCGCCCTGCGGCGTGAAGCCTTCGAAGCGCGGGCCGGCCTCGATCAGCGGATGGCCGTATTCGGCTTCGAGCGCGCGAATGGCTTCCAGCAGCTCGCGCGGCGACACCTCGCTGGCTTGCGCGGCGCGCTCCAGGTGCAGCGTTTCGCCGAGCGCGACGAGGCAGCGAAATTGACTGGTGACCATGGGTGCGTAGGAGAAGCGTGAGTGCGGTGGCGGTGCTTCGCTGTATTCTATGAAGCATAGCGAAGCATTGCAGCGCAGCCCGCAATGCACGTTGCGCGCCGCTCGGGTTTCGACTTTCTAGCGCGCGCCGGGCTGGCCGCGCGAGCGCACCAGGTGGCGGTACACGGTGCTGCGGTGAACACCCAGGCGGCGCGCGGCCTTGGCCACGTCGTGGTCGCAGGCCTTCAGCGCCTCGTCGATGGCGTGGCGGGTGATGGTCACCAAGGGCTCGGCCTGCGAGGCCGGTGGGTGTTGATGCGCGGGCTGTGCATGGGGCACCGGTGTGGCCTGAGATTGCGGCTGCAGCATCTGTTGATTCAGGTGCTGCGTCAGGTACGGTGGAAGCTCGTCAGCCGTCACCGCATCGCCCGTTTCCGCCAGCGCCACCACGGCGCGCAGCGTGCTGCGCAGCTCGCGCACATTGCCCGGCCAGCGGTAGGCGGCCAGCACGGCAAGCGCATCGTCTTCCAGTTGCAGGTGCCGGGCCGCGCCACCCGCTTCCATGAACAGCCGCGCAATCAGCGCATGCCGGTCGTTGCGCTGGCTCAGCGAGGGCAGGGCGACGGTGAAGCCGGCCACGCGGTACATCAGGTCGGCGCGAAAACGCCCTGCCGCCACCAGCGCGGGCAGGTCGCCGTGCGTGGCGCAGACCAGGTCGAAGTCCACCGCCACGCCCTGGCCGCCGCCCAGCGGCGTGACCACGCGTTCTTCGAGCACGCGCAGCAGCCGCGTCTGCAGCGCCAGCGGAATCTCCGCGATCTCGTCGAGAAACAGCACGCCGCCATGCGCCTCGCGGATGCGCCCCACCATGCCCTTGCGCCGCGCGCCGGTGAAGGCGCCCTCGTCGTAGCCGAACAGCTCCGACTCGATCAGCGTCTCCGGCAGCGACGCGCAATCGACCGCCACAAAGGGCCCGCCGCCGCGTCGGCTTGCCGCGTGCAGGCGGCGCGAGAACACCTCCTTGCCGCTGCCGGTCTCGCCGTTCACCAGCACCGGCACGCCTTCGTTCAGCACGCGAACGGCCTTGGCCAGCAGCGGCTGCACGTCGTCTGCCTCGGGTGGCTGGTGCGTTTGCGCCGCTGATGCATCGGTGCGCCTTGCGGCGGGGCGCCCGTTGCCCGGCGTGTTCGCGCGCTCCATCACGGTGGCAATCTGCCGCCCGCCCGGCAGTGTGAGCAGGCTGCGCTTGTGCGCCATGCGCGGCCAGTTTTCGCCGAGGAAAATTTCCGCGCTCAGGTCGAGCAGCCCGTCCCATGAGCAGGCGAACAGGTCGAGCGCCACACGGTTGGCTGCAACGATGCGCCCGCTGTCGATCACCATCAGGCCTTCGCGCGCGGTGCCGATCAGCGCCGGGCGCGCATGAAAACGCAGCACGTGGCCGCTGGCCTCGGCCAGCAGCATGCGGTGCTCCACCTGCTGCGCCGCCATGCGCACCAGCCCCAGCGCATGCGGGTTCACGCGCTGTGTTTCGCCCGAGATGTCGAGCGCGCCTGCCACCTCGCCGCGCCCGGTGAAGATGGGCGCGGCCGCGCAGCCCAGCGCGCCGTTCTGCGACAGGTAGTGCTCGCCGCCCAGCACCATCAGCGCCTCGCGCTCCGCCAGCGCGGTGCCAATGGCGTTGGTGCCGCGGTGGTTCTCCGACCACTGCACGCCGGGCTGCAGCGCAATGCGCTGGGCCTTGGGCAGAAAGTCGGGGCTGCCAATTTCTTCCAGAATCAGCCCGCTGGCGTCCGACAGAATCACCACGCAGCCGTTGCCGATGGCGTGCTCGGCCAGCCCGTCGAGCTCGGGCTGCGCGCAATTCAGCAGCCGCATGGCCTGCTCGCGCCGTTCACGCAGCAGCGCAATGGCCATGGGCTCGGGGTCGATGGCCTGGTGGTCGACCGGGCGGCTGCGTTGCCATGAGCGCGAAATGTGCGGGGCAATCCACGGCGCAGGGTCCAGGCCCTGTTCGAAGAAAAGCTCGCGGGCCTGCGCCACTGCGACCGACGGCAACTGGGCTTGGCTCATTCGTGTCTCCGATGGTTTTTCGCCTTGTGCGACATCCTAGTCGCTGTGTTCGCGCATGCATGTCGCAGATTGCGAATGGAAACCCTCTGAACGCCTCGAAGCAGCTCTGGCAGGCGGTTTTGCTGCGCGGAAGTTCTCAGGGAATGTCCCCATCCGCGCGGGTATGTTGCTTGCAGTTGTTCATGCGGACCGCCGCATGTCGCGGCGCCACCACCCTGCACATGGAGACAAAGACATGGACATGCTCGAACCGGGCAAATTCGGTACCGCGGTGCCGTTCAAGAAGCGCTACGGCAACTACATCGGCGGCGAATGGGTCGCGCCGGTGGACAACCAGTACTTCGAGAACATCACGCCTGTCACCGGCAAGGTGTTCTGCGAGGTGCCGCGTTCCAGCGCGGCCGACATCGACCGTGCGCTGGACGCCGCCCACAAGGCCAAGGCCGCCTGGGGCCGCACATCGACCACCGAGCGCGCCAACATACTGAACCGCATTGCCGACCGCATGCAGGAAAACCTGCCCATGCTGGCCGCCGCCGAAACATGGGACAACGGCAAGCCGCTGCGCGAGACCATGGCCGCCGACCTGCCGCTGGCCGTGGACCACTTCCGTTACTTCGCCTCGTGCATTCGCTCGCAAGAGGGTGGCATCAGCGAGATCGACCACGAAACCTTTGCGTACCACTTTCATGAACCCATTGGCGTGGTCGGCCAGATCATTCCGTGGAACTTTCCGATTCTGATGGCCGTGTGGAAGCTGGCGCCCGCGCTGGCTGCCGGCAACTGCGTGGTGCTGAAGCCGGCCGAGCAAACGCCGGTGTCGATTCTGGTGCTGATGGAGACCATTGGCGACCTGCTGCCACCGGGCGTGCTGAATGTGGTGAACGGCTTTGGCGTGGAGGCGGGCAAGCCGCTGGCGTCGAGCAACCGCATCGGCAAGATCGCCTTCACCGGAGAAACCACGACCGGGCGCCTGATCTCGCAGTACGCGAGCCAGAACCTGATTCCGGTCACGCTGGAGCTGGGCGGCAAGTCGCCCAACATCTTCTTTGCCGACGTGATGGACCGCGACGACGCGTTCTTCGACAAGGCACTGGAAGGCTTTGCCATGTTCGCGCTGAACCAGGGCGAGGTGTGCACCTGCCCTTCGCGTGCGCTCATTCAGGAGTCGATCTACGACAGGTTCATGGAGCTTGCGCTGAAGCGCGTGGCGGCCATCAAGCAGGGCAGCCCGCTGGACATGGCCACGATGATCGGCGCGCAGGCGTCGAGCGAGCAGCTTGAAAAGATCTTGTCGTACCTGGACATCGGCCGGCAAGAGGGCGCGCAGGTGCTCATAGGTGGTGAACGCCAGAAGCTCGAAGGCGACCTGGCCGACGGCTACTACGTGCAGCCGACCGTGTTCAAGGGCCACAACAAGATGCGCATCTTTCAGGAAGAAATTTTCGGCCCCGTGGTGTCGGTCACCACCTTCAAGGACGAGGAAGAAGCGCTGTCCATGGCCAACGACACGCTCTACGGGCTGGGCGCGGGCGTGTGGAGCCGCGACATGAACCGCGCCTTTCGCATGGGCAAGGGCATTCAGGCCGGGCGCGTGTGGACCAACTGCTACCACCACTACCCGGCGGGTGCGGCTTTCGGTGGCTACAAGCAGTCGGGCATCGGGCGTGAGAACCACAAGATGATGCTCGACCACTACCAGCAGACCAAGAACCTGCTGGTGAGCTACAGCGAGAACAAGCTGGGCTTTTTCTGATGAGCGGCGCGGTCCTGCGTGTCACCGCGACCGATGCCGCGCTCGCGTTGATCGACAGGCTCGCGGCCAGGCACGGCCCGCTGATGTTTCATCAGTCGGGCGGCTGCTGCGACGGCAGCGCGCCCATGTGCTACGGGCGCGACGAGTTCATCGTGGGCGACTACGACAAGCTGCTGGGCCACATCGGCGGTATGCCGTTCTACATCAGCGGGCCGCAGTTCGAGTACTGGCAACACACGCAGCTGATCATCGACGTGGTGCCGGGGCGCGGTGGCATGTTCTCGCTGGAGGGGCCTGAAGGCGTTCGGTTCCTGACGCGCTCGCGGCTGTTCACTGATGAGGAGTGGGCGGTGCTGGCGGCCGAGGCAACGAAGTGAATGAGTGAGTGAATGAGTGAATGAGCAAGGCACTCGGGTGAAGGCGCCCGGTTTTCAAATTCCATTTGACACCGTGAAAACCTTCTTCTAATCTCCAGCCCCACGACAGCACTCGCTCTTGAGTGCGTCGGGCAGCAACATTGCTGCTTCACATACCGGCTATGAAAGCCCTCGAACAACGCGCAAGCGGGGTCGAGGGCTTTTTGCTTTTTGGAGCTTGAATGACTGTGGAAGAAGACCAGGGTTTTTCGCACCTCGTGGTGGCGGCCGTGCAGATGGCGCCGCGCGTGGGGCACACGGCGGACAACGTCGCGCGCTCGGTGGCGCTCATCGAGCAGGCCGCCACGCAGGGCGCCTCCATCGTGGTGCTGCCCGAGCTTGCCAACAGCGGCTACGTATTCGCCAGCCGCGCCGAGGCCTTCGCGCTGGCGGAGCCTGTGCCCGACGGGCCCAGCACGCAGGCCTGGGCCGAGGTGGCGCGCCGCTGCAACGTGCATGTGGTCGCGGGCATTGCCGAGCGCGAAGGCGACCGCCTCTACAACGCGGCCGTGGTGCTGGGTCCGCGCGGCTGGCTGGGCACCTACCGCAAGCTGCACCTGTGGGGCGACGAGCATCTGTTCTTCGAGCCCGGCAACAAGGGGCTGCCGGTGTTCCACACCGAACTCGGCCGCCTGGGCGTGCTGATCTGCTACGACGGATGGTTCCCCGAGACCTACCGCCTGCTTGCGATGCAGGGCGCAGACATCGTCTGCATGCCCACCAACTGGGTGCCCATGCCGCACCAGCCGACGGACCGGCCGGCCATGGCCACCACGCTGGCCATGGCGAGCGCCCACAGCAACGGCCTGAACATCGTGTGCGCCGATCGCACGGGCACCGAGCGGGGCCAGCCCTTCGTTGGCCAGAGCCTGATCGTTGGCGCGCGCGGCTGGCCGCTGGCCGGGCCTGCGTCGATCGACAGCGAAGAAATTCTCTGTGCCCGCATCGACCTCAGGGCCTCGCGCCAGGCGCGGCACCTGAACGTGTTCAACGACGTGCTGCGCGACCGGCGCGACGACATCTACGACCCGATGCTGGGCACGGGCTGGCCGCTGCCACCGCACTGAGCCGCGCAATTCTTCTTTCCCGCTGTCACTCACTCAGAACTTTTCAATCGAACCCCCCAGAGGACTTTGACCATGAAGCAACTCAGCTCCCTCCTGCGCCTTGGCGCACTCGCCGCGGCTGCCCTGCTGGGCGCCAACGCCCACGCGGCCGACCCCTTGCGCATTGGCGTGGCGGTCGGCCTCTCGGGCGCCAACAGCGTCGTGGCGCCCGCCGCGGTGCAGTCGTCGCAGCTTGCGGTGGACGAGATCAATGCCGCCGGCGGCATCCTCGGGCGCAAGGTCGAACTCGAGATCGTGGACGACGCCTCCGGCGCCGTCGGCGCGCAGAAGGCCTTCGACACGCTGGTGTTCCAGAAGAAGGTCGACGCCATCATCGGCATGGAAAACAGCGCCGCGCGCAATGCGGCGCTGCCGGTGGTGAGCAAGGGCAAGGTGCCGTACATCTACACCTCGTTCTACGAAGGGCGCTCCTGCAACAACTGGATGTATGTGAACGGCTGGGTGCCCGAGCAGCAGGTGGCGCCGGTGGTCGACTACTTTCTGAAGACCAAGAACGCCAAGAACTTCTTCCTGGTCGGCAACGACTACGCCTTCGGCCGCGGCATGCTCGACTTCACCCGCAAGTACATCGAGCAGAAGGGCGGCAAGGTGGTGGGCGAGGAATACCTGCCGATCGACGGCAGCGACTGGACCTCGGTGATCTCGAAGCTGCGCGCGGCCAAGCCCGATGCGCTCGTCAGCGCCACCGCGGGCGGCGCGCCCAACGTGTCGCTGGCCAAGCAGCTCAAGGGCGCCGGCCTCACGCTGCCTTACGGCAACCTTGCCATCGACGAAGGCACGGCCAGGACCATGGGCGACGTGGCCAGCGGCATGTACATGTCGGCCTCCTACCTCACGGGCATCGACATTCCGGAGAACCGCAAGTTCATGGACGCGATGAAGAAGAAGTTTGGCGCGGACCTGAAGACGCCCAACGAACTGTCGGAGCCGCAGTACGAGGCCTTCTTTCTCTACAAGGCCGCAGCCGAGAAGGCCGGTTCGACCGATTCGGCCAAGGTGGTGAAGGCGCTGGGCGAGGTGTCGTTCACCGGCCCGCGCGGCACGGTGTCGATGAACAAGAGCCGGCACACGCCGCTGTCGATGCGCCTGGGCCAGGTGCAGGCCGATGGGTCCATCAAGATCCTGGAGACCTTCCCCAGCGTCGATCCGGGCGCGCAGTGCCCCAACCTGAAGTAACCGCGCTCGCACGGGACTTGCCATGGTGCTGTTGCTGGACCTGCTGACCACGGCGGCGATGCTGTTCGTCGTCACTGCCGGGCTGATGATGATCTTCGGCGTGATGAAGATCGTCAATTTTGCGCACGGCGCGCTGCTCACGCTCGGCGGCTACGCGAGCTATGTGGTGACGCAACTCAAGCTCGACCCGTGGCTGAGCTGGCCGCTGTCGATGGTGGTCGGCGTGGTGGCCGGCATGGGGGTGGAGTGGCTGATCGTGCGGCCGCTGTACAAGCGCCCGCTGGACGCCATTCTTGCGACCTGGGGGCTGGGCATCGTGATCGGCCAGGCCATCGTGATGGCCTTCGGGCGCGAGGTGCAGTTTGTCGATGCGCCGCTGGCGGGCACCTGGTCCGTGGGCGGCGTGGACTACTCGGCGTACCGGCTGCTGCTGGTGCCCGTGGCCATCGTGCTGTGCCTGTTGCTGACCGCGCTGCTGAACGGCACGCGCTTCGGCATTCGCACGCGCGCGGTGATCATGAACGAGGAGCTGGCCAGCGGCCTTGGCATTCACGCGGGCCGCGTGCGCTTCATTACCTTCAGCCTGGGGGCGGGGCTGGGCACGCTGGCCGGCACCATGATCACGCCGCTTTCCAGCGTCGACCCGAACATGGGGCTGCCATGGCTGGTCAGCGCGTTCATGCTGGTGATGGTGTCGGGCCATTCGATGCTGAGCCTGCTGGCCACCTGCGTGGTGTTCGGCGCCTGCCAGGTGCTGGTGAGCACCTATGCGAACCCGGTGCTCGGCGGGCTGACCATTGCGGTGCTCGCGGCGGTCACGCTGCGCATCCGGCCTAAGGGGTTTGCCCGTGGTTGAGCACGCTGCAACCGTTCTCCCTGCGGCGTCGTCCTTGCGCGGCGCACTTCGTTCGGGCCGCGGGCTGTCGATGCTGGGCGCCCTCGGGCTCGCGCTGATCGTGCTCGGGCCGTGGGTATTCGACACCTACCTGCTCAACATTCTCATCAAGGCCTTTTTCTTCGCCATCGCCGCCATCACGGTCGATGTGCTGTGGGGCTACACGGGCTACCTGAGCTTCGGCCAGTCGGCCTTCTTCGGCATCGGCGCCTATGCGGCGGGGCTGGTGTTCACGCACAGCGGCTTCAGTGCATGGACGGCGCTGCTGGCGTTGGGCGCTGCCGTGGTCGTGAGCGCGGCGGTGGGGGCGCTGGTCGGCTGGCTGTCGTTCTACCGGGGTGCCTCGCCGTTCTTTGCGACGGTCATCTCGCTGGTGCTGCCCATCGTGCTGACGCAGTTGTTGTTGTCGGGCGGGCAGTGGACCGGCTCCAGCTCCGGCCTGACCGGCTACGAGAGTTTCGACCTGTCGATCGAGGCCTGGTACTGGGTGGCCGGTGGCGCGCTGGTGCTGTTCGGCGTGCTGGGCTGGCTGCTGGTGCGCAGCGATGCGGGCCGCGTGCTGGCGGCCATTCGCGACAACGAATCGCGCTGCACCTACCTGGGCATTCCGACCTCGCTGGTGAAGATCGCGCTGCTGACGGTGATGGCCGTGGTCGCGGGCATCGCGGGCTTCGGCTACGGCGCGTTCAGCGGCGTGGTGGCGCCGGAGCTGACGGGCTTTGCGCTGGGCACCGAGCTGATCATCTGGGTCGCGCTGGGCGGGCGCGGCACGCTGTGGGGGCCGCTGATTGGCGCGGTGCTGATCAACGTGGCGACGGCCTACCTGAGCGGCAGCATGCCGTTCGCGTGGCAACTGATCGTCGGCGTGGCCTTTGTGCTGGTGATCGTGTTGCTGCCGCAAGGGCTGGTGCCGCTGCTGCTCAAGCCCTTCGGGCTGGGCCGCATCGCCGCGCGCGTGCCGGTGCTCGCCGAGCGTGCGGTTGGCGCGCCGGCTGCACCCACGCAGGAGGCCGCATTGCGCATGCACCAGGTGGCCAAGCACTACGGCGCGCTCAAGGTGCTGCAGGGCATCGACCTGGAAGCCCGGGCCGGTGAACTGGTGGGGCTGATCGGCCCCAACGGCGCGGGCAAGACCACGCTGATGCGCTGCATGAGCGACGGGGCGGAGCGCAGCGCGGGCACGGTGATGCTGTGCGGCCACGACATCAGGCAATTGCCGCCCGAGGCCTGCGTGCGCTTCGGGCTGGGGCGCAAGTTTCAGAACGCCAACATCTTCGAATCGCTCACGGTGGCGCAGTGCCTGCGCATCGCGGGCACGCTGCTGGAGAAGCCTTCGCTGTTTAGGCACGACACCGCACTGCGCCTGCCGGCCTACGCGCTGGACGTGGTGCGCACCACCGGGCTGCACGCCAAGCTCGGCACCGTGGCGCGCGACCTGTCGCACGGTGAGCAGCAGGCGCTGGAACTTGCGATGGTGCTGGCGCTGGCACCGCGCATCGTGCTGCTCGACGAGCCTACCGCCGGCCTCACCAAGACCGAGCGCTCGCAGATCGGCGAGGTGCTGTCGTCGTTGGCGCACCGCTACGGCCTGTGCTGCCTGCTGGTGGAGCACGACCTCGACTTTGTCGAACAGATCGCCACGCGCATCGTGGTGCTGCACCAGGGAACCATCGTGATGCAAGGCAGCTTCGAGGAGGTGGTGAACTCGCCGCTGGTGAAGACCATCTACGCCGGCAGCGCGCACGCGCCCAAGGAGGCTGCATGAGTGGTCCCGTGTTGAAGATCGACGGCCTCACCAGCGGCTACGGTGCCTCCGTGGTGCTGCGTGGTCTGTCGTTGCGGGTGGCGCCCGGCGAGGCGGTGGCGCTGCTCGGCAAGAACGGCATGGGCAAGACCACCTTGCTGAAAACCGTGATGGGCTATCTGCCCAAGAACGGCGGCACGGTGCACCTGCGTGGGGAGGACATCACCCGGCAGCCGCCGCACCGCATTGCGCGCCAGGGCCTGGCGTATGCGGCGCAGGAGCATGCGCTGTTCGCCGACCTGAGCATTCGCGACAACCTGTGCCTGGGCCTGGAAAAGGCCCATGCGTTCGACGAACGCATGGCCGACATCGCGCCGCTGTTTCCCGTGTTCAAGACGCGGCTGGCGCAGCAGGCCGGCACGCTGTCGGGCGGCGAGCAGAAGATGCTGCTGCTCGCGCGGGCGCTGATGATGCGCCCGGCCATGATCCTGCTCGACGAGATCACCGAAGGCCTGCAACCCTCGGTGATCGACCGCCTGGCTCGCGCCTTGCTGGAAGAGCGCGCACGGCGTGGCACGGCGATGCTGATCGTCGAGCAGAATGTGCCGTTCGCGCTCGAAGTGGCCGACCGCTACGTGGTGTTGAAGCAGGGCGAGCTGGTCGACGAGGGCCAGGCCAAGGCCCCCGGCGCCACCGGTTCGGTTTTTGCGCATTTGCGGGTCTGACTGGAGAAAGCCGATGACCACTGAAAAAGCCGCACCGGCCGAAGACGGCTGGCCCGTCGGGTTGCTGTATTCGCGCTCCGGGCCGACCGGGGTGAGCGAGTCGGAGCACTTTCTGGGTGCCGCGCTGGCCGTGGAAGAAATCAACGGCCTGGGCGGCGTACTCGACCGGCCACTGCTGCCCATTGCGCGCGACCCCAAGGGCAGGGAGGACGAATACCGCCGGCTCGCGACCCGGCTGCTGCTGGAAGACGACGTCAACGTGATCTTCGGCTGCTCGCGCTCGTCCAGCCGCAAGGCCGTGCTGCCGGTGGTGGAGCGCAACAACGCGCTGCTGTGGTACTGCTCCATCTACGAGGGCTTCGAGTACTCGTCGAACGTGATCTACACCGGCGCCGTGCCCAACCAGAACAGCGTGCAGCTGGCCGCCTACCTGTTGAAGAACAAGGGCCGGCGCTTCTACCTGATGGGGTCGGACTACATTTTTCCGCGCGAGTCGAACCGGGTGATGCGCGAGATGGTCGAGCAGCACGGCGGCGAGGTGCTCGACGAGGTGTATGTGCCGCTGGAGGCCTCGGAGGCGGAGCTGCAGAAGGTCATGCGCGACATCGTCGACGTGCAGCCGGAAGTCATTTTCTGCACCATCGTCGGCCAGTCGGCGCGGCGCATCTACCAGATCTACCGCGAGCACGGGCTCGACCCGCGCCGCATGCCCATTGCCAGCCTGACGATGGCCGAGGAAGAGATTCGCCTGATTGGCGTGGATGTGTGCGAGGGGCACATCACCTCCGCCACGTACTTCAACTCGCTGAAGAACGAGAGCAACGCGCGCTTTCTCGCGCTGTGGCGCGCGCGCTTCGGCGACCGCCCGGCCAGCACGTGGTCCGCCGCGTCGTACAGCCAGGTGCATCTGTTTGCGCGCGCGCTGGAGCGCAGCGGCAGCCTCGACACGCGCAAGCTCGTCAGCGCCTTGCGCACGGTGCGCTTCGATTCGCCCGAGGGGCCGCTGTGCATCGATGCCGAGAACAACCACTGCCTGCTGACGCCACGCATCGGCGTGTGTCGCAGTGACGGCCAGTTCGACTTGCTGTGGGAGGGCGCCGAGCCGGTGAAGCCCGACCCGTACCTGTCGACCTTCGGCTTCTCCGACTTCTGGCTGAGCTGACGCCATGAGCAGCCTGCGCCGCCTTTACGACGACTTGCGCGGCATCTGCGTGGCGGTGGTGTACCCGCCGGGCGAGGACCGCGATGTTCTTCTGGACCAGCTCAAGCGCATCGGTTGCCGGCTCAAGGTCGTGTGGCCTTTTCCGGCCACGCCGCCCACCGGCTGCGACGTGATCCTGTTCCAGGTTTCGCAGGAGCTGCAGGGCAGCGGCACCTGGTGCGCCAGCGCGGTCGAGGCCACGTTGATCGCGCTGTCCGACTACGAGAGCCCGACCACGTTGAAGCTGCTGCTCGACACCAGCGCGCACGGCGTGCTGACGCGGCCGTTCCGCTCGTCGGGCGTGTTGAGCACGCTGGTGCTGGCGCGGTCTTCGCGCGGTTACCAGGAGCGGCTGCAGAGCAAGGTGCTCAAGCTGGAGGACACGATCAAGTCGCGCCGGCAGATCGAAAAGGCCATTCGCATGCTGGCTGAAACGCAGGGGCTCACGGAGGCCAAGGCCTATGAGCACATGCGCGCCCGCGCCACATCGCTGCGCGTGACGGTGGCGGAGGTGGCGCTGATGGTGGTCGACGCGCACGAGGCGATGGAAAAGCTCGGGTTGGGGCGCGCGCGCGGCAGCGACTGAGGTCGAAGCACTCCTGTTGTTTGCGCCGGGGCGGCGCATGCAAGTGCCGAAAGTCACCGTGAGATTCGGATGAGAACCAAAAGGCTCGTTTGACATGTTATGTCGAACCGCCTACATTGAACCCATCGACGAACCACGCGTTTCCATCGGTACATAACCACAAGGGAGAGGTATGCAACTACTGCTCGATCAACTCAAGGGACTGGACGTGCTGGCCGGCGCCGAGATGGGTGGGCTGCCCGTGCAACTGCAGCCCATACCGGGCAACACACCGGTCGTGCAGGTGAGCATCGAGGGGCGTGAAGAGCTGCCCATTTTCATCACCAGCTCCGACATGCAGATCATCTGCATCTGCTACCTCTGGACCGAAGAAGAAGTGAAGGCCGAGCGCCGCACCGAGCTGCTGGAGTCGCTGCTCGACCTGAACCCCTCGGTGCCCCTGTCGTCCTTCGGCCGTGTTGACGGCCGCTACGTGCTCACCGGTGCACTGGGCCGCGATGCCAGCGTGCAAGACATTGCCCGCGAGGTGGCGGTGCTCAGCGACAACGCGCTCGATGCACTGGACGCCCTGTCCGAATTCCTGAATTAAGCGGAGATCCACATGACAGTCATCAAGAAGCTGGTCACCTTGCTGCGCGGCAGCGCACGCGAAATTGGCGAGAGCGTGGTCGACAGCAACGCCACGCGCATCTACGAGCAGGAAATCATCGACGCCAAGCACAGCATCGAAAAAGCCAAGGGCGACCTCACGGGCGTGATGGCCAAGGAGATGCAGTCGGCCCGCGAAATCGTTCGCTTGAAGAACGAAGTGGCGCGCTACGAAGGCTTGGCGCTGGAGGCGCTCAACAAGACGCAGGAAGGCTTGGCGCTGGACGTGGCTTCCAAGGTCGGCACGCTCGAACAAGAGCTCGAAGAGCAGGCCAAGGCGCATGCCTATTACGCCATGCAGGTGTCCAAACTCAAGGAGCTGATCAAGTCGGCCGAGGCGCGCATTCGCGAGCACGAGCGCGAGATCGGCATCGCCAAGACCACCGAGAGCGTGTATCGCGCCACGCAGTCCATCTCCGAGAACATCGGCAGCGGTGGCTCGCGCTTGGCCAATGCGCGCGAGTCGCTGGAGCGCATTCGCGCACGGCACGAAGACTTGTCCGACCGCATGTCCGCTGGCCAGCAATTGGAGAACGAGTTCGGTCACGGCGCGCTCGAAAAGAAGCTCGCGGCTGCGGGCATCGGCAACGACGCCGACCGCACCGGCAAGGTGATGGAGCGCATTCGCGCGCGCCAGGCCAGCGCATCGAACACGGGTACGGGTTCGGGTACGGGTACGGGCACCGGAGCCGCATAACCATGCGCGCCAAGCCGGTCCGCTGGCAGGGCTCCGACGAGGCGATACGCGCCGTTCAAGTGGCGTTCGACGTGGAGGAGGCCGTGCTCGAATCCGTGCGCAGCGCGGCGTTCGAGCAGCATGTGTCCACGTCGGACCAGATCCGCCAGGTGCTGGGGCTGACAACCACCTCGAAGCCGAAGCGCCCGCGCCTCACCGTTTCGCTGAGCGCGGCGGACTACGAATTTCTGGCGAAGCGCTACGGCCTCGCCCCCGACGACCGCCTGGCCATCAAGGAGAGGGCCACGCGAGATCTGATTGCCTTCGCGGCGCAGGCAACATCGGGGGGTGCAGCATCGGCGGGTAAAACGTCGCCGAGCGCAAAGAAGAACACCGGCACGGGAAGGCCGGTACGCGGCAAGTAGAACAACAAACAACAACCCGCAAGCGGGGGAGGATCAATGGGCAATTTCATGGGAGCGGTGACGGGGTACCCCACCGCGATCTACACGGTGCTGCTGGGCGTCGTGGTGATCTACTGGGTGCTCGCGATGCTCGGCATGGTCGACATCGAACACAGCGGGCTGGACGTCGACGTGCACATGCACACGCATGCCGACGGCGACACCAGCGACATCGGCCATCTCGCCAGCTATGTGGTGGCTCTGGGCTTGAACGGCGTGCCGTTCTCGGTGGCCGTGAGCCTGCTGGTGCTGGCCTCGTGGACGTTGTGCTGCCTGGGCGGCGAATGGCTGCTGCCGCTGGTGCCCACGCTGCCCCTGCAGTTGCTGGCCGGCACGGCGCTGCTGGTGCTCAGCGCGGTCATTGCGATTCCCATCACCGCGGTGGCCATCCGGCCGCTGCGCGGGCTGTTCGTGAGCCACTCGGCCGTGAGCAATGCCGCGCTGGTCGGCCAACTCTGCCGCGTGGTCACCGGCGTGGTGAACGAGAAGGACGGCCGCGCCGAGGTGGCACGCCGCGGGGCCAGCCTGAACGTTCGCGTGTGGGCCACCACACCCAATGCGCTGAAGCGCGGTTCGCAGGCGCTGATCATCGAATACGACGAGGTGGCCGGGCGCTACCTTGTGGCCGCGCACGACGAGCCCGTCGGCTGACGGCCTGACCGTCCGTTCGACTGCCAAAACCGCTTTCGCGCGTGCCTTGCCGGCGCGCCGCACCCCTCACCTGTTCGTCTCGCTCTCAAAGCAATTCTGGAGAAAAAATGGAGCCCATCATCTTTGCCATCGTCATACTGGCCGTGGTCATCCTCGGCCTGTTCGCGATGTTCGCCAAGTTCTATCGAAAGATCGAACAGGGCCACGCGCTCATCGTGAACACGCTGCGCGCGGAGCCCGAGGTGACCTTCACCGGGCGCCTGGTCTACCCGATCATTCACAAGGCCGAGCTGATGGACATTTCGGTCAAGACGATCGAAATCGACCGCTCGGGCAACGAAGGCCTGATCTGCCGCGACAACATTCGCGCGGACATCAAGGTGAAGTTCTTCGTGCGTGTGAACAAGACGGCCGACGACGTGCTGAAGGTGGCGCAGGGCATCGGCTGCGCGCGGGCCTCCAACCACGAGACGCTGGAAGAACTGTTCTCGGCCAAGTTCTCCGAGGCGCTGAAGACGGTGGGCAAGTCGATGGACTTCGTCGATCTGTACCAGGCACGCGACGGTTTCCGTGACCAGATCATCAGCCAGATCGGCAACGACCTGTCGGGCTACGTGCTCGAAGACGCGGCCATCGACTACCTCGAGCAAACGCCGCTGTCGGAGCTGGACGCCAACAACATCCTCGATGCGCAGGGCATCAAGAAGATCACCGAGCTCACGGCGGTCGAGCATGTGCGCACCAACGAGCTGCGCCGCAACGAGGAAATGCAGATCAAGAAGAAGAACGTCGAAACGCAGGAGGCCTTGCTCGAGCTGGAGCGCCAGCAGGCCGACGCCACCTCGCGCCAGCACCGCGAAATTGCCAGCGTGCGTGCGCGCGAAGAAGCCGAGACCTCCAAGATCCAGTCCGAGGAGCGCACCAAGTCCGAAACCGCGCGCCTGCTGTCGGAGCAGACGGTGTCGGTGCATCAGGAGAATGTGCAGCGCGAGAAGGAAGTGGCCGAGAACAACCGCAAGCGCGCCGTGGCCGTGGAGGAGGAAAAGGTCATTCGTGCCCGCGACCTGGAGATTGTCGACCGCGAGAAAGAAGTGACACTCCAGCGCATCGAAAAGGACAAGGCCGTCGAAGTGCAGAAGAAGGCCATTGCCGACGTGATTCGCGAGCGCATCGTGGTCGAGCGCACCGTGGCCGAGCAGGAAGAAGCCATCAAGGAACTGCGCGTGGTGGCCGAGGCCGAGCGCACCAAGAAGGCGGTCGTGATCATGGCCGAGGGCCAGGCCGACGAGAAGATGGTGATCGACGTGAAGGCCGCCGAAACCCAGGAAAAGCGCGCGCGCCACAAGGCTGCCGAAGAGCTCACGCTGGCCGATGCCAAGCTGAAGGTTGCCGAGCGCGACGCCGAATCGAAGAAGCGCGAAGCCGAAGGCATGGAAGCCATTTCGGCCGCGCCGGGCCTTGCGGCCGCCAAGGTCGAGATTGCGACCGCGCAAGCCAGGCTCGCCAGCTTCGAGGCCGAAGCCTCGGGCAAGGAGAAGCTGGGCCTGGCCGAGGTGCACGTGCGCCAGGCCGATGCCGACGCCATCCTGAAGTCGGGTCAAGCCGATGCGCAGGTCATCGAGGCCCGCTCGCAGGCAGAAGCCGCCGGCATGCGCGCCAAGTTCGAGGCCGAGGCTTCGGGCAAGGAAAAGCTAGGCCTTGCCGAGGTGAGCGTGCGCACGGCAGATGCCGAGGCCACGCTCAAATCGGGCCAGGCCGAAGCGCAGGTGATCGAAGCGCGCTTCAACGCCGAGGCCAAGGGCCTGCACGAGAAGTTCGAGGCCATGAAGTCGATGAGCCCCGAGACCCGCGACCATGAAGAGTTCCGCATGCGGCTGGAAAAGTCGCACATCGAGACCATGAAGGGCATCGATGCGCAGACCGCCATTGCCAAGGAACAGGCCGAGGTGCTGGGCACGGCGCTGTCCAACGCCAAGATCGACATAGTGGGCGGCTCGGGCGACTACTTCGACAGCTTCGTGCGCTCGCTGTCGGTGGGCAAGGGCATCGACGGCGTCATCTCCAAGAGCAACGCGTTGCAGGTGGCCTTCAAGGACCAGCTGTCGGGCGACCGCGATGTGGTGAAAGACCTGCGCGACATCGTCGGCGCACTGGGCACCTCGTCGGGTGAAATTCAGAACCTGAGCGTGGCCGCGCTGATGAGCAAGATTTCCAGCGACGGCAGCGAGAGCCAGAAGAACGCGCTGCAGAACCTGATTTCCACCTTCCGCCATTGAACCGGGGCGCGCGATGAACCCGAACCTGAAGTGCAGTTGCCCGGCGCATGCGCCGATGCAGCCTGTGGCATTGGCCGAGGCGCTGCTCGCGGTGCCCCACCGCGACGAACTGCTCGCACTGCTGCGCGCGGACTGAGCGCGCCGACCTATGCAACCCACGCAAGAAACAGGAACACCGCCCGGCGCCGATGTTCAGCCAGGGCAGACCGACCCGACCGAGGCGCTGGTCTCCGGCAGCGGCAGCTACGACCTGCTGAAGAAGCGGCTCGAAACCCAGGGCGAAGGCCTGCTGAAGAAGACGCAGGCGCTCAACGAGCAGCGCCTGGCCGAGTTCGGCCGCTCCGACCAGACGCTGATACTGCGCACCCGCGCGCGCACCGAGAACAACGCGGTGGCGCGCGACCTGGTGCGCATCGGCGACCTGCTGCTGTTCGGCTACAACGTGTTCATCGGCCTGCGCAAGGAAACGGCCGTGGGAGACGTGTTCGGGCTGTACCGGCTCGCAACGCCGGGCGAAGCCGCCACCGAGAACGACGAGCTGCAGCCGGTGCCGCTGGCCGGCACCTTTCTGGAAGACACGCGCTTCGCTTCGGACTTTCGCGAGCTCTACGCCTACTACAAGCAGGCCACGCTGCTGCAGTTGCGCGTGACGCAGGACAAGCTGCTCGCCGCCTTCCAGATCGGCCAGCAGGTGACCGACGTGCGCGTGTTCCGCTGGGCCATCGAGCGCGATGGGCGCATCAGCTACATCGACAACCGCGGCGAGCGCGACATTGCGCTGCCCGCGAGCCACGACTTCGAATGGACCGTGGCCACGCGCGAAGACCACGTGGGCGGCAAGCATCCGCATGTGAACGTGCTGGACACCGTGTTCGTCGAAACGCTGGGCGGCGACCTCACCGTCAAGATAGAGAACAACACGGAGACCGGCCTGGGCATCTACAGCGAGCCGGTGGACGACCGCACCCAGTCGCTGACCGACGCGGAGATTGCTTGGGCCAAGCTGGGCATGCTGATCTTGCTGCGCGTGAAGCCGTACCGCGAGCAGGTCACGCGCTACCTGGTGTTCAACATTCGCACGCAGCAGGTGGAGCGCATCGACGCCATCGGTGGCTCCTGCGTGCAGTTGCCTGAAGACCACGGCATCATTTTTCCGGGCGGCTACTACCTGCAGTCGGGCGAGCACAAGCGCTTCGACCTGCCGGCCGACGTGGTGGAGAGCCTGCGCTTCAAGCGCATGCTGCGCTCGCCCAACGGCGAAGACGTGGCCTATATCTTCTACGACCCCAAGCCGGGCCGCTACGCGCTGTTCAACTACAACCTGATCGACAAGAAGCTCGCGACGCCCATCATTGCCAACGGCTACGCGCGCTTTGCCGACGGCCGCATCCTGGTGTTTCACGACAACGGCAGCGAGCCGACGCGCGTGCACCCGATGCAGCTGTGGCAGACGCCTTTTGCCAGCGAAGAGCATGTGAGCGCGCAGCCGCCCGCCACCGGCTTCTTCGGCAAGATCGGCAACGCCGAGCTGGTGCGCGGCGTGAGCGATCTCATGGGCATTGCGCGCGCGGTGCGCGAGCAGGCGCCCACCCGGGCGGCCTACGAAGACCTCATTCGCCAGTGCACCCGCGTGAGCGACGCCTACTTCTGGCTCGACGCGCCCGAAGCCACCGGCCTCATGGCCGAGCTGCGCAGCATCAGCGAGGTGGCGCGCAGCACGCTGGCGGAGTTCGAGAAGGTCGACACCCTGCGCCGCGAAACCGCGCGTGCGCTGGCCCGCGCGGAAGACGAGCAGCATGCGCTGCTGGTCGACATTGCCAGCACCATCTGGCGCGCGCCCGACGACTTTGTGAAGGCGCTGGGCCGCCTGCGCGAGCGCCGCGGCGCGTTGCAGATGCTGAAGGAGCTGCGCTACGCGGATCTGCCTCGCATTGCCGCGATGGACGCCGCGCTGCAGACCGAGCAGCAGCGCATCGGCGAGCGTGCCATGCAGTTTCTGGCGGCCGACAGCGCCTTCGTCGGCCAGCGCCAGGCGCTGGACAAGCTCGCGCTCGATCTGCCCAACCTGGCGACGTCACCGGCGCTGGGGCAACTGCTGAACACGCTGGACGAGCAGGCCGCCGGGCTCGACCTGCTCACGGAGCAACTGGGCAGCCTGCCGGGTGGAGACGCGGTCATTCGCACGTCGATTCTCGACCGCATCTCGCTCATCTATGCGGACATCAACCGCATGCGGGCCGATGCGCGCGCGCGGCGCAAGTCGCTGGGCGCCACCGAGGCGCGGGCCGAGTTTGGCGCGCAGTTCAAGCTCTTTGGCCAGGCGGTCGAAAACGCGCTGGAGTTTGCCGACACGCCCGAGAAGTGCGACGACGCGCTCACGCGCCTGCTGGCCCAGCTCGAAGAAATAGAAGGCCGCTTCGCCGAGCAGGAAGACTTTCTGGGCGACATCGCGGAGAAGCGCGAGAACGTGTACGAGGCGCTCTCGGCCCGGCGCCAGAGCCTGGTGGAGGCACGCCAGCGCCGCGCGCAGGGCGTGGTGGACGCAGCGGGGCGCATTCTGGACGGCATCGGACGGCGCATTGCGCAGTTTGGTGATCTGACGCAGGTGCACAGCTACTTTGCGGCCGACCCGATGATCGGCAAGCTGCATACGCTGATTGCCGATCTGCGCACGCTGGGCGCGGCCGTGCCGGCCGACGAGCTGGACACCCGCCTGAAGACCGCGCGCGACCAGGCCTTGCGCTCGGTGCGCGACAAGCGCGAGCTGGTGAGCGAGGGTGGCGACACGCTGCGCCTGGGCCGCCACGCATTCACCGTGCACCGCCAGCCGGTCGATCTGACGCTGGTGGCGCGCGAGGAGGGCATGGCCTTTCAGGTGACGGGCACCGACTACCAGAGCCCCGTGGACGACGAGCGCCTGCGGGCCTTGCAGACTTACTGGAACCAGTCGCTGGTGTCCGAAACGCGAGAGCTTTCGCGCGCCGAGTACCTGGCCGGCCGGTTGCTCGAAGCCTTGCTCGACGGCAAGGCGGACCGCGGCTGGGCCGATGTGCGCACGCTGCTGGCCGAAGACCCGCTGCATCCGCAACTGCTGGAGATGGTGCGGCGCTTTGCAGCCGCGCGCTACCAGGAGGGCTACCAGAAGGGCATTCATGACGACGACGCGCTGCGCCTGCTGGGCGCGCTGGTCACCATGCAGGACCAGGCCGGCCTGCTGGCCTGGGGGCCGACCGAGCGCGCGCTGGCGCTGCTCTACTGGCAGCACGGCCACCTGATCGCGCACCGCGAGTCGTTGCTGCGCCGCGCGCGGGCCGCGCTGCAGATGCAGGACATGTTCGGGCGGCGCGACGCGCTGGAGCAGCTGGAGGCCGACACCGCGCGATCGCTGAACCATTTCGCGCGCGACGTGCTGCCCGACCTGTTGCCGATAACGGAAACCGCTGACGACGACGAGCGCGAAGCCCACAAGGGCCGCATCGCGACCCTGTGCGACCAGGCCGCGGCGTACCTGGTGCGCGAACTCGCGGCGCACGCCGGCGACACCTGGGTCGTGTCCGGTGCGGGCGAAGACCTGGCCGCTGCCTTGCTGCGCGAACTCGAACGCGGCGGGCGCCGCGACGCCTGGCAGCACGACCTGGACGCCGCACCGCCCGCGGAGCGCTGGCGCCTGTCGCGTGACTGGGTGCGCGCGTATGCCGTGCACCAGTCGCCTCAGTCGTTGGACTGGGCCGACGACGCCGCCAGCGTGCTCGCCATGCCGCTGCAGCGCACGCGCGTGAACGTGGCGCTCGACCGCACGGTGGAGGGCCTGCGCAGCGAGCACCCGCGCGTGGTCGATGGGCGCGTGACGCTGAACCTGAACGACTTCTGGCGCCGCTTTCTTTTCCATGCACAGCACGCGGTGCCTGGCTACGAGGCGTTGCAGGCGCTGCGCCATGCGCTGCTGGAGCGCGAAAAGGCGCGCCTGAATCTGAGCCAGTTCCAGGCCAAGCCGCTGTCGACCTTTGTTCGCAACCAGCTGATCGACGAGCTGTACCTGCCGCTCATCGGCGACAACCTGGCCAAGCAGATCGGCTCTTCCGGAGAGGGCAGCCGCACCGACCGCATGGGCCTGCTGCTGCTGATCTCCCCGCCGGGCTACGGCAAGACGACGTTGATGGAGTACGTGGCCGACCGCCTGGGCCTGATCTTCGTGCGCATCAACTGCCCCGCGCTGGGCCACGGCGTGACCGCCATCGACCCGGCCAACGCGCCCAACAGCGCGGCACGGCAAGAGCTGGAAAAGCTCAACCTGGGCCTGGCGATGGGCAGCAACGTGATGCTGTACCTGGACGACATTCAGCACACCAGCCCGGAGTTTCTGCAGAAGTTCATTGCGCTGGCCGACGGCACGCGCCGCATCGAGGGCGTGTGGAACGGCGAGCCGCGCAGCTACGACATGCGCGGCAAGCGCTTTGCGGTGGTGATGGCGGGCAACCCCTACACGGAGTCGGGCGATGTGTTCAAGATTCCGGACATGCTGGCCAACCGGGCCGACATCTACAACCTGGGCGATGTGCTGTCGGGCCGCGAGGCGGCGTTTGCGCTGTCGTACATCGAGAACAGCCTCACGTCGAACCCCACGCTGATGCCGCTGGCCTCGCGCGACCCGAAGGACGTGCAGTTGCTGGTGCAGATGGCGCAGGGCCACGACGTGCCGAGCAGTGCGTTGTCGCACGCTTACAGCGCGGTGGAGCTGGAAGAAATAAAGGCGCTGCTGCAGCGCCTGTTCCGTGCGCGCGACCTGTTGTTGAAGGTCAACTTGGCCTACATCGAATCGGCCGCGCAGCAAGAAAACTACCGCATGGCGCCGCCGTTCAAGCTGCAGGGCAGTTACCGCAACATGACGAAGCTGGCGGGCAAGATCACGGCGTTGATGCGAGACGAGGAGCTGGATGCGCTGTTGCGTGACCACTACCGCGGCGAGGCGCAAACGCTGACCACGGGTGCGGAAGAAAACCTGTTGCGGCTTGCGCAGTTGCTGGGCAGCCCGACGCCGGAGGAGAACGCGCGCTGGAAGGCCATCTGCGAAGAGTTCGTGCGTCAGCGCAAGCTGGGTGGTGGCGACGTGGACGGCAGCCAGCGCATTGCGAGCAGCATGCTTGACGTGGCGCGCGCGGTCGATGCATTGAAGCCCCAACCGGTGGTGCCCGCCGAGGGGCCGAGCGAAAGCCAACGGTTGGCCGACGCGATGTTGCAGATTGCGGTGACGTACCGCGAACTGATCCTGCCGCTTGTGACCGCTACCGAGCGTCGGCTTGAGCTGGACCGGTCGATCAAGCAGGACATGGAGCGGTTGGCCTCTGAAGTGCAGGCTGCTCGGGGTGTTCCCAAGCGTTCGCCCAAAACGGACAAGGATCAGTAGCGTGAGCTTGTGCTTTGTTGTTCGCGCATTGGGGGCATTCAGGGCGCGCCCACGCCGACGGGGTACCTTGCTCCGCGAATGTCCCCCGGGGCTTCGCCCCTCCTCCTTTATTTCGCTGCGCAAGGCACCCCATCGGCGTGTGCGTTATGCGGAGCGGCCGTTGATCGGCGGAACACCCGCAGCGTGCCCTGGTGCACAGGGCGGCGGGTACTCCCCGCAGCGAAATAAAGGAGGAGCGAAGCGGGGGACATTCGCGGAGGGGAGTACCCGGCGGCCTGTGCACGCGCCCTGAACGTCGGTAAAAAAAGAGCCAAAGAAACACCCGAAATGTCAGATTTCCCAACCCTCCTGGCCCAACTGGAAGCGTCGTTGACCGACGCCCGCTTGAGCGACGACGAACGCCGTGTGCTGGTTCATACATTGCGCGAGGCCTCACCCCCTGAAGACGGCCTGCGCCAACTGCGCAACCGTGCCTTCGACCTCGTGCGCGCCCGCACCGTCGAGCCCGAACAACTGGCCTTGCTGAAATGGCTCGAAGGCGTGGTGCGCGCCATCGACTCCGGCCGCTCGCCCGACAACGTCGCCGTGCGCTCACAGGCCTTCTTCAGCCCCGGCATGGCATGCCTGCAGGCCATCACCCGGCAACTGAGGGCGGCCAAACGCTCGGTGGACCTGTGCGTATTCACGCTGTCGGACGACCGCATAACCGCCGAAGTGCTGGCCGCGCATCGGCGCGGTGTGGCGCTGCGCTGCATCTCCGACAACGACAAGGAATTCGACCGCGGCAGCGACATCGGCCAACTGCGCGCGGCCGGCATTCCGGTGGCGCTGGACCGCACCGACGCCCACATGCACCACAAATTTGCCATCTTCGACGGCATGCGCCTGCTCAACGGCAGCTACAACTGGACCCGCAGCGCCTGCGAGTTCAACGAGGAAAACCTGGTGCTCACCAACGACCCCGCGCTCGTGCGCCGCTTCGCCGACGAATTCGATACCTTGTGGAAAGAACTGCAGGCCCACCGATGAGCAACAACCGACGCATCGACTACGACTGGGAGCTGCCCCCCGCCTTGCAGCAACGCCTGGGCTCCTCCAGCTACGGCGCGCAGCGCATCATTCACGAGCAGGGCCACCTGATGGTGATCCTGCACGAGCCGCCCGCCGGCACCGGCGCCGAGCGCAAGCCCGCCGTGTTCCTGCGCAAGCCCGACGGCGCCTGGCTGCACAAGGGCAACAACCCCGGAGAGAAGGCGCTTCAGAAGCTGCTCGAAAGCTACCGCGCCGCGCTGAGCACGTTCGAGATCAGGCACGAGGCGGCCGAAACGTCGGAGGCGCTGTTCCAGATCCTCGGCCCGCTGATTCCGCTGTCGCGCGCCGCGTCCAACGTGCAGGCGACGCTGCAGGCCGCGCGCGAGGCCGTGGCGGAAGACCCGCTCATCACCGACATGCGCGACCGCGCGGTGGAAATAGCCCGCGGCATCGAGCTGCTGCTGGCCGACACGCGCATGTCGCTCGACTACCGGCTCGCGCATGCGGCCGAGCAGCAGGCGCGCGCGGCCGTGGAAGTGAGCGCGCGCAGCACAAGCTCAACACCATTGCGGCGCTGACCTTCCCGCTGATGGCCATTGGCGCGGCCTTCGGCATGAACCTGCACAGCGGCATGGAAAGCCTGCCGGGCTGGGTGTACTGGGCGATCTTCGGCGGCGGGCTGGTCATGGGCCTGGTTCTGCGCGGATGGGTCAAGGCGCCGGAGCCGGTGGTGTCAGTGGCCACTAGGCCCGGGTTGCTGAAGAAGAAGTAAGCAGGCCGGTTCGCCGTCACGACCGTTGCGGGCCGCGCGATCGCCTGTTGGCACCGTGAGAAATTCGAGCAGTGCGAACGTCCAAATTCGCACATGACCGCAGACCCGGCTTACGATCTCGCGCGTGCTCACAGCCCTGCGCCACTCCGACGGTCTGAAGATGCTTGCCCGCGATGCCGAGCGCAGCCACGGGCCGTTCGCTTGCGCCGCGTGCGCGGGCGAAATGATGCTGAGAAAGGGCCCGATCCGGGTCCATCATTTCGCCCACAAGGCCGCCATCGCGTGCCGCCAGGGCTTCGGCGAAACCGAAGACCACTTGCTCGTGAAGCTCGCGATCCACGACGCCTTGCGCGCCGAAGTCAACGTGACCGATGTGGAGGTCGAGAAGCGCCTGCCCGGTGCGGTTGCCGATGTCTTCGCCGTCATCTCCGGCGTGGCGGTGGCGATCGAGGTGCAGCGCAGTGTGCTGGGCGTTGCCGACGTGGCGGCGCGAACGGCCAACTACCACCGCCTGGGCATCGCCGTGGTGTGGGTCGCGATGCCCGACGGCGAGCTCGACTTCGACAGGTACAGCCCCTGCGCCTGGGAGCGCTGGTGCCATGCGGCCTGCTTCGGGCGGGTCTACCACTGGGCACAGGGCCAGTGGCTGCGCCCCGTGCACTACGCGCCCTTCAGCCTGCATGTGCCGCAGCAGACCTGGCGCAAGGCCGGTCGCGAGCACAGCGCGGGCGGCTACGACAGGCGCTCCAGGCTCTGGGTGCGGCCGATGCCGGGCGAGCCGGTGCTGTTGTCAGCGCACTTTCAGAAGCGGGTGCGGCCCGCGTGGTCCGGCGGCAAGCTGGTGGTGCCGGACTGCACGCTGTTCATCGACCGGCAGCCGAACTGGTGGAGCCAACAGCCGGAGCCGCGCTGAGCCTCAGGGGCTCCTGCAGGGCGCTGTCGGCGCCCGCAGCCGCTACAGCCTGACGTTGATGATCGACAGAATGATGGCCGACAGCGTGAGCGCCATCGGCATCTGCTGCGCGGCCAGCGCATGCGCGCGCGCCACGGTCACCTGGGTTTGCAGCAGCAGGCTTTTTTCGGAATGAAGGGATGTGGGCATTGCAGACTCCTTGAGCGATGTGCGGGCGGCTTGCCCGCATGCCTCCACGATAGGCCGCGAGGCGCACGCCGAATCGCCGCTTTCAAGGACGCGGCGTTTCCGTTTTGGCAACGGTCCAACGCGGAACTTTCAGCCTGCTATAAGTTTCTGCACCAGCTCCGCCGTGGTGGCCGCTGCGTACTTGCGCATCAGCCGTGCCCGGTGCAGCTCCACCGTGCGGTGGCTGATGCCCAGCGCCTTGCCTATTTCCTTGGAGGTGAGCCCGCGCATCACCTGCGCGGCCACCTCGCGTTCGCGCGGCGTGAGTTCGGCCTTCACCGCGCGGCGCGAGCCCAGGTCCTCGAAGGTCCAGATGCCGGCCTCGTGCGGCGCTTCGCGGTTCAGTGCATGGCCGGTGACGTGGCACCAGAAGGTCTCGCCCGCAATGGAGCCGTGCAGGCCGCCCAGGCGTTTCATCATGCGGTTGTCGGCGTAGTTGCCGCTGGCGTTCAGGAAGGGTTCCATGCGCTTGCCGATGCGCTCGAACTCGGCCACGCTGGGGTACAGGATGCTGAACGAATGCCCCACCAGCGCCGGGGGCGTTGCACCGAAAATTTCGCACACCCGCAGGTTGCAGGCGACGATGGTGCGGTTGCTCGAAACCACCATGCCGACGGGCGCATGTTCAAAAGCCAGCCGGTAATCGATCTCGGGCATCGGGGGTCACCATTACGAAATACTACGTATGCGGGTACGTAGTATCGTTCAGGGCTTTCCCCACCCACTCTCCATTCATCCATCAAGGAGCCCGAGTGAACAAGATCTATCCCTCCGCAGAAGCGGCACTCAAGGGAGTCGTGGCCGACGGGCAAATGCTCGCGGTCGGCGGCTTCGGCCTTTGCGGCATTCCCGAGGCGCTGATCGACGCGCTGAAGGACTCCGGCGTGCAAGACCTCACCGTGGTCTCGAACAACGCGGGCGTCGACGGTTTCGGCCTCGGCAAGCTGCTGGAAACGCGCCAGATCAAGAAGATGGTGGCCTCCTACGTCGGCGAGAACAAGGAGTTCGAGCGTCAGTACCTGGCCGGCGAACTCGAGCTTGAATTCACGCCCCAGGGCACGCTGGCCGAAAAGCTGCGCGCCGGCGGCGCGGGCATTCCGGCCTTCTTCACCAAGACCGGCGTGGGCACGCAAGTGGCCGAGGGCAAGGAGCTGCGCGAGTTCAACGGCGAAACCTACGTGATGGAACATTCGCTGGTGCCCGACGTGGCGCTGGTGAAGGCCGACGTGGCAGACAAGTCGGGCAACCTGCGCTTTCGTCTGACGGCACGCAACTTCAACCCGGCCGCCGCCATGGCCGGCAAGGTCTGCATCGTGGAAGTCGAGAAAATCGTCGAAGTGGGCGAACTGGCCCCCGACGACATTCACCTGCCGGGCATCTACGTGCACCGCATCGTGCTGAACGCCAACCCCGAGAAGCGCATCGAAAAGCGCACCGTGAGCGCCGCCGCCCCGGTGGACGTGGCCGCGGCCAAGGTCGAGGCCCAGGCCGTCATCGCGCAGGCCGCCGCCAGTGCCGAAGTGCCCGTGCCCACCGTCCCCGCCAACAAGAAAGAAGGAGCCTGAGATGCCCTGGACCCAAGACCAGATGGCGGCCCGTGCCGCCCAAGAACTCGAAGACGGCTTCTACGTGAACCTGGGCATCGGCATTCCGACGCTGGTGGCCAACCACACGGGCACCAAGGAGGTATGGCTGCAGAGCGAGAACGGCATGCTGGGCATCGGCCCGTTCCCGACCGAAGACAACGTCGACGCCGACCTCATCAACGCCGGCAAGCAGACCGTCACCACGCTGCCCGGCTCGGCCATCTTCGGCAGCCATGACAGCTTTGCGATGATTCGCGGCGGCAAGATCAACCTGTCGATCCTGGGTGCGATGCAGGTCAGCGCCACCGGCGACTTGGCTAACTGGATGATCCCCGGCAAGATGGTCAAGGGCATGGGCGGCGCCATGGACCTGGTGGCCGGCGTGAAGCGCGTGATCGTGCTCATGGAACACGTGGCCAAGAAGAAAGACGGCACCGAAGATCTCAAGATCCTCGAGAAGTGCAGCCTGCCGCTGACCGGTGTGGGCGTGGTCGACCGCATCATCACCGACCTGGCCGTGATGGACGTGGTGCCCGAAGGCCTGAAGGTCGTCGAGCTGGCACCGGGCGTGAGCTTCGACGCGCTGCAGGCCAAGACGGGCGCCAAGCTCATCCAGTAAGGCCCATACGGCGGCCTTACGCGACAACAACCAAGGGCAGGGCCGCGAGAGCGGGCCCTGCCTTTTTGCTTTGATGGAGAACATGCAATGAATGCGAGCGAAGCGCTGGGTGGTATCTGGCGACAGGCCGGTCTGCCCGAAGAGGCTCTGTCATGGGTGCGGCTCACGGGCGCCGACCCGGTGCTGCCGTCGTCCTTTGCGGTGGGCGCGGCGGCGCAGAGCACCATCGCCGCGGCGGCACTGGCCGCCTGCGAGCTGGGGCATCTGCGCGGCACGGCACGCCAGCAGGTCGAGGTCGACATGCAGCATGCGGCGCTCGACTGCACCGGCTGGTTCAGCCTCGACGGCCGCGTGCCCGACCTGTGGGACACCTTCTCGGGCCTGTACCGCTGCGCGGACGGCTGGGTGCGCGTTCACGCCAACTTTGCGCACCACCGCGACGGCGCGCTGCGGCTGCTGAAGCTCGACCCCGCGACAGCCACGCGCGCGGATGCCGAAGCGGCCATGGCCACCTGGCGCGCGAAGGATTTCGAAGACGCCGCCGCCGCGCAAGGCCTGGTGGCCACCGCGCTGCGCCGCTTCGACGAATGGGACGCCACGCCGCAAGGCCAGGCCATTGCGGCCCAGCCGCTCTTCACCATCGAGCGCATCGGCGACGCACCGCCGCGCGCGCTGCCGCCGCTGCACGAAGACCAGCGCCCGCTCACCGGTGTGCGCGTGCTCGATCTCACGCGCATCCTGGCCGGGCCGGTCGGTGGCCGCGCGCTGGCGGCCTATGGCGCAGACGTGATGCTGGTCAATTCGCCGCACCTGCCGAACATCGAATCGATTGCCGACACCAGCCGCGGCAAGCTCTCTGCGCATGTCGACCTGCGCACCGACGAAGGCCGCGCAGCGCTGCAGAAACTCGCTGCCGACGCGCATGTGTTCGTGCAGGGCTACCGGCCCGGCGGTGTCGCGTCGCTGGGCTTCGGGCCGGCCGAACTGGCGCGGCTGCGGCCGGGCATCGTGTGCGTGTCGCTCACCGCCTACGGCACGCAATGCCCGTGGGCCGGCCGACGCGGTTTCGATTCGCTGGTGCAGACCGCCATGGGCTTCAACCATGCGGAAAGCGAAGCAGCGGGAGACGGCAAGCCCAGGCCGCTGCCCATGCAGATCCTCGACGAGGCGACCGGCTACCTGATCGCCTTCGGCGCGGCCGCCGCGCTCAGGCGCCAGCAGCAGGAGGGCGGCAGCTGGCATGTGCAGGTGTCGTTGGCGCAAACGGGGCAGTGGCTGCGTGGACTGGGGCGCGTGCCGGGCGGGCTGTCGATCGCCAAACCGGACCTGAAACCTTACGTCGAAACCTCGGCCTCCGGCTTCGGCGAACTGGCCGCGTTGCGGCACAGCGCGCAGCTGTCGCGCACGCCCGGCGCGTGGCCGCGCCCGTCGATGCCGCCGGGCAGCCATCCGCCGGTGTGGCCCGCCCTCGGCGGGGAATGAGAAACTGGGCGCATGCCTTATCTAGATACCGACAACCTGCAAGCGATCTTTCAAGACTACGAAACCTTGCGCGCGCACCATCTGCAACGTCAGCCGTGCGGCGTGTTGCACATCACAAGCGGGCGCATCGTGGCGTGCGATCCGCTGGTGCAACCCGAGCGCCAACCCTTCGCGCGTGAGCTGCAAGCGCGCGGCGCTTTCCCCGTCGAGGTGCTGCATGACCACGGCTGCCATGCGCTGGCGGTGCTGTGGCTGCGCGAACGCGACGGCCTGCGCGCTGAGGGCCTGCAATGGGAGCCGGCGTTGATCGACGGCCAGTCGCAAGCCGAACTCGGCGACGACGAATTCCACGGCTACCCGGTGGACGCCGGCGTCGGCTGTTTCATGGACGCCGATGCGGCGCTCGCCATGTCGCAGCGCGAAGCCCAGGAGGCCGCCCGCCCCGACTTCACCAGCTACTACGACGACGTGCTGGCCGGCGAAATGGGCGACGCCCACATCGCCGACCACTACCCCGCGGGCGCGGGCGGCGCCAACAACCTGGTGATCTTCAGCGCGGGCTGGGGCGACGGCAGCTACCCCAGCTTCTGGGCCCTCGACGCGGCGGGCGAACCCGTGGCGCTGGTGACCGACTTCATGACCATTACCGGCGGCGACGCGCGCGACGAGAACGACAAGCGCGGCGATGCCTACAAGGCCAGCCTTTCGCCGGAGAAGCTGGCCGCGCTGGAAGCTTTGGGCACGGCGGCGGTGGCGGGTGACGCTGCAGCCATTGCGCCGTTGCTTGCGGCGGGCCTGGCGGGCGCGAACGAGATCGTGCCCTCGCTCGGCGAAACCGCCCTCATGAGCGCCATTCGCATGAACCAGCTCGACGCCTTGCGCGTGCTGCTGGGCGGTGTGCGGGGCCTGCCGATGCCGCCGCAGCTCTACACCGTGGACGAGGAGGAGAGCTACCTTGCGTACGCGCGCCGGCTCAGGAAGCCGCGCGTCGAAGGGTTGATCGAACTGCTGGAGCAGGCCGAGGCCCAGGCCGCGACAGGCGCGGCCGAACCGGTGGCACGCCCCGGTCTGTGGAAACGCATTTTTTCTTGAACACCGCAGGAGCGGACGATGAGCAGATACGAAGGAAGGCCGCTGCTGCGGCTGGTGGATTGCTGGGTGCTGGACGCCATCGAGCAGCTCGACGACACCAAGCGCGAGACGCTGGAAGCGCTGGAGCCCAGGCTTGCGCAGACGTTTCTCGCGACAGGAACCTGGCAGGAGATCGTCGCCGGCCAGATGGGCTTTGCCGACGATGTGCCCGACATGGTGCGGCACTTCTGGCGCCGCTACCTCGACCATGCGGAAACCGAGAACCTGCGCGTGGACCCGCAGGCCTTCGTGGTCGAGTTTGTGGCGCAGAACTTTCCGGCCATCGCGCCGCCCAAGCGCTGAGGCGCTTCGAGTGCGCCCTCAGCCCAGAGGCAAAAGCAACAGCTTGTGCTGCGCCTGCGCTGTGCTGCGCAAGAACTCCCACACCGCCTGCATGCGCACCAGGTGCTTGGTCTCCGCGGGCATCGACATCCAGAAGGTCCGCGTGAAGGTTGCCTGGCCCGGCAGCGCGGGCTTCAGCGCACTGTCGTTCTGCGCAATGAAGGCCGGCAGCACCGCCATGCCCGCACCGGCGGCCACCGCGCTGTGCTGCGCCAGCACGCTGGTGCTGCGCAGCGCGAAGGTGTCGGGGCGATGCAGTTCGTCCAGGTACTGCAGCTCCTTGCTGAAGAGCAGGTCGTCCACGTAGCTGATGAAGGTGTGGCCACGCAGGTCTTCGCGGGTCTTGATGGGCTTGTGCGCGGCCAGGTATTTTTTCGACGCATAGAGCCGCAGCGTGTAGTCGGTGAGCTTGCTCACCACCACCGGCCCGCGCGCGGGCCGCTCCAGCGAGATGACGATGTCGGCCTCGCGCCGCGACAGGTGCACCAGCCGCGGCATGGCCAGCAGGTCGATGGTGAGCCGGGGGTGCTCCCGTGCGAACAAGGCCAGCTGCGGCGCCAGGATCACCGTGCCGAAACCCTCGGTCGCGCCGATGCGCACCAGGCCCGACAGCCCTTCGTGCGATGCGCTCGCCGTGCTCTCCACCGCGCGGAACGCGCCCTCCATGGCCTCCACCTGCGGCTGCAGCCTTCGCCCCGCCTCCGTGAGCCGATGCCCGCCCGACTCGCGCGAGAACAGCGGCGCGCCCACCTCCTTCTCCAGCGCCTGAATGCGCCTTGCCACGGTGGTGTGGTCGACCTCCAGCCGCCGGGCCGCGCTCATGAGCGTGCCCGAGCGTGCGAGTTCCAGAAAGTAGCGCAGGTTGTCCCAGTCCATGGTCTGCAATTATGCAGATCGACGGTGCGTATTTGTCTATTGCCATGGCAATTTTGCAAAGCTAGCATGCACGGCTGAACCGTATTTCATCCCCCAGGAGACAAAACCCATGGACGCCAAAGTCAAGCCCGCAGCCCAGATCGCCACCGTCAAGCTTTTGATCGGCGGCAAGCTGGTCGAATCCAAGACCACCGAATGGCGCGACGTCGTCAACCCGGCCACGCAAGAGGTGCTGGCCCGCGTGCCCTTCGCCACGCCGGCCGAGCTGGACGCCGCCGTCGCCTCCGCCAAGGAAGCCTTCAAGACCTGGCGCAAGACCCCCATCGGCACGCGCGCCCGCATCTTCCTGAAGCTGCAGCAACTCATTCGCGAGAACATGGGCGAGCTGGCCGCCATCCTCACGGCCGAACAGGGCAAGACGCTGCCGGACGCCGAAGGCGATGTGTTCCGCGGCCTCGAAGTGGTGGAGCACGCATCGAACATCGGCAACCTGCAACTCGGCGAACTGGCCAACAACGTGGCCAACGGTGTGGACACCTACACGCTGCTGCAGCCGCTGGGCGTGTGCGCCGGCATCACGCCGTTCAACTTCCCCGCGATGATTCCGCTGTGGATGTTCCCCATGGCCATCGTCACCGGCAACACCTTCGTGCTGAAGCCTTCCGAGCAAGACCCTATGGTTACCATGCGCCTGTGCGAGCTGGCGATGGAAGCCGGCATTCCGCCCGGCGTGCTGAACGTGATTCATGGTGGCGAGGCCATCGTCAACGGCATTTGCGACCACAAGGACATCAAGGCGATCAGCTTCGTGGGCTCGACCAAGGTCGGCACGCACGTCTACAACCGCGCCACGCTGGCCGGCAAGCGCGCGCAATGCATGATGGGCGCGAAGAACCACGCCATCGTGATGCCCGACGCCAACAAGGAGCAAACGCTCAACGCCATCGCCGGTGCGAGCTTTGGCGCAGCCGGCCAACGCTGCATGGCGGTGTCGGTGGCGGTGCTGGTGGGCGAGGCGCGCAACTGGGTGCCCGAACTCATCGCGAAGGCCAAGACGCTGAAGATTGGCGCGGGCACCGAGAAGGGCGTGGACGTGGGCCCGCTGGTGTCTTGCGCTGCCTACGACCGTGTGAACAGCCTGATCGAACGCGGCGAGGCCGATGGCGCCAAGCTGGTGCTCGACGGCCGCAAGCCTACTGTGCCCGGCTACGAGAAGGGCAACTTCGTCGGCCCGACGATCTTCACCGGCGTGAAGCCCGGCATGACGATCTATGACCAGGAAGTGTTTGGCCCGGTGCTGTGCGTGGCAGATGCCGAGACCATCGACGAAGCCATCGAGATGATCAACAGCAACCCGAATGGCAACGGCACGGCCATCTTCACGCAGTCGGGTGCCGCGGCGCGCCGCTTCCAGGAAGACATCGACATTGGCCAGGTCGGCATCAACGTGCCGATTCCGGTGCCGGTTCCGATGTTCTCGTTCACCGGCTCGCGTGCATCGAAGCTCGGTGACCTGGGCCCGTACGGCAAGCAGGTGATCATGTTCTACACGCAGACCAAGACGGTCACGGCGCGCTGGTTCGACGACAGCACCGTGAGCCACGGCGTCAACACCACCATCAGCCTCAAATGAGGCCAGGGCTTCGCGCTGCCGCCTGGGGCGCGGTGGCGGCGGTGGCGTTGCTTTGTGGCAATGCGCAGGCCGCTGCCGATGCCGACCCGGAGGGTTGCAACCCCAACGGCAACCAGATGCAGATGAACGAGTGCGCGGCGCGCGATTTTCGTGCGGCCGACGCCGAGCTCAACATCCGCTACGGCGAGGTGATGAACACGCTCTCCTCGCAGATGCGCGTGGCGCTGCGCACCGAGCAGCGGGCCTGGCTCAAAGGCCGCGACGCCAATTGCAAGCGTGCGTCCAAAGCCAGCGAGGGCGGCTCCATCTGGCCGCTGGTGTTCAACGCATGCCTGGAAAAATCAACCCGCAAACGAACCGCTGAACTGGACCGCTGGAAGGGGCGCGAGCAATGAATTTCGAACTGTCCGAGGAACAGAACGCCTTTGCGCAGAGCGCGCGCGCCTTTGCGCAGGCCGAGTTCGCGCCGCATGCGGCGCAGTGGGACGCCGAGGCCATCTTCCCCAAGGAGGCCATTGCCAAGGCCGGCGAGCTGGGCTTTTGCGGGCTCTATGCGCCCGAGCGCATCGGCGGGCTGGGACTGCCGCGGCTCGATGCGGCGCTGGTGTTCGAGGAGATGGCCGCGGTCGACCCCTCGACCACGGCCTTCATCACCATCCACAACATGGCGACCTGGATGCTTGGCACCTGGGCGACAGACGCCGTGGCGCAGCAGTGGGGCGAAGACCTGACCAGCGGACGCAAGCTGGCGTCGTACTGCCTCACCGAGCCGGGCGCCGGGTCGGACGCGGGCTCGCTCAAGACGCGCGCCGAGTTGCAGGGCACCGAGTACGTCATCAACGGCGGCAAGGCCTTCATCTCCGGTGCGGGCGCGACCGACGTGCTGGTGCTGATGGCGCGCACGGGCGGCGCGGGCGCGAGCGGTATCTCGGCCTTTGCGGTGCCGGCCGATGCGCCGGGCGTGAGCTACGGCAAGAAGGAGCACAAGATGGGCTGGAACAGCCAGCCCACGCGCACCATCAACTTCGACAACGTGCGCGTGCCCGCGCACAACTTGCTGGGCAAGGAAGGCGAGGGCTTTCGCATTGCGATGAAGGGACTGGACGGCGGGCGCATCAACATCGCGACCTGCTCGGTGGGCGCGGCGCAGGGCGCGCTCGACGCGGCACGCCGCTACCTGCATGAGCGCCAGCAGTTCGGCAAGCCGCTGGCGAGTTTTCAGGCGCTGCAGTTCAAGCTGGCCGACATGGCGACCGAGCTGGTGGCGGCGCGCCAGATGGTGCGCCTGGCCGCGAGCAAGCTGGACGCGGGCCATGCCGACGCCAGCACCTACTGCGCGATGGCCAAGCGCTTTGCGACCGATGCGGGCTTCAACGTCTGCAACGACGCGCTGCAACTGCATGGCGGCTACGGCTACCTGAGCGAGTTCCCGCTGGAGCGGCTGGTGCGCGACACCCGCGTGCACCAGATCCTGGAGGGCACGAACGAAATCATGCGCGTCATCGTTGCGCGAAAATTGCTCGAAGGCGACAGCGACATCCGCTGAGCGTCGTGCACCTGGAATCTTTCAAACAATGACCGACAACGTAGTTCTCTTCGACGAAATCAAGACCGCCGATGGCCAGCGCTTTGCGGTGGCCACGCTCAATTCACCCGCCTCGCTCAACGCACTGTCCGTGGACATGGTGCGTCTGCTCACGCCCAAGCTGCGCGAGTGGGCACAAGACGCCGGCATCGTCGGCGTGCTGCTGCAGGCGGCGGGCGAGAAGGCCTTCTGCGCCGGCGGCGACCTGCGTCAGCTCTACCAGACGCTGCTCGACTGCGGCCCCGCGCGCAACACCTACGCCGAAGACTTCTTCCGCGAAGAGTACGAGCTCGACCACCTGATCCACACCTTCCCCAAGCCCTTTCTGTGCTGGGGCCACGGCATCGTGATGGGTGGCGGCGTGGGTCTGCTGGCCGGCGCCTCGCACCGCGTGATGACGCTGCAAAGCCGCATCGCCATGCCAGAGATCAATATCGGCCTGTACCCCGACGTGGGCGGCAGCTGGTTCCTGCGCCGCACGCCGGGCCGCACCGGTCTGTTCCTGGCGCTCACCGCCGCCAACATCAATGCGCACGACACCATCTTCTGCGGCCTGGCCGATGTGCTGGTGCCGCAAGAGCGCAAGGCCGACGTGCTCGCGGCCATCGCGTCCACGCAATGGACTGGCGGCGACGCCAAGGCCGACCGCGCCACGCTGTCGCGCATTCTGGCCAAGGCCGGCGAGGGCGCCGAAATGCCGCCTTCGAAGGTGCGCGAGCACTACGACACCCTGAATGCTTTGATGGCCGGCGACGACCTGCTCGACATTGCCAAGCGCATGCGCGAACTGCAAAGCGACGACGCGTGGCTTCAGTCCGCTGCCAAGACCTTCGCCAAGGGCGCGCCGAGCTCGGCCGCGCTGAGCTTCGAGCTGTGGCAGCGTGTGCCGCGCATGTCGCTGGCGGAGGTGTTCCGCCTGGAGTACTGGGCCTCGCTGGGCTTCTGCGCGCACAAGGACTTCGCCGAAGGCATTCGCGCGGTGCTGGTCGACAAGGACCGCAACCCGCGCTGGAACCCGGCCACGCTCGAGGAGATCACGCCCGCCTTCATCGACGACCACTTGCGTCCGCGCGGCGAGATGCCGCCTGAGTTGGCGTCGCTGAGCTGACCCTCACCCTTCACTGCACAGAACAACGGAGACAAGACACATGAAGATCGCTTTCATCGGCCTGGGCAACATGGGCGGCCCCATGGCCCTGAACCTGCTCAAGGCCGGCCATACGCTCAGCGCGTTCGACCTGTCGGACGAAGCCTGCAAGAAGTTCGGCGGCCAAGGCCTGCCCATCGCCAATTCGGCGGCCGAGACGGTGGCAGGTGCCGACGTGGTCGTCAGCATGCTGCCGGCCAGCGCGCATGTGGAGGGCCTGTTCCTCGGCGGCGCGGGCAAGCCCGGCCTGCTCGACAGCATCCGCGCCGGCACGCTGGTGATCGACAGCAGCACCATCGCCGCGGCCACGTCGCGCAAGGTGGCCGAGGCGGCCAACGCCAAGGGCATTGCGATGATCGACGCGCCCGTGTCGGGCGGCACCGGTGGTGCCATTGCCGGCACGCTGACCTTCATGGTCGGCGGCGAAACCAAGGACCTGGAGCGCGCGCGCCCGGTGCTCGAGAAGATGGGCGCCAACATCTTCCACGCCGGCGCGGCCGGCGCGGGGCAGACCGCGAAGATCTGCAACAACATGCTGTTGGGTATCTTGATGATCGGCACGTCGGAAGCGCTGGCGCTGGGCGTGGCCAACGGGCTCGACCCGAAGGTGCTGAGCGAGATCATGCGGCGCAGCTCGGGCGGCAACTGGGCACTTGAAAAGTACAACCCGATGCCCGGCGTGATGGAAACCTCGCCGGCCTCGAAGAACTATGCCGGCGGCTTTGGCACCGACCTGATGCTCAAGGACCTGGGCCTGGCGCAGGAAAACGCTGCTGCGGTGCGCGCTGCCACGCCCTTGGGCGGCCTGGCACGCAGCCTGTACGCGGCACACAGCCTCGCGGGCCATGGCGCGCTCGATTTCTCGAGCGTGCTGAAGCTGGTGCAGAAGCCTTCTTGAAGAGCGCCGGGGCGATCAGCCGTAGTGGGCCTTCAGAGCCCAGAGCACCCCGATCACCACGACGAACAGCACAAAGAAAAGAACCCAGGCGCGGGTGAACGCCTGGTTTTCCGTGAGCTGGGGAGTGGCTGCCGTGGAGGGCGTCGCGGGGGCGGGAATGGGAGCAGGAACGGCGGGTGGTGGTTGAATCATTCCCGACTGTACCCCGCTGCGCCGTTGCAAAAATGCGGTTTCGTCAGGTCGCCGCAAGACTGCTTCAACGACAGTCGCGGGGCAGACCTCCATACCGCGGTCAGGCCGCTTCCATGCCACCGCGCCGCAAAGGCGGGTGAGCCGCTTCTCACCGCCCATGAAAATTCCAAGACACCCGCTCCTGCGCCAGTTGGCAGTTCGCCCGCGCCTGTTCATTGCCACGGCCATCGCCATCGCGGTCGGCATGCTGCTGCCCTCGGCCATCGAGGCGCATCTGGTCACGCGCCTGCTGATCGCCTGGAACACGGGCGCCTGCCTGTATGTGCTGCTGGCGGCCATCATGATGACGCGGTCGTCGCAGCAGCACATGCGCTACCGCGCCAAGATGCAGGACGAGGGGCAGATCGTCATTTTGGTGCTGGTGGTGGTGTCGGCCATTGCGAGCCTGGCGGCCATCGGCGGCGAGCTGGCGGTGGTGAAGGACATGCACGGCCTGGAGAAGATCGCGCACGTTGCGCTGGCGGGGCTCACGGTGGTGTCGTCGTGGGCGTTCACGCAGATCATGTTCACGCTGCACTACGCGCACGACTACTACGCGGCAGACGCTGACGACGGCAAGGGGCGCAAGCCCGGCATCCAGTTCCCGGAAGACGACGCGCCCACCTACGGCGACTTCTTCTACTTCTCGGCGGTGATCGGCACCTCGGGCCAGACAGCGGACGTGTCCTTCGTGTCCAAGCCGATGCGGCGCATCGGCTCGGTGCACTGCATCCTGGCGTACCTGTTCAACACCACGGTGCTGGCGTTGCTCATCAACATTGGCGCGAGCCTGTTCTGAACGCCATGACACGCACGCACCACCGCTTCGCGGCCATGGCACTGCTGTGCCTTGCACCCGCCGCCTGGGCGGACGACGAGGCGGCCGAGCCGCCGTTCAAGCTCACCGTGGGCGCCTACCGCGTGTCGGGCGGCGGTCTGCCCGCAGGGCCGGGGCTGGACCTGAACCTGCGCTACACCTACGGCGACGGCAATGTGTGGATCGGCTGGTTCCGCTCGCCGGTGCTCGACTTCGCGCAGCCGCGCGCGGGCTGGGACCACACCTTCACCTGGGGGCCGGTGCGGGTGCTGCCGTCGCTGCAGGCGGCGTCCGGCGGGTTCGTGGGCGGCAGCCTGGCGGTGGAAACAGGCGACAGCTGGTTCGTGGGCACGGGGCTGGGCCGCACCAACCTGCGCAACTATGCGAACCTGAACTTCGACCCGAACGATTCGTACACGGTGTACGGCGGCTACAAGTGGACGGACGGCACGGCGCTGTCGCTTTCGCTGATTCGCGACAACCGCCTGAACCCCGATCAGCAAGACGTGCACCTGGTCTACCGCCTGCCGCTGCCCGAGCGGCAGCGCCTGACCCTCGACCTGCTGGCCAAGCAGGGCACGGTCGACGGGCAGTTCATTCGCCGTGCCGGCCTCACCGTCACCTACGACTGGCCGCGCTGGTTCGTTCGTGCGGCGTACGACCCGAAGGTGAACTTCACCTCGCAGAACATGGTGCGGTTGTCGGTGGGCACGCGGTTTTAGCCTTCGCTCCCTCCCCCAAAGGGGGAAAGAGCAAGGCAGCCCTACGCGCGCTTCGACTTTTCGGGGCGACGAACCGGAGTTGTCGCGCTACTTCAAGATGGCGCGCGGCGTGGAGAGCGAAGCCGGCCATGTGCACGACGACAGCTGCAACCACGGCGCCGAAGGCACCGTCGCGCTCGACATCCTGCCGGAAATTGCCGCGATGGACGCCGCCGTGATCACCATTGAAACGAGCCGCTCCGACATGGAACTGCTGCGCGGCTTTGGTGGTGAAAAAAATGCGGGGGGCTTTCGCTACCCGAACGAGATTGGCCCGGACGTGTACGACATCCATTCGCCGCGCGTGCCCTCGGTCGACGAAATCGTGCGCCTCATGCGCAAGGCCGCGGCCGTGGTGCCGCACCAGAACCTGTGGATCAACCCCGACTGCGGCCTGAAGACCCGCGGCTGGCCCGAGACCGAGGCGGCGCTGTCGAACATGGTTACCGCGGCCAGGCTGTTTCGCGCGGAACTCGCGACGGCCTGAGCGGCCAGCAGAGAGACGGGGCAGGGCGGGGTCATGCCTGCGCGCCAATAATGGCGCCATGCTTGCCCTGAACCGCCTCTCTTTCTTTTCGCCCGCCCGTTTCCCCGTACTTCTTCTGTTGCCAGCATTGCTCGCTGCCCCCTTGGTGGGCTGGGCGCAAAGCCGCGCGGAGGCACTGCTGCAGTTCGAAGGCGTGCCCGCGCGCTACCAGGCTTCGTATGCGCCGGGCGCGGTGGCGCGCGGTGCGAAGGAACTGCTGGACCCTGACGATGCCGCCATCGCAGGCAAGGCCCTGAAGGCACTCGATGCGGCCGCAACGCGTGCCTTCAACGCCAAGGCGTCGGTCGCGGCCATCCAGCAGGAAGTGGCATCGGCCGGCAACGGCGCCCCCGCCCCCAGCCCCGAACTGCGGGCCGCCGTGGCCCGCTTCGCGAAGCTGCGCACCGACTACCTCGCCATGAGCGAGGCCGGCCGTGCCGAATTCTTCAACCGCGAGCGTGCCCGCCCCGCAGACCCTGCGCGCACCGAGCTGCTCGAACGCATGGCCGTGGGCGACGTGCGGGACATCGACTTCTCGAGCCAGCTGCTCATGAGCGCGGTGGTCAAGCAACTGGCGCGCGGCAACGGCGCCCAGCTCAGCGGGCTGCCCGACAGCACGCTGGACATGGCGCTGGACACCCTGTGGTCGCGTGGCGTGACCTCCACGCGCCCGCGCAACCTGATGATCGTGGCGCGCGAGTTCGAGAAGCAGATCACCCAGGCGCTGATTGCGGCCTTGACCGATGCCGACGTTGCCGTGCTGCTGGCCTGGCGCAACGAGCCGCAGACCGCGGCCGAGCGCGAAGCCCTGGTGGGCACCTACCGGGCCGAGGTCAAGGGCAGCGGCGGGGTGGCGCTGCGCACGCTGGTGCGCGGCTGGCCGAAGTCTTGAGGGTGCGGCGACTGGCATGCAACGTGCTTCAAAGATTTGCACGAAATGCCAGTTTTGGCACACGAAAGGGCAGTTGAGTTAGCGACGTCAGAAAGTTCCTCGTCATTGTTTCAATTTCATGAACACTGCGATTCGATTGAATAGGGTTTTCCCTAGCAATCGGGGTGCACACTTGCGGCACACAAAAAGCCCAGTAAAGAAGGAATTGAAATGAACACCTCGAAGATCCTCGCCGCCGCCGCTCTGTCCCTGCTCGCCGCCGCTGGCGCCCATGCAGAAACCTACGAAGGCGTGCAAGCCGTGACCTCCGGCTACAGCCGTGCCGACGTGGCACCGCAAGCAGTGGCTGCCGCCCGCGCCGGCAATACCTACGGTGACGGCATCTCCTCGACCGTGGCACCCGCCCTGACCGCATCGGCCGACCGCGCCACCATCCGCACCGAAGCCGTTGCCGCTGCCCACGCACCAGGCCAGAACCTGCGCCGCGAATCGTTCGCCGACAGCGTGGTGCCTGCCCAAGCCAAGGCCCGAACCTTCACGCGCCAAGCCGGCCTGTAATCGACGGCGGCGCAAGCCGCTTTGGTCAGCCGCCAAAAAACCGGACCCTGCGAAAGCAGCGTCCGGTTTTTTCATTTGGCCGCGACCCTCAGCAGAAGATTCGCGTGCGCGAGAGTTCTGTCTTGAGCCAGGTCGAGACAGCGCCCGTCTTTGCCTCGGTACGCCAGGTGAAATCGAGCCCCACCGTCCATTTGGTGAACGGGTAGGCCTTGAGCTGCATTTCGACGAGATCGCCGGCGGCAAGCTCGCTCGCAATCAGCCATTTCGCAACGATGGACCAACCCAGGCCGCTCTTCAACAACTGCAGCAGCGCAACGCTGCTCTGCACATAGACCCGTTTGGGCGACTTGAGGTATTCGCTGGTCAGCAAATGCTTCGACTGCGCTTCCAGCAGCAGTTGAAGATGGTCCGCCAACTGCGAAAACCGGATGTCCCTGGTGCGCGACAGCGGGTGATTCTGGTGCACGGCGTTGACGAGCGTCACGTGTCCGAGGCGGCAAAACTCCATCCCCTGCGGATAGTGGGCCCGCGCGCAACCCAGCCCGAGCATGGCTTCGCCGTTCTGCACCATGGTGAGCAAGTCGGTTTTCGACGGCTGAACGATGTTGATCTCGACGCCGGGAAATCGCTTGTGAAACGCCGTCAGCACGGGCGCGATCTGCTCGCACGGAAAGGCGTCCTCGATCCCGATGGTGACGCTGGTCTCGAAGTGGGTGGTCAACACGCTGGCGCGTTCCCTGAGGCTGTTGCAGTGCGACAGGATGGCATCCGCCTCTGTCAGCAAGGCCTCGCCCGCCGGCGTCAGCACCGGATACCGACCCGTGCGATCGAACAGCGTCACACCCAGATCGATCTCCAGGTCGCCGATTGCCGTGCTCACGGCGGACTGCGCCTTGCGCAAGGTTCGTGCGGTCGCGGAGAACGACTTCTCCCTTGCTGCCGCAACGAAGACCACGAGTTGATCGAGGCTCAGGTTCATTCGACTTATCGGAATTTCTGATGGGTCCTGATTTTAGGTAGCAGCCCTTGCCGAACAAAAATCTTCCGCCGCAGGTTCGCTGCCCTTGTCAGAAAGATCAATGAGATGAACCCCTTGCTTCTTCATGCAGACCACGTGCTCACGATGAACGCCAAGCGCACTGTCATTGCCGATGGCGCGGTGCTGGTAGGTGCCGACGGCCGAATCGCCGCGGTCGGCAGCGCGGCCGCGCTCCTGAACGACAACCCCGGCGTCGAAGTGAAGCGCCTCGCGCACAGGCTGCTCATGCCGGGGCTGGTGAACACGCACGCGCATTCCGGAATGCTTCGCGGCACGGCGGAAGGCCTTCCTGTTTGGGATTGGCTGCAGCAGTACATCGACCCCATGCACCGGGTGCTTCGGCCGGACGAAGCGGAGATGGCGTCGCGCCTGTGCTACGCCGAAGCCCTTCTCTCCGGAACCACGACCATTGTGGACATGTGGCGCCACATGGAAGGAAGCGCCAGGGCGGCCCGCGATCTTGGTATTCGCGCGGTGCTGGTTCCCTATGTTGCGGAGCACCCCGACCACGACTACTTCGAGACGCTCGACACCAATGAAGACCTCATCAGGAAATGGCACAACGGGGCTGACGGGCGAATTCAGGTCTGGGTCGGCATGGAGCACATGTTCTACGCCACGCCGGACGCCTGGAAGCGAGCCGCCGAGATCAGCCAGCGCTACGGCGTGGGTTTTCATACCCACAGCAACGAGAGCAGGTTCGACGTCGAGGAAACGCAACGCCGCTACAACCTGAGACCGATCGAGGCCCTGCAGAAGTTCGGCCTGCTGGACGCGCCGAAGGTGCTGCTCGCGCACTGTGTGTGGCTGTCCGATGCCGAGATCGACATCCTGGCGCGACGGGGCATCGGCGTGGCCCACAACCCCGTGAGCAACATGAAGCTGGCGAGCGGCGCCGCGCCGGTGGAAGCACTGCTTGCAGCGGGCGTGGCCGTCGGGTTGGGCACCGACGGCGAGAAGGAGAACAACAACCTCGACATGTTTGACGAGATGAAGACAGCGTCGCTGCTGGCAAAGTTTTCCAAGCTCGATGCCGCGGCGCTGGACGCCTGGTCGGTCTGCGACATGGCCACCGCGGGAGGTGCGCGCGCCCTGGGCATGGGCAGCGAAATTGGCTCGGTCGAACCGGGAAAACAAGCGGACCTGATTGCCGTGCGCACCAACACCCCGCGCATGACGCCGCTGCTGGGTGGACCGCAGGGCAACCTTCACCACAACCTGGTGCACGCTGTGCAAGGCGGCGACGTGGACATGACCATGGTTGCGGGGCGCATTCTGGTGCAGGGTGGTCAGCTCGTTTCCGGCGACCTTCAGGCGCTGATAGGCGACGTCAACACCGCGGTACCTGGCCTGTTCTCCCGCCGCAAGGCATGGCTCGATGCGAAGGGCGGCTCGAAGAACGCGTTGCAGCGCGACGGTGTCTGAGGCCGAGAACGCGCAGGTACTGGTCACGAATCACATTCGCGCACCCGATCTCGCCCTCGGCGATGTATCGCCAAACCGGATCGATACCGACTTTGTGCATGGAGCCCGAACTGAAATGATCCGGCATCGATGTCCATCGGTTCGCGCTTTAGAAGCCAACCAACCAACCAACTACCCAACAAAGTCTGTCATGCAGTTCATCCGCACTTCCTTGCTCGCCTGTCTCTTTGCATCGACAGCCGCCGCCGCGCAAATGCCTGTTCCGGCGCCCTTTCAGGTGCAGAACATCGCGCCCGGCATCGAAGTGATCTTTGGTGGAGGTGGCAACGTGACGATGGACCACGGCGGCGCACGCATCTTTCTGGTCGACGCCAAGTCGCCCAATGTGGCCGAGCAGTTCGTGTCCGCTGTCCACGCGGTGTCTGCGAAGCCGGTCATGGCCGTGGTCAACACGCATTGGCATTTCGACCATGTCGGTGCGAACCAACTGCTGCACAAGGCGGGTGCGAGCGTCATTGCCCAAGCCAACGTGCGCCACCGAATGGCGGATGGCGGAACCATTTCGTTCTTGAAGATGGCCGTCGAGCCGGCGCCGAAGAACGCGGCACCCGGGTCGGTCTATCAAACATCGCAGACGTTGAAAGTCGGCAGCGACACGGTGCAACTCGTGCACGTGGCCCGCGCCCATACCGACGGGGACACGTTGGTCAAGTGGGCGCATGCCAATGTGCTGGCGACTGGCGACATCTACATTCGCCACGGCCTGCCCTTTGTGGATCTTTCGTCGGGAGGTTCGCTGCGCGGCTTCATCGCGGCTGTCGACAAGTGCATCGCGCTGTCCGACGACCACACGGTGGTCGTGCCGGGACACGGCGAGCTGTCCACACGCGCAGACCTCGTGGCGTTTCGTGACCGCCTGAAGGCGATCACCGATGCGATCGATGAGCAGGTCCGGGCCGGCAAGTCCCTCTCGGAGATTCAAGCCCTGCGCCTGGCGGATGCCTGGCCGAAGGACGCGCGCGACTTTGTGAAGCCCGATCAGTTTGTCGCGATGGCAGTCGAAAGCCTGCGCGATTGAGGCAAGCAAGCGGCACGATCAAGGCCCCGCGTCAGGCTCCGAACGCGAAGGCCCTTCATCCATTCTTCTGCTTCGCCCCATGCCGGTGGCAGTCGTGCGCATGGTCGTCCACGATGCCCGTGGCCTGCATCCACGCATACACGATCACCGGCCCCACGAACTTGAAGCCGCGCTTTTTCAGCGCCGCTGAAATGTCTTCCGACAGCGGCGTCTTCACCGGCACGCTGCCGCTGCGGTTGACGATGGGCTTGCCGCCGGCCATGCCCCAGATGAATTGCGAGAAGTCTTCGCCCGCCGCCTGCATGGCCAGGTAGGCGCGCGCGTTGCCGATGGTCGCCTGGATCTTCGAGCGCGAGCGCACGATGCCTGCGTTTTGCAGCAGCCGCTCGATGTCGGCCTCGGTGAACTGCACGATCTTCTCGGGCACGAAGCCCTCGAACGCCTTGCGGAAGGCGTCGCGCTTGCGCAGGATGGTGAGCCACGACAGCCCGGCCTGGAAGCCGTCGAGCATGAGCTTCTCCCACAGCGCGCGGCTGTCGTGCTCGGGCACGCCCCATTCGGCGTCGTGGTAGGCCGCCAGCAACGGGTCGGTTCTGGCCCAGGCGCAGCGGATCTTGTCGGTGGTTGGACTCATGGTGCTTTTGTTTTTCGCTCGGCTATCGTCGGGTGTTTGTTCAACATGAGGGAGGCAGGCGCATGCCGCATATTCAATTTCCATTGTCCGCCCTGTCGATGGGCCTCGCGACCACGCTCGTGCTTGGCCTCGGTGCATCCGTGCACGCCGACACGCTGAAGAAACCGCAGCTCGACAGGCTCGCCGCCGCTTGGCAAGACGGCACGACAAAGTCCAAAACCAAACTGCCGAAAAATTTCAGTGCCTTCCTCGCCCAGGCCGCCAAGGCCGACCCCGCGCTGAAGCCGAGCGTGGCCGCGTACCGCGCCAGCAAGCCGCTGGCGGGCGACGAACTGGTCACCATCGCGCGCCTGCTCGGCCTGTACAACCGGCTGCAGAACCAGCAGGCCGTGATCGCGAGCATCGGCGCCATGGTGGCGATTCCGACAGTGCGCAACGTGCAGGTGCCGCCGCATGAAAGCCCGCAGATCATCGAGTTCGGCAAACTGGTCGAGAAGATGGCGGGCGACTTTGGCCTGGCGTACCGCAACGTCGACAACCGCATCTTCGAAGTGAGTCTGAAGGGCAAGGGCACGGAGGAGTTCGGCATCCTCACGCATGCCGACGTGGTGCCCGCGGTGCTGTCCGAATGGGTGCTCGACGACGGCACGCGGCTCGACCCCTTCAAGATGCAGCGGGTGGGCGACTTTCTCTACGGCCGCGGAACCATCGACGACAAGGGCTCCATCGCCGCCGTGCTCTACGCCATGAAGGCAGTGAAGGACAGCGGCCTGCCCATCGAGCGCAGCGTTCGCCTGATGATCGAGACCACCGAAGAAACCGGTGGCGACGCCATGCAGTACTACCGCACCAGGACGCAGCTGCCGGCGTACAACATCGTGCTCGACAGCAAGTACCCCGCAGTGGTGGCCGAGAAGGGCTCGGGCGCGCTGAAGGTGCTGTTCCCTGCCGAGCCGGCCGATGCGGCTTCGACGGCCATCACGGCGATGAGCGGCGCCGCATCGGCCAACGCCATTTCGCAGACCGCGATGGCCACGCTCAAGGGCGGCGATCTCGCGGCCGTGGTGGCAAGGCTCGAAGCCGCCAGGCCCGCCTTCCTGCAGAAGTACGAAGGGCAGGGCGGCAAGTTTTCCATCGACATCGCGCGCGGCGCCGACAGCATCGAGCTGAAGGTGACGGGCGTGTCGGCGCACGGCTCGCGCCCGGAAGAAGGCGTGAACCCGCTGCCGCGCCTGGCGCTCTTCCTGCAGGAAAGCGGCGCGCCGCTGGCCGCCAACCACTACCTGAAGGCCGTGAAGTACATCGATGCGCTCTACGGCACCGGCTACCTCGGCGAGAAACTGGGCCTGGGCTATGCGGACGACTTCATGGGCCCGCTGACCTTCTCGCCCAACCTTGTGCGCATGGGCAGCAACGACAAGCTCGAAGTCACGGTGAACGTGCGCATGCCGCGCGGTCGCACGCCGGACGAGCTGAAGGCGCAGGTCACATCGAAGATCGATGCCTGGGCCGGCGCGAATGGCGTGAAGCTGGAGGTGGCCTACGACCAGGGCAACTGGATGGCGCGCGACCCGCAGGGCGCATGGCTGTCAACGCTGCTGAACATCTACGGCGACACCACCGGCCTGGAGGCCAAGCCGGTGCCCACCGCCGGCAGCACCACGGCCAAGCTGATGCCCAACGCCATCAACTTCGGCCCCGCGATGCCGGGCAAGAAGTACACGGCGCACAACGCCAAGGAATACAAGGAAGTGCCCGACCTTGACGCCGACATGCAGATGTTCACCGAGATGCTGGTGCGCATCGGCAACCTGAAGCAGATGCAGTAGCGGGCGGCCCGCTCAACCCTCAACCCAGCCTGTGCGCGTGCAGCGCGGCCTTGAGCCGGCGCACCGCGTGCTGCAGGTCGATGATGAGCGCGGCGGCATCGAGCCCCACGCCAAAGTCGCGCTCCAGCCGGCGCGCTTCGAGCGCGTGCTGCAGGTCGGCGCTGGAGAACTGCCAGCGCTCGGGCGGCGTCTCGCGCGTTTCGATGTGCAGGATGCCGACCTCCACCAGTTGCACCACCCAGGCGGTGTCGGCGCCGACGGCGTGCGCCAGTTCGGTGGCCGCCAGCGGCTGCGAGGCGCTGATGGCGGTGGCGGTTGTGAGTGTGAAATTCACCATGCTCAGACTCCCAGATGCTGGCGTGGGTGGAACGATGCGGTGGCTTGCGCCAGCTGTTCGTAGGCCTTGCGGGCCTCGTCGCTGTCGGCGGGCGGCAGGGCGATGTCGATCAGCAGGTACAGGTCGCCAGGTGTCTTGCCCGCGAGCCCGCGGCCCTTCAGCCGCAGCTTCAGTCCATTGCGCGCGTTGCGCGGCACGGTGACTTCGACCACGCCGCCGGTGGGCGTGGGCACCTGCACCTGCGCGCCCAGCGCCGCCTCGGCGGGCGTGACCGGCAGCGTCATGTACAGGTCGCGTTCTTCCACGCGGTACAGCTTGTGCGGCGCGATGCGCACCTCCAGGTAGAGGTCGCCCGCGCCTTCGCCGCCGTGGCCGGGCATGCCTTGCCCCGCGAGGCGGATGAACTGGCCGGGGTGCACGCCCGGCGGAATCTTCACGCTGAGCGTGCGGTTCTCCCACTGCGGGTGGCCTTGCGCGTCGACGGTTTGCGCGCGCAGCGTGATCTCGCGCTCCACGCCGTTGAGCGCGTCTTCCAGCGCGATCTCGATGGCCGCATGGTGGTCTTCGCCGCGCGCGCGAAAGTTCTGCCGCTTGGCGTCGCGGCGCTCGGCTTCGCCGAACAGTGACGAGAAGAACTCGCTGAAGTCGGCATGGTCGGCCGGGCCTTGGCGCGGGCCGCGGTGGAACTCGAAGCCTTCGTCCCAGCCGGGCGGCGGCTGAAAGCCGCCTTCGGGGTGGCCGCCGCGCGCGACACGCTCGGCCAGCGCGTCGTAGGCGGCGCGCTTTTCCTTGTCGCCCAATACGTCCTTGGCCTCGTTGATGTCGCGCATGCGCTGCTCGGCGTCGGGCTCCTTGCTGACGTCGGGGTGGTACTTGCGTGCGAGCTTGCGGTAGGCCTTGCGCACTTCGTCATCGGACGCGGTGCGTTCGATGCCCAGGGCGCTGTAGTAGTCCTTGAAATCCATGGTGTGTGGCAGTTCGTTGGGTGGACGGCTTGGCGGGGTCTGGGCGCCTGCTTGGCGCTAGGCCAGGGACGCCCCTTCGCCGCCGGCATGCCGCAGCAGCGGCGTTACGGCCCAGGTGGGGCCGGCACGCTCAAAACGCAATGGCTGCGCGTTGCCCATGATGGCCACGTCGACCGGCACGCCCAGCAGCGCGGCCAGCACATAGAGCGTGCCGCCGTGCGCCACCACCAGCACCGGCGCGGGCTGCCGCAGCGCGGCGTCGAGCGCGGCGCGCGTGCGCTCGACGAACTGCGCGAGCGTTTCACCGCCCTCGGGCTCGCAGGCCCAGTCGATGTTGGCTGACGATGTGCCGATGAGCGCGCCGAAGTTGCGCTCGCGCAGCGTCTCGTGCGCCGTGGGCGCCAGGCCCAGCGCGGCGGCCACGGTGTGGGCGGTGTCGAAGGCGCGGCGCGCATCGCTGCACACGATGGTGCGGATCGGCTCGCCGGCCAGCAGCTCGGCGGCGCGCGCGGCCTGCTGCAGGCCCAGCTCGCTCAGCGGCTCGTCGGGCGCCTGGAACACGCGCAGTGCGTTGCGGCCGGTCTGGCCGTGGCGCAGAAAGTAGAAGTGGTCGCAGGCCGGCGCAAGCGGCTGTGCCTGCGCAAGCCGGACCAACTGGTCGAGGCCGCCGGCGGCGGTGTGAACAGGAGCGGGTGTGGGGGCCATCGGCAGTTGCATGGAGGGGCTCAGAACTTGGGGATGCGCAGCGTCTTGCTGATCATCAGCGTGCCGGACAGCGCGAACATCAGCGTCAGCGGATGCAACTGCCACGGGCCGATGACCCATGCGCCACCCCACAGGGCGCTGCCGATGTGGCCTTGCGAGGCCGCATACGCCAGCACGCCGACCAGCACCACGCTGGTGGGAATGGGCGTGCCTTCGAAATACTTCACCTTGTTGGCGCCTTCGGACAGCGACTCGGCCGTCACGTTGTAGCGCGCCAGCCGGCTCACGCCGCAGCACACGAAGTACACCAGCAGGACGCAGTCCCAGCCGCCGTTCAGGCCGGCCGCAAAGCCCAGCGCGGCGGGCGCCACGCCGAAGGAGATGATGTCGGCCAGCGAGTCGAGCTCGCGCCCGAGCGCCGATTGCGTCTGGCGCCAGCGCGCAATGCGCCCGTCGAACACGTCGAAGATGAAGGCTGCCGGTGCCAGCGCCGCGGCCCAGAGAAACTGCGTGAGCGACTGGCTGGCCATGAAGGCCATCGCCAGAAACACGCCGCCCACTCCGCAGGCCGCGTTGCCGAGCGTGAAGACGTCGGCCAGGTGGAACTCCCGAATCATCGAGAAGTGCTTGCGAACGGGCGCGGGGGAGGGAGTGGTCATGAAGAAGCGGGGGACGGGGAGGACAGGGAGGGCGGGGGACGTTTCGGAAACCTTCGGAAACGGCGAATTCTTTGCACCTTAACCGAAGCGCGTCGGGCTTTTTGTAGTCGCGGTCTGACGAAAAGGCACCCCTGAGGGCCGATGCGGGCCGATGCGGGCCTCCAGGGGCTCAAGCGCTCGGCTGCACCTTGCGCGCTGTGTCTGCCTTGTTCGCTTCGTTCGCCTCGACGATCCGCGCGAAGCGCCCCAGCAGCCCGGCCGCAGCGTCGGTGTCGACCACGCACTCGCGCAGCGCGACCGGGTCGGCGCCTTCGGTGCGCAGGCCGTCGGCCAGCATGTCGATGTAGCCGCGCATGGTGTCGGCGTCGAACTCGGGGTGAAACTGCACGCCCCAGGCGTTGCGCCCCGCGCGAAAGGCCTGCACCGGCTCGTGGTCGTTGCCGGCCAGGCGCACCGCGCCTTCGGGCAGGCGCAGCGCGCTTTGCCAATGCACCACGTTGGCCGAAAACTGCGCGGGCAGGTCGCGCAGCAGGGGGTCGGTGGCCGCGGCCTGGTCGAGCACCACCGTCACGCTGCCCACTTCCGCGCCCTGTGGGTGGTTGCCCGCCTCGCCGCCCAGCGCGTGCGCCAGCAACTGGTGGCCGTAGCAGATGCCGAGCACCGGCGTCTCGCGCGCCACCAGCTGCGCGAGCCAGGCAGCGGTGGTTTCGCTCCAGGGTTCGCGGTGCGACACCATGGCGTGCGAGCCCGTCACCACCACGCCGGACACCGCGTCCGCGTCGGGCAGCGTGTCGCCGCGGCGCGGGTCGATCACCACGATGGGCAGCAGCTGCGTGCCCAGCCCGTCCGCAATCCAGTGCTCGAAGTCGCCGCGCGCTGCGCGAAGGGTTTCAAAGGTGCTTCCGACCTTGACGATGACGAGCGGATGCGGGGGCGTTTTTTGCATGGCCGCCATCATGCCGCAGGCACTGTCGCGCCCCCTGCCGCAGCCCTGAAACACCGGCTCAGCGAGCGGTCTCCCGCCGGTGCAGCAGGTCCATGAAGGCTCGCCCCACCGGCGACGGGGAGCGGCCCGCGCGCGTCACCAGCCCGATGGGCCGCGACATGGTGGGCCGCCGCAGCGGCACCGTCACCAGCTCGTCGTTGCGCGTGAGCTGCAGTGCCAGCCGTGGCAACGCCGTGATGCCCAGCCCCGCGGCGACCAGCGCACCGGCCGCGGCCACGCTCGGGTATTCCAGCGACGGCACCACCTGCAGGCCGCGCTGCAGAAAAGCCGCATCGGTGATCGGGCGGATGCTGCTCCTGAAGCCGCTGGCAATGAAGGGCCGGGTAGCGAACACCTGCCAGGCGACCGAGGCGCGGCTGGCCAGCGGGTCGTCGCGCCGGCACAGCAGCACGAAGGGGTCGTCGATCAGGTGCCGGTACAGCATCGGCTCCTGCGGGCCGGGGCGCACGCTGATGCCGAAGTCGGCCCGGCCTTCGTCCACGGCGGAGCGCACCAGCTCGGCCGGCCCTTCGATCAGCGAGAACGCCACCGTCGGGTGGCTGCGGCGGAACTCGGCGATCGCGTGAGGCAGCACCGCCACGCCGATGGACGGCAGCGCCGCCACGGTCAGGTGCCCGCTGCGGCCTTCCAGAAACTGCGACAGCTCGCTGAACGAGCTGTGAAAGTTCTCCAGGATGCGCAGCGCAATCGGCAGCAGCTCGCGCCCGGCAGGCGTGAGCGCCACGTGGCGCGTGTCGCGGTCGAACAGCCGCGCGCCGGCCAGCGCTTCGACGATGCGGATGGTGCGGCTCAGCGCCGGCTGCGACACATGCAGCGCCAGCGCGGCGGCACGAAAGTTCGAGGTCTTGGCGACCTCTACAAAGGCCTCCAGCTGCTGCAGCGTGATGTCGATTCGCACGGTCGCACCCCGGTGGATTGATGCGTTCAAGTTATCACAGATATAGGAATATTCGTCTTCCCAGATCAATGCGCCAAGCCCAGACTGGCGGCCAACGAACAGAGACAACGGGCTCTTTGAAGAGCGCTTCGAAGAGCGCTTTGAAGGGCCCGCAACAGAGCCCGATACCGGGCGCGACACATGCAAGAAATACTGCAAGGCATCCGGGTGCTCGAACTCGGGCAGGTGCTGGCCGGGCCGTTCGCGGGCGCGATCCTCGCGGACCTGGGCGCCGACGTGGTCAAGCTGGAGCGCACCGAGGGCGGCGACGACGCGCGCCACATGGGCCCGGCGTTCCGGCACGGCGACGCGCTCAACTTTCATGTGTTCAACCGCGGCAAGAAGTCGGTGGCCATCGACCTCAAGAGCGCCGAGGGCATGGCGGTGTTCGAGCGGCTGGCGGGCGAGGCCGACATCCTCATTCACAACCTGCGCCCGGGCGTCACGCAGGCGATGCACATCGACGGGCCCACGCTGTGCGCGCGGCATCCGCGCTTGGTCTACTGCGAGATTTCTGCCTTCGGCCATACCGGGCCGCTGCGCATGCAGCCGGGCTATGAGCCGCTGATACAGGCCTTCAGCGGGCTGTCGAGCATCAACGGCGGCCCGGACGACCCGCCGCTGCGCACGGGGGCCTCGGTGTGCGACCAGGGCACGGGCATGTGGGCGGTGATTGGCGCGCTGGCGCTGCTGCAGCGGCGCCATGTCACGGGCAAGGGCGGCGTGGTGAGCGCGTCGCTGCTCGAGACCGCGCTGGTCTGGACCGGCCAGAAGGCCGACGCCTATGCCAACGAAGGGCGCCTGCCGGAGCGCCACCGCTCTGGTCATCCGGGCTTCGTGCCCTACGAATCCTTCGACACCGCCGACGCGCCGCTGCTCGTGTGCTGCGGCAACGACCGGCTGTTTGCCAAGTTCGCGCGCGAACTCGGCCGTGACGACTGGACCACCGACGAGCGCTTCGCCACCAACCGCCAGCGCTTGCGCCACAAGGCCGCGCTGTTCGCGCAGATCGTGCCGCTGCTGCGCACGCAGACCCGCGCGCAATGGACCGCGCGCTTCACCGCGGCCGGCGTGCCCTGCGCGCCGGTGCACACCGTGCCAGAGGCCATCGCCCACCCGCAGGTCGAGGCGCTGGGCATGCTGCAGGCGGTGCCGGGCGAAGACTTTCGGCTGACCGCGCTGCCGTTGTCGATCGATGGCGTGCGCCCGGCGCACCGCGCGGTCGCGCCACGGCTGGGCCAACACAACGCGGAGTTCGGGGCGCCCGCACGCAAGCAACCACCCCCCGAAGCTACCGACCAAGGAGCCGCCCATGCCTGACCTTCCCCGCCGTGTTCACCTGCACGAGGAGGGCCCGCGCGAGGGCTTCCAGATGGAGACCCGCCACATCGCCTCGACCGACAAGGTGCGCCTGATAGAGGCGCTGGCCGGCACGGGGCTCGCGGAGGTGCAGTGCGTGTCTTTCGTGAACCCCGAGCGCGTGCCCGGCATGGCCGACGCCGAGCTGGTCGCGCAGTCGATCCGCCGGCGCGAGGGCGTGCGCTACACCGGGCTGTGGCTCAACCTGCGCGGCATGCAGCGCGCCATGCGCACGCAGCTGGACATCGAGGGCACCATCGGCACCAGCGCGTCGGAGGCGTTCTTGCTGCGCAACAGCGGCCAGGGCCTGAGCGCGCTGCGCGAGGCCCAGCGCCAAACGCTGGCCTACTGCGTGGACCACCGCATTGCGGTGACGCGCGGCATTGTCACCACGGCCTTCGGCTGCAACTTCGAAGGCCCGGTTTCGCCCGCCACGGTGGTGGAGCGCGTGGCGCAGATGTTCGAGGTGATGGCCGAGTTCGGCCTGCGCCTGCCCATCCTGCGGCTGGCCGACACCGTGGGCTGGGCCACGCCCCGGTCCATTGCCGCGGTGGTGGGTGCCGTGCGCGAGCGCTGGCCCGACCTTCGGCTGGGCCTGCACCTGCACGACACGCGCGGCACGGCCATGGCCAATGCGCTGATGGGCCTGCAGATGGGCATCGACACCTTCGACAGCGCCTGCGCCGGCCTGGGCGGCTGCCCGTTCGCGGGCCACACCGGCGCGGCCGGCAACATCTGCACCGAAGACCTGGCCTTCATGTGCGAGGAGATGGGCATCGAGACTGGCGTGGACATCGACGCGCTGATCGACTGCGCGCAACTGGCCGAGAAGATCGTCGGGCATCCTTTGCCGGGCAAGCTCATGCGGGCCGGCACGCTGGCGCGTTTTCGGCAATGAAGCCCTGCGACAGAACCCCGATAAAAATTCCACAGGAGACAACACCGTGCCGAACTTCTTCCTTCGACTGTGTGCCCCCATGGCGCTGGGCGCGGCCCTGCTGGCCGCTGGCCCGGCGCATGCGCAGACTTACCCTGGCAAGGCCATCACCATCGTCGTGCCCTTCGGCGCGGGCAGCGGCACCGACCAGCAGGCGCGCAGCATGGCGCAGGCGCTGGGCGCCGAATACAAGGTGCCCGTGATCGTGGACAACCGTGCCGGTGCCAGCGGCTTCATTGCCGCGCAGTACGTGGCCAAGGCCGTGCCCGACGGCTACACGGTGCTCATGACCACCAACACCACGCACGCGGCCAACGAGCACCTGTTCAAGAAGCTGCCCTACGACCCGGTGAAAGACTTCACCCCCGTCACGCTGCTGTCCAAGGGGCACATGCTGTTGCTGGTGAATGCCGACTCCGCCATCAAGTCGGTGGCCGACCTCGTTGCGGCAGCGAAGAAGTCGCCCGGCAAGCTGAACTTTGGCAGCGGCAGTTCGTCGAGCCGCGTGGCCAGCGAGCTGCTCAAGCAGATGGCCGGCATCGAGGTGGTGAATGTGCCCTACAAGAGCAACCCGCTGGCCATCACCGACCTGCTGGGCGGGCAGGTCGACTTCATGTTCGCGGATGCGCCCACGGCCTTGCCCCAGGTCAAGGGCGGCAAGCTGCGCGCGCTGGCCGTCAGCGGCAACAAACGGCTCGACGCCGTGCCGGCGATGCCCACCGTGGAAGAGGCGGGCGTGAAGGGCTACGACATGTCGTACTGGACGGCGGTGTACCTGCCGGCGGGCGCGCCCGCGGCCATCACCCGCAAGCTCAACGAGATGATGATCAAGGTGAGCGCCGCGCCCGCCGTGGTGGCCTACCAGGCCACCACCAGCGGCGAGGCCGTCACCAGCACGCCCGAGGGGCTGGCGCAGTTCCAGGCGGCCGAATCGCAGAAATGGGGCCGGGTGATTCGCGCGGCGGGTATCGAGCCGGAGTGACTGTGGGAGCGGCGGCGGAAACGACGATGTGGTGAGCGGAGGCGAGTGGGGGGTGTGCTGGGGCTCGCCGGCGCGGCGCGCTGCGGCTACAGTCGATGCAACTTCCGCAAGCCTCAACACCCATGCGCTCCCTGGCCCTTTTCATGTCGATCTTTGCCGTGGCGCTGGGCGCGCATGCGGACGTGGTTCGCTGCACGGACGCCAGCGGTGCCGTTTCGTACACCAACGTCGCCTGCCCGCCTACCAGCAAGCAGGCGCGGCCGGTGCAGATTCTGGAGGCGCCGCCGCCTGAAGAGCGGCGCGAGCCCATGCCACCGGCGAGCGCAGCGCCCGCGCAGCCGGCGCCCAGCCGGCTGGCCGCCAATCCGCCGTCCGGCCCGGCGATTATTCCGCGTTACCCGGCCGATACCCCGTCGCAGCCCGCGGCGGACGCCCCGGTCTACATCCTTGGCCCCGAAGACCCGTACTACGACGGCGCACGCCACATACGCCGGCCGCCGCCCCGCCCGGTGCGAGATCCCGGCCCCCCGCCCGGCCAGCGGCCCTGCCAGAACCTGGCGGGCATCAAGCGCAACAACTGCTGAACACGCGAATGAGCCTGGAAGAAAGCGCTGCCGAGATCGCGCCCGAAGCTGCGTCGGAAGGTGCGCCCTGGACGGTGTATTGCGACGGCAGCGCCATGCCCAACCCGGGCCGCATGGGCATAGGCGCCGTCCTTACCGCGCCCGACGGCACGCGCCACACGCTGTCGCAGGCCACGCACACCACGGGCTGCAACAACGAGGCCGAGTTGCTGGCCCTCACGCTGGCGCTGCACGACCTGCGCGCACGCGGCGTGACGGCGGTGCGGGCGTACAGCGACAACAGCACCTTGGTCGAGCAGCTTGGCGCGGCCGGGGCCCGGCCCATCGCGCGGCTGGCCGGCTTGTTCGACGATGCACGCGCCTTGCTCGGCAGCTTCGACGACGCGCGCCTGCAGTGGATTCCGCGGCACCGCAACGGCGAGGCCGACGCGCTGGCACGTGCCGCACTGGGCTTTGCGCCCAAGGCGCCGGCCCGGTACATCAAGAAGCGCCGGTAGAGGCTGATCGGCCTTGGGCGGGTAACGCAGGGGGGGCGCGGGCAGGTCCTGGCAGGGCAGGCCGGCCGGCAGCCCCTATCATCACGCGCCATGACAGAAGCCACTTCCCGCCCACCTCTCCCCGACCACCTCTCCATCGATCCGCGCAGCCCGCACCATGTGGCCGCCGCTTTCGAGCACGACATCGGCATTCGTTTCAACGGCAAGGACCGCCTCGACGTGGAGGAATATTGCATCAGCGAAGGCTGGGTCAAAGTACCCGCCGGCAAGACGCTGGACCGCAAGGGCAAGCCGCTGTTGCTCAAGCTCAAAGGCACCGTCGAGGCGTTCTACAAGTAAAGGTAAGCCAGCCGTTTCAACGCCACTGCAGCAACAGCGACCAAGGCTGGCGGCTCATGTGGCGATCGATGCAGCCGGCAGCGCCCGGCGTGCATCCCTGCGGCAGGTAGCTCGGGTCCAGCCACCGGGTGCCCGGCGCAAAGTCGAGCCGCCTGCGCGTGACCGACTGCAGCACGTTGCCACCCACGGTGTCGAAGCCCGTGGCATCCACGCTCACCACCACATCGCAATGCATCGGCAGCGCCTCGCCGCCGGTGTCGCGCGTGGCCAGCACCTCGCCGATCTTGTCGAAGGTGTCCAGCTCCGCGCCCGCGCCGCGTGCCTGGCAGACCAGGTCGCCCACGCGCGGCGGCGTGCGCGTGATGTCGCAGGCGCGCATGGCGTAGGGCGTGGGGCGGCCCGCCGCTTCCTCCGTGCCGGCCTGCCATGCGGCACCCGCGTAGTCGACATGCGCCTCCGAAAAAACGAACTCGCTCTCCGTCAGCCCCGCCTGGCGCGCCAGCCAGCTGATGAAGGCGGCGGACCAGGGCGTGTCAATCACGGCCACGCGGCTCAGCGCGACCTGCACGGCGCGCAGTTCGACGGAATCCAGCCCCTCGTCGGGGCCGACACCCATGCCCTGCAGGCGCCCGGCCGTGGCCTCGTTCAAGGCCTGCATCAGCAGGTGACGGTCGGCCGCGCGCAGTGCGCCAAAGCGCACCTGCGAAGGCAGGCGCGGATCGACGGCCTGCCAATAGCCCAGCACCCGCTGCCACGGCGCCAGGCCGGGCACGCTGCGGCGCGTGTCTTCGGCTTCCGAGTCGCCGGCCTGGGTCATGCGGCCTTCGGCGTCCATGGTCTGGCCGCCGAAGGCTTCGTGCGCCTGCACGGCGAAGCCGGCCATGACCAGCGCGCGGCCGGGCGAGGGGATTTGAATGGCGGTATCGAGGCAGCCCGGCAGGGCCAGGGCGGGCGCCGATGCAACCAGGCACAGCGCGCAGGCAAAGAGGGCCCAGGGCCGGCGCGGCGCGCGGGAAAACGTGTCGGGTGGCGGCATGGGGCGCGAGCATAGCCGCAGGTGAAAGCTGCGCAGCGCCGCGCCGGCCTGATGCGTGGTGTGGCGTGGTGTGGCGCTGTGTGGCGCTGCGCCCGGCTCGGCGTCCGTGTGCAGGCCCAATTGTTGACGTCTCGGGGAATTGATCTTTTCAGGCCTTTTCGGGCCGCAAATGACGTCTGTTGTGGCTGGCAAGCAGCGCTTGCGGGCTTTCGCGCGGTTCGAGTCAACGATCCTGTGTAATGATGAAATTCTGTAATTTTTTGCTTCTTTGGCGCATTACCGGAACGTCACTACCGTGGCTTACCTCGTCGGTCTCCTGATGTTTTTTGCCTCGCTTTGCCATGCGCAGACCGCGCCTGTCCAGCGTTTGCGCATCGTCGGGGGGTTGGGTGGGGTCACGCAGTACACGGGCCATGAAGAGCAGTTCTGGACGCGCGACCTCGCCGCCCTGTCCGGCGGCCGCTACACGGCCAGCATCGTGCCTTTTGACCGCGCGGGCGTTCCGGGCCAGGAAATGCTCAACCTCATGCAACTGGGTGTCGTGCCTTTCGGCACCGCGCTGATGAGCCAGATGTCAGCGCAGTTTCCGGAATTGGGCGCGCCCGACATGGCGGCCCTGAACCCCGACATTCCCACGCTGCGCCGCGTGGTGAGCGCTTTTCGCCCCTACCTGAGCAACGCCCTGCGCGAACGCTATGGCGTGGAGCTGCTGGCGATCTACATCTACCCGGCGCAGGCCGTGTTCTGCAACAAGCCCATGCAGCAACTGAGCGACCTGGCGGGCCGGCGCACCCGGGTGTCGAGCGCCACGCAGGCCGACTTCATCGAGGCGCTGGGCGGCACGCCGGTGTACACCGAGTTCGCCCAGATCATCGAGAACATGAAGTCCGGCAACACCGACTGCGCCATCACCGGAACCATGTCGGGGCACACGCTGGGGCTGCATGAACTCACCGGCACGCTGTACACCATGCCGCTGAGCTGGGGCGTGGCCGTGTTCGCGGCCAACCGCGAAAGCTTCAACGCGCTGCCTGCCGACCTGCAGGCCCTGCTGCGCAAAGAGCTGCCACGGCTGGAGGCTGCGGTGTGGGCCCAGTCGGAGCGCGAAACCGAGGAGGGCATTGCCTGCAACACGGGCGCGGCCGGTTGCAGCAAGCCCGTGAAGGGGCGCATGGTGGCGGTCAGGCCTTCGCCGCAGGACGAAGCCCGCCGCCGCGACATTCTTGCGAGCCGCGTGCTGCCGGCCTGGGTGCGCCGCTGCGGCCCGGTGTGCGCCACCGTCTGGAACGAGACGCTGGCGCCCGTGGTGGGTCTGCGGGCGCAAACCACCCAGTGAAGCCGCACTTTCCCCGCCGCGTCACCGCCATCGTCTACGGCCTGGCGATTCTCTTTCTCTGCACGGTGGCGGCCGTGGCCACAGTGATCATCTGGGAGGCGCGCCAGAAGGCGATCAGCGACCACGAGAGCCAGGCCGTGCGCTTCGTCGGCGGCTCGGAGGCGGCGCTCAACCGCGCGCTGCTGAGCATCGACATGCTGCTGGCCGGTGCCAACGAGCTGCTGCGCAACTCCAGCGCCGACAGCGTGGGCGCCGACGCCAGCCTGGCTCCCGCCCACCGCCTGCTGGACGACGTGGTGCGCCAGAACCTGCTGGTGCGCCACATTGCCTTCGTCGATGCGAAGGGCGCGGTGGTGGCGTCGTCGGACCGGCGTGGCGCCGGGCTGCCACTGGCACTGCCGCCCGGGTTTGTGGACAGCGTGCTGGCCAACCCGGTCTCCACCCTGGCGATCAGCGTGCCCGCCATGAGCCTTGTCACTTCGCAGAAGGTGCTGTTCTTCGCGCGCGCGCTGACGCTGGCGGACGGCTCGCGCGTGCTGGCGGTGGCCGAGGTGCAGCTGTCGCTGCTGACGACCATCATGACCCAGGGCGCCGGCATTCGCGGGCTGGAAGTCACGCTGGAGCGCAACGCCGGCCCGCTGCTGGCGAGCCTGCCGCCGCGCGACGATCTCAGCGGCCAGCAACTGCACCCGCCCCTGCTGGAGCAGACCAGCGACGGCAAGCCTTCGCGCATGGCCGCGCGCCTGAGCGGCCTGCCTGCCATCGTGGTGGCGCGGCCCACGCTGCACCGCAACCTGCTGATCGTTGCGAGCATTCCACTGACCGCGGCGCTGCAGGACTGGCGCCGCGAGCGCGACCTGATCGCGTGGACCTCCGTGGCCATCGGTCTGATGATTCTGTTGGTCGCGTGCTTCACGCACTACCAGCTGCACCGCCAGTGGCGCGCGAGCGTGGAGCTGGTGCGCTCCAAGGCCACGCTGGACCAGGCGCTGGAGTCGATGATCGACGGCTTCATCCTGCTGGACGCCGAGAGCCGCGTGCTCACCTGGAACCGCGGCTTCGTGGCGATGTTTCCGTGGGTGGCGCACATGATTGCGCCGCAGTTGCCCTTCAGGCGCATCGTGGACGAGACCGCCAAGCACGTGGTGCACGAGCGCGGCCCGGCCGACTGGACGGCCGTGAACATGCCGCAGATGAACCAGCCGCACTCCGAGCAGGAGGCGCTGCTGCAGGGCGGCCAGGTGATTCGCGCCACGCGCAGCCGCACGCCCGACGGCGGCATCGTCTGCGTCTACCAGGACATCACCGAAAAGCGCCGCCACACCGCCGCCATCATCGAGAGCAAGGCGCAGCTGCAGGCCACGCTCGACGCGCTGCCCGACCTGATGCTCGAAATGGGCCTGGACGGCCGCTGCCACGGCTACCACTCGCCACGCGGACAGGGCGGCGCGAGAGGGCCGCTGCTGGCCGCCGACATCGAGAACCCGGTCGGCCTCGTGCTGCCCGAGCTGCTGCCCACCGACGCCGCGGCCGAGGTCATGAGCGCGCTGCACGAGGCCAACGCCACCGGCTCTTCCACTGGGCGCCAGTTCGAGCGGCGCATGGGAAGCGACAAGGCCTGGTTCGAGATTTCGGTGTCGCGCAAATCGGTGGCTGAGGGGCTGAACGTTCTGAACGTGCTGGGCGTTGCGGAACCGCGCTTCATCGTGATCCTGCGCAACATCACCGAGAGCAAGCTCGCCGCGCGCGAAATCGAGCACCTGGCCTTCTACGACACCCTCACCGGCCTGCCCAACCGCCGCCTGCTGCTGGACCGCCTGCACCAGGCCATCGGCTCGGCGGTGCAGCGCTCGCGCCTGTGCGCGCTGCTGTTCCTTGACCTGGACAACTTCAAGACACTGAACGACGCGCTGGGCCACGACATCGGCGACGTCATGCTCAAGCAGGTGGCGCAGCGCCTGAAAGACTGCCTGCGCGAAGGCGACATCGTGGCGCGACTGGGCGGCGACGAGTTCGTGGTGATGCTGGAAGACCTGAGCGCGCAGCCCGTCATCGCCACCTCGCAGACCGAAACCATGGGCGCGGCCATCCTGGCGCGGCTCAACCAGCCTTACCAGCTGGGATCGCAGCAGCACCACAGCACCTGCAGCATTGGCGCCGCGCTGTTCGACGCCAGGCAGGCGTCGATGGAAGAGGTGCTCAAGCAGGCCGACATTGCGATGTACTACGCCAAGACCAGCGGCGGCAATGCGCTGCGCTTTTTCGAGGCGGGCATGCAGACCACCATCACCGCGCGCGCCACGCTGGAGAGCGAGCTGCACGCGGCCATTGCGGCGCAGCAGTTCGAGCTGTACTACCAGAGCCAGGTCACGAGCCAGAACAAGGTCTTTGGCGCCGAAGTGCTGGTGCGCTGGCGCCACCCGGTGCGCGGCTTGCTGCTGCCGCGCGAATTCATCGACGTGGCGGAAGACACCGGGCTCATCATTCCGCTCGGCCTGTGGGTGCTGGAGGCGGCCTGCGAGCAGCTGACCGTGTGGCGCGACGACCCGCGTCGCAGCCACCTGCAGCTGTCGGTGAACGTGAGCGCGCGGCAGTTCCGCGAGGAAGACTTCGTCGAGCAGGTGTGCCTGGTGCTCAAGCGCACCGGCGCCGACCCGGGCAAGCTAAAGCTCGAACTCACCGAGAGCCTGCTGCACGAGAAGGTGATCGACACCATCGGCAAGATGGACGCGCTGGCCGCGCTGGGCATTCAGTTTTCGATGGACGACTTCGGCACCGGCTATTCGTCGCTGTCGTACATGACGCAGCTGCCGCTGAGCCAGATCAAGATCGACAAGTTCTTCGTGCACAGCATCGGGCTGAACCAGAAGGTGGAGCTGATCATTCAGACCATCATCGGCATGGCGCGCAACCTGGAGCTGGAGATCGTGGCCGAAGGGGTGGAGACGCAGGCGCAGCGCGACTTTCTGGAGCGGCATGGGTGCCTGCTGTGCCAGGGGTATTTGTTCGGGCTGCCGCAGGCGCTGGATGTGTATGAGGCGGAGCTGGACGGCGTGGCTCGGGGCCTTGAGGGGAACGGCTGAGGCTGGCCGCCGACAGTTTTGTTCCTTGAAGCAGAGGGAGGCGTTGGCGTCTCGATGCTTCTGTGCCTGCTGGCGCTGGCAGGAAGATCCCTCTCTCAAATACAGCGACCAGCCGATGACCACTGGCGGATCCCCGGAGTCCCGCGTGTTCGTGGTCGTTGCGGGTGGCGTTGTTCTGCGTGTTCACTCGTTTTTTTCGAGCAAGACATAGGGCGTGACGAGGGCCTGTCGGTCGATGGGCGCCGCTGCCTGCAGGTGCACCTCGCCGCAGAGACATGACCCGTGCGGGTGCTCGGCCCAGTCGATCGCGCCTGTCACGCACGCCGATGCGTGACGCATGTTCGTCAATTTGCGGAGTCAACAGACAAAAAATCATCGGTGCTCGATGCTCTGATCCGATTGATGAAGTCTCGTCAGAAATTTCTTTTTGGCTCAATTGCTGTTAGCTGGCGCTGCCCAAATGCCTTGCAAAAAAGTACCAGTAATATTTACCGGTGTAATTCTTTGTTCTCGTCTGAATAAAGATGGATAAGGAAATGGTAGAAATTTGAAAATTAGTAACTAAGATCGTCTTCCATTGTAATTAAGCGATATTGCAATTTAACATTGCACACGCCCTTGCGCTGAAAAAATTTAGCAAAATGAATCGAGCACGTTCATGCATGCCGAAGCAACTCCTACAGAGGGAGAAGGGTCATTCATTCGTCTTCAGATTGCGCCTCGACGGACGGCAAAAGAGGCCTTGCTACTGCAATTTTCGACGCATTGCATCGATGTCCTTGTGATTTTCAGACGAACCTTAACGGCCGAGAAATAAGTCACGTAACGGACTTCGAAAAGTAGCCAATTAAATAAATAGAAGATATATTCACTCCAAATTTAGAAGGCGCCGAATGCCAATAAAGGGTGCGCACCGTGCAGCACTTGCAAGGCATTTTTTGCTCTCCAGGGAGATGAATACGTGCATAACAGGGATGAAAAAATTGCCGGATGTCCGGCGGAGCGTCACTGCCCGAATATTGCTTCGAGCAAGGGCTTTGAGTTTTCAAGCTCGCGGGGTGCGTCCTGATGGCTGTAGCCCGTCGAACATTGTTTGGCAAGCTCAACCTGAGTCTGTTTCGTTCGCTGGAGTCGGCCACAGCCTTCGCCAAGCTTCGCGGCAATCCCTACGTTGAGCTGGTGCACTGGCTTCAGCAGATATCGCAGTCGAGCGACGGTGATCTGCAGCGCCTCTGTCGCCACTTTCGGATCGATTCGGTGGTGCTCGAGCGTGACTTGAGCGCTGCGCTTGTCGCGCTGCCCGCAGGCGCCACGGCCGTCAGCGATTTCTCCGGTCATGTCGAACAGGCCATCGAGCGGGCCTGGGTGCTGGCCAGTCTGCAGTTCGGCGATCGTCACATTCGTGGTGCATGGTTGCTGACAGCGCTGGTTCAGACGCCCGACCTGCGGCGTCTGCTGCTGAATATTTCCCCCGCGTTCCAGAAGATCCCGGTGGATGCGTCGGCTGATTCAATCGCCGACATCATCGTGGGCTCTCCCGAAGAGCATGAAGGCCCTCACGACGGTTCGGGCCTTGCGCCCGCCACCCCCGGTGAAGCCAGCGGAGCGCTCGCGCAGCCTGCCGACGGCAAGTCCGCCCTCGCAAAGTACTGCACCGATCTGACCGAGCAGGCGCGCGCCGGCAATATCGATCCAGTGATCGGGCGTGAGCACGAGATCAGGACCATGGTCGACATCCTGCTGCGCCGCCGGCAGAACAACCCGCTGCTGACCGGGGAGGCGGGTGTCGGCAAGACGGCAGTGGTTGAAGGCCTTGCGCTGGCCATTGCCGAGGGCAACGTTCCGCCCTCGCTGCAAGGGGTCCGCCTGTTGAGCCTCGATGTAGGTGCGTTGCTGGCTGGAGCGAGCATGCGCGGCGAGTTCGAGTCAAGGCTCAAGGCCTTGCTCGAAGAGGCCAGCCGGTCGACGCAGCCCGTGATTCTCTTTGTCGACGAAGTCCATACGCTGGTGGGGGCGGGTGGGCAGGCAGGCACAGGCGATGCAGCCAATCTGCTGAAGCCCGCGCTCGCCCGCGGCACTTTGCGCACGGTCGGTGCGACCACGTGGAGTGAATACAAGCGGCACATCGAAAAAGATCCGGCCCTCACGCGGCGTTTCCAGGTATTGCAGGTGATGGAGCCGGAAGAGGCATCCGCCGTCGAGATGGTGCGAGGCCTGGTCGGCACTTTCACGCGGCACCATGGCGTAACAGTGCTCGATGAGGCTGTTCGCGCAGCGGTCGTGCTGTCGCACCGCTACCTTCCATCGCGGCAACTGCCCGACAAGGCAATCAGCCTGCTCGATACCGCATGCGCACGTGTCGCAATGTCGCTGCATGCGCCGCCATCGGCGGTTGCGCATCTGCGCCAGCGTGTGGCTGCGCTGGGCTCGGAGATCGATCTGTTGGCCAAGGAAGGGGTGATCGCGCAAGGCGGTGAAGCCCGTTCCGGGCGGATCACCGCAGCGAAGGCGCAGCGCGAAAGCACGCAGCACGCGCTCTCGATTCAGGAGGCGCACTGGCAGGACGAACTCGCGCTCGTGACGCGTATTCACGCACTGCGAGTGGCGCATGCCGAAGCCGCACAGGGCCGAGAAGCAGAGGCTGCGGTATCGCCGTCCTCCGAGTTGGTCGCGCTAGAGGCGCAATTGCAGGACCGCCAGCAGGACGCACCGCTGATCTTCCCGCAGGTCGACGAATCCGTGGTCGCCGCGATCATCGCGGACTGGACCGGGATCCCCGTCGGCCGCATGGTCAGGGACGAAGTCACGGCGGTGTTCGATCTTCAGTCCACGCTCGATCGCCGTGTGATCGGCCAGCCTCGCGCCCTCCATGCAATTGCCCAGCGTGTGCGTACCGCGCGCGCACGCCTGACCGATCCCGAGAAGCCGATCGGCGTCTTCCTTCTCGTAGGCCCCTCCGGTGTCGGCAAGACCGAGACTGCGCTGGCCCTGGCCGAGGCAATGTACGGCGGCGAGCAGAACCTCGTCACCATCAACATGAGTGAGTTCCAGGAGTCGCACACCGTGTCGACGCTGAAGGGCGCGCCACCCGGCTATGTCGGCTATGGCGAAGGCGGTGTGCTGACCGAGGCGGTGCGCCGCAAGCCCTACAGCGTGATCCTTCTCGACGAGATCGAGAAAGCGCATCCCGATGTGCACGAAATCTTCTACCAGGTGTTCGACAAGGGCCGCATGGAAGACGGCGAGGGGCGCCAGATCGACTTCCGCAACACCACCATCTTGCTGACCAGCAACACGGGCTCCGAGCTGATCGCCAGGCTTTGCGAAGACCCTGCCCTTGTGCCCGATGTGCCTGTGCTGTGCGACGCCTTGCAGCCGGTCCTGCGTCAGGTTTTTCCGGCCGCCTTCATCGGCCGGCTCACGGTGGTGCCCTATCTGCCGCTGAGCGATGCGGCACTCGACCGCATCGTGTCGCTGCACCTTGACCGCGTGGTGGCGCGCATGCAGGCACAGCACGGCGTTCAGCTGAACTACACGCCCGCGTTGGTTCGCCACGTGATCGAGCACTGCGGCATTCACGAAACCGGCGCACGCCGCTTGATCGGCTTCATCGAGCAACAACTGTTGCCAGTGCTGGCGGGCCATTGGCTCGAGGCGCTTCAGAACAAACGCACGATTTTCCGGATCAGCGCCGACGTTGCGGCTGAATCCGGCAATCACCAACCGCAAGGGGAGGAGCTTATCGCCTGCCAGATCGAATACGCCTGATTTTCGAGGTCGCAATGCGCGCCCACGGAGCACACACAAAGCTCCGGGTTCCGCGTTGACCCCGACATCCATCCATTGTTGTCACCAGGGAGTTTTTTCATGATCAATAACAGCAGTCAGAAGTTCATCGCCCGCAATCGGGCGCCGCGCGTGCAGATCGAGTACGACGTGGAAATCTACGGTTCGGAAAAGAAGATCGAACTGCCGTTCGTGATGGGTGTGCTGGCCGACCTGTCGGGCAAGCCCGCCCAGGCGCTGCCCCCAGTCAGCGAGCGCAAGTTTCTCGACATCGACATCGACAATTTCGATGAGCGCATGAAGGCCATCCAGCCGCGCGTGGCCTTCGCCGTGCCCAACACGCTCACGGGCGAAGGCCATTTGATGGTCGACATCACCTTCGAGAGCATCGACGACTTCTCGCCGGCGGCTGTCGCGCGCAAGGTCGAGCCGCTGAGTCGCCTGCTGGACGCACGCACGCAGCTCGCCAATCTCCAGACCTACATGGATGGCAAGGCAGGTGCCGAGAGCCTGGTCAACAAGCTGTTGCAAGACCCCGCGCTCATGAAGTCGCTGGCGTCGGCGCCCAAGCCCGAGGCGCCTGCCGCGCCCGCTGCGCAAGAAACCGCCGCCGCCTGAACGGCGAGCGCTGCATTCACAGCACCGACATACCCAGCAAGGACACGATCATGAAACCCAACCAACGGCAAGCCGCCGCAGAACCCACGCAGTTCGTGGACGTCAACGACTTCTCTTCGTTGCTCGACAAGGAGTTCAAGCCCAAGACCGACGAGGCGCGCGACGCCGTCGAGGCGGCCGTGCGCACGCTGGCGGAGCAGGCGCTGGTCAATGCGGCCACGATGACCGACGACGCCTACAGCAGCATCGAAGCCATCATTGCCGAGATCGACCGCAAGCTCTCCGAGCAAATCAATCTCGTGCTCCACAAGGAGGAGTTCCAGAAGGTCGAGTCGGCCTGGCGCGGCATGCACCACCTGGTCTACAACACAGAGACCGACGAGAAGCTCAAGATCCGCTTCATGGATATCTCCAAGGACGAACTGCGTCGCACGATGCGTCGACACAAGGGCATTGCCTGGGACCAGAGCCCCATCTTCAAGCGCATCTACGAAGAAGAGTACGGCCAGCTCGGCGGAGAGCCTTACGGTTGCCTAGTTGCCGACTACTACTTCGACCACACGCCGGCCGACGTCGAGGTGCTCGGCGCCATCGCGAAGATCTCCGCCGCCTCGCACGCGCCTTTCATCGCGGGCTCCGCGCCTTCGCTGCTCGGCATGGAGTCGTGGCAAGAGCTGTCGAATCCGCGCGACCTTGCCAAGATCACCTCGAACCTCGAACACGCACCCTGGAACTCGCTGCGCGAGACCGAGGACTCGCGCTACGTCGGTCTGGCCATGCCGCGCTTTCTTGCGCGGCTGCCCTACGGCGTCAAGACCAACCCGGTCGACGAGTTCGATTTCGAAGAAGAAACCGAAGGCGCCGACCACAAAAACTACGTGTGGAACAACGCGGCCTACGCCATGGCCGTCAACATCAACCGCAGCTTCAAGCTCTACGGTTGGTGCACGATGATTCGCGGTGTCGAATCGGGCGGCACGGTCGAGAACCTGCCGTGCCATACCTTCCCGACCGACGACGGCGGCTTCGACATGAAGTGCCCGACCGAAATCGCGATCTCCGACCGCCGCGAAGCCGAGCTCGCCAAGGCCGGCCTGATCCCGCTGGTGCACCGCAAGAACACCGACCATGCGGCCTTCATCGGCGCGCAGTCGATGCAAAAGCCGCAGGAGTACATGGACCCCGATGCGACCGCCAACGCGAACCTTTCGGCGCGCCTGCCGTACCTGTTCGCCAGCACGCGCTTCGCCCATTACCTGAAGTGCATCGTGCGCGACAAGATCGGCTCCTTCAAGGAGCGCGAGGACATGCAGCGCTGGCTCAACGAATGGATCATGCATTACGTCGATGCCGATCCGTCGAACTCCTCGCAGGAAACCAAGGCACGGCGCCCGCTCGCCGCCGCCGAGGTCGTGGTGGAAGACATCGAGGGGAACCCGGGCTACTACAGCGCGAAGTTCTTCCTGCGCCCGCACTTTCAGCTCGAAGGCTTGACGGTGTCGTTGCGCCTGGTGGCCAAGCTGCCGTCGCTCAAGCAAGCGGCCTGATACAGCCGCCGCTCGAAGCCTCATTCATGAATCAGCGATGCGAAGACATCGCGGATGAGCGCGCCTCGGCGCGTGAGCGTCTGGGCACGTTCCGTTTTTGGGAAGTCAGTTTTTTTTGTTCAACGCAAGGGAGTTTGCATGTCTCAAGATATTTTTCTGAAGATCAACGGTATCGAAGGCGAGTCGCCCGACTCGGCCCACAAGAATGAAATCGAAGTCCTCGCCTTCAACTGGCGCGCGCTGCAGGAGTCGACCATGCATGCGGGCTCGGGCGGCGGTGCCGGCAAGGCAACCGTCGAAGACCTGGAATTCGAGCACTACGTCGATCGTGCCAGCCCCAACCTCATGAAGTATTGCCTCACCGGCAAGCACGTGCAGGAAGCCAAGCTGACCGTGCGCAAGGCCGGCGGCGATCCGCTGGAATACCTCAAGTTCACGTTCTCCGACGTGATCATCACGAGCGTCCAACCCTTCGGTGCGAACTCCGACGAGCTGCGTGTCAAGGAGCGTGTGCGCCTGTCGTTCTCGAAGATCAAGCAGGAGTACGCCGTGCAGAACGCACAGGGCGGCAGCGGCGGCGCAGTGACCGCCGGCTACGACATCAAGGGCAACAAGGAATCCTGATCGACCGAGCCTGAGAAGGCGCAAGCCAGGGCTGCACAGGCCCTGGTGCGATCTCGATGCCAGGCGAGGGCCGGGGCGATGGCGCCCGGTTCTCGCGTGGACTTTTCTGCCTTCCCGTCGAAGTCTCTTTTTTCTCCTTCCATTGGCCTGCACCATGCGTTCTTCTACTTCAACCAACCCGATGCATGCGGCGTTCGTCGAACGTTCGCGCGTTCTCTTGCGAGCGGTGGGGGCGGTCGTGTGCGTGGCGTTTGTCGGCACGCCAACGGCTCGTGCACAGGTGACGGTGACAGTCCCTCTCTCAGCGCCGACGGCGCCTCAGGTCGCACCGACGGCGCCCCAGGCGTCCGCGCCCGTGCTCCCGCGTTTCGCCGCCCCGGCCGAACAGTTCTCCTTTGCACCCAGGGAGCAGATCAAGCTCGACATCACCATCACCGCGGCGCCGGACCTCAATCCCGACGAGAAGGAGCGGCCCGCGCCAATTCTGGTGCGCGTCTACGAATTGCGATCGGAGGCCGTCTTCGAAACCGCCGACTACTTCTCGCTGCAGAACAGCGACAAGGCTGTGATCGGCGCGGACCTTCTCACGCGCGAGGAATTCATCCTGCGACCGGGTGACGTCAAGACCATCCGGCGCAAATCGCATCCCGACGTTGGCGCCATCGCCGTCCTCGCGGGTTACCGCGACCTGGCTCAGTCTGACTGGCGCGCTGTCCAGAAGATCGCACCCGCGCCGGAGGCCGCCTGGTATCGCGCGGCCTGGCCCGCGAACAAGTCGAAGTTGCAGATCCAGCTCCAGAGCAGAGGCGTTCGGATCACGCCCGTCGAGTGATTCCAAGCCCATTTCACCCCTACCGAACGAACCCATGAGCTGGTACAACAAAGTAGCCTGGAGCGAAGGCCTGTTCTTGCGGCCGCAGCTGTTTCAACAGCAAGAGCGCTACCTGGAGCATCTCGCGCACAAGCGCGCAGCCGTGCTCAATCCCTTCTTCTGGGGGTACAGCCATTTCGGCATCGATGCCGAATCGCTGTCGCTGGGCAAGCTGGTGCTGGCCAGCGCGTCTGGCATCTTTTCCGACGGCACGCCGTTCGACACGCCGGGCCAGACGCCGCCACCCGCGCCGCTCACGATACTGCCCGAGCACCTGGAGCAGGTCATCTATCTCGCGGTGCCGATCCGCACGCCGAACGGCGAAGAAACGAGCTTCGACGATCCCGGTGCAGCGTCCGCATCGTTGGCCCGCTTTGCTGTGTTCGACACCGAACTGCGCGATGCCAACTCCATCGGGCAGGGGCCAAAAACGGTGCAGCTCTCGCGCCTGCGTCTTCGCCTGTTGCCGCAGCGCGAGCTCACCGACGCCTGGATCGGCCTGCCGCTGGCCCGCGTCACCACGCTGCGCTCCGACGGCAGCATCGCGATCGACAACAACCTGATTCCCCCCGTTGTCGGCTATGGCGCCAGCACGCTGCTGTCCGACTGGGTTACCAACCTGCACGGCCTCTGCCATTTGCGCGCGCAGTCGCTCGCAGGCCGGCTCAGCGGCAGCGACGGCAAGTCCAGTGAAGCCGCCGAGGTGTCGGACTTTCTGTTGCTACAAATCCTCAATCGCTACGAGCCCCTGCTCGAGCACTGGCTGCGCGTGCGCGAGACATCGCCCGAGCATCTCTACACCTTGCTGCGTACGCTGAGCAGCGAGCTCGCAACCTTCGTGCGGCCCAGCACGCGCCGTCCGAGGCAGCATCCGGCCTACCAGCACATCGACCCCTACCTCTCGTTCAAAGAGCTGGTCGGCGACGTGCAGGCCTTGCTCAACGACGTGCTGGTGCGCAGCGCGCAGAGCATTCCGCTGGCAGATCGCCCCAACGGCGTGCGCGTGGCCAACCTGGAACCGTCCGAGCTGCAGGGCTTCTCGAGCCTTGTGTTCGCGGTGGCGGCGCACACGCCGCCCGATCAGCTCGCGAGCCAGTTCCCCGCGCGTTGCAAGGTTGGGCCGAGCGATCGCCTGGCCGAACTCATCCGCTCGCATCTGCCTGGCATTCCGCTGCAGACCTTGCCAGTGCCGCCGAGGCAGATTCCGTTCAACGCGGGTTTTGTCTATTTCCAGATCGAGTCGCGCGGACCGTTGTGGGAGCACCTGCTCAAGCACGGTGGGTTGGCGCTGCACGTGTCCGGTGAGTTTCCGGGATTGCGGATGGAGCTGTGGGGAGTGCGCGAGAAGTGAAGCCGGTTGTCGTCAGCGGAGTTTGCTTCGATCAGGCGCAAGGTTCGGCTTGCGCAGGGAGACTTGCATGCTGAACAGCCACACGTTGCGCATCGAGAGTTCTGCGCTCCCTGTTTTTCAGGGCCGAGCGTCGCTGGAGCCCGTGCGGCTGTCGGGCCGTGAGGGCTTGAACAGCCTGTTTGCGTACGAGCTGCTGCTCAAGACGCCCGATGACTTGAACCTGGGCGCGAGTGGCGCTGCAGATTTCGATCTCGACAGCTTCATCGGGCGCGAGCTCAGCTGCCTCATCGAGCTCGATGGCTCGGGTTCGTTTGCACCTGGCGCAGTCGGCGCCAGCGTGGACCACGTTGGCGCAGGTGTACGCCAGATCAACGCGTTGATCACCGATGCAGCCCTGTGGGGCGAAGAGGGCCGCCATGTCCAGTACCGCCTGGTGCTGCGCCCCTGGCTTCACCTGGCCACCCTGTCCACCGACTGCAAGATCTTCCAGAACAAGACCGTCGTTCAGATCCTGGACGAACTGCTGGCCGACTACGCGTTCCCGGTCGACAAGCGCCTGATCGAGACCTATCCGGTACGCGACTACCAGACCCAGTTCAACGAGAGCGACTTCGCCTTCTTCGAGCGGCTGTGCCAGGAATGGGGCATCAGCTACCACTTCGAGCATTCGCAAGGAAAGCACAGGCTGGTGCTCACGGATGCCATGGGCGCGTATGCACCCAGCCAGAGCGCCGCCTACCAAGAAGTCGAATACCACGCCCCCGGCTGGAAGGTCGATGCCGAGTATCTGCGCAGTTTCATGCCCGAGCACCAGCTCACCAGTGGGCGGTACGAGACAAGAGACTACGACTACACCCGGCCCAGGGCGAACCTGAGTGCCGCGCGCAAGGACCCAAGGCCCACCGGACAGTCGGATGGCGAGGTCTACCAGTGGCACGCAGCCAGCGCTGCAGGCAGTCACTATGCCCAGCCCAAGGCCGGCAATGCGGATGCCAATGACCCTCAAGATGAAGGCCGGCTGCTGGCCCTGCTGCGCATGCAGGCCCTGCGCACCCAAGGCGCCCGAGCGCAGGCCAGCGGCAACCTCCGGGGCATGGTCCCGGGCTGCACCTTCAAGCTCGCCCGCCACCCACGCCAATCGGCCAATGCCGAGTACCTGGTCCTGGACACCCGGTTCCTCATTGAAGACGTGGCCCAGGACAGCCAGAACAAGGACGCCAGCGAGGCCAGGAAGCAGCACTGGCGTGTTCAGGTCGACCTGACAGCACACCCGGTGGCCGAGGCTCTGCGCCCGATGCCGACCCGTGAGAAGCCCACGAGCCATGGCCCCCAGACTGCCCTGGTCGTCGGCCCCGAGGGCCAGAACCTGTGGACCGACGAGCTGGGTCGCATCAAGGTGCAATTCCCCTGGGACCGTGTGGGCCAGAACAACCAGCACAGCACCTGCTGGCTGCGGGTCAGCTCGCCGTGGGCGGGCAACCAGCTGGGCGGCATCCACATCCCGCGGATCGGGCAGGAGGTGATCGTGAGCTTCATCGGCGGGGACCTCGATCTGCCGATCTGCACGGGCCGGGTGCATAACCAATCGAACCAGCCGCCTTGGGCATTGCCGGGCCAATCGGCCTTGAGCGGGTTCAGGTCGAGGGAGTTGACGAAGGAGGGCGGCAACAGCGCGGCCGGCAGAAGCAACCACCTGGTGATGGACGACACGGAAGGGAAGATCCAGGCGCAGCTCAAGAGCGATCACAAGAGCTCCAGCGTGAGCCTGGGGTTCATCACGCGGGTGGAGGACAACGCGGGCAGGAAAGACCCCAGAGGCGAGGGCTTCGAGCTGAGGACGGACGGGCATGGGGTGGTGAGGGCACAGGACGGGCTGCTCATCACCACCGAGGCCAGAAGCAACGCGGCCAACCATGCCAAGGACATGGGCGAGACCACTGCGCGGCTGAAGATGGCCCAGACGCAACACCAAAGCCTCGCCGAAGCCGCCGCCACGGCCCAGGTACAGGACCAAGGTCAGGATCAGGCCAAGGTTGCTCAGTCGCTTGGCACCCAGAACGACGCCATCAAGGGCAGCGGCGGCGGCAACACGGCCCAAGGCCGGTTCCCCGAACTCAACGAACCGCAGCTGGTGCTGGCCAGCGCCGCCGGCATCGCCGCCACCACGCCCGGCAGCCTGCACCTGCAGGCCGGAGAGCACATCGCGATCACCAGCGAAGGCCACATCAGCCTGAGCGCCGCCAAACGCCTGCTGGTCAGCGCCAAGGACGGCATCCGCCTGTTCGCGTTCAAGAACGGCATGAAGTGGATCGCCGGCAACGACAAGGTCCAGATCCAGGCGCACAAGGACCGCATCAACGTCACCGCCAAGCAGGCCGTTCGCATCACCAGCACCACGGGCGCGATTCACATCACCGCGCCGAAGAAGGTGGTCGTCAACGGCGGCGGGAGTTTCACCGAGTGGAGCAACGGAAGCATCCTGCATGGCACCCTGGGCGGGTGGGTGGAGCATGCGGCGAGCCATCTCAAGACGGGGCCGGCGCAACTGCCGCTGAGCACCGAGGCGTTCAAGGGTTGCTCGCCGGACGACATCAAGTCGGGACTCGGCGGCGCTGGCATTTTGAAATGACGGCAATGGAAAACCAAGTGAGCGAGACCCCGGTCGATTGGCCCTGGGAGGCCGTGCCCGTACCGCTTCATGCGGCACTGGCATCGTCGCTTGAGCAGCAATTGAGACCAGGGCCGGTGTACCTGCTGGTCGATCCATTCAATGGTGATGTCGAGCCGCCCATCGAATCGAACCCGCGCTACGCCGTGCCGGGTGACGCCTTGCGAGTGCATGCAGAGCAACTGCCCTATCTGGTCGAACTCAAAGATACGCGAGACCCACTGTTGGAACAGAGCATTGCTTGGGCTGTTGAAGAGCATCTGCAAGCCTGTGCGAACGGGAGTGGCCCTTGTCGCATCGGTGGCTGGCTGCAACCGCACGCACCCCATGACGGTGCAGTGCTGGCTCGCCAAGTCGGCGCGCTGCTGCTGGCGAGCGATGCCCCGAACAGAGGCGGCTATCTGCGGCTCGCCGACCGTCGCGTGCTTGCGTTGCTGCATCAGGGCGCCGGCTCGACGCCCGAAGCGCCGCCCCTCCTGCCGGCCATCGACTGGGGGCGGCAGCTCAAAGGGATCGCGCATTGGATTTACCTCGACGGCAATTTCACGCTGCGTGCGTTGCAAGGCCAACCGGGCGCCGCCACCTGTGGACCGTTGCAACTGGAGGCCGCGCATTTGCAATGCATGGCCGATGCCGAAGCCATCAACCTGGGCCTCATGGCATGGCAGCGCTTTCGCCATCCGCTGCCGGACGACGCGGCGGCCCAAATCACGACGCTGCTTTCACGCGCGCGCCGGCACGGGTTGCGCAGGCCGGATGACCTGGCCGCCTACGCCGCCGAAGCGCTGCGCTTCCCGGCCTTCGAGCACTACCCCGACCTGCCGGGCCGCATTGCGCGCAGCTTGCAGACCGACCAGCCCTTGGCCGAAAGGCTCGCGGCGCTGCGCGATCGATGGGCCGATGCGCCGCCGCCCGCCCCGTCGCTGCAGAGCTACCGAGCCTGACCGCATTGCCCTGCTGCCTTCCTTTTTGACGAACATTCGCCCTATCCCATGACTTGCAAGAAATGCGAAAAGACCGGTCTGTCGATCCTGCTGGTGCGCCCGACCGCCATCGGCACAGACCCGGAGATCGCGCCCCAGGGCGTCGCCGCGCTCGACACGCACCCCGGCACCGTCAAGGCATTCGCCTTGCCCGACCTGAAGGGGAAAACCAAATACGCCCTGCGCCTGCTGCGCCGCGAGGGGTATGTGTATGTGTTCTTTCCGGATGAAAAGCCCACGGGCCAGATCAAGCCTTGGCAGGCCTACCGGGTGTACGACCGGGCGGCGTTGATACCGGAGGGCGAGTTCGTCTTTCAAAGCAGCGAGTTCGCTTGCGACAAGAAGATCACCCATCCGCACGACGTGCGCACCATCTGCATTGCCGAGCCCGAGCGTATCGCCCGGGTATGGATCGGCTTCAGCATGAACTGGTGGAGCGACGCGATCAAAGCCCAGGTGATGGAGAACCCAAAGGCGGCCGGCATGGTCGAGGTGAACCTGACCGGTGCGTCGCCGGCGCACGGCTTTGCCGCCGAAGCCGAGCTGCTCAAACAGCATGTGGCCGACTACGCACTGCAGAGCCTGGCGCACGGCGGCCTCACGGAAGACGCTACCCCGTTCTACCCGCCCGGCGATGTCTCCGCGAGCCATGCCGCGCGCGCCATGGCGGCGGTGATGCAAAAGCAGAACGAAGGCAGCAAGGGGCGGCCGATGGTGGTGGCCATTCCAGACCCGGTGGGGTTGGCTGCGGATCTGAACGGCATACGCATGGCGCGGGACAAACGGGACAAGGAAGAACTCCTGGCGCCCCACATCGCGTGGCCCTTGATGACCAACCAGTTGCTGAGCAGTCTCAAGACCTCGATCGAAGCCGGTGCGATGGCCCAGGCGAAGGCATCTCTTGGAGGCCAGATGTCGCAGGCGCGCTGGAGCGAAATAGTGAAGGCCACGCCGAACATCCGTGCGCACGGCTATGCCTGGGCGCCGACGGAAGGCACGGCTCCGGACGGCAGTCCCAACGGAGAACTGCGCGGACCCGACCACCATGCGCGCGAGCGTCGCGCCGATTCCAACGGGCGTGCAGAGGGTGCCGCTCAATGGCGTTCCATTGCCGGCCAGATCGATGCAAAGAAGCGCCAGTCATGGAAGCGACAGTTCGATGCCCAGCGCTGCCCCGTGGCCGACCGCCTGGCGCTGTACGAAGACGACTGGCTCACCGCCGCCGGTGCACCAACGGATGGCTATTTCACGCACCATTTCGATGAGAGTGATCCCAACAAGCGCCTCGCGCCCACAAGCCCAGGCGCCATCTATGCGGGTGAAAGCCATCGCATCCACTACCCCCAGCCCCAAAGCAAAGCCGACTGCTGCGAGCGCTACCTGGAGCGCCTGCTGGGAAAGCCCATCACCGATCCAGGCTCCGTGGCCCTGCGTGCCATGTTCGCCAACCAGAAGAGCGTGATCGACAAGGTGCACGCCATGCTGATCGGCGATGCCGACCGCGACAACGAGAACAACATGCGCGACAAGTCGCAGGACATCTTCAAGGCGATGGTCACCGCCGAATGGGGACCGAAACACAGCTGGATGAAAGCCCTCGTGATGGGCTTGTGCGCTGGCCAACTGAGCGCCATCGCGGCCGCAGCCTTTCAGCTCAGCATCAGTCTCAAGTGGCCGGACGGACTGACCCTTCCGGAGAAGGCGCAGAAGTTCCTGAAGCGGCTTCCGGCGCTGGCTGTTGCCGAGCAGACCTTGCTCAGTGCCATGCGCACCGCCGTGGAGGGCGGCAAGCCCAGCATTCCGGTCGTCATCCGCTTCGAATGGCTGATGGAGGAGGTGCTGGAGTACATGGACAAAAACCCAGTCGGTTATTCCGAAGCGGATCGTCGCGCGATACGCAACAAGCGCGTGGGCAGCAAGATCGTTGTGCGACAGATAGTCATGCTGGAGGCCGAGACCGGCAACATCAACCTGATTCCCAGCGAGACCCCGCGGATGCCCGCTGCGTCGCCCAAAACCTTCGGCGGCTTGACCCAGGCGAAGTTCGATGAGCAGATCAAGGCCACCGACTTGCAGACCTACGACCGGGCCACGGTCAAAAACATCAAGGCCTATGTCACCAAGGAGGCTATCAGGGCAGAGGCCAAGGGCATCCGGACCGACCAGTTGTTCGGCGGCGCCGTGATGATCGTGCAGGGCCTGGGCCTTGTGTGGTCTCTGCGCGATCTCCTGAAGGACTTGGAAAAGGGCGACAACAGCAAGTTGCTCGACCGGTTCCTCAGTGTGGCGGACGGAGGCGCGGGTGTCATCGGCGGGGCGCTGGACCTGCGGGCGGCGGGGCTTCAGATGCAGATGATTTCGGAGCATGGCGCTGAGAGGGGGATGGCGATGAGCCGGGTCAGCAGTTCGCTGAGCAACCTCAGGGCAGGGGCTGCGATGGCGGGTATGGCTGGGGGGCTGTTGAACATGGTGATGTCGTTTCGCAAGGCGGTTGAGGCGGATCAGAACGGGGATAAAGCTGCCTATAGCGCGCACCTGGTTGCTGCACTTGCGTTCGGCTTGAACGGCGCGGTGATGACCTTGGTCTACAGGAATATTGTGACCCGCGGTGCAACCAATCTGGCATTGGGCGCGATTGCTCAAGACGTAGCCGCAAAGCTGATCAAAAGGGGAGCGTCGCGGGTCTTCTTGACGGTGATCGTCGGCATGGAGGCTGAAGCATTGGCGCTGGGGGTGGCCAGTGTGGTCAGCGGCGCAGCACTGGTACTGTTGATCGTTGGTGTGGTTGCCACCGTGTGGGCGGTGCTGGCCGAGCGCACCGAATTGCAACGCTGGGTCGCGCGAGGTTATTTTGGCAATGACACCGACGGGCGCTACAAGGACATGGACAGGGAACTGCTGCAGTACGAACTGCTGATGGAATTGGTGCACAAGCCCATGACCGATCAGGAAATCGCGCGCGTGCTCAAGGCCCATCCAGCACCACCTGCGGTGCCAAGGCCGCCACCGAAAGCACCCCTTGACCCATGGGATCGCATGAACGATGGCTACGGGCGTTCGCGATGATCGGCGGCTTCAATGTTAGCGGGCGCAGCACCGACGAAGATCGCAATGGCGGCAAAGTCATCGGACTCGTGGAGAGGTATGCCCAGAGGTGGAGTGGCGGTGGTTCGGTCGGTCACGGTGGACATCTCACGGGGGTGTATCCCGACGCGATTGAGTTTCAGAGGGTTTACCTGACGGGAGGCGGCGGGCATTACTTGGCGCACTGCTTCGTAATTGGTGTAATTGGAACGTACCTGTTCACAACGTTCGCGTTGGAAGGAGCAATTAGAAACGGAGCGTATGGAGCTATGGCCTTCGCCTATCTCGGCTCTTGGATGTTCTTCGTGTTCTTCGCCTACCTCGAACTCTTCGCCTCTGCCGACAGCCCCATCTACTTCGACCGCAAGCATCGCAAGGTCTACAAGGTTGTTCAATCCGGCGCTCGCCGCTGGGGCTTCTTCGGCCCGCGCAAATCCCGACTCGTCGCTTACGACTGGGAGTTGGTCGACGCCGAGCATCACACCACGCTGCAGGCCAGCACGGCCACGGCCAGCCGTGTGCACCACCTGGTCTTTCTGGTACGCAAGAGCCAGGACGATCCCACCATCGTCGACCACTTTGCTTTCGCCAGCGTCGACTTCGTGCCGGCGCTGTGGGAGTACATCCGGCGCTACATGGAGAACGGCTCCGCGCCGCTCGTGCAAGGCGAGTTCCCGCCCGTGTCGAACATGGGCGCCTATGTGCCCTGGAGTGACTTCGGTGCTGTTGTGCCGTTCCTCGATCAGCCTGGGCGACGCTGGAAGGAGCAACCTTGGAGGACTCTCTTCAAATACATCAGCATGCCCGTCACTGTGCCGCTGTACGTGCACTGGTTGTTCTTCAACCGGTTGACGGTATGGACGGCGCAGAAGGTCGAATGGCCTGAAGAGATCAAGAGCGCCATCGGGCAACTTATCAACGAAGTGGACTTGCGCACCGACGCCTACCGCAGGCTGCGGCCTGGACCACCTCCGGCCGTGTGATGCAACAAGTCGAGCAAAAAAGCGCGAACCGTTCCAAGCGGTGCCCGGTATTACCGATGTTGTCGTTTCGCCGTTGGGTTTTTCGTGCGCGAGTGCTGGGGCATTCCCGATGATCGGCGGCTTCAACATTAGCGGGCGCAGCACGGACGAAGCCGACTGGCTTCAGACCAAGATGCTGCCCGCCACGCTCCAGTACTTCGGATGCCACTTCGACGAAAACGACCCCGGCCAGCGACTGGCGCCCACCCGGCCCGGAGAAATCTATGCGCGCGAAAGCGCCCTGGTGCACTTCCCGCAGCCGCTGAGCAAACAAAGCGACTACGCCGCCTACCTTGCGCACCTGATGGACAAGCCCATCACCGACAAGCAGGTCGTGGTGTTGCGTGCGATGTTCGGCAATCAGAAAGCCGTGCTCGAATAAGTCAACGACTTGCTGCTCGGCAACGCAAACCGCGCCAACGACAAAAACATGCGCGACAAGACCTACGAGCTGCTCAAGGGCTTGATCAACACCGAAACCGGCAGAAACAAGTTCGGCTGGATGACCAACGCGGTCGCCATGCTGGCCGGCAGCGTGGCCGATGGCGCGAGCGGCTTGATCGGCGCTGCGGCCGATACCTTGGCCGGCGCGCACAAGGCGGGGTTGATGAAGCAAGTGGCGGGCAAGCACTTGATCCAGATGAGCACCCGGCTGGCGGTGCTCAAGACGGTGGCGGCTGTGTCGGGGGTGGCGGGTGGGGCATTGAATGCGGTGATGTCGGCTTACAGCGCGGGGGAGGCGAAGAAGGAGGGGGATTCGGCGGCGTATAGGGGCTATTGGACTGCTCAATGGATATTTACTGGTACAGCGCTGACAAGTGGGTTCGCTGCTGCCGATGCTGCTACTAGGGAACGTCTGATCAAGTCCACCGATTGCCGACCTGAACGTTGATCACCCAGCTGAAGGAGAGCCAACGATGAGCCAGATCAGTTTTTCGGATGCCGAGCATGCAGGCAAGAGAAAGAAGACAC